>NZ_CP053351.1:1642500-2242500 GCF_013394655.1 Winogradskyella schleiferi
CGTACTCCCCGAAATGCATTTAGGTGCAGCGTTGATTTATAGTTTTATAGAGGTAGAGCTACTGATTGGATGCGGGGGCTTCACCGCCTACCAATTCCTGACAAACTCCGAATGCTATAAAATGTTGATCAGCAGTGAGGGCATGGGTGCTAAGGTCCATGTCCGAGAGGGAAAGAACCCAGACCATCAGCTAAGGTCCCCAAATGTATGTTAAGTTGAATAAACGAGGTTGGATTGCACAGACAGCTAGGATGTTGGCTTGGAAGCAGCCATTCATTTAAAGAGTGCGTAACAGCTCACTAGTCGAGCGATCCGGCATGGATAATAATCGGGCATAAACATACTACCGAAGCTATGGACTTGTAAAAGTGGTAGGGGAGCATTGTAGTGTCGTCGAAGGTGTGCTGTGAGGCATGCTGGAGAAGCTACAAAAGAAAATGTAGGCATAAGTAACGATAATGCGGGCGAGAAACCCGCACACCGAAAGACTAAGGTTTCCTCAGCTATGCTAATCAGCTGAGGGTTAGTCGGGACCTAACGCGAACCCGAAAGGGGTAGTGGATGGACAACAGGTTAATATTCCTGTACCTGCTCACACTAAAAGTGACGGAGGCGAAAAGTTAGTGCGTACTGACGGAATAGTACGTTGAAGCCAGTGGCAACACGGCGATAGTACACTGAGACTACGGTCAAGGTGATAATCTAGCAAATCGACTTCCAAGAAAAGCGAGTGAAGCAGCCCGTACCCTAAACCGACACAGGTAGTTGGGATGAGAATTCTAAGGTGCTCGAGAGATTCATGGCTAAGGAACTAGGCAAAATGGACGCGTAACTTCGGGAGAAGCGTCGCCCCCTTTTGGGGGGCCGCAGTGAAAAAGTCCAGGCGACTGTTTATCAAAAACACAGGGCTCTGCTAAATCGAAAGATGATGTATAGGGCCTGACACCTGCCCGGTGCTGGAAGGTTAAGTGGAGGGTTTAGAAGTTTACTTCGAAGATCTCAAATGAAGCCCCAGTAAACGGCGGCCGTAACTATAACGGTCCTAAGGTAGCGAAATTCCTTGTCGGGTAAGTTCCGACCTGCACGAATGGTGTAACGATCTGGACACTGTCTCAGCCATGAGCTCGGTGAAATTGTAGTATCGGTGAAGATGCCGATTACCCGCAGTGGGACGAAAAGACCCCGTGAACCTTTACTATAGCTTAGTATTGGCTTTGGATAAGTAATGTGTAGGATAGGTGGGAGACTTCGAAGCGGCGTCGCCAGGCGTCGTGGAGTCATTGTTGAAATACCACCCTTTGCTTATCTAGAGTCTAACCCCTAACCGGGGACAGTGCTTGGTGGGTAGTTTGACTGGGGTGGTCGCCTCCAAAAGAGTAACGGAGGCTTCTAAAGGTTCCCTCAGCACGCTTGGTAACCGTGCGCAGAGTGCAATGGCATAAGGGAGCTTGACTGAGAGACATACAGGTCGATCAGGTACGAAAGTAGAGCATAGTGATCCGGTGGTTCCGCATGGAAGGGCCATCGCTCAAAGGATAAAAGGTACTCCGGGGATAACAGGCTGATCTCCCCCAAGAGCTCATATCGACGGGGGGGTTTGGCACCTCGATGTCGGCTCGTCACATCCTGGGGCTGGAGAAGGTCCCAAGGGTTGGGCTGTTCGCCCATTAAAGTGGCACGCGAGCTGGGTTCAGAACGTCGTGAGACAGTTCGGTCTCTATCTACTGTGGGCGTTAGAAATTTGAGTGGATCTGACTCTAGTACGAGAGGACCGAGTTGGACGAACCTCTGGTGTACCTGTTGTTCCGCCAGGAGCATTGCAGGGTAGCTACGTTCGGAAGGGATAAGCGCTGAAAGCATATAAGCGCGAAACCCACCACAAGATGAGATTTCTTTAAAGGGTCGTGGTAGATGACCACGTCGATAGGCTACAGGTGTAAAGGCAGTAATGTCATAGCCGAGTAGTACTAATAACCCATAGGCTTATTGTCACTTCGACTTCGCCCGGTGACCAGTTTACCGGGCGGGTCTGTTTTTTTATGAATTACAATAATTATTTTATCTAATGTATCTCTTGACGATTTATCGTCTTTTCAATATGTCAACAATATTAGTGTTGATTATTTTATAACAGCCAAAGTCCCGGCCAAGACCGGGATAAAGACTTAAGGTGGTTATAGCGACGGGGCTCACCTCTTACCATTCCGAACAGAGTAGTTAAGCCCGTTTGCGCCGATGGTACTGCTTTACTGTGGAAGAGTAGGTCGCCGCCTTTTTTGAAGACCCTTGCTATTTATTTAGTGAGGGTTTTTTGTTTTGACCTATTTCTAGAATACAGAAGGCAATTTTATCATTTAATGAATATTCTTCAAAAAACTTTCAATCTCAGACTAAAATTTTGAGCTGATGAAAGAACCAAACAGAAGTAAATATAAATAAGACTATAGAATTCAGGGAATGTTGATGGCAAGTAGTTTATTAGATGATTTTACGAAAAACAAGCGTTCCAAAGGGAATCATTTGGAAGTGGCGCAGTAATTATGACTTCTACCTTTTTAACAGGATGAATAAAACATAGTGTTCTCGCATGCAAACTAATACTAGCGTCTTTATTGCTACGATCGAAGCCGTATTTTAAATCCCCTTTTATGGGACATCCAATAGATGATAATTGCACTCTAATTTGATGGTGTCTTCCCGTTTCTAAATCAACTTCTATTAGATAAAAATTATCAAGTTTTTGAATCACTTTATAACGGAGAATAGCTTTCTTAGTCCCGTCAACTTTTTTATTATAGGCTGTAGATTTATTGTTTTTAGGATTCTTTTTGAGCCAATGAACTAAAGTATCCTCAGTTTTTGGAGGTGCATTTTTCACCAAAGCCACATACGTTTTCTTCGCAGATTTTTCTGCAAAAAGTTTGTTCAGTCTTGGTAATGCCTTACTTGTTTTAGAAAAAAGCACTATACCTGTTGTTGGTCTATCTAAACGATGTACAACACCAAGGTAGACATTACCCTCTTTATTATATTTATCTTTTAAATAAGATTTAACGATTTCACTCAAAGGCTTGTCACCAGTTTTGTCACCCTGTACAATATCTCCAGCACGTTTATTAACGACAATTATGTGATTGTCCTCATGTAGCACTTGAAGATTTGTTTTATTTGAAAGAATTTTGTTTGACACGGATTTCACGGATTTTCACAGATTCTGAAATTTACCTCATTATTGCTATATACTGCTACTGAGAACTGACTTTTCTCCTCTAGGTAAATGACCTTAGACAAAGGGGCTTTTTAATATTGCTCTTCATCATTTGGGAAATCCTCGGATTTCACATCATTAACATACTGGCCTATAGCCTTTGTCATTTCTTCAAAAAGGTGCATATAGCGACGTAAAAAGCGTGGATTAAACTCATGTGTCATTCCTAACATGTCATGTAAAACTAAAACTTGGCCATCAACACCATCACCAGCACCAATGCCAATTACCGGAATTGAAACACTCTCAGCAACTTCTTTGGCCAACGCGGCTGGAATTTTTTCAACAACTATTCCAAAACAACCTAATTTTTCGAGCATCAAGGCATCTTCTTTTAATTGTTGCGCTTCTTGTTCTTCTTTAGCTCTAACCGTATATGTACCAAATTTATATATAGATTGAGGAGTCAAACCTAAATGTCCCATGACAGGAATTCCTGCATTCAAAATACGTTTTATAGAATCTTTGACTTCTTTTCCACCTTCCATTTTTACGGCATGCCCTCCCGATTCTTTCATGATTCTTATAGCAGAACGTAACGCTTCCTTAGGATCACTTTGGTAACTACCAAAAGGTAAATCAACAATCACTAAACTGCGATCAATTGCTCTAACTACAGAAGAGGCATGATAAATCATTTGATCTAGTGTGATAGGCAGTGTCGTTTCATGGCCTGCCATAACATTACTAGCAGAATCACCAACTAAAATAACATCAACACCTGCACCATCTACTATTTTTGCCATCGTATAATCGTAAGCTGTTAGCATCGATATTTTTTCACCTTTAGACTTCATATCTACTAAAGTCTTTACCGTAATTCTTTTATAGTCCTTTTTCGCTGTTGACATTGTGCTTTTATTAGTTAAATGTAAAAATAATGAGAATTGTTAAACTTTTCTTTAATTAAAGTCACAAATAATATTGAATCGATATTTTGAATTAAAACCGTGATTTGATAAAAACTTTTGAATTTGTGTTTTTACTAAAAGCTAACAGGTTGAATCATGCTTTCGAACACATCAAAGTAAATTGATATTTACGGACTTTCATCTTTTTAACAATCCGTCAAATGTACTCCAACTGCCAATCCACCTTCCGACGTTTCCTTATATTTCGTATTCATATCTTTTGCTGTTTCCCACATCGTATTCACAACTTTGTCTAAAGGGACTTTGACATTTTTGGGATCGGTATCCAGAGCTAATTCCGCAGCGCTTATCGCTTTAATGGCTCCCATAGAGTTTCGTTCTATACACGGAATCTGAACCAAACCACCAATAGGATCACATGTTAGACCTAAATGATGCTCCATGGCAATTTCTGCAGCTACTAATGCTTGCTCAGGTGTTCCACCTAATAATTCGCACAATGCTCCAGCTGCCATAGCAGAAGATACTCCGATTTCTGCTTGGCAACCACCCATTGCGGCGCTAATCGTCGCCCCTTTTTTAAAGATACTGCCAATTTCCCCAGCCACTAAAAGGAATTTTTTTACATGTTCAAAATCGGCATCATGGTTTTCTATAACCATATAATACATCAATACAGAAGGAATAACTCCAGCACTACCATTTGTAGGTGCAGTTACTACACGGCCTAGTGATGCGTTAACTTCGTTTACTCCCAACGCAAAACAACTTACCCATTTTAAAATCTGTCGAAATTTAACTTCCGTTTTCCTAATGGTTTCAAGCCATTCTTGAGGATTTTCATATTTGTAATCACCGATTAAATTTTTATGAATATCATATGCACGTCGTCTTACGTTTAGTCCTCCTGGTAAATTGCCTTCGGTATGACAGCCAACGTACATGCATTCTAACATGGTATTCCAAATCCGTTTTAATTCAAAATCAATTGAAGATTCTTCTCTAATCGATTTTTCATTTTCTAAAACTACCCCAGAAATAGGAAGTTGTAATTGGTTACAAAACTTTAATAACTCTTCTCCTTTTTCTACAGGATAAGGAAAGGTACAGTAGAAAATAATTTTATTGGCTTTCGATATTTTTCGTTCTTCCTGCACTACAAAACCACCACCAATAGAGTAGTAGGTCGATTTGTAATTTCGACCATTAATTGTGGCAGTAAATATCATTCCGTTAGAATGAAATGGTAAAAATTTACGATTGAAAATAATATGAGATTTAAAATCGAAAGGAATTGCTTTTTCGTTGTTAAATTTTAAGACCTCGTTTGTCTTTACATCATCAATTATAGTGCTAATACTATCAACAGGAATACGTTCTGGGTCAGCACCAGTTAATCCTAAAATTACAGCATAATCTGTGGCATGGCCTTTTCCCGTTAAAGACAAAGACCCATATAAATCGACAGTAATTTTTTCCACCTTATCAAACCGATTTTTACCTTTCAATTCTTTAATCCAACGTTCGGCAGCACGCCAAGGTCCCAAAGTGTGAGAACTTGAAGGACCAACTCCGATTTTAAGCATGTCAAAGACAGAAATACATTCCATTCACGAAATCCTTTTAGTTGAATTGCAAATATAGAAGTTGTTTCAGCAATGAAGATAATTTTAGAAATAAAAAAGCCTGAAATTAATTTCAGGCTTTAAGATTGTTTTAATTTGGAATTTCCAATATTATTGGACATATTCCATAACGTCGTTATAATTAGTAATATCTAAATTGCTGCTATTAACAAAGTCTACAGGCAATATTACAGTTCTAAACGTTTGGTCAAATAAATCACCATCTAAGAGGGAATTAAAGTCAAAAGTTGATGGCGCTTCAATAAAAACAGTTACGAAATCAAAATTATGTTCAAAATTATATTGAAATTCCTGACCGTCATTGGTATATACAGTATCTGGCATAAGTCTCCAAATATCAAAGCCATCGTTATCGACTCCGACTAAATGATAAACAAGCACCATATCAGACTCAAGAAGATCTATATTTAAAGGTATTTCAAATGTGGCTTCATAGTTAGGTGCAATTAAATCCGTGGTTCTTTCAAAAGATTGTCCAGCAAAAAAGTTTTCTTGAACTTGCACAATTTCTTCGGTAGTGCAGCTGCTAAATAAAGAAATGGCAAAAATAAATGTAAGTATACGTTTCATAATTCTAAAGTTTTTTTAATTAGTATCAAATCATGTACCAAAGTACTGTTTTTAAAAATTTGTTCCATGTAATCAAATCTGCCATCATGTCATATTTTTTGTCATGGCATAATCATTGACTTATTGTTAACGAGTTTAAAAATTAAATAAAACAAAAAACACACATATATTATGAGTAAGATTATTGGAATTGATTTAGGTACAACCAACTCTTGCGTTTCTGTAATGGAAGGTAACGAACCAGTTGTAATCCCAAACGCTGAAGGTAAGAGAACTACACCTTCGGTTATCGCTTTCGTGGAAGGTGGTGAAATTAAAGTTGGTGATCCAGCAAAAAGGCAAGCAGTAACTAACCCAACAAAAACGGTTTATTCTATTAAGCGTTTTATGGGTAATAAGTATTCTGAGTCTAAAAAAGAAGCAGAGCGGGTACCTTATAAAGTAGTAAAAGGTGACAACGATACTCCAAGAGTAGATATCGATGGTCGTTTATATACACCTCAAGAATTGTCAGCTATGATTCTTCAAAAAATGAAGAAAACGGCTGAGGATTACTTAGGATCAGATGTAACCAGAGCTGTAATTACGGTTCCTGCATATTTTAACGATGCACAACGTCAGGCGACTAAAGAAGCAGGTGAGATTGCAGGTTTAAAAGTGGAACGTATTATTAATGAGCCTACAGCTGCAGCATTAGCTTACGGAATGGACAAAAAAGGAACTGACCAAAAAATCGTAGTGTTCGATTTTGGTGGTGGTACACATGATGTCTCTATTCTTGAATTAGGTGATGGCGTATTTGAAGTATTATCTACAGATGGTGATACACACTTAGGTGGTGATGATATTGATGAAAGAATCATCGATTGGTTAGCTGATGAATTCATGAAAGACGAAGATATGGACTTACGTAAAGATCCTATGGCTTTGCAACGTTTGAAAGAAGCAGCTGAAAAAGCGAAGATTGAATTATCATCTTCTGCACAAACAGAAATCAACTTACCTTACGTAACAGCTACGGCTAGTGGACCAAAGCACTTGGTACGTACATTGACACGTTCAAAATTTGAGCAGTTAATTGACGATTTAATTAAAAGAACAATTGAACCTTGTCAAACTGCTTTAAAAGCAGCAGGTTTGTCTAAGTCTGATATTGATGAAATTATCCTAGTTGGTGGTTCTACGCGTATTCCAGCAGTACAGGAAGCTGTAGAGAAATTCTTCGGAAAAGCACCAAGTAAAGGTGTAAATCCTGATGAAGTCGTTTCTTTAGGAGCAGGAATCCAAGGTGGTGTATTAACAGGTGATGTAAAAGACGTTCTTTTATTGGATGTGACGCCATTATCTCTTGGTATTGAAACTATGGGTAACGTAATGACGAAGTTGATTGAAGCCAATACTACGATTCCAACTAAAAAATCGCAAGTATTCTCAACAGCAGCAGACAATCAGCCATCGGTAGAAATTCACGTATTACAAGGTGAACGTCCAATGGCAGCAGATAACAAAACGATTGGTCGTTTCCACTTAGATGGCATTCCACCAGCAAGACGAGGAACACCTCAAATTGAAGTGACGTTTGATATTGATGCCAACGGTATTATCAAAGTATCTGCCACAGATAAAGCGACAAACAAATCTCAAGATATCAGAATTGAAGCTTCTTCTGGATTAACAGAAGAGGAAATTGCGAAAATGAAGCAAGAAGCCGAAGCCAATGCGGAATCGGATGCTAAAGCAAAAGAAACGGCTGATAAATTGAATAGTGCTGATGCGATGATTTTCCAAACGGAAAGTCAATTAAAAGAATTTGGTGACAAATTATCTGATGATAAGAAAAAGCCAATTGAAGATGCACTTGAAGAATTGAAGAAAGCATACGAAACTAAGGATATCGCAGTTATCGATCCAGCTTTAGAGAAAATTAATGAAGCATGGAAAGTAGCAAGTGAAGAAATGTACAAAGCGCAAGCAGAACAAGGAGGAGCACCAGAAGGTGGACCAACTGATGCAGGAGCTGGAGCTAAAGGACAAGCTGCTGGTGATGAAAGTAGCGATGTTGAAGATGTGGACTTTGAAGAGGTGAAGTAAGCAGAGAACCAATTTTCGCTTTTGCGAAAGTTGTGTGAATCGCTTATTCCGAACTTGATTCGGAATCTCGTCAAAGCACGAAGCTTGAAGTTGGAAGCATGAAGATGTGGACAGCTTAATAAATAAGAAAACGCAATCATTTATTTGGTTGCGTTTTTTTATTCGAAAACAGTTTATTTATTACAATAGTATGTGGAAAAGTAACTGCTGCTATAAAAGAAAAGAAAATAGCGAAAAATAACTTCTCATTCTTCAAAATAAAATATACTATGACAATACCAATTATAGAGATGATCCAATATGGCAGAGCAGTCTTACAATATTTTAATAAATTTTTAGAATTAAAATTGCCATAAATAAATAATATTTGTTCATAAAGCGAAGGAATACTGTGCCATAAAATAAAATATAATGTAAAGCCCCAAATAAGACTTGATACTTTAAAAATAATGCTAAATACAATTAAATAAAACAACTCAATTAAAATTTTAGATTTAAAAGAATTGGATTTATAGGCAATAAATGATGCTATCAACAAGTATAAAACTCCAAAAACAGTTAATAAAAAAAATATACTATTATTTTTAATTTCATAATTCGTTATAGAAATTACGATTTCTATAACTTCTGTTGTATTAAATATGAATAAAAGGTTAAGAATTAGCATTCCATATAAAAAATAGTAGATACGTTTAAGTATTTCCGAAACTTCTAAGTTGTGATGTTCCCAATGCTGTTGTCCAAAATGAAAAGCACTAAAGGCAATAAACAATATTAGTGCTAACAACGGCATAAAATAAAAAACAAATACAGAGATAAAAACTGTAAGTAAATAGGTGGTAATAACCCGTATAAAAGGATATGTCTTTTTGTTATTTGAGATGGTGTCAATAAGCAATATGTCATTAGACCCATGTAATATTCCAAACGTAAAAATTAAGATAAAACCAAAAAATATCTCAATATCTTTCGATACCATAGATGAGATCCACAATCCCAAAAAGCTGAGCGGTATTATTATATTGTAAATCTTAGCCATAAATACTTACTATATTATTAATTAAAACTAAAAATATTGTTAAATATGAAATTACTTTGTTTAACTAATTGTAAAATTACTTAAACAAAACTAATTTAAACTAAATATTATGAATTCGTTACTTTTATTTGCCGAAGTTACAACAAAGTTAGATCCATCGGATTATGTTGGATTTACCTTTTTTGTAGGCAGTATGGCCATGATGGCAGCATCTGCATTTTTCTTTTTATCTCTAAGCCAATTTGATAGAAAATGGCGTACGTCAATTCTTGTATCTGGACTGATTACCTTTATTGCTGCTGTCCATTATTTTTATATGCGAGATTATTGGTTCGCTAATGTTGATTCTCCAACATTTTTTCGATATGTAGATTGGCTATTGACTGTGCCGTTGATGTGTGTTGAATTTTATCTTATTCTCAAGGTTGCAGGTGCTAAGCCTTCTTTAATGTGGAAACTTATTTTTGCATCGGTAATCATGCTGGTTACTGGATATTTTGGAGAGGCTGTTTTTACAGATGATGCGGCTCTATGGGGAGGAATTTCTGGTATAGCTTACTTCTATATTGTTTATGAAATATGGTTTGGTAGTGCTAAAAAACTAGCAGTAGCTGCAGGTGATGATATATTAAAATCACACAAACTTTTATGTTGGTTTGTACTTGTTGGTTGGGCAATATATCCTTTAGGGTATATGTTAGGTACAGAAGGTTGGTATACTAGTATATTAGGGACGGGTAGTGTAGATGTGGTTTACAATATTGCAGATGCCATTAACAAAATTGGGTTCGGATTAGTGATTTATGCACTAGCAGTTAAAAAGCAAAATGTAATTAGCTAAATATTAAAAACAGACTTCTTTCTATCATAAAAAACGCAACCATTAATTTGGTTGCGTTTTTTTGTTTTAATTAAAATTAAACGTTTAAGATTATCAAAACCAATCAACAAACTATCAACAAAACCTTGCAGTGTCCAAAAAAAATCTCAATTTTGAATTCTAAATTTTTTCTTCATGGACAACTATCATATCATTTCTTCTGATGCTTTAGATATTGTTACGATTTATAATATTTTTTATAAAAACAAAAAACTAAAACTTTCAGAAGCTTCAGCCAATAACATACAGAAATGTAAAACGTATTTAGACAATAAATTGGCGAATGAAAAAAAACCAATGTATGGCATTAATACAGGCTTTGGATCTTTGTATAATGTAAAAATTTCTGATGCTGATCTAAGTCAGCTTCAAGAAAATTTAGTAATGTCTCATGCCTGTGGAACAGGAGAGCGCGTACCAGAATCCATTGTGAAAGTCATGCTCCTTTTGAAGATTCAGTCCTTGAGTTATGGGCATAGTGGCGTTCAGCTTGAAACTGTAAACCGACTGATTGATTTTTTCAACAATGATATTTTCCCTTTTGTTTTTACCCAAGGGTCTTTGGGAGCTTCAGGCGATTTGGCACCTTTGGCACACTTGGCTTTGCCTTTATTAGGAAAAGGAAAGGTTGTTCATAATAATAAAGAATACGAAGCAGCTACGCTATTAAAAGAGTTTAATTGGAAACCCGTAAAGCTAGAAGCAAAAGAAGGTTTGGCTTTATTGAATGGTACACAATTTATGAGCGCCTATGGTGTTTATTTGTTGCTGATGTCCCACAAAACATCCTATTTAGCAGATATCATTGCCAGTATTTCTTTAGACGCTTTTGATGGCCGTTTAGATCCATTTCACGATTTAGTGCATGCTGTAAGACCGCATCCTGGACAGCGAAAAGTAGCACGACGCTTTAATGAATTTCTAAAAGGAAGTGAACTTATTGCCCGAGAAAAAGAACATGTACAAGATCCCTATTCGTTTCGTTGTATTCCCCAAGTTCATGGTGCAACAAAGGATACTTTGGATTTTGTAGAAAAGGTAATTTTAACTGAAATCAATTCCGTAACGGACAATCCCAATATTTTTCCAGAAGACGATTTAATTATCTCTGGAGGTAATTTTCACGGACAACCCTTAGCATTGGCTTTAGATTATTTAAAGATTGCTATGGCCGAAATTGGAAACATATCTGAACGTCGTGTTTTTCAATTAGTCTCAGGTTTAAGAGGTTTACCAGCGTTCTTAGTGGATAATCCAGGATTAAATTCAGGATTCATGATTCCACAATATACGGCTGCAAGTATTGTTAGTGCCAATAAACAAATGGCAACTCCAGCAAGTGTAGATAGTATTGTGTCTAGTAATGGCCAGGAAGATCATGTCAGTATGGGAGCCAATGCAGCGACGCAAGCTTACACTTTGGTTAAAAATGTTGATCGTGTTATTGCTATAGAATTGATGAATGCGTCTCAAGCCTTAGAATTTAGAAGACCTTTAAAAACCTCTCCTTTACTAGAGTCGTTTTTAGAACAATACCGAAAAGTGGTGCCATTTATTAAAGCAGATGAAGTGTTGCATGATTCTATTGAAGCCTCTATTCAATTTTTAAAAAATGTTGATATTGAAATCGAAGAGTTGTTTCTGAATCATTATGATTTGAAATGATTGTCAAAGAATAAATTATACATATGAAAAGACTATCCATCTTAATAATAGTTATTATGAACTTTTTAAATCTTTTTAATTGCAAGGCGCAAAATGAAAATGATCCCTATTGGGAGTTCAATGAAAACAATCATTTTCGTCCTCAGTTGAATAAAGGTGATTTTTATAAATTAAGTGGTTATGATTTTGGTTGGTTTGTTCTCGAACCACTTTCGAATTTTGTTGAAGATAAAGAACACGAAATTGAAAAGACAAAATCTTTTTCTTATGGACAAAAAGCACTTTATTATTGGTGGTATTTGGACGCACAAGTTACTAATGGAGGATTTGTTCAATTTTACTATAATGGTTATGAGTCTTATGTTCCTACAATAATTAAAGGCATGGAATATATCGGAGATAAGAAGATGGCCGATTTGGTAAAAAGAGCGGATAAAATTTATCAAAAAAACAAAAAGCTTGTGGACAAAGCGCAAGAGAGTGATTTGTTCGGGAGTGACATATATGATAGACTTGATGAATTGTCTTTTCTTGACGATGAATATTATGACATAAATGAAAAGACGATGTTATTGCTGGAAAATTATATTCGTAAAAATCCAAGTGAAATAGGTCTTGATGAACAAGGAAAGGAATTTGAAGTTTCATTTTCAGGTACTTGCAAAACATATTATCCTGATGGTAAGGTAAATCAAGAATTTAATCTAAGACAGGATTTAATTGATGGAGAGTTTAGGTCGTATTATCAAAATGGTAATCCAAAAGAAAAAATATCTTATATAAGAGGAGAACAAACTGGAGTATTAGAAGAATATTATGAAAACGGTAATTTAAAATATCAAGTTGTCAAAGAACCCACAAAGCAAATGTTTCAGCACAAATGGTATTATGAAAATGGAAACCCTAAGAAAATCGAATCGAAACGAATTGATGACAATGAAAGTTTTGGACCTTATAAGGAATGGTACGAAAACGGACAACTTGCCGAAATGGGAACTGACAAATCAAATTATGAGAGAGAAGGCGAGTGGGTAGAATTCTATAAAAATGGAAATAAAAAAGACGAGGCTGAGTATATTAATGGTAAATACAAACTTAGAAACCATTGGAACGAACAAGGAATACAAACATTGAAAAATGGTACAGGATATAGTGAATTTTACTCAAAACCACTTTTTAAAACTAGTGAACCAGAACTTCATTATAGAGAATATAAAAATTATGAAGCACATGGCGTGTGGAAGGAAACCAAGAATGATATTTTAAGAAGGCTTGTTAATTATAACAATGGAAAACGTGATGGCATAATGGAGACTTATTACAATAACGGAAATCTTGAAAAGCGGACTGTTTATGATAATGATAAAGTAATATCAGAAAAAGATTTCTCAAAATTTGAAAACCCTAAAGTCAAAACTGTCATAGTTTCTGAACTTTGTAATTATTGCTATCAAGAAAAAGAGGCATATGTATTGCCAGAGAATGTTCCTAAGCCAACAAACGCTACAGAATTAGCCAATAATTTCATAGCTGAAGTTTCAATGTTCGAACCTTATGGAGATGATTATGTGATTCAGTATTCCTATGTTGTTTTTGTTGATAAAAAAGGTAACGTAAACGAAGTTAAATTTTCAATAGCAGATAATATGTGGATTTCAGAACAAGTTGAATCTAACCTAAAAAAGATGAAATTTGAAATAGCAACAATGGATGGTAAGGTTGTTGAGAGTATCCATTATGTTAAGCATAAATTCTTTTTAGTTGATTAATGTCTTTTAGTTTTTTGGCGTTCTCTAGCAGTAACTTGAAATAATAAAACAGATATGAAATGTTATTAGCGTTGACAATTTATAAAATTCAAGTAAAAATTCGTATTGACATTAGCGAAAAGCTTTGCAAAAAAAATCAGTATCTTGCTTAAAAACAGATACAATGGGAGGTTTAATAAATTGAAAAAACGATTATGTTATTCATAAATTCGAAGATATTGAAAAAATCTAAAGAAGTTTTCTTTTTAATTTAATAGACCTAAATATTGTATTAATCGGTTACAATAATAATTTCCATATTTTAGTAATTCAAACATAAGGCATGCCCAACGCTATAAAAGAGCTCTTATTAAAATACGGTATTCCCAGTATTGCGGTAATAGTCATTGCCATACAGCTCTTTTTTGTAAATACACATAAACTCAATAAGTGGAAAGGAGGTGGTTACGGCATGTACACAGGAATTCATTATTACTATGACCAAATATATATTCCAGGCTTGTCTGTTGATTCCTTGATAGCAGAAAACCATGAAATTGAAACTATTTTTCGCCGTTTAAAACTAATGCCTAATGACAACAATCTTAAAAAAGTAGCAAAACTAGTTCTTAAGACAACACAAAAAGATAGTATCCATATCCAAATTTGGAAACCCATTGTCAATTCAAAAAACGGTGTCTATTCAAGAGCTTTGATCAATGAAATTCATTTAAAAAATAGAGAACTGTGAACTATTGGTCAGAAATAAAAGACAAACTAAATGATCCCATTAAGGTTGCTTTACAATTGCTGCTCATTGTATTAGGAATCTATGTTTTCATTATGGCTGAAAAATACCGTACAGGTAAAATTCCGGTTCTTTTTTTCGGATTGTTAATTTGGTATTTCTTTTATAATAAAATCAAGCATCCCATCATCTGGATTGGTTTTTTTGCGTTACTCCTTTTCGATTTTTATCACTTTTACTTTCGAGTAGCCAACCATCATTTTATGCTGATGTTTATGGTGCTTCCGATTATATTTTATAGTTATCATCAACGAAAAGATATTCTACTGAAAAACATTCAGGTGCTTTTGGGAATAGTGGTATTGGCTTCGGTAATGCATAAACTTATGTCTAGACAATTTATGAGTGGTGATTTCTATTATTATATGATGAATAGAGGTTTTATTTTTAACAATTTTCTTAACTTCTTTCCAGAAAGTTTAGAAGTGACCAAAAGCAATAAAGAAAGTATTATAGCTTTGTATGATTTAGATCCAAATGGTGGACAGCGTATTGTGTTAAATAATATGTTTCCGAACATTGGGAAAATTAGTTTAATTTTCGCTTGGGTTACAGTCGCTCTAGAATGTTTAGTGGCATTGGCTATATTATGGAAACCAAGAAGTACATGGGCTCATCTACTTTTAACAACAATGATAATCGGCATTCTTTGCGCTAGGCTTGAAACAGGTTTTATGGCATTGTTGGCTATCTCAGGTATCTTTTTGTGTAAAAACATGAAGCTGAGATTGCTGTATGTTATGATTGTCATGGGTTGCATTACATTAGTAGTTACTAAACTTGGGTATCATTAGAATGAAATAATTCAATTTTTATACATTTAAATATAAATTCCATAAAATATCTCCTTTAAATTCTCATAATCGTAAAAACATAACCCGATAACGATATAGTTCATAACAATTCCTAATAACCTTTGCGAAGCCTTTCAGAAGTTGGATTTTTTCCGTTTTTTTGTCGTTTTTGACAAAAGATTGATCTATGATTGTAAATACAGAATTAGAAAATAAGGGGAATTTATTTCCTCTCAACATAATAGACTTTAGAAAAGATGTCGATAAGCTATACTTTATAGCGGCTAACGATGTTATTTTGGAATTAACGGTAGTAAGGGATAGTTTATTACGCTTCAGATATGCCACGACTGGCAATTTTGACAATGACTTTTCTTATGCCATAACCAAATATGCAAGTATTGGTTATAATAAATTAGAAATTGAAGAACACAAGGAATATTTCGAAATAACCACTTCAAAATTACGTTGCGAGATTTCTAAAGATGATATGAGAGTATCTATTTATGATGCTAAAGATGGCGTTCTTATCAACCAAGATGAAGGCGGTTTCCATTGGGAAGAAAGCTACCAATATGGCGGAAACATTGTAAAGATGAGTAAAACGTCTAATGATGGAGAAAGTTATTACGGCCTTGGTGACAAGCCAAATCATTTGAACTTAAAAGGAAAACGCTACAGTAATTGGGCAACGGATTCTTATGCATATGGCAAAGATACAGACCCAATATACAAAGCTATTCCGTTCTATACAGGCTTGCACCATGGAAAAGCCTATGGTATTTTCTTTGATAATACCTTTATGTCCACTTTCGATTTTGCGCACGAACGTAGAAATGTCACAAGTTTTTGGGCACAAGGAGGTGAGATGAATTATTATTTCTTCTATGGTCCAAAAATGAGCGATGTTGTAGAAAGTTATACAGATTTAACTGGTAAACCACATCATTTACCACCACTTTGGGCATTAGGTTTCCATCAATGTAAATGGAGTTACTATCCAGAAACCAAGGTCAAAGAAATTACGTCAACCTTTAGAAAACTTAAAATTCCGTGTGATGCTATTTATTTGGACATCGATTATATGGAAGGATTTCGCTGTTTTACATGGAACAAGGAGTATTTTCCAGATCCAAAACGAATGGTAAAAGAGTTATTGGACGATGGTTTTAAAACAGTTGCTATTATCGATCCTGGAATTAAAATTGATAAAGAGTATGCTGTCTTTAAAGAAGGTTTAGAAAAAGATTATTTCTGTAAACGTGCAGATGGTGATTATATGAAAGGAAAAGTATGGCCTGGAGAATGTTATTTTCCAGATTATACGAACCCAGAAGTTAGGGATTGGTGGTCTAGTTTGTTTAAAGAATTGATAGAAGACATCGGCGTAAAGGGAGTTTGGAATGACATGAATGAACCTGCCGTTATGGAAGTGCCAAATAAAACGTTTCCAGATGATGTTCGTCATGATTATGATGGAAATCCTTGTAGCCATAGAAAAGCCCATAACATTTATGGGATGCAAATGGCAAGAGCAACGTATCAAGGTTTAAAGAAATATTCATATCCAAAACGTCCTTTTGTGATAACGCGTTCGGCATATTCTGGTACGCAGCGTTATACGTCTACTTGGACAGGTGATAATGTGGCCACTTGGGAGCATTTATGGATTGCCAACATGCAAGCGCAACGTATGGCCATGTCTGGTTTTTCTTTCGCAGGTAGTGATATTGGCGGCTTTGCGGAACAACCACAAGGCGAATTATTCACGCGTTGGATTCAATTAGGAATTTTTCATCCATTTTTTAGAGTGCATTCTTCTGGAGACCATGGTGATCAAGAACCTTGGGCTTTTGATGAAGAGGTGACTGATATCGTTAGAAAATTTATAGAAATTCGTTATCAATTATTACCGTATTTATATACGTCATTTTGGAATTATGTAGATCATGGAACACCATTGTTAAAATCTTTAGTGTTATACGATCAAGATGATTCACAAACACACTACAGAACTGATGAATTTATTTTTGGTGAACAGATTTTAGCCTGTCCTATTTTAGAACCAAATGCTAAAGGACGACGAATGTATGTGCCTCAAGGAAAATGGTATAATTTCTGGACCGATGAAATTGTTAAAGGTGGCAAGGAAATGTGGGTGGATGCCGATATTGACAGTATGCCAATTTTTGTAAAAGAAGGAGCAATTATTCCGAAATATCCAGTTCAACAATATGTAGGTGAAAAAGAAATTACTGAAATCACTTTAGATGTTTATTACAAAGAAGGTAAGGAAGAAAGTGAATTGTATAGTGATGCTAACGATGGTTTCGATTACACAAAAGGACGTTATAGTTTAAGAAACTTTACATTAAGAGGAAAGTCTAATGAATTGATAATTAATCAATACAAAGAAGGGAAATTTGTAACGCCTTATGATACCTTCAAAATTAAATTTCATGGATTACCATTTGATGTGGTGGAGGTTCAACTTGATAATGAAAAGGTAACACTTAAAAGCCTGAAAGTTAATGGTGTAACATCAATCGTAGTTGAAAAGGATTTTTCTGAGTTACATATACTAGGTATAAAGTCAAAAGCATAGTGACTAATTGACTAATTTAGTGTCCTAGTAAATACAAATCAATTTTGTATTTTAATCACTCTTAAAAAAAATTTTAATTATGAAATTTAATAAAACAATATTAGGTCTTGTGATTGTTGCAGTAGTGTTTTCATGTGCAACAAATCCCTTCACAAAGAAAAAGACTTTAGCTTTTGTAAGTAATGATCAGTTATTTCCAGCTGCATTTGCACAATACAATCAAGTTTTGACTGAAAACAAAGTAGTAACTGGGACGTCAGATGCAGAAATGATAAAACGTGTTGGACAACGAATAGCAGTAGCAGCAGAGCGTTATTTGAATGCCAATGGCTTTCAAGGGTATTTAGACGATTATAAATGGGAATATAAACTCATAGAATCTGACCAAGTAAATGCTTGGTGTATGCCTGGAGGAAAAATTGCGTTTTATACGGGAATTCTTCCAATCGCAGCTAATGAAACTGGCGTCGCAGCCATTATGGGACATGAAGTTGCGCATGCCTTGGCAAATCATGGACAACAAAGAATGAGCGCGGCATACATTCAACAAGGTTTAGCTGTTGCAGGTAATGTGGCTCTGGCAAATGATGAACAAGCTTTAGGGATTTTCAATCAATCCTATGGCGTGGTATCTAACGTAGCAGGTATGTTACCTTTCAGTAGAAGTCACGAAACAGAAGCAGATAAAATAGGTTTATACTTAATGGCAATTGCTGGCTATAATCCAGATGAAGCCGCAGAACTATGGAAGCGCATGAAAGCGAATAGTGGAGGACAAGCACCACCAGAATTTTTGAGTACACACCCAAGCAATGATTCTAGAATACAGAATTTACAGGCTTTGGCACCAAAAGCGAAAGCAGAAGCTCAGAAATTTGGTATAACGGATTTCAGACCTATAAATTAATCTGGTATTTATAAATATTTGATTACTTTAGAAGCTGCTCTTCCGAAATTTCGGGATGAGCAGCTTTTTTTTGTTGAATCATTTTAATGAAATGATGCAATAATCCCAAAGAAGATTGAGCTCTTTGCAATCTAAAGGTAATAGTTAATGATATTAAATGTATGAATCAGCATAAAAAAGGAAGTAAAAAACTGCTTAATGCTTGGGCATTTTACGATTGGGCAAATTCGGTTTACACCTTAACAATTGCGTCTTCGATATTTCCGATATTCTATTCGGCTCTATTTCTCGGTCAAGTTGAAAAATACGTTCCTGCCTTTGGAATGGTTTTCAAAAGTACAGCCTTAATTACCTATGTCACGGCATTCACATTTTTGGTTGTAGCCTTTACATCGCCTATTCTATCTGGTATTGCGGATTATGTTGGTAACAAAAAGAATTTTATGAAATTCTTCTGTTATGTTGGTGGTGCAGGTTGTATTGGTCTGTACTGGTTTAGTTTGGAAAGTATTCATATCAGTCTCATGTTTTATTTTATGGGATTAATTGGCTATTGGGGAAGTTTGGTGTTCTATAACTCGTACTTACCAGACATTGCCTATCCAGAGCAACAAGATAGCGTTAGTGCTCAAGGATTTAGTATGGGTTATATTGGAAGTGTCCTCTTATTGGTTATTAACCTTGCTATGGTAATGTATCCGAATGTTTTTTATATATCTGATAATATAAGTGAGAATGGGGAAATCATAGAAACTGCTGCACAAGTAGGAATGAGATATTCTTTTATAATGGTGGGCCTGTGGTGGATTCTTTTTAGCCAATACACTTTTTATATTTTACCTAAAGGGGTATCAAAAGGCGGAAAAGTAACGAAAGATGTTGTTTTCAATGGTTTAAAAGAATTGAAACAAGTATGGATTCAATTGAAACAGAATCTACGTTTAAAACGTTACCTAGTTGCCTTTTTTGTTTTTAGTATGGCAGTTCAAACTATTATGTTGGTCGCTGTTTATTTTGGGGAAGAAGAGATTGCTTGGGGAGATGACGAAGCCAAAACATTTGGGCTTATTGTTAGTATTTTAATTATACAATTAGTTGCGATTCTGGGTGCCTTTTTAACCTCTCGTGCATCTTCAAAATTCGGAAATATTAAAACCCTTATTGTTATCAATTTTTTCTGGATGACTTTGTGTTTCTATGCGTTTTTTATGGTAACGCCATTTCAATTTTATGTCGCGGCTGGTTTTGTTGGTTTGGTCATGGGAGGCGTACAGTCTTTAGCACGATCTACTTATTCCAAATTTTTGCCAGAGACTGAAGATACGACTTCATATTTCAGTTTTTATGACGTGGCTGAAAAGATAGGTATTGTCATCGGAATGGGAATTTTTGCCACTATTGATCAAGTTACAGGTAGTATGCGGAATGCCATTTTGTTTTTGGTTATCTTTTTTCTAGCTGGAATTCTGCTGTTATTTAGAGTGCCAAGAATAGCATCAGATAACGAAGTTCATTATAATGACTAATTTTTAGCTAACTTACCAATATACGATCATATAATTTTCCAATATCATTAGTTTACATTCAAGAAATCTTCTTTCATGAAAAAATATGTTTTACTTTCAATTTTATCTGTTGTATTATTAATGTCTTGTGATGATAACGTTCATTTAACGATAGACAATCCAACTGAATTTTCGATAGAAGTTGTTATAGATACGCTGAAGTATGCAGTACCTCCTAAAGATGTGGTTCGTTTAGAAATACTAAAAGGAGAGCACCAACTCACTTTAGAAAATGACAGTATCATAAAGTATAACTTCACAGATGAGGCATATATGATTAACCCATCATTATCAGAGTATTTATTATCTGATGAATATTATGGACCTAAAAGGTTTCAAGATTCTTATGCATCGAAATTGACGAATAAAAAAGTGTCGTTTATTGGGATGACCATCGAAGGGAATTATAAAGTCATTAGCGATGTAATCAACAAAGTGACTTGGGATTACGGTCCAAGAGAGTCCATACCAAAACGTATAAAAATCGATGAGGATAAATCTTATACAAGTTTAATAAAGGCTTATGATTCAAACGAATTTAAGGAATTAATTATGAGTACACGCTCAGGAGAAGACTAGTTAGTCCATTATTTATCAAAAAAAAAGACCAGCAAAGCCAGTCCTTTTTTTCAATTTTTGATTGGGTGATAAACGTTAATTACTAACACTACCAGACCCGGTAATTTTGGTATCTTTATTAGTTGGTTTTCCAGAATACTTCACATCTCCAGAACCTGTAATTCTTGCTACAAGTTCACCATTGCACACCACATCTGCTGAACCAGAACCTGTGATTTTAGCCGTAACGTTGGTACTGTTTAATTCCTTCCCATCAAAATCTCCAGAACCTGTAACTTTTACGGTTAAATCTTTGGTAGAACCTTCTAGCTCAATATCCCCAGAACCTGCAATGCTACTCTGTATATCTTGCGCTTCAACATTTAAATTTATATCTCCCGAACCTGCCAGAGATACCTTAAAGTTCTTTGCTTCAATAGTGTCACCACTTTCAATATCACCATAACCAGACAATGAAACAGAATCAATGGATTCAAACGGAATGGTAACCACAATATTTTGACTTGGTTCTAAATTATAGCCATCTTTCACCTTAACCACAAGATGCTTACCTTTTACTTCTACGATAATATATTCCATTAGGTTAGCGTCTCCTTGAATGAAAATCTGACCTTCATTGCCTTTAACCAGCTTAAAGTCCATTGGTCCGGCAGCTTTTATGCTTTCGTAAGAACTTGTAGTTCTAGATGTCGTCGTAATGCTGTTGTCGCCCTTAATTTTTTTGCCATTTCCCCATTGCGCACAAGATAATGTGGTACTTAAAAGGAATATTAATGCTGTAATTGATTGTAATGATTTCATAAAGTTTATTTTTTAATTGATTACTTATTTTTTATAAAGTCTGAGACTGAGACTGAAAACTAACTCAAAGTTTCTTAAAAGTTACACTTCCATATTCAGAATCTATTTTCACGAAGTTACCTGAATTTTGTGCACCATAATAACCATCATATTTTTTATCAGAATAGTCAACTTCTTTATTTGTAAAGCTGAAACCCTCAGATTCACGTAAGGAACCATACTCCAAATCGATATCGAAATCGAAATTAAAACTCGCATCATGACCAATGGTTATGCCAACATAATCGGATGTTATGTTTACACTTTTCGCTTTAGAAGCCATACGTTCTATTTTTATGGAACCGTAATTCGCTTTAAGATTTACAGTTTTATATATGTTGCCTAATCGCAAGGAAAGGTAATCGCCTTGTCCATCTAAATTGTTGAGGTTATCTATTTTTAAGGACCCGTAATCACAAGTGTAGTTGACGTTTTCCGCGGCTTCGATAATAGATTCCGTGTAATCTGCTTTTAGAACCAATTCTTCAGTTTTAGCAACCGTAAAACCACTATAATCTGCCTTTATTTCGCCACTTTTGATGTATTCAAAATAACAATTCTTACTGTAATCAAACCGAATAAAGTTGTTATCTGCCATCAATTCCTTGGTTGTAATCTTACCGTAATCGCATACTAATTTGGCAGTGCCTTCAAGCCTATCTAAGTTAATGGAACCATAATCATTATTAAGTTCAACATTATTGGTTATAGGCATTTTTATACGGTAATTAACTTCAACTTTTAACTTGTTGTTGCTTCCCCAATTCCACCAAGATCTCTTCTCGTTGCCGAATTTTGTAACCCCAGAAACAATATTGTCAGAATTTGAAAATTCTATGTTTATTTCATTAAGTCTTTCCTGTACTTTTTCAGAATCATTTCCTGTCACTTTAATGGTAATATCAAAAGCGATGCGGTTTTCATTCCATGTGACTACATCTAAATTGCCATAACTATTGTTTACTTTTAGGGTGTTGTAAGCAGAAACATCAAACGATTTTTTAATGCTCTTTTCTTTAGTTGATTTTAAGTCTATTTCACTATTTGCAAATACCATAGCAGGTATTAACAACAATAAAATTGCAAGATTAAATTGTATTCTTAGGTTCATTGGTGTTGATTTTAATTTGTTTTACATCTTCGATTTGCTCTAGAACAGTATTCAGAATGTCTATTCTATTTTGAAAATTGGAAATCATCGCATAGATAACGCGTTGGTCTTTTCCGCTTTCAGTTAAATCTGTTTTTAATTTTTGATAATCCTTTTCTAATATTTGAATTTGCGCCAAGGCATCCAAAATTATCGCTTCGGTTAATGGCGAACGTTCCTTGTTTAGTTTCTTTAATTCGTTTTCAATAGTAACCGTGAAAAAGTCTTGGGTTTCGGACATTTCTTGCGATACGCTCGCTAAATCCAAGGTTTCAGGCTGATTCTGTAAGGTTGTAAAAACACTAAAACAAATCACTACTGCAGCTGCAACGGCCAAAAGGGGTTTCCAGTGAAATCCAGAAGGTGTTTTAACTTCGTTTGAAGTCAAATTGTTTGCTTTCAGCATTTCTAAAAATCGCTGTTCGTGATTGTTTTGAGGTGTTTCAATGTCAAACTGACCTTTCAAATCGTCAAATAAACTATCCAAATTATCTTTTTTCATAATTAATTTAATACTAGTTTTTTACGCAAACTCTCTTTGGCCCTTGATATTAAAGTTCTGCAATTGGCGTAAGAAATGTTCATAATCTCGCAGATCTCTTCGTAATCGTAACCTTCAATTAAATGCAATGTTAAACTCACATTATAATTGGGTTTCAAGGTTTTCATAGTGTCTAAAACTTGTTTCACTTTTTCGCTAGTCTGTTCATGTTCTACAATGCCGCCATCGTCTTCAACTTTATAAATAACAGTATCTAAAGGCACTTCATTTTGTTTCATTGTTTTGTTATAATGCCCAATACTATTATTAATCACAATCCTTTTCAACCATGCGCCAAACATTTTAGTGTCTTCCAAAGTGTTCAGTTTTGTGAAGCCCGTTAAAAAAGACTCTTGCATAATGTCCTCAGCCTTATAGGAATCTTTTACAATTCTCAGGGCTGTGTTGTACATGGCTTTGTTATATCTGTTGTAAATTTCCAACTGTGCACGTTGGTTTCCAGATTTACAAAGCCATAATAACTGTTCGATATCTTGATTGGTTGATGTCAAAAAAACAATTGCTTTTATTTAAAGAGGCGTTCTATTTTATATTGTTACAGTTTAATTGAAAAAAAGTTATAATTAATAAAACTTTTCGTTAGTCCGAGTGTTTTGTAAGGAACGAATAAAATGTATTGAGAACATTTTCTTCATAGCTTTTCGATACTAATTTAAAGGATTGTGATCATTTAAATCCATACGAGTTGAGGAATTTCATTTAAATTCCAAAACCTTTTATGTCAATCTAAGGTAATGGCATAACTATTGAATTTAAGGTAATGTGAATAACTTTGAATATCTTCTAAAGTATTGGTATTCAACCATAAGTTAATTATTAATACATTTAAAACTATGTTGCTCTGTCTTTATTAATGACAGAATGGCTCAAAAATATATATGGGAAAATCAAATTTTTTAAATTTAGACAATCTGTCATTTCAGGATTTCGATGAGAATTCAGAATTAATTCCATTGATGACGCCTGAAGATGAAGAATTAATAAACAGCGAATCCTTACCAGAATCCTTACCAATTTTACCCTTGCGAAATACGGTTTTATTTCCTGGTGTAGTTATTCCGATTACGGCCGGACGAGATACCTCTATAAAACTGATTAACGATGCCAATAAAGGTGGAAAAGTAATTGGTGTGGTATCACAAAAGGATGAATCGGTTGAAAATCCGTCTGCTAAGGACATCTATAAAACAGGAACGGTTGCACGAATCTTGAAAGTGCTGAAAATGCCAGATGGTAACACAACAGTTATTATTCAAGGTAAAAAACGCTTTGTGATTAACGAGGTGATTTCTGAAAAACCGTATTTAACGGCTTCAATTTCTGACATTGCCGAAGCAAAACCAGCTCCAGATAATGAAGAATTTAAAGCGATTATAGATTCCATTAAGGAATTGTCTTTAGATATTATAAAGCAAAGTCCAAACATTCCGTCCGAAGCGAGTTTTGCGATTAAGAATATTGAAAGTAATTCGTTCTTAATCAATTTTGTGTCTTCTAACATGAATCTTAGGGTTGAGGAAAAACAAGAACTTTTAAAAATTAATGATCTTAAGGAACGTGCGCTTCAGACCTTGAAGTATATGAACATGGAATATCAGAAGCTAGAGCTTAAAAATGATATCCAGTCAAAGGTTCAGAGCGATATGAACCAACAGCAACGTGAGTATTTCTTACACCAACAAATGAAAACCATTCAAGAAGAATTGGGTGGAGGTGTGTCTTCAGGAGAGGAAATTGAAGACATGAAAGCGCGTGCCAAGAAAAAGAAATGGGACGAAAAAGTAAAGGAGCATTTTGATAAGGAATTATCGAAAATGCAACGTATGAATCCTCAAGTGGCTGAGTATTCCATTCAACGCAATTATTTAGACCTGTTTCTGGATTTGCCTTGGAATGAATTCAGCAAGGATAAATTCGACCTAAAACGCGCCGAAAAAATTCTCGATCGCGATCATTTTGGACTTGAAGATGTTAAAAAACGAATTATTGAATATTTAGCGGTTTTAAAACTGAGAAATGATATGAAGTCGCCAATCCTTTGTCTTTATGGCCCTCCAGGTGTTGGTAAAACCTCATTAGGAAAGTCGATCGCTGAAGCTTTGGGTAGGGAATATGTACGTATTTCATTAGGTGGATTGCGTGACGAAGCTGAAATCCGTGGCCATAGAAAAACCTATATTGGTGCTATGCCTGGCCGAATCATTCAGAGTTTAAAGAAAGCAGGCACCTCAAATCCTGTATTCGTTTTAGATGAAATCGATAAATTATCCACAGGAAATCAAGGTGATCCATCTTCTGCGATGTTAGAGGTTTTAGATCCTGAGCAAAACAATGAGTTCTATGACAACTTCTTGGAAATGGGTTATGACTTGTCTAAGGTGATGTTCATTGCAACGTCCAATAGCATGAATACCATTCAGCCCGCATTAAGAGATCGAATGGAAATCATTAATGTAACGGGTTATACCATTGAAGAAAAAGTAGAAATCGCGAAACGACACTTGTTGCCAAAGCAATTAAAGGAACATGGTTTGGATAGTTCGTCATTAAAAATTGCAAAGCCACAACTGGAAAAAATAGTTGAAGGTTATACGCGCGAATCTGGTGTAAGAGGCTTGGAAAAACAAATTGCAAAAATGGTACGTTATGCGGCCAAGAACATTGCAATGGAAGAAAAATATAACATTAAGATTTCTAACGAGGACATTATTGAAGTTTTAGGAAGTCCAAGAATGGAACGCGACAAATACGAAAACAACGATGTTGCAGGTGTTGTTACCGGATTGGCATGGACCAAAGTAGGAGGTGATATTCTGTTTATAGAATCTATTTTATCTAAAGGAAAAGGCACATTGTCCATTACTGGAAATATAGGTAAAGTGATGAAAGAATCGGCCACTATAGCTATGGAATACATAAAAGCCAATGCAGATGAATTTGGGATTGATCCTGAAGTTTTTGAGAAATATAATGTGCACATTCACGTACCGGAAGGCGCGACGCCAAAAGATGGTCCAAGTGCAGGTGTCACAATGTTAACGTCTTTAGTATCATTGTTTACCCAACGTAAAGTTAAGAAGAGCATAGCGATGACAGGCGAAATTACATTGCGTGGAAAAGTACTGCCTGTTGGTGGTATTAAAGAAAAAATCCTAGCCGCCAAACGAGCTCGTATTAAAGAGATATTGCTTTGTGAGGATAACAAACGGGATATTGACGAGATTAAACCAGAATATTTGAAAGGCTTAACGTTTCATTATGTTAAGGATATGAGCGAAGTTTTAAAGTTAGCCTTAACCAAACAAAAAGTACATAATGCCAAAAAGCTTTAATTTAATAGTTGCATTTTTAATATATCTTACTGTGGGAACGGTAGCTTATGCCCAAGATCAAGGAGAATTTAAAAATGTGCTATTAGATGGAAAGCCTGCTAAACTGAATGTTGTTACTGGCGAAATAACACTGGTTACCATAAAGGATAAAGTTGTAGAGACTAAAATAGATACTGTTAACACAAAGCCTCTGTTGGTAACTGATGCTAGTGTTATAGGTTCGAGTGTATCTGAAGTGGATACGACTTCAGATTTTCATGTGGTTGAAGACGGCGAGACTTTACTCGATATCTCTAGAACATATAAAGTGACCCTTTCAGAATTAAAGCAAGCCAATAATTTGGAAACCACTTTGGTCAATGCAGGACAAAAGCTTCGCATTAAAAATTTTGATACAGAAACCAACTCAATTTCTTCAAACGGTAGCAATTTTGTAGCCACCAATTCCAATTTTCATAGTGTAGAAAAAGGCAATACGTTGTTTAGTTTATCTAGGCGCTATAATTTAAGTGTAGAAGAATTAAAGCGTTTAAATAATTTGAATTCTAATATCATTAAGATTGGTCAAAAACTTCGTGTTAATGATTTTCAAACTTCAAGGGACGATAAAAGCCTGACCATTTATGTCGTTAAAAAGGGAGATAATCTTTATCGAATTGCATTGGAAAACGGAACCACAATTGATGCGATTAAAAAATTGAATGGACTAAAAAGCAATATTATCAATATAGGCCAAAAGTTGAAGTTAAAATAGAAAACAACTCTTCTTGAAAATAAAAAAACTTTATACTCGTTTTTAAGATAGATTTAGTTGAACTTGTTTATACTTTTTGTATTCAAGCGAAAATTAGTCATTTTGGGACCAATTGAAGACTTTTTAGAGATGCATAGCACCGCTACGGGACGAAAAAAAGGCAAAAATTGGGTTCAAAATGGCAATTTTTTAGCTAATTGAAAAAGTTTAAGCGAGTTCATTGTATAATTTTTCCTGAATAATAATAATAAGAGAAAAATTATATAATATTGCATCGTTTATGATTAAGAGGATTTCTACCTTATGTATTCTGCTTTTGGCATTACCTGCGTTTGCGCAATTGGGTGGAGAATCTACCTATCAATTCCTCAATTTGGTATCATCACCAAGACAAGCCGCTTTAGGTGGAAAAATCATAACAAATTTCGATCACGATGTTACCGAAGCACTTTACAATCCAGCTTCGATTAATTGGAAGATGAACAATCAGTTGGCCGTAAATGTTTCCAATTATTTAGGAGGTATAACCTACGGAACGGCTGCTTATGGCTACACTTGGGATCGACGTGTGCAAACATTGCATATTGGAATGACTTATATCAATTATGGGTCGTTTGATGGGTATGATGTTAATGGAAATTCCACAGGAACGTTTAGCGGAAACGAAGCCGCACTTTCCTTTGGCTATAATTACAAGATTCCAAATACGGATTTTTATATAGGTGCTAATGTAAAGCTAATAACCTCGCTTTTAGAACAATACAATTCCATTGGTGGTGCTGTAGATTTAGGTGCCATGTATATCAATGAAAAACTCGATTTTCATGCCGCATTAACCGTTAGAAATTTAGGTACACAATTTTCAACTTACGCAGGCCGACAAGAACCTTTGCCACTCGAAGTTAACTTCGGGATGTCCCAGACTCTAGAGAATGTGCCATTGCGTTGGCATTTAACCTTAGAAAATTTGCAAAAATGGCCCATTGGAGTATCCAATCCTGCGAGAACAACAACAGATTTAGATGGTAACCAAACCGAAGAAAAAGTCAGTTTCTTTAATAAAGGCTTACGACATCTTATTTTAGGAGCGGAATTATTTCCCGAAGGTGGTTTCAATATTCGTTTAGGCTATAATTTTAGACGTGCAGAAGAATTACGAATTGTAGATCAGAGAAACTTTTCAGGACTTTCAGTTGGCGTCGGTATAAAATTAAACAGAATGCGTTTTAGTTATACACATGCAAGATTTACAAGTGCTTCAAATACTAGTTTTTTCGGACTTCAGATAGATTTGGATTCGCGAAGACGTTGGTAGATGATTTGATTTTTTAATCAGATTAAATTCCTGTTGTAAGTGTGAGGTTATATATGTTCAAAAAAGAAGACACGAATTTCACTAATTAACACGAATAATGAGATTTGTGAAAATTAGTGAAATTGGTGTCAAAAAAAAAAATTTAAACGCTTCATTATAAGTTTTAATATTTAGTTTAATTAAATTTGAATTCATCAAAATACGAGAATCCCGTTTTCACGAGAAACTACTATGAATAAGATTGTCATCGCTATAGACGGATTTTCATCCACAGGAAAAAGTACGGTTGCTAAACAGTTAGCAAAGCGTCTCAATTATATTTATGTGGATACGGGAGCGATGTACAGAGCGGTCACTTATTTTGCACTTGATAATGATTTTATTGGCGAAGATTTTTTTAACGAAGAAGCTTTGATCGATAGATTAGGGGATATCAGCATTACGTTTAAGTTTAATGAAGCAGCCGGTTTTGCTGAAGTCTATTTAAACGGAAAAAATATTGAAGCCGATATCAGAACCTTAAGGGTTTCAAAATACGTGAGTCCTGTAGCAACATTGTCTGCAGTACGACGCAAGTTGGTGGAACAACAACAGCTCATGGGAAAAGATAAAGGTATCGTTATGGACGGTCGTGATATTGGAACGGTTGTTTTTCCTGATGCTGAATTAAAAATTTTTATGACCGCATCGGCGGAAACCAGAGCCAAACGACGTTACAACGAATTGTTGGATCGTGGCCATAATTTAAGTTATGATGACGTGTTGGAAAATGTAACAACACGAGATCGTATAGATTCTACAAGAGAGGATTCGCCTTTAGTAAAAGCGGATGATGCCATTGAAATTGATAATTCAAACTTGACTATTGAGGAGCAGTTGGAGACGTTGATTGGTTTGGCTAATCAAATTATTTTAAATTAAAAAAGCGATAAACATACAGTTTATCGCTTTTAAAAATTAAATAAAAAGTTTTACTAAAGCTTAGGAATAATCAATTCCTGTCCAGGATGAATCAGATCTGGATTCTTAAGAATATCTGTATTCGCTTGGAATATCTTTTGGTACTTTCCTGGCTCGCCATAATATTGTTTGGCTATTTTTCCTAGTGTTTCTCCAGATTCTACAGTATGTCTGGCATAAACAGATTCGTCCGCCACTTTAATGTCCGCCATAATATCAGAAGGGTTTTCGCCTCCGACTTCTTTGATTTTATCCCACATTAAATCTTTTTCGTATTGCGTAGACGCCGTTCCCCAAACTTTCAGTTTTCCGTTTTCTTCTTCAACTTTACCGTTTTGGATATTTAACTTTTCTCCCAAGTCCAATACATCTTGATATTTTGCTTTTACCATTTTTTGTAAGTTTTAAATTGTTAATAGTGTCGTAAAGATACCAATTGCGTGCGAAAGTTTTATGGCTTTCGATTTAATTTTATATTTAAAATAATGGCGTGATTTTCAGTACTTTATTTTTAACAATGTTTTTGGAAAAACTAGAAATATGTCGTACTTTTGCACACCTTTTTAGCGGTTTATAGAAAATAAAAAGGAATTACAAATCAAAACAAACACTTCTACAGCTTTTACCGCATTGTTTTCAAGTGAGTTAGTAGAATACAAATTTTAATTCAGCACATGTCTGAAAAAGAAACAAATCAAGCAGAAGTTGAAGCAACTGAAGCAAACGAAGCTGTAACAGCTGAAGCACCTCAAATATCTGAGGCTCAAAAAAACCCAGAAAAATTCTTAGAAGAGTTCGATTGGCACAATTACGAAGAAGGAATTGAGCAGGTTGCGGACAAAAAATTAGAAGAGTTCGAAAAATTAGTATCAGAAAATTTCGTTGACACTTTAGATGACGAAGTTGTGGAAGGTACTGTTATCACAATTACAGATCGTGATGCGATTATTGACATTAACGCTAAGTCTGAAGGTGTAATTTCTCTTAATGAGTTCCGTTACAACCCAGATCTTAAAGTTGGTGACAAAGTTGAAGTATTAATTGATGTGCGTGAAGATGCAACAGGACAATTAGTATTATCTCACAGAAAAGCGAGAGTAATCAAAGCATGGGATCGTGTAAACAATGCACATGATACTGGCGAAATCGTTAACGGTTTTGTAAAATGTAGAACTAAAGGTGGAATGATCGTAGATGTATTTGGTATAGAAGCGTTCTTACCAGGTTCACAAATCGATGTGAAGCCAATTAGAGATTACGATCAGTACGTTAATAAAACTATGGAATTTAAAGTTGTGAAGATCAACCACGAATTCAAAAACATAGTTGTTTCTCATAAAGCGCTTATTGAAGCCGATATAGAAGAACAAAAGAAAGAAATCATTGGCCAACTAGAAAAAGGACAAGTATTAGAAGGTATTGTGAAGAACATTACCTCTTATGGTGTCTTTATCGATCTTGGTGGTGTAGATGGTTTAGTTCATATCACAGATTTATCTTGGTCACGTATCAACCATCCAAATGAGATTGTTGAGTTAGATCAGAAATTAAATGTTGTAATCCTTGATTTTGATGAGAACAAATCAAGAATCCAATTAGGTCTTAAGCAATTATCTAAGCATCCATGGGAAGCTTTAGGTGACAATGTAAAAGTTGGAGATAAAGTAAAAGGTAAAGTAGTAGTTATTGCTGATTACGGTGCTTTTGTTGAAGTAGAAGAAGGTGTTGAAGGCTTAGTTCACGTTAGTGAAATGTCTTGGTCAACGCATTTACGTTCAGCACAAGATTTCGTTAACGTTGGTGATGAAATCGATGCGGTTATCTTAACTTTAGATAGAGAAGATCGTAAAATGTCTCTTGGTATAAAGCAATTAACGCCAGACCCATGGACAGATATTACTTCTAAGTATCCTGTTGGTTCTAAGCACACAGGTATTGTACGTAACTTTACAAACTTTGGTGTTTTTGTTGAATTGGAAGAAGGTATCGACGGATTGATTTATATCTCGGATTTATCTTGGACTAAGAAAATTAAGCACCCTTCTGAGTTCTGTAACGTAGGTGATAACTTAGACGTTGTGGTATTGGAGTTAGATGTTGAAGGTCGTAAATTATCTTTAGGACACAAACAAACGACTGAAAACCCTTGGGATAAGTACGAAACTGAGTTCGCTTTAGATACTGTACATAAAGCAGCTATCACAGAGATGGTAGATAAAGGCGCAACCATTGATTTTAACGAAGATATCGTTGCCTTTGTACCAGCACGTCACTTAGAGAAAGAAGATGGTTCTAAACTTAAAAAAGGTGAAGAAGCAGAATTTAAGATCATTGAATTTAATAAAGAATTCAAACGTGTGGTAGCATCTCATACCGCAGTATTTAGAGAAGAGGAAGCAAAAATCGTTAAGCAAGCTGTTAGAAAACAGGAAGCTCAAGCGGCTGAAGCTAAACCAACTTTAGGTGATGCAAACGATGCTTTACAAGCACTTAAAGATAAAATGGACGGGAAGAAATAATTCCGTTGAATTTTAAATAAACTAAAGCCTTTCAGAAATGAAAGGCTTTTTTTATGTTCCTGATTTGAGGTATTTGCAACTGTACGCCTTTACAAGAAAACTTATTGCAAACCACAAATTTTATCCTAACTTTGTAAACCAACAACGTTTGGAAACTATATGAGTCAAAAAGTACTACTTAACTCTAAAGAAGTCAATATTACCCTTCACAGATTGGCTTGTCAACTCATTGAGAACCATGACGATTTTTCTGAAACTGTTTTGATCGGCATTCAACCAAGAGGAAAGTATTTAGCCGATAGATTGGCAAAAATTCTCAGCGAAGATTATAAGATTAAAAATATCCAACTCGGCCATTTAGACATCACGTTTTTTAGGGACGATTTCAGAAGAGGTGATAAACCCTTGGAAGCCAACACCACTATCATAGATTTTATAGTCGAAGACAAAAACGTTGTCTTTATTGACGATGTTTTATATACAGGTCGAAGCATAAGGTCTGCATTAACAGCAATTCAATCCTTCGGAAGACCAAAAGATATAGAGTTGTTAACCTTAATTGATAGACGATTTAGCAGACATTTACCAATTCAACCCAACTATAAAGGACGTCAAGTCGATGCGATTGATAATCAGAAAGTGAAGGTAAAGTGGGTTGAGAATGAAGGAGAGGATGCAGTTTATTTAGTGGATAAGTAATTTATTTAATTACGAATTACGAATTAAAAGTTAAGGGTTAGTAAGATTGAAGCATGAAGTTGGAAGCTCGAAGGATGATCAGAGAACGAAATTTGAGACGTATAGGTTTAAAATGAAATATTAAATTTACGTTTCTAAATGTTAAAAAAATAATTAAAACAACTAGCAGTTTAGACTGAAGACTGAGGACTGCCAACTGAAGATTATAAAAAATGAGCGAATTAAGTGTCAATCACTTACTGGGAATAAAATATCTGACCAAACAGGATATCAACCTTATTTTTGAAACTGCTGATCAGTTTAAGGAGGTCATCAATAGACCAATTAAAAAAGTACCATCACTTCGGGATATTACGATCGCCAATTTATTTTTTGAAAACTCTACACGTACCAAACTCTCTTTTGAACTCGCTGAAAAACGATTGTCTGCGGATGTAATAAATTTTTCAGCGTCGCAATCTTCAGTTAAAAAAGGAGAAACCCTTATTGATACCGTTAACAACATACTTTCAATGAAAGTAGATATGGTGGTTATGCGTCATCCCAATCCTGGAGCAGGCGTGTTTTTGTCCAAGCATGTGAATGCAAGTATCATAAATGCTGGTGATGGTGCGCATGAGCATCCGACGCAAGCTTTGTTGGATTCTTATTCCATAAGAGAGAAACTAGGAACCGTAAAGGGGAAAAATGTCGTTATCGTTGGCGATATTTTACACAGTAGAGTAGCGCTTTCAAACATTTATGCTTTACAATTACTAGGTGCCAATGTAATGGTGTGCGGCCCAAAAACGTTATTACCTAAGTATATTAAAGATTTGGGTGTTAAAGTAGAAACCAATCTAAAAAAAGCCTTGGAATGGTGTGATGTTGCTAATATGTTAAGAGTTCAGAACGAGCGCATGGATATTAGTTACTTTCCTTCAACTAGAGAATACACGCAACAATTTGGAGTTAATAAAGAACTATTAGATAGCTTAGATAAAGAGATTGTAATTATGCATCCTGGACCAATAAACAGAGGTGTGGAAATTACAAGCGATGTTGCCGATTCTAAACAGGCCATTATCTTAAACCAAGTAGAAAATGGTGTTGCAGTTAGAATGGCAGTCATTTATCTGTTAGCGTCTAAAATAAAACAATAAATCATGATTATAGATAGAGACGGAAATATTACCATAATCGCTCAAGAAAAAGCCTCAGTAAAAACTTTGGTTAACAACATAGAGCAAGCTTACGACAAATATAAAAACTATCATCTCATTGTGAGATTGTCAAGTTTAGACAAAATTACGTTAGAAGATGTTATTGAATTTTTACGATTAAGTAATAATCACCGCAGTGCTAAAAAAAGTTTTGTAGTGGTATCTGAAAAAGTGGATTTAGATCAAATGCCAGATGAAATTGTCGTTGTCCCAACCATTCAAGAGGCTTACGACATCATTGAAATGGAAGATATGGAACGCGATTTAGGATTTTAAATTGCGTTTAGTCGTTAAGGCGTTCGTCGTTTAGTTGTAACGACTCAACCACTTAACAACAAACAACTTAATAATTAATGAAATTAACCATTCTCGGCTGCCATAGCGCAACACCACGTACCAATACCAATCCGACATCTCAGGTTTTAGAGATAAAAAACCACATGTTTTTGATTGATTGTGGCGAAGGTACACAGGTGGAGTTGAGACGGAATAAGGTCAAGTTTTCTAGGATAAAACATATTTTTATTTCACACCTTCATGGTGACCATTATTTTGGTTTGGTTGGCTTGGTTAATACGTTTAGTCTTTTAACAAGGGAAACGGAACTTCATATTTATGCACCTAAAGGTTTAAAGGAAGTCATAACGCTTCAAATGAAATTGTCTGAGAGTTGGACAAAATACCCACTTATTTTTCATGAGTTAACTTCTAAAATTTCAGAATTAATTTATGAAGATGATAAAGTTGAGGTGCATACGATTCCTTTAAAACATCGGATTTACACTAATGGATTTCTATTCAAAGAGAAAAAAAATGAACGTAAACTGGACATTAATTTAGTCAATGAAGCCAATATCAATGTCGCCTATTTTAGAAAACTAAAACAAGGATTTGACGTAAAAAATGAAGATGGTGTTTTAATTGCCAATGAAAAAGTAACTAAAGACCCAATTCCCGCAAAAAGTTATGTCTACTGTAGCGATACGGTTTATAATGAAGCGATGATTCCACTGATTAAAGACGCAACAGTTTTATATCACGAATCGACTTTTTTAGATAAAAACGAATCACTTTGTAAGACTACAAAGCACAGTACAGCAAAACATGCAGCAACCATAGCCAAAAAAGCAAATGTAGAGACCTTGATACTTGGCCATTATTCTACGCGTTATAATGGTTATGAGGATTTTAAGACCGAAGCACAAACCGTGTTCGAGAATGTGCATTTGGCTAAGGATGGAAAATCATTTGAGTTTTAATTCAATTCAGACAATCGCTGGACCCATCCAATGGCTTCTTCTAAACTTGATGAACGTTTTAAACTTATTGAGGCTAACTGCTTTTCAATATTAGCATTCATAAAAGATGATTCGCTATAACTAACAATTGAAGCAGCAACTAAAAGAGTGTCGTCTTTATCAAAATATGACCATAAGATCGGATCAATTGAATAAGAGTTGACACGGTTAGCAATGTAAGCTAGTTTTTTATGATAACCATAATGTTCTGTAATTTCTGTTAATAACTGATTTAACTTGTCGAAATTAAAATGAACACCTTCGTTAACTTCCATGATAAAAAAGTTGTCAAAAAAATAGTTTGTGCAAAAATCTAACGTTAATTTTTCATAAGACAAAGATTTTGACAAATGGGAATTTTCAAAATGCATGTAAGGGAATTATTTATTAGGGTCATTAAACGTTAAAGCTACACTTTTTTTTACAAAACCAAAATATTGAATTAACTTCGTATAACCATGGAAAAAGACCTAAGCAACTACAGAAAATCATACGAAAAAGGAGAATTGTTATTAGATAATGTTCCAGAAAACCCTATTGAGTTATTCAGAAATTGGTTTATCGAAGTGGATACCCATTTTGAAGTTGACGAGACCAATGCCATGACCATCTCAACATTTGGTTTAGATGGTTATCCAAAGAATAGGGTAGTGCTGCTCAAAAAATATACGCACGAAGGTTTTATTTTCTACACCAACTACGATAGTGAAAAAGGCAAGGCCATTACAGAAAATCCAAATGTCTGTTTATCATTTTTTTGGCACGCTGCAGAACGCCAAATTATAATTAAAGGCAAAGCCGAAAAAGTTTCAGAAAACCTAAGCGATGGTTACTTTGAATCCAGACCAAGAGGAAGCCAATTAGGCGCTGTGGTTTCCAATCAAAGTGAAGTTGTGAAAGATAGAGCGGAATTAGAATCCAAACTAAAAGAATTAGAATCGAAATTAGAAGGCAAAGAAATCGAACGACCTAAAAATTGGGGAGGCTATATTATAAAACCTGTAGCGTTGGAATTCTGGCAAGGCAGACCCAATAGACTTCACGATAGAATCCGTTATCAACTTCAAGACGATTACAACTGGAAGATTGAGCGTTTGGCACCGTGAATGAGTTCGGAGTTCAGAGTTCAGAGTGATGTACATGATGAGTTAATCAATTTTTACGAATTTCAATTCTCAACTCTAACCCCCTTATCTTTCAAAATCTAAAACTTAAAATAACCGATAAACGGTAATTATTTAAAGTTGAAATACATTTTTTTGTGTCCAAAAGTGTATTTCATCGATGTTTTACATAAAAACACGATAAAATACATGTATTTCATCGAATTTATAAAATAATTCTTTTTTTTTATTAAGTAGGTAACTAATTTAGAAGTCCCAAACCTAAATACCTACTTATGAAGGCTACTAAACTCTTGCCATTTTTGGCGATTATTGCTATTTTTAGTTTTACATCTTGTTCAACAGATTCTATGGAAGATGAGGTATTGAACGCTATCGAGGTTCCGGTTGCACCTCAAGCAAAACAGATTGAAATAGAAATCATGGAACTTATTAACGCTTATCGAATCAATGAAGGATTAAATCCTTTACAAAATCATAATACCGTTAAAGCTGTAGCATTTACACATACCGACTATATGATTGAAGTGAATAATGTATCTCACGATAACTTCTTTTTAAGACAACAGAGCTTACAAGCTAATGCAAGTGCTAATGTCGTTTCAGAAAACGTGGCTTATGGTTTTAATTCAGCGGCATCAGTTGTAAATGCGTGGTTAAATAGCCCAGGCCACAGAGACAACATAGAAGGTGATTTCACGGATTTTGATGTATCAGCAGAAAAGAATGCCGAAGGGAAGTGGTATTTTACTAATATGTTTATTAAGCGCTAAATCATATTTCTAGCAACTTAGATTTATTCCTTATGCAGTCAACATGGATTGAACTGTGTTTTTGTCAATGCCTTTCGATTGCGTTATGTTCCACCCATTTTTATCTTCAATATTAACATACCAGGTACTTACTTCGGAATTCTGAATTTGATAAACCATCACACTCCCTTGTTTATTGGTTTCTGAGTTAGAGGAAATCCATATACATATTCCATTTTCCGTTAATTCAGAAATATTTCTTTTCACATTGTCGTTACTATTTTGAGATACATGTAGTAACTCTTCAAATTTTGGATTTTCAGTTTCAAACAATTTATATATGGTTTCTGAAAGAACTCGATTAGGATTGAATGGAGGTATTTTAATTTCCTTGCTCCAACATGGCTCTAAGACTAACGGAATCATGGCACTTCTTCCCGTTTCATATTTATAAATTGCCTTACCGGAATAGTTAAGCCATTTATGGTCAAACCAATTTTTAATTCTAACAATGGCAATTTCCATTGGATTTAATGATAAAATCAAATTTCTAATAATCGACTCTACGATCTCCTTAAAATCATTATCATCTGTATTGTCAAACTTAATGTTTATCATATATTTTAATTAACTGGATTATGAATATAAAAAAAGCAAGCTCATTATAAGCTTGCTCTTTTCACCTCAGTTTAGTTGGGCTATTTTTTATTCTCTTTCTTTATCACCATCTACGATATAGAAATAAGAACGTCTGTTTAATTGGTGTTCTTCCTCAGAACATTTCACGCCATTAGCACATTCATTTAATAGTTGGGTTTCTCCAAAACCTCTAGCACTTTCAATTCTATGGGCTGCGATACCTCTAGAGATAATATACTCTGCCGTAGATTTAGCACGTCTATCCGATAATTTTAAATTGTATTTATCACGACCTCGACTATCTGTATGTGATTGAATTTTAATAATCATTTCAGGGTGTTTACGCAATACATCCACAATATTTTCCAATTCGTATTGGGCATCTGTTCTGATCTCAGCTTTATCGAAATCAAAGAAAATAGGATTTATAACAATCTGGCTGTCTAGGATTAATGGTTTAAGTGTTAAATCAACCGTATTTGTTTTTTTGTTTTCATTGGATGTTGTTATGGTATGCTGATCTTCTTTGTAATCTGGTTTTGTACCAAGAATAGTGTAAGTGGTGTTGCATTCTACATCAAACGTATATGATCCATCTGAAGTAGTCACTACTTCTGCTAGAATTTTACCGCTTTCGTTAATAAGTTGCACAGTGACATCACTTAAAATAATCTCAGTTCTGTGTTCTCTGGCTATACCTGTTATTTGTTGATTACATTCTATTACGTTAAAACTATAAATATCATCGCCGCCTTTTCCATCTGGTCGGTTTGAAGAGAAATAGCCATGATGTATATCACTATTTACAAAATATGCAAAATCGTCATAACCACTATTAAAAGGCGCTCCGATATTTTCCGGTTCTGCCGTTGGTTCTTCTTTTAAGATATTGGATTTAAATATATCCAGTAATCCTAAATTCAAATGACCATCTGAAGAAAAATAGAATGTGCTATCCTTAGCAACATAAGGAAACATTTCCCGACCTTCAGTGTTAATTTTTTCACCAAGATTTTCAGGCGTACCATAGGTTCCATCATCATTGATAGAAACCGAATAAATATCAGTCTGTCCGATGCCACCTTCACGATCAGAAACAAAGAATAATGTTTTATTATCTGGACTCAATACAGGATGACCTGTTGAGAACACATCATCATTAAAAGGTAAATCTATGACATTCGTCCAAGTATTACTTACAAGTGTCGCTTTATAGATTTTGAGGTATGTTGTTCCTTCTTTGTCGTAATTTAATCTATTGCGTTTATTGATGTTGTCTCTTGTAAAATACATGGTTTTACCATCATTGGTGATTGCAACGGACGCTTCATGGTATTCGGTATTTACGTCTTCAGAATTAATTTGAGTTGGAGCTCCGTAAGTTTGGGTGCCATCTATTTTATTATCGGACAATTTAATTTTGAATATATCAAGAAAAGGTTCTTTGTTCCAACTATAAACCTTTTCGTCATCGCCTCTCGCTGAAGCAAAATAAAGCGTACTGTCCTTTATAAACGAACCAAAATCTGAATTTTCAGAATTGAAGGATAGATTTTCAATCGTCACCACTAAATCTTTATTTTTGGAAGTCAGTTTATCATAAATATCAACTTCATCTGGATCATAACCTTTAAGTCGACTATCGCCACGTTGCGCTTCAATTAGCTTTTTAAACCAAACATCTGCTTCTTTATAGTTGCCTATACTTCTGAGTGATTGTATATACTTATAGATATATTCAGCTTCAATATCTTTGTATTCGTCCAATGCTTTTTTATACCAGTAAACCGCCTTTTCTGAATTGGAATTATTATAATAAGCATCGCCTAATCGTGTTAATACGTGAGCGTCAGCTTTTCCTTTCTCAACGACTTTTTCATATAATTCAATTGCTTTTACATAGCCAAAATTTTCAAAAAATTTATCGGCCAATTTCGTTTGGGAAAAAGACAACGAACTGAAAAAAACTAATATGATAGCTACTATTTTGATTTTCATAATCTGGTTCTGTTTAGAAATATCTTGGCGATTTAATTCGTTTGCTTTTAAACACTTCAAACATTAGCAAAATCTCGTGAGTACCACTAGTGTAAGGAGCAATATCTGATAGTGGATATTCATAGGCATAACCAACTCTAAATTGTTTTGAGACCTGAAAGTCTGCGATACCACCAAGTGCAGCTGCATATTGGTTAGCTCTGTATGCTGCTCCGAGCCATAATTTTTCATTAAATAAAAAGTTTGCTGAAACGTCAAAGGATAGTGGTGCTCCATTGGTTGCTTTTAATAACACCGATGGTTTTAATTTTGTGCTCTCGCTTAGGTCAAACACATAACCTGCTGTAAGATAATAACTGATTCGTTCTAGTGCTACATAATCTAAAGCACCTTGACGACCTTTGTTGTAATCTGTATTTAAAATTCTAGGAGCAGAGACACCTGCATACCAACGTTGCGAGTGTAAATATAAACCGGCACCAACATTAGGACTCCATCGGTTAGAGACATCATTGAAATATTGATCGCTAATCACAGAGGGATCTGTAAGTAACTCTTGATCTATAAAGTAATGCGTCATACCAGCTTTCAACCCAAAAGCTAATTTGGTATTTTCACTAGTTTTAATGGTATATGAATAATCTGCATAGAGGTATGAAAAATTTTCGTAACCTAATTGGTCATTAATAAAGGAAATACCTAAACCCATGTTTTCGTTTCGCAGAGGTGCATGTACGGATAAAGTTTGTGTTTCCGGTCCACCGTCGAAACCAACCCATTGACTTCTATGTAAACCCACTATGCTTAGCGTTTCCCTACTGCCAGCATATGCCGGATTAATAGAGATGGTGTTAAACATGTATTGCGTAAACTGAGGTAACTGCTGCGAAAAGGCAGCAGAAACACTCAAGAAAAGTACCACAATACTTATAATTTTTGATAACTTCATCGGTTAAGTTTTAATTTGTTGCCACGTAGATAGGACCTGTAAATGGTTTTAATCCACTATTTTTCACATTAATAATATAATAATATGTACCGGTTGGAACTGTTCCTGAACTTCCCACAGAAGAACTATGCGCCTCGCCATTCCAATCGTTTTGGTAATTGTAAGACTTATATATCTCAGCTCCCCAACGATTGAATATTTGTAATTCTATTTCAAAACCACACTGTTCAATAGATTGTACCGTAAAATAATCATTCACGTTATCGCCATTTGCGGTCACGGTTTTAGAAATTAGAATATTGTCGGCTGAGCTACATGGTAACACCAAACAGTCATCGTCAATTGTAACATTAACTTCTACTTCTCTTGGACAAGGCCCTTCCGTAATAGAATATAGGAAGGTATATGTACCAACTTCAGCCGTTGATGGATCAAAGAAACTACCATCAAGGGTTGTATCTCCACTTATTACACTCCAAGTTCCATCCATGTTAAAGTCACCGGATAGTAAGTCGAATAAATCGAATTCAATATCAAGGACACATCGGAAACCTTCTTCTACATTAATAACATTACTTATTTCTACGGTAATGTTTTGAGTAAATAAGGTTTCATTGCCACAGTGATCTTCTACTTCCCAAGTTCTAGTAATGGTATAATCTTCAAAATCATTAATTTGTGTCGAGGATTCATTGTAAACGACGCTCATATTGCTCGAGCATAAATCTTCAAATACTAAATCTGGTTTTACAGGAATATCATCACAAGCTACAGTAAGAGGTGTTTCTAAAGGTGTATTAGTAGAAAGCGTTGGAGCCGTTGTGTCTTCAACAGTTATAAGTTGCAAATGTTCAGCTACATTATCACAACTGTCTGTTGCCGTCCAAATACGTTCAATAATAAAATCACCATCACACAAACCGTTTATAGTTGTTTCGCTAAAATTCACTTCAACAGTACCACAATTATCTGAAGCAGTTAAGGATTCAGCAGCTGGTACATCTCCACATTCAACAGAGATATCTGCTGGCAAGGTTTCATTAAAGGCTGGTGCCGTTGTATCTTGAACTGTTATGGATTGAATAAATGTTGTCGTATTATCACAATCGTCAGTTAATGACCAAGTACGTGTAATCATAAAATCACCAGGACAATCACCATCTGTAATACTATCTGTATAAATAGCATCAAGATCCGTAGCACAATTATCGGCTTCATCAGTTACGTCTCCAGTTAAAGTTACATCTGAAACATCAACATCGCATTCAATAGTTATATCTGCAGGAACAGAGAATGTTGGAGCTGTAGTATCTTGAACTGTTATGGTTTGAACAAATGTTGTGTTATTGTCACAATCATCAGTTAATGACCAAGTTCTGGTTATTATTGAACTGCCTGGACAATCGCCCTCAATAACGCTATCTGTATAAATAGCATCAAGATCCGTAGCACAATTATCGGCTTCATCAGTTACGTCTCCAGTTATTGTTGCATCTGAAACATCAACGTCACATTCAATAGTTATGTCGGCAGGAACAGAAAATGTTGGAGCCGTTGTATCTTGAATTGTTATAGTTTGAATAGATGTTGTTGTGTTATTACAATCATCAGTCAATGACCAAGTTCTTGTAATTATGGAAGCACTAGGGCAATCATCATCCGCTACGCTATCCGTAAAAATAGCATCAAGAGCGGCTGCACAATTATCAGCTTCATCAGTTACGTCTCCAGTTAAAGTTAAATCAGTCACGTCAACATCACATTCAATAGTTATGTCAGCAGGAACAGAGAATGTTGGAGCCGTTGTATCTTGAACTGTTATCGTTTGAACAGATGTTGTTGTGTTATTACAATCGTCAGTCAATGACCAAGTTCTAGTAATTATTGAAGCACTAGGGCAATCACCATCAATAATACTATCTGTAAATATAGCTTCAAGATTAGTTGCACAATTATCCGCTTCATCAATCACATCTCCTGTCACGGTTAAATTAGTCACGTCAACATCACATTCAATAGTTATGTCGGCAGGAACAGAGAATGTTGGAGCAGTTGTGTCTTGAACTGTTATGGTTTGATCAAAAGTTGTGGTATTATTACAATCATCAGTTAAGGACCAAGTTCTAGTAATTATGGAAGCACTAGGGCAATCACCTTCCGCAACGCTATCTGTAAAAATAGCGTCAAGGTCAATTGTACAGTTATCTGCTTCATCAGTCACATCTCCAGTTAAAGTAACATCTGAAACATCGACATCACATTCAACAGTAATATCCATAGGAACAGAGAATGTAGGAGGTGTTATATCTTGAACAGTTATAGTTTGTTCTTCAGATACTGAATTGCCACAGGCATCAGTCGCTGTCCAAGTTCTTGTGATTGTTTTTGTGTTTCCACAAGCAGCCACTTCAGAATCTGCAAAAGAAACGTTAGGTGTTGCACAATCATCAGTTGCCGTAGCCATTCCTGTATTTGTTGGATCTGTATCTTCATCACATTCAATAGTAAGATTAGCAGGAATTGTTAACGTCGGTGCAACGGTATCGATAATAGAATAACTTGCGGAAACTGTTGCGGCATTTCCACAATCATCAGTCGCCGTAAATGTTACTGAAATCGCTCCGTTGTCGCAATCAATATCAGTATTAGCCCCAAAATCGTTTGTCCAAGTGATGGATCCACAGTTATCAGTTGCAGTTGCTCCAGCATTATTCGCTAACCAATCTTCGAGAGTTCCGTCAGGCGTAATTCCACATTCGATATTAATATTTTCTAAAGTTGAATCATCAATAGTAGGAGCCGTCGTATCTTGAATTGTGATCGTTTGAACAAATGAGGTATTATTATCACAATCGTCAGTCAATGACCAGGTTCTTGCAATTATTAAAGCACTTGGGCAATTGCCTTCGACAACGCTATCTGTAAATATAGCTTCAAGATTAGTTGCACAATTATCCGCTTCATCAATCACATCTCCTGTCACGGTTAAATTTGTCACGTCAACATCACATTCAATAGTTATGTCGGCAGGAACAGAAAATGTTGGAGCAGTAGTGTCTTGAACTGTTATAGTTTGAACAAAAGTTGTGGTATTATTACAATCATCAGTTAAGGACCAAGTTCTAGTAATTATGGAAGCACTAGAGCAATCATCTTCCGCAATGCTATCTGTAAAAATAGCGTCAAGGTCAGTTGAACAGTTATCTGCTTCATCAGTCACATCTCCAGTTAAAGTAACATCTGAAACATCGACATCACATTCAACAGTGATATCAGCAGGGACAGAGAACGTAGGCGCTGTTGTATCTTGAATTGTGATCGTTTGATCTTCAGATACTGAATTGCCACAGGCATCAGTCGCTGTCCAAGTTCTTGTGATTATTTTTGTGTTTCCACAAGCAGCCACTTCAGAATCTGCAAAAGAAACGTTAGGTGTTGCACAATCATCAGTTGCCGTAGCCATTCCTGTATTTGTTGGATCAGTACCTTCATTACATTCAATAGTAAGATTAGCAGGAATTGTTAATGTTGGAGCAACGGTATCGATAATAGAATAACTTGCGGAAACTGTTGCGGCATTTCCACAATCATCAGTCGCCGTAAATGTTACTGAAATCGCTCCGTTGTCACAATCAATATCGGTATTAGCCCCAAAATCGTTTGTCCAAGTGATGGATCCACAGTTATCAGTTGCTGTTGCTCCGCCATTATTTGCTAACCAATCTTCGAGAGTTCCGTCAGGCGTAATTCCACATTCGATATTAATATTTTCTAAAGTTGAATCATCAATAGTAGGAGCCGTCGTATCTTGAATTGTGATCGTTTGAACAAATGTGGTGTTATTATCACAATCGTCTGTCAATGACCAGGTTCTTGCAATTATGGAAGCACTTGTGCAACTTCCATCAGAAACACTATCCGTATAAATAGCATTAAGTCCCGAAGCACAGTTATCGGATTCATCAGTTACATCACCAGTCAGTGTTAAGTCTGTAGCATCATCATCACATTCTATTGTGATATTTGCTGGCACTGAAAATGTTGGTGGTGTTGTATCTTCAATAGTTAATATTGCAGTTAAGTCGTTTGTGTTGCCACAATCATCTGCTACCGTATATACAACTGTAATTGTACCGCTAGCACCACAAGTAGAAACTAAGTTATTAAAGTCATAATCTGAGGTTACCACGTTAGATGGAATAACATCACAAGTATCTGTACCACAGGTTTCGAGCGCAGCAATATTTGCCGCATTCCATGCTATAGCATTTGTTTCGTTCTCAGAACTACACTCTATCGTTACATCTAGGGCAGTACAAGCTGATAGATCAGGACCAGTTGTATCTTCGAGTGTAAGTGTAGCAGTGAAAGTACTTGCATTACCTGTTGCGTCTGTCAAGTTGTAAGTTACAGATATTGAACCACCAGCTCCGCAAGTAGAAACGAGGTTGCCAAATGCGTAATCTGAAGTTACTGTAAAATTATTGCCACAGGCATCTGTAGCACAATTTTCTAAAGCTAAAATATTAGCTGCATTCCAATCGTTGGCAACTGTTTCGTTGTCTGAACCGTTACATTCAAAAGTTTCATCTAAAACAGTACAATTAGAAGTGTCAGGAGGCGTCGTATCCTCAATTAAATCTGTTGTTGTTTGAGTTGTTGCAGATACGGTTGTGTTATTTACAACTTCTGTAGCAGTTACAGTTGCTGAGTTGGTCACTTCGGTAGCATCAATATCTAATTGAGTCACTAAATAGGTTGCACTGTAAATCCAATTTTCTGTTGGATCCAATTGATTATCTCCATCGATATCTCCAGATACAAAAATAATACTAACTGCAGGTGTTGCACCTTCTAAAAGTGAATCCGCAATAGTTACATTTGCTAAGGCGATATCACCATTGTTGGTAACTGTAAATGTATATGTGATAGTCTCATTTATTTCAGTACAGCTGTTTCCGTTTTCATTATTGAATACACCTGATTTAGTCAATGCAATACCAGATTCACTACAAAGTGTTACATCAGGATTATTAGCATCGATGATATAAGTGTCAGTCGCTTGAACAGAAGTTGTTCCATCAGGTTCTAAACCATTAATTATAACGTTATTAGTAATATTTCCTGCATCAACATCAGCTTGTGTGATTGTATAATCAGGTGCTGTAAGTACCCATGTTTCAGTAGGCTCTAAAATATTATTGGTATTTGTGTCTCCTACAAGTGTAAGTGTTGACGTAATATCACCACCTAATAAATCATCAGTAATAGTAATTGAATTAATTGATACGTCACCAGTATTTGTTACTGTAAACGTATAGGTAACTAAATCATCTTCACCAACACAACCAGCAGTTGTACTAGAAGCAGCTTTTACAACAGCTATTGCTCCTTCATCACATAATGTCACATCAGGATTGTTAGCATCGATAACATAGGTGTCTGTTGCAATTACAGGAGTCGTTCCATCAGGTTCAAATCCATTAGCTGTTACATTATTGGTAATGTTACCAGCATCGACTTCAGCTTGTGTGATGGTATAATCTGGTGCTGTATATACCCATGTTTCAGTAGGATCGAGGATACCATCACCATTATCTCCAGTAAGAGTAAGCGTAGAAGTAATATCTCCTCCTAATAAATTATCATTAATAGTAATGCTATTAATCAACACATCACCAGAGTTGGTAATCGTAAATATATAGATGACATTATCGCCAGCTCCTGCACAGTCCGTTGCAGAACTCATTGCTGATTTGACGATACTAAGACCTGCAACGCCTTCTACAGTAATATAAACCGTAGCTTGATCACATGCAACTGGAATTCCATTATCACAAATCGTGTAAATGAAAGAATCCGTACCTGTAAACCCAGCATTAGGCGTATAAGTAAATGCACCTGTATTAGGATTGATATTCACTGTAACACCTTCGGAAGTAATAACTGTAGTCGTTGTAACAGTTTGTGTATCACCTTCAATATCGTTGTCATTTGCTAATACATTTCCATTTAAAACACTAGTTGGTGTTACATTATAAGCATCATCATTCGCATTGGTCGTATTTGGGTAAGCATTAGGTTGAACCGTTACGGTCACTGTTGCTGTATCACAAAGTTGTGGGTTACCGTCATCACAGATGGTATACGTGAATGCATCTTCACCAATGAATCCAGTATCAGGAATATAGGTTATCGTTCCATCAGGATTCAATGTTACCGAACCATTTGCAGGATCTGTAGTAGCCGTAATTGTGATTGGATCGCCATCAGGATCGAAATCATTTGAAAGAACTACGATGTTTATTGGACTGCCCTCTGGAGTCGTGGCTGTATCGGCATTGGCAATAGGCGCTTCGTTTTCAGGACTACCTTCAGGCAATACTTCAATATAAACGGTAGCCGTATCACATGCTTGTGGATTGCCATCGTCACAGATGGTGTACTCAAAAGTATCTTCACCTATAAATCCAGGATTAGGTGTGTAGGTGTAAGATCCATCAGGATTTACGGTTACTGTTCCGTTTGCGGGATTGGTGTTGGCCGTAACCGTTTGGTTATCGCCTTCAAAATCTTCGTCATTCGTTAAAACATTACCAGAGACCGGTTGACCAACGTAGGTGTTGTTGATGTCTGCTATGGCATCGGTTGTATTGGCAAGGCCACCAACTGTAATGTATACAGTAGCTTCATCACATGCCACAGGGGTTCCATCGTCGCAAATCGAGTATACGAATGAATCCGTTCCTGTAAATCCAGCATTAGGCGTATAAGTAAACACACCAGTATTAGGATCAATGTTAACCGTAACGCCATTATTAGTTGTCACCGTAGTTGTTGTTACTATCTGTGTATCACCTTCAATATCGTTATCATTAGCCAGAACGTTACCAGTAACGTCAGCACTAGGTGTTGTGTTATAGGCATCATCGTTAGCATTGGTCGTATTTGGGTAAGCATTAGGTTGAACCGTTACGGTCACTGTTGCTGTATCGCAAAGTTGTGGATTACCGTCATCACAGATGGTATACGTGAATGTGTCTTCACCGATGAATCCAGCATCAGAAATATAGGTTATCGTTCCATCAGGATTCAATGTTACAGAACCATTTGCAGGATCTGTAGTAGCCGTAATTGTGATTGGATCGCCATCAGGATCGAAATCATTTGAAAGAACCACGATGTTGATCGAAGTTCCCTCTGGAGTCGTGGCCGTATCGGCATTGGCGATAGGCGCTTCGTTTTCAGGACTACCTTCAGGCAATACTTCAATATAAACGGTAGCCGTATCACATGCTTGTGGATTGCCATCGTCGCAGATGGTGTACTCAAAAGTATCTTCACCTATAAATCCAGGATTAGGTGTGTAGGTGTAAGATCCATCAGGATTTACGGTTACTGTTCCGTTTGCGGGATTGGTGTTGGCCGTAACCGTTTGGTTATCGTCTTCAAAATCTTCGTCATTCGTTAAAACATTACCAGAGACCGGTTGACCAACGTAGGTGTTGTTGATGTCTGCTATAGCATCAGTACAATTTATAAGAATTTCAGTTGTCACTGAAGTTGAACATGCATTAGCATCTAACACAGAAATCGTGTAATTACCGTGAGCTAAATCATCAAATGTTCCATTGGTTTGGTAATTAATTCCGCCATCGATAGAGTATGAGTATGGAGCCGTTCCACCAATAGCCTCTACTGTGAATGAACCCAAATCCACACATACTATATCATTTTGAGTGGTAATGGAAGCTGAAAGGCTAGTACTAGGTTCTAAAATAGATATTGTTTGTTCAACAGGATCACAAACCGAACCATCCAGAGTTACACTTACGGTGTAATTGCCAGCAGTAAGGTTTGAAATAGAGCTCGAAGTTACACCAGAATCCGTTTGCCCATTGGACCATGTAAAGGTAAACGTAGCTGTTGGATTAATAACGGAACTCGCAGATACTGATGTTGCACCTGTCGCCTCGCCAAAACATAAAACGTTAGTTGTAGTTCCGGTCGTTAAGGCGGTGTCACAATCATTGGTACATGTGATTTCAATATTTTCAACAGTTTTACAACCATTGGCATCTGTTACAACAACAGAATGAATACCAACAGGTAAGTCAATAGCCGTCGACGTAGTTTGGTTATTAGCAGAAGCAGACCATTCATAAGTATAAGGTGTAGTACCACCAGATACTACAGCAATGGCCGTTCCATCCGTACAGCCTTGTATAGAAGTCGCGTTTACTTTATTGATTGTAAGATCTAAAGCCGCATTGGGTTGAGAGATCGTGATTGATTGTACTACAGGATCACAAACGGATCCGTCCATAGTTACACTTACGGTATAATTACCAGCAGTTAGGTTAGAAATAGAGCTCGAAGTTACACCAGAATCGGTTTGGCCATTGGACCATGTAAACGTAAACGTAGCTGTTGGATTGATAACCGAACTCGCGGATACTGAAGTTGCACCTGTCGCTTCGCCAAAACATAAAACGTTAGTTGTAGTTCCGGTCGTTAAGGCAGTGTCACAATCATTGGTACATGTGATTTCAATATTTTCAACAGTTTTACAACCATTAGCATCTGTTACAACAACTGAATGAATACCAACAGGTAAGTCAGTTGCCGTCGCCGTAGTTTGGTTATTGGCAGAAGCCGACCATTCATAAGTATAAGGTGAAGTACCACCAGATACTACAGCAGTGGCCGTTCCATCGGTACAGCCTTGTATAGAAGTGGCGTTTACTTTATTAATTGTAAGATCTAAAGCCGCATTGGGTTGAGAGATCGTGATTGATTGTACTACAGGATCACAAACGGATCCGTCCATTGTTACACTTACGGTATAATTACCAGCAGTTAGGTTAGAAATAGAGCTCGAAGTTACACCAGAATCGGTTTGGCCATTGGACCATGTAAACGTAAACGTAGCTGTTGGATTGATAACCGAACTCGCGGATACTGAAGTTGCACCAGTCGCGTCACCAAAACATAAAACGTTAGTTGTGGTTCCAACGGTCAAGGCGATGTCACAATCATCCGTACATGTGATTTCAACACTTTCAACAGTTTTACAACCATTGGCATCTGTTACAACAACTGAATGAATACCAACAGGTAAGTCAGTAGCCGTCGCCGTAGTTTGGTTATTGGCAGAAGCCGACCATTTATAAGTATAAGGTGAAGTACCACCAGATACTACAGCAGTGGCCGTTCCATCGGTACAGCCTTGAATAGAAGTGGCGTTTACTTTATTAATTGTAAAATCTAAAGCCGCATTGGGTTGAGAGATCGTGATTGATTGTGTTACAGGATCACAAACCGATCCGTCCATTGTTACACTTACGGTATAATTGCCAGCAGTAAGGTTAGAAATGGAGCTCGAAGTTACACCAGAATCCGTTTGGCCATTAGACCATGTAAACGTAAACGTAGCTGTTGGATTGATAACCGAACTCGCGGATACTGAAGTTGCACCAGTCGCGTCACCAAAACATAAAACGTTAGTTGTAGTTCCGGTCGTTAAGGCGGTGTCACAATCATCCGTACATGTAATTTCAATATTTTCAACAGTTTTACAACCATTAGCATCTGTTACAACAACTGAATGAATACCAACAGGTAAGTCAGTAGCCGTCGCCGTAGTTTGGTTATTGGCAGAAGCCGACCATTCATAAGTATAAGGTGAAGTACCACCAGATACTACAGCAGTGGCCGTTCCATCGGTACAGCCTTGAATAGAAGTGGCGTTTACTTTATTAATTGTAAAATCTAAAGCCGCATTGGGTTGAGAGATCGTGATTGATTGTGTTACAGGATCACAAACGGATCCGTCCATTGTTACACTTACGGTATAATTACCAGCAGTTAGGTTAGAAATGGAGCTCGAAGTTACACCAGAATCCGTTTGGCCATTAGACCATGTAAACGTAAACGTAGCTGTTGGATTGATAACCGAACTCGCGGATACTGAAGTTGCACCAGTCGCGTCACCAAAACATAAAACGTTAGTTGTTGTACCGACGGTCAAGGCGATGTCACAATCATCCGTACATGTGATTTCAACACTTTCAACAGTTTTACAACCATTGGCATCAGTTACAACAACTGAATGAATTCCAACAGGTAAGTCAGTAGCCGTTGCCGTAGTTTGGTTATTAGCAGAAGCCGACCATTCATAAGTATAAGGCGATGTGCCACCAGAAACTACAGCAGTGGCCGTTCCATCGGTACAGCCTTGAATAGAAGTGGTGTTTACTTTATTGATTGTAAAATCTAAAGCCGCATTGGGTTGAGAGATCGTGATTGATTGTGTTACAGGATCACAAACCGAACCATCCAGAGTTACGCTAACTGTATAATTGCCAGCAGTAAGGTTAGAAATGGAGCTCGAAGTTACACCAGAATCCGTTTGGCCATTAGACCATGTAAATGTAAACGTAGCTGTTGGATTGATAACCGAACTCGCGGATACTGAAGTTGCACCAGTCGCGTCACCAAAACATAAAACGTTAGTTGTTGTACCGACGGTCAAGGCGATGTCACAATCATCCGTACATGTGATTTCAACACTTTCAACAGTTTTACAACCATTGGCATCAGTTACAACAACTGAATGAATTCCAACAGGTAAGTCAGTAGCCGTCGCCGTAGTTTGGTTATTAGCAGAAGCCGACCATTCATAAGTATAAGGCGATGTACCACCAGATACTACAGCAATTGCCGTTCCATCCGTACAGCCTAGAATAGAAGTGGCGTTTACTTGATTAATTGTAAGATTTAAAGCCGCATTGGGTTGAGAGATCGTGATCGATTGTGTTACAGGATCACAAACGGATCCGTCCATTGTTACACTTACGGTATAATTGCCAGCAGTAAGGTCAGAAATAGAACTTGAAGTCACACCAGCATCGGTTTGGCCATTAGACCAATTAAATGTAAATAAAGCAGTTGGGTTTATGACCGAACTTGCCGATACCGAAGTTGATCCTGTTGCATTACCAAAACAAAGCACATTGGTAGTTGTACCAACTGATAGTTCTGTATCACAATTATCTGTACAGGTAATTTCAATATTTTGGGTCGTAGAGCAATCATTAGTATCAGTAACAGTTACTGAATGATTGCCGACAGGTAAGTCAGTTGCAGAAGCTGCTGTTTGATTATTAGCGGAAGCTGACCATTGGTATGTATAAGGTGCAATACCACCAGAAGCGGCAGCAGTAGCCGTTCCATTCGTACAACCTTGAATAGAAGTTGCATCTATTTTGTTTAGATTAAGAATTAATGGTTCGGGTTGTGCTATTGAAAAATCAATTGATATAGTACAATCATTAGCATCAAGTATGGTATATACGTAATTACCAGCAGCTAAACCTGTAAAATTCCGTTCTGATTGTGTTGTGGTGCCACCATCTAAAGAATAGCGGTATGGCGACGTTCCACCAACACCTTGGTATTCTATACCTCCATTTGATTCTCCGTGACATTTTACACTTAAGTTGTCAATAAAATTAGCAGATAATTCTTGACTAGGTTGACGCACGATACAATTATGGGTAACCGTACATCCGTTTGCATCTGTAACTGTTAAAGCATAATTACCAGCAGGTATATTGTTTAAGTCTTCAGTTGTCTCTCCGTTATTCCACAAATAAGTAAAGGGAGAAGTTCCACCTGAAACTGTAATATTTATTCTGCCAGTAGAATTACCTCTGCAAAGCACATTTGTTACTGCTGCGCCAGATATCCTTAAAGCAATTGGTTGATTTATTGTTACGTCAACAGAAGCTGTACAATCATTACTGTCAATAACAGTAACCGTATAAGCGTCAGCAGCCTTATTTGAAAATACAGGATTCGTTTGGGTCGTTGTTCCTCCGTCTATCGAATATCTGTATGGAGTTGTTCCGCCTGAACTAATGACTTTAAACTCACCAGAAGCGTTCCCGTTACAATCCACATGATTAATCCAGTCAATTCCTATGGATAATTCTTGACTTGGTTCTTCAACTTCAAATACTTCAGTTATCGAACATCCATTGGCATCGGTAACCGTAACGGTATATGTTCCTGCATTGATATTAGCTAAATCTTCAGTAGTAGCTGAGTTACTCCAATTATAAATATATGGTGCAGTACCACCAGAAACAGTAATGTCTATTGCACCATCATCTTCTAGTTTACAAGTCGCATCTTCGATGTTTCCTGATATTTCTAAACTAGATAACACAAAAGGGTTACTAATATAAGAGATTTCGCAATTGGTATAAATATTTCTTACAAATACATTGTATGAACCTGCAGGAACAGAGAATTCTGGTGAACTTTGAAAGGCTCCATTATTTAATTTATACTCAATTTCTGGTCCTAACGGATTTGTGACTTCTATATTAAAATAATCATTAATTGGATCACAACTAATCAAGACTTCAGGCGCATCTGGCAAGTCCACAAAATTCATGGTTACTGTAGCCGTATCACAAACCAAGTCGTTGGGTGCAGGTAAACATACTCTATAATCAAAAGTAACATCACCTGTAAAATCATCCATTGGCACATAACTATAGGTGCCATCTTGGTTTAATTCAAAAAATTGACCAACAGGTGTAGGTCCCGACACAATTTCATAAGTGGAATTGGCAGGAACGTTATTGGACAAAGCTAAATCACCATAATATTTGTCATTAATACAATTGGTTTGATGCTTATCAATAGCATATTTTTGTACTAAGAAAATTTTGCCATCACCATGATCTCTAGTGGATGCATTAAATTCTATTCTTGAAATTTTAGATCCAATAGGAACAATATCACTTAAATAAAAAAGTGCGATTCCTATAGTTCCGTTATTTTCAACAACGCGTTCTGTTTTCCAATAATCCGTATTTGCATTAGGTTCTTGATTTGGGGAAAAGTATGGGCCTGATAAGGCGTTGTTGTTCTGTCTAACAAAAGTCTGACCCAATAGTTGGTCTGCTCCTCCACCTACAGGCGTCCCGTAAAGTGCAACATGATAACAGTTATTGATATTTCGTTCCGTAACTGCTAAAATTCCACCTTCGTTAGCTGGTATGCTAGGACTATAAAATATAGTTTGTTTTTGCGCGTCAGTGGTTTCGACGGCAGCAAAATCTAAACAAATATCTCTTCCGTTTGGATTTGCGGTAAAATAATGATTTAAATTTTTGTCTTGAAAAGCAGACAAAGCCCTATCGTGCCATTGAGGGATGTTACTATTACCTGCTCTTGTGGTGCCATTTTCTAAAATTTTATTTGCACTATGTCCATCTGGTCCTAATCTTGTCAGTTCATAATCGGTAGGCACAACAAAGGTGCTATATACCTGACCATTTATCGTTATCGATTCGATAGTGGCCGAACTTCTGTTATTTGCTTGGGTATCTGCCCATTGAAAAGTTGCACCAGATTGAATAGATGGAGCTTGCTGAGCGGTGAGCAGATTAGGTAAAACAACAAATAAAGCTATAACAATAGCCTTTGTTAAATTTACGACAGAAATACAATTGTATTTGTTTTTCATATTGTATATAACTAATAATCTCAATGATGCAATTATATCCAGAATAGACTTTAAAAATAGTCGGACGCTATATTAAAGACATGCAGATGCTAACTACATTATTATGTGTTCTATGTATAAAAGAGGGAAGTACTGTTAATGCAAATGAAAAATAGTATGGATTAATATATTTTTGATTTGGGATCATTTACATTAAATTTACCTACAAAAGAACTTATAACTAAAATGATAATCAAACATTAGAGTTAAGGCGGCAATTTAATCGTTAAAACGGAAATACACAACCTTTTGTCGAAAAAAAATGCGTTTAATCGATATTTAATGTGTGGTTTGAAAGAAATTTTTACATCTAAAATTTTGATTATATGGATGTTCCATGTATACTAAGAACACAATCGATGTATAACTTTTGTTAAAAAAAAAATGACTTTATGAAAACAATTATTCTAATGAGACATGGTAAGTCGTCATGGAGGCATAACGTTTCGGACCGAGAAAGACCCTTAAAAACCAGAGGTAAAAATGATGCTAAATTGGTTGCGGAGGAATTTATTAAAAAAAACGACTGTCCCGAAGTTATTTTTTCCAGTCCGGCAAATAGAGCACTTAGCACTTGTAAAATCTTTACTAAAACCTTGAAAATTCCAGAAAATGATATTACCGTAATTGATGATTTATATGATTTTAGTGGGGAAAGTGTTATCAATTTTATTAAACAGTTGCCAAATAATTTAAATGAGGTTATGATTTTTGGTCACAATCATGCTTTCACATCAATTTCTAATATATTTGGGGACAATTTTATAGATAATCTCCCAACAAGTGGTTTGGTTAAGATCAATTTTGAGAATGATAATTGGAAAAATCTCAAACAAGGAACAACGGAATTTATAATTATTCCTAAGGAATTAAAATAATGACTAAAGACAAAAATATTTATATCAACAGAGAGCTAAGTTGGTTAAAATTTAATGAACGTGTATTGCAAGAGGCTGCAGATAAAAATGTTCCGTTGATTGAACGCTTGCGTTTCTTAGGTATTTTTTCGAATAATTTAGATGAATTCTTTAAAGTGAGATATGCCACTGTTAAACGAATTTATGAAGCTGGAAAAGGTGGTAAAAGTGAATTAGGTGGCATAAAAGCTGGCGATCTTTTAGAAGAAATCACTCAGATTGTCATAGAACATCAAAGTTATAGCTTAGAGATATTAGATGAAATTAATAAAGAACTTGAAAACGAGAATATTTATATCATCAAAGAGACTGAAATAGATACAGATCATCATGAGTTTATTATGAATTATTTTTATCAGGAAATTAGTCCTGCTTTAGTGGTCATAATGCTCAACGAAGATGTGGCCTTACCAGAACTCGAAGATATTTCGGCGTATTTAAGCGTCACAATGTCGAGTTCTAAAGACAAAGATCAGGTGGCTTTGATAGAAATATCTTCAACGATGGATCGCTTTATAGTACTTCCTAGTAAAGGAAAGAACAACTATATAATCATGCTGGATGATATATTAAGATATTGTTTAGATGATATCTTCAATATATTTAATTATGAAAGCATTAGCGCCTACATGATTAAAATTACACGAGACGGTGAATTGGATTTTGACAGCGATCTTAGTAAGAGTTTTATTGATAAGCTTTCCGAAAGTGTAAAAGACCGACAAAGTGGAGCGCCAGTGCGTTTTGTTTATGATAAAAATATTAAACAAACGACTTTAGAGTTTCTTTTAAAACTTATGTCAATTGACGAAAAAGAAAGTATTATTCCAGGTGGCCGTTACCATAATCGAAGGGATTATATGAGTTTTCCGAGTTTGGGAAGAACAGATTTACTTTACGATAAAATTAAGCCATTACCAGTAAAAGGACTTAGCCTAGAAGAAAGTATTTTTAAAACTATTGCGAAAAAAGATTACTTAGTTTATACGCCTTATCATACCTTCTCTTATATCGTTAAGTTTTTAAGGGAAGCAGCTTTAGATCCGAAAGTCAAATCCATAAAAATCACAATTTATAGACTGGCTCAGATTTCACATGTCGCAAGCTCTTTAATTAATGCGGCCAAAAATGGTAAAAAAGTAACGGTTTCAATCGAACTGAGAGCACGTTTTGATGAAGCCGCAAATATCAACTATGCAGAGCAGATGCAAGATGAAGGCATTAAGATGCTTTTTGGTGTTGCTGGTTTAAAAGTGCATTGTAAAATGTGCGTGATTGAACGTGAAGAAAATGATAAACTGGTGAGATATGGATTCATAAGTACAGGTAACTTCAATGAATCTACAGCAAAGATATATACGGATTTTACATTGATGACCTCAAATTCAAAAATCCTTAAAGACGTCAATAAAGTCTTTGATTTTTTTGAAGTTAATTACAAAGTAAATCGATATAAGCACATCATTACATCTCCTCACTATACTAAAAGCAAGATCTTTGCTTTAATCGATAATGAAATTGTAAATGCTAAAAACGGAAAACCAGCGTATATAAAATTAAAAATGAATAGCATCAGTAGCTATAAAATGATAGATAAGTTATACGAGGCAAGTAGAGCAGGCGTAAAAATACAAATGATAGTAAGGGGACTTTGTTGTTTAGTGCCTGGAATTAAAGGTATGAGCGAGAATATTGAAATCATCAGTATTATCGATAAATTCCTGGAGCATACACGATTATATATATTTTCGAATCAAAATAATCCAAAAATTTACATATCATCTGCGGATTGGATGACCAGAAACATTGATACTAGAGTAGAAGTGAGTTGTCCAATTTATAATGAAGATATAAAACATGAATTACAACATTTATATGATATCTGTTGGAATGATAATGTTAAAGCAAGAATCATTAACGACAAGCAGGACAATACCTATCGCCGGAACGACAATCCTAAAGTGAGAGCACAATTTGATACATATAAGTATTACTTAAACAATTTAGAAGGTTAATTATGCTGAAGATACAGAAATATGCAGCTATAGATATAGGTTCAAATGCTGTACGGTTATTAATATCAAACATTATAGAATTAGATGATGAACCCGTTGTGTTTAAAAAGAACTCCTTGGTTCGTGTCCCTATTAGGTTAGGTGCAGATGTTTTTTTAAAAGGCGAAATATCAGAATATAACCAAGAACGAATGATTGACACCATGAAAGCTTTTAGCCTCATTATAAAATCCCATGGTGTGTCCCGATACAAAGCCTGTGCAACATCTGCGATGAGGGAAGCAAAGAATAGTGCGCCTTTAGCTGAAAAAATACTAGAAACCTGTGGTATACATATTGAAATTATTGATGGCGAGGAAGAAGCAGCTATTATTGCGGCAACGGATTTGCAATCTTTCATAAACCCGAATAAAACATATCTTTACGTAGATGTTGGTGGTGGAAGTACAGAGTTTTCCATCATACATAATGGTGAGAAAAAACAATCCAAATCGTTTAAAATAGGAACCGTAAGATTGCTCAATGATATCGTTAAGAATGAAACTTGGCAAGAATTGGAAATGTGGATAAAGAACCATTCCAAACAATACGATAAAATAGAATTAATAGGTTCTGGTGGTAACATTAATAAGATTTTTAAAATCTCTGGAAAAGCCATAGGTAAACCGTTGACTTATTTTTACTTGACAAGTTATTACAAAATGCTTCAAAATTACTCTTACGAAGAGCGAATTACCAAATTGAACTTAAACCAAGATAGGGCCGATGTTATTATTCCTGCAACACGGATTTATTTGTCAGCCATGAAATGGAGTGGTGCAAAAGATGTCTATGTACCAAAAATAGGACTCTCAGATGGTATTATAAAAAGTATGTATTATGAAACTGTTTCTAGTGTAGTTTTATAATATTGAGATCATAAAACACCCATTTACCTGATTTTTACCGATTAAAATCCATTAATTTATTATGCATTTTAGAATTTAATATATATTCGCTATCTCAAATTGAAAATTATGAAAAATTATTTACTCGCTTTGATATTAGTTTCTTTCACAACAGTTTGTCTATCTCAAGACATTACTTATGCTGCAAGAGGTGCGCTTAATATATCTAATATAGATTTTGAACCAGATGCTGATTTTGACAACCAGCACCGAAATGGGTTTGCATTTGGTGGGTATGTAGATTTTGGTTTTTCTGAAAAAACATCATTATTGGTAGAATTACAATGGTCTGCAGAAGGCGGTAAGGAAGAAGAGCTTAGAGCTGATTATATCCATTTACCAATTTTGTTGAGGTTTTCCTTATCTGATCGTATGATTTTAGGATTCGGGCCAAAAATTGGTTTGAAAACATGGGAGGCTAACGACTTATTTTCAACTGCTGCTTTTTCTGGTGTTGCTGGATTGGAATATATGATAACAGATGAATTCTTTGTAGATGCTCGTTTATCATATGGACTTACAAATGTGATTGATCAGGACTTGAAAACATTGGAAGCTAAAAACAATGTGATACAATTCGGTTTTGGAATGAAGCTTTAAAGCTATAAAAGCTTTGATGTGGTATTTATTAAATTAAAGAAGCCTTTCAACGTTGTGTTAAAAGGCTTTTATAATGGTGTAATTTTGACAATTTATTCAGTGGCTTTGTCAACTACAATTCTTTCAGCTCTATTGGCAACTTCCCAAGCTGTATAAAACACTAAACGCGTTCTGGTTTCCAGTAAATCGTATTGAATCTTATCTGGTGTGTCTGTTGGTTTGTGGTAATCATCATGTGTACCATTGAAATAGAATATCACTGGAATATTATTTTTTGCAAAATTATAATGGTCAGATCTGTAATAGAAACGGTTAGGGTCATTGGCGTCATTAAATGTGTAATCCAATTCCATATTTATATATTTTGTATTGGCTTCCTCCGAAATATTGTGAAGTTCCGTACTCAATTTATCACTACCAATTAAGTAAATATAATTTCTTGTTCCTATCGTTCGTTTGGTATCTGTTCTTCCAATCATATCGATATTGAGATCAGCAACGGTATTTTCCAACGGAAATATAGGATCATTGTCGGTATAATGTTTAGATCCTAAAAGGCCTTTTTCTTCGCCTGTAACATGAAGAAATAGAATTGAGCGTTTTGGACCATGACCTGCTTTCTCGGCAGCTTTGAATGCTTCAGCAATCTCCAATATAGCAACGGTACCAGAGCCGTCATCATCTGCGCCATTGTATATTTTGCCATCTTTTATGCCCTCGTGATCCAAATGTGCTGAGATGACCACAATTTCTTCTGGTTTTTCAGAACCTTTAATATAAGCGACAACATTTTCGGAAATTATAGTTTCAGATTTATTTTCAATTTCAATATGAATAGCTGTAGGTATTAGTTTTGGAGTGTTGTCTTTAGCTATAGAGGAATAAATTGCTTTTCCTAGATCCTCATTTGCCAAAAGCATAATCATTCCATCGGTATTGCTCTTTAAACTTAAGCGACCCGTTGAACCAGATGCCGCTCGTCTTTGGTAGTTTGGTGCATATTTTGAAAATTGTTCATTATTAATAAATATTAGTCCTTTAGCTCCATTTTCGTTTGCCGCTTCCCTTTTGCTCGAAATTGATTGACGACCATTGGTCCATTTAGTATTATCGGTCTTTCCCGAAGTTATAAAATTACCTTCAGCATCTTTTGGCTCTCCAGATTTTGCCAAAACAAATTTGCCTTTAACATCTATATTTTGGTAATCTGAATAGTTTTCATCATAAATACCATAGCCCACATAAACGATATCGTCAATGGACATATTTATAGTATGAGGAGCTGCTAAAACCACATGGTCTTCGAAATTTAAATAGTCTTTTCCGTTAATGGTTAATTTTCCGTCAGCGACTTTGTGCTTTTCCAAAGGTACTTCTTGAAAATAATCTTCGTCACCTAATGGCGTTGGTATTGCCATGGCTTTGTATTGGTCTCTTAAATATTCTACCGCTAATTTCTGGCCTTTTTCACCAGTATTTCTACCTTCAAATTCATCAGAAGCATAGGTGTATAACATGGTTTTTAATTCATCGGAAGTGATTGTTGAAGCATATTCTACAGGGTCAATATTTTCGACTGTAATCGATTTTGTTCCAGAGGAGCTTCCACAGCTTACAAATAAAAATGCCGTACAATATAATAGCAGTAAGTTTTTCATGAAGGGTAAAAGGTTAAAAGGGTTATATTAAGAATCCATTGAAATTTTTTCAAAAGAATCAACCCATAAAATTACAATATTTGAAGAGGTTTTGAGTTTGGGTTTAAAGTCTTTTAACAAACTTTAACATCAGAGAATTTCCTCCTTTAGTCGCACTTTAGCGTTTGCCAGATACCAAGCTGTGGCAAAAATTAATTTTGTGCGTTCTTGTAAAAGTGGAAAATTGATTTTGTCAGCTGTATCAGTTGGTTTCGTATAATCCTCATGCTCGCCGTTGAAAAAGAAAATTACGGGAACCCCTTTAAGAGCAAAATTATAATGATCGGATCTGTAATAATAGCGATTAGGATCTCTATCGTCATTATATTTATAATCTAGATTGAGATTGGTAAATGTGGCGTTAGCTTTTTGGGCTATAAAATCCAATTCCGTACTCATTTTATCTGAACCTATAAGGTAAATATAATTTTCACTGTCTTTATGCCTGTCATCAACGCGTCCAATCATATCGATATTCAATGTCGCCACAGTATCATCGAGTGGAAATATGGGGTTTTCGGTATAATATCTTGAGCCATGTAAACCAACTTCCTCAGCAGTAACATGCAAAAAAACGATGCTTCGTTTTGGTCCATAACCATCTTTAACGGCTTGGCTAAATGCTTCTGCCATTTCCAAAACGGCTGACGTACCCGAGCCGTTATCATCTGCACCATTATATATTTCTCCATTAACGATACCTTCGTGGTCAGAATGCGCAGCAATGTAAACATATTCATTCGGAAACTCAGCACCTTTTATATAGGCTATAATATTCTGTGAGTCGTTAAGATTGTCCGGTAGTGCCTCTTTTGGGACGATTTGATAGTAATTTGGATATGACTCTGGTGCCATTATATTAAGACTTTTGTAGTACTGTCTAATATAATCACAAACCTGATTATGTCCTTCCTCACCGGTCATTCTTCCCATGTATTTATCTGAAGAGACTTCAACAACATGGGATTTTAATTCGTCTATTTTTATGGTACTGAGATAATTTTCAACAATGGCTTTATCTTTATAAGTAATACTATTTTTAAGGTTGTTGACTTTTTCGCTATGTCTTAAAGTGGCACATGAGCCAACAAAAAGGAGGGCAGAAGCAATGAATATTTTCATGAAAAAGGTTGTAACTAATTGATTTTAGCAAAAATAAGATAAATAGCTTGAAATTTTTCTTACAATAAGATTGAAATTTTATATTTTTTCATCAATTATAGCACTGTCAATAATTGCTTTAGGTTTATCTTGAATCTCTTGATCTGTTTGCTCTAATGGTTCAGTCTCCTCAATTTCTGAAGTAGTGTTTACACTTTTATATATGGTTAAACCCAATGAAATTATGACTAAAAGAAAAATATATTGAATAGGTTTTATTTTGGATTGCTCTTTTTTTGAAAGAAACAGTAGTATCAAACCACTTATAAAAGCAATAATTATTGGTATAATAGAGAAATTAGAGAATTTAGTAGTCGCTAATATGGTTGCTGCTAATGCTGAAATAAGTCCAACTATGATTACTATTTTTTTCATGCCCTTTAAGTTTTGTGCTAATTTAATGCGTTCAATAATTATGTCAGCATTTATTGTGCCGAAAAATACAATTTGGATTAAAATGGGATTGATTTTAACATTGAAAAAATGGAGTCCATTTTTTTTCAAAAAAACTACTTAAAAACTTTTGGGAACAACAAAAAGGATTCTATATTTGCACCCGCTAAAGGAGAAATGGCAGAGTGGTCGAATGCGGCAGTCTTGAAAACTGTTGAGGGTCACACCTCCGGGGGTTCGAATCCCTCTTTCTCCGCGAAAAGTCCTACAAATGGCACCAAAAACCCTCTAAACAATTGATTTAGAGGGTTTTTTATTTTACATGATTTCATTTGATATCAAATAATATCAGTTAAAAAGGGGCTAATTCGGTGTAACTTGGATGTCTAAAAAAAGTTCCACCAGAAGCATATAAACAATTGAATATAAGTATTTTAACTTTGATTTAAAGTTGATTTATTTTAGTATATTGGTGGAAATCGGGAAACAATTAATTATGTCACTATCAATTTCACTTTTATTTTATATCAAAAAAAGCAAGGCAGATGTCACTGGAAAGACGAATATATACTTAAGAATAACGCTTGACGGCTGTCGGACAGAATTCAGTGTACACCGCAAAATTAGGATAGATTGGTGGAATTCCAGAACTCAATTAGCAATGGGTAATTCGCCAGAAGCCCAAAATATCAATCAACATTTGAGTATTCTACGTAATAAAGTTTACTCAATTCAACAGAATTTTGAAAGAGATAATGAGACTTATTCAGCGACAGATATTAGAGATGTATTAATCGGAAAAGACAAATCCAAAAAATTGGTACTTGAGATATTCCAGGAACATAACGATGAAGTTGAAAGTTTAATCGGAAAAGATTTTGCTACAGGAACTGCTGAACGGTATCGCACTTGCAAAAAACACGTAGCAGATTATATAAAGAAGAAATACAACAAAAATGATATTCCTGTACAGGATGTAGACCATCAATTCATTACGGGGTTAGAATACTATCTCAAGACGACTCGCAAGTGTGCACACAACTCAGCCATTAAGTATATAACTAACTTTAAAAAGATTATTCGAATTGCTCACGCTAATGATTGGATAGATAAAGATCCTTTCTTGCATTGGAAAGCTAAACTGAAAATTGTGGAACGTGAATTTCTAACTGAGGAAGAAATTCAAAAAATTATAGATCTCGATTTGAAAATGGAACGGCTCGACCAAGTACGTGATATTTTTATATTCTGTTGTTTTACTGGTCTAGCATATGCAGATGTCAAAAAACTGAATAGAGGCGATATTAGTGTGGGTACAGATGGTGTAGAGTGGGTGAAAACGAAAAGATCAAAGACGGATACTCGAAGCAATATACCAATTCTACCCATTGCTAAAGTTATCGTTGACAAATATAAAGACAACGAGCTACTGAAAGAAAAAGATTTGGTTCTACCAGTTCTTAGCAATCAAAAAATGAACGCCTATATCAAAGAGATTGCCACATTGGCGGGCATTACGAAGAATCTTACCTTTCATTTAGCACGACATACTTTTGCGACTACAGTAACTCTAACCAATGGTGTTCCAATAGAGTCAGTTAGTAAAATGTTAGGGCATACCAACCTTAAAACAACACAACATTATGCTAAGATTTTAGATATGAAAGTTAGCAAGGATATGGCTCTTTTAAGATCAAAATTTCAGTAAGGATCTAAAGTGGCTTTCCATAATCTTTGTTGTTTTTGCGCAATATTATATCCACATAGCCATTTATTGGACTGGTCAATTTTTCTTTTTCTGCCATAAAACCATTTTTTACAAAATTTGTGGCTGCCGTTTTCCAGTTTTTTATGTTTAGACCATTGCTCAATTTCCAGTTTTTGATTTGATAATAGGCAAAGAATTTTCTGCCCTCTATTTCCGGCCAATTGTTTTCTTTAAAAAAATTTAAAACAACCAGTTCATTTTTTGGCCTTGCCAGTTTATTATAGTTTTTATTTATTTTATGTTTATAAGAAGATACCAAATTTTGGCGTGGTCCTGGGACGGTCATGGCCAAATTTTGGACTGGTAGGTCACAAAAAATGGACATCTTAATTATGGATCCTCTTGTAGGATGGTACGATGGAAAGTATTGTAAATAGTTCCAATCGTTTAAATCCTTGACGAAGTTGTGATAGGTTGTCTTTGACTTAATTTTTGCCCGCTCCATTATAAGTTCTCGATTAATCGTGATTGTTGTTTTGAAAAACTCCTTGTTCCACTTTCGGAAGAACGCCAAATACAATGTAATGTGCCCCTGTTTTATGCGAGTGTCATTATGAAACCGCTCAAACGCCCTATTGAGTTGGACGATATAATTCACCTTTTCCATTTAAACCCTTTTTTAGATTGTGTTTCCTTGTTTCTATTTTCAAATTTCGCTTTAACCTCTTCAGGACTTTTTGCTGTCAGAAGTTGTTTTTTAACAGGTTTTATTTCTACAAATAGCGATTGTAACATTGCAGTAGTTGGTTTGGTCTGGGATTTTTCCATATCTCTCATTATTGCGATGACCGCATTGATTCTTTTGAGCAACTTGGCTTCGATGGTTCTTCCGGTCGGACCTAATTTCTCCTTTGGCGATATTTCATTATAGAAGAAAAAATCGAGCATTGTGGACATTGCCTCGGTATGAGATTTGAAGTGAGTGCGTGAAAATGTCTGGAAACGTTTTGCAGTTTCCTTTTTAAATCTGATCCCTGTAAATGTGTCCATAATTGTCTGGTTTGTCGCAAATTATTCCCTAAAAATGCACATTTGAAGCTCGTTTGACGCAAATTGGTGATTATCAGTAAATTAAAATAATTATAAATCACTGATTACCAACTGTTTGAAAACAAAATGGAATATGTAACATCGCAGCGCGTGTTACCCTCTTGCTATTCCATTCCTACATTTCATTTCGGTACTTTCATACTTTTTACCGAAAGCTAAAAAGCTCCTTCTTCATTATCCCTAGCTAACGATCTTTAACAGTGGTAAGTTGAAATATTTAAACTATTCTCAATGATACCAACCAAGAATCGTTTTTTAAAGAGCTGACATTTAGTTAGAATAGAACAATAGTTAAGCCATATTATTTGGTTCAAAATGCTGTCAATTGGTTGCCATAATGGCATATATCCATATACTTATTATATCCAGAGCGTTTTCCTTTTCAAATGAACTTGATTAAGCAAAATTTTAAATCAATACCATTTTGTAGGAAAACAGCGAAAACAATGACTATTAGATTATTTTAATTCCACTTACTTCCCATAGAGCCTCGCTGTTACCTTTTCAGTAACAAACATTAAAATTCAGGATGAGTAAGGACTTATAAAAGGGAGTTTGCGACCGGTTATGCAGTCTGTCTCGTTCTTAATTTTGAAACTTTGTGAATTGAAAGGGTGAAGTGATTTGTTTCTAAAGCGAACGCTGTCACTTTTTCTGCGACGGGGTTCAAGATTGATTTAGTGAACCGCTTTTCTCGGAATGCAGCTTTTCGCAAAATGAAGAGGAATGTGGTGGAACGGGTTGTAATGACATGATACTATTTCACATCTAAAACCAATTCATAATGTGTACTTCTTCCTCCTCTAGTTGGAATAAATACACCCTTACCTACTAAATCTTGAAGATCACGAGTGGCAGTAGCCTTTGAGGTTTTTGTGATACCTATATATTTACGAGCATTCATACCACCTTCAAAACCTTTTGGACCTTCTTCAAACATGCGTTGAACTACACGCAATTGTCTTTCATTCAATTGCTCATTAAATCGATCGAAAAAGCGAGCTTTTTTTAAAGTAAAAGCAACTTCTTGTGTGGTTTGCCATTGGGCAATAAGAACAGTTTTAACGAAATAGGACATCCACTCCGATATGTCATTTGATTGTTGCGCTTTTTCAAGATGGAAGTAATACGATTTTTTGTCGGCTTCAATACCTCTCGACAGACTTATTAAAATGGGTCTGTTTAAATATTGGGACAATGCTTTTTCAGAAATACATCTTCCCAAACGCCCATTTCCATCTTCAAAGGGGTGAATGCTCTCAAAATATAAATGGGCAATTGCCGACCTTATAATTGGTTTTTTAATAGGGTGCTTTCCCGATGGACTACTATCATTGAACCATTGAAGAAATTGCTTCACTTCAATTGGTACCGAATCGGATGGTGGTGCTTCAAAATGTATTTTCTGTTTTCCAAGAGCTCCAGAAATTACCTGCATCGGCTCTTTATGGGTTCGCCAAGTTCCTACTAGGACATCATTTGCTCCCATCATGAGGGATGCATGCCAAGCAAAAAGTTTTTCTTGTGTCAACGGCTCTGAAAAAGTCTCTCGAACATCCATTAGTAAAGCCGCCATTCCTGTTGCCCGCTGGTCTGAAACATCATTCTTTGGTATATTGAGTCCAAGATTGTTTCTTACAGAAGATTTTACATCCTCACGCTCAAGATATTCTCCTTCAATTTCTGATGACTTAATCGCTTCATCGACAATTGTTTGTATAACCGTTTCAAGTTGTTCACCTCGGTTTAAGCCTTCTAAATATCCTTCTAATTGCCCTGTTCGGGACATATAGTCAAATAATAATCCTTCTACGTTTTCTAACGAATACGTGAAGTTGGGCCATTCCGGTTTCTGCCAGTTATAAATCATTATGAGCCGATTAAAATATTTATTCAGCTCAAATATATTGATTTTTTGAGTTGATTAAGTTAATTTATCGGCTCAAGATTAAGTATTAATATAAAATAAATGCTCAATTAAAAAGTCAACTCGATTAAAAATAGTACAATAAATCGCATTTTGAGAATGAAGCACTCATTCAAAACTTTCAAAAATTTAGTATTAAAAGAAACTCCCAAACCAAAATTGTAATTGGAAATTCTTTCGTGTCACATAAAAGAACACATCACATCTTCCTTCGCAATAAACATTACAAAGTAGAAATGATGTATTGGCTAACTTAATTATTATAACTTTTTAAATTCAAAATAATCAATCCATAAATTTTGAGGGAACATATCATTTTTTCTTAGATTGAAATCAATAACTTGTGTTCCATTATCTAAATTCACGGTTCCTAACTTTATCCTCTCTGTGTATTTAGTATCTTTTGAAGATTTAAAATCTATACTTTTTAGTTTTTGATTGTTGATACTGATCTCAAAAATACCACCTTCTGGTTGTTTTATGATATTTGCATAGACTTCAAATTGTCCTGATTTGTCCGAGTCAAATTCTGTTTTTAACTTGTTCTCTTTATCTTTCTGAGCCGCCCAAAACAGAACCTTATGCCCACTCACAGTTTTATAAAGAGATTCATGGGCAAACACATCAATCGAGCCCCAACCACCAAAATTTTCTGCAATCTTTAAGGTTTCTGCCTCTAAAACATTGGGCTCCCTAAATACTTCAAATGGAATTTCATAACCATAAAGTTCATCAGCAGGTGTAGCTTTAATGGGATCTTTTCCATTCGCATCCAAATACCAATACACCACAGTGGCGTATTGCGTTGGCCAATCATTGGCAAAATATTTCTCCATATAGCCCTCAAATGACTTTTGGAAAGGAATATTATCAATCACCTGCCATCTGTTGACCGCTTGATAGCCCATATTATCGCTATCTATGGACTGACTATGGAATGCCTGCTCAAATAGAGACGGATTGCCCCAAGCATAGCCAAAGTAATCTTCGGTTCCCGTTCCAAACGTCGATGGAAAAGTCTCACCATCAATGAAAAACTTTTCATCACCTTCTCCCCACCAATGATGGCCTTCTCCAGCATTAGTGTTACCGCCTCCTTTTGGATTCCAAAGCGATAAAGAAGCTCCTAAAAATCGACCTTTGCCTTGTGTTTTTAACATTAACCAATCTGGCCAACGTTCCTTTTTAATAGGTTCAAGATCACGGTGCCATTTGGCATGAAATCTGGCATAATTGTCTTCATCACCCATGAGTTCTTCCTGTCCAATTTCCAAGGAAACGGTGACTGGAAATCCGGAATAATTGTGCACACTAATTTTTGCGCCATCTAAAAACGGCATGTACCAATAACTGTACATCCATTCATAGGTCATTCCCATAGGCAAGGTTTTGTAAATATTATAACCCGGTGCAGAGCCAAAGAAATCACCAATTGGCGACCATACCGAAGGGTTTACTTCACCATCCCAAGAAATCTCTAAAATAGTTTTTCTTAACACTTCATCTAAATTGTCTTTATTAGCACCTTCAATCTTTGCTTTTAAGCTTCCAATAGCACCTTTACCATTCAAATCAAAAGCGATTTCTCTTGCGCCACTTTCTAAAGTCAATTCTTTTGTAGAAATATTCAATTTTGAATTATAAGGGTTTTCGCCCATTTTTTGTCCGAAGAAGGTGTTTACCAAAGATAACGCATTTTTAGCTTCGTCATTCAAATTTGGATTGAACTTCTCAACAATTGCATCATCCTGAAAGGTAATATAATTAAAATGGTAATACTGACCCCAACCCGGTTCAGCAACCACTTTGCAACTTTTTTGATACGTTATAGGCACATAATTATTGAAGCCCTTAGCATCGGTTTCATAGACCAATTCAGAAAAGTCAAAGGCTGGGATACTTGGACTAAAATAATCAATGAATGACTCGCTCACTATTGGTGTTTCACTGCCATCTATATAAATGTTGACTTTACCTTGGCTAGGGTTTGCTGACCAGATACGGACAATAGCGCCTGGTCCGGTCATTTCCGCCAATACCTCATTATCGGCTTCTTTTCTAATAAACTGCGGACTGAAGCCATCGTTATTTGCTGACCAATTAATAAACTTACCTGTTATGGAATCCACTTTACTTTTACGGTCATAACTTGCCCACATTTCACTTTTTTCATCTTCATTTGGTAATGTTGCCAAAGCTTTTAAATCGGTTAACCTATTGACCAATGATGTGTACGTGATGTTTTTATCTGTTTTTGTTACATTTTCGTCTTTACAGGAAATGATAAATACTATGAAAAATACACTTACTCTAAAACTCAGTTTACTAACTATTGATGGCTTCATTATTATTGTTTTTTTGTTATTATTTCCTTTAAGAGTGCTTCCATTTCTGCAACCACTTTCGGGTTTTGGTTATACACATTTGTACTTTCATAAGGATCAGTCTCCAAATTGTACAATTGTGCCATAGCAGCTGTTTCCTTTATTTGTCCATCTTCAATATCACTATTGATTTCTTCCGTAAAAGGAAATGCCGCAGCACCACCAAAATCATGGTCTCCCAAATGTTTGGCACCAAAACCACCTCCACCTTGCGCAGGAATGAACATCCATTTACCCTTACGAAGTGATAAATGATTTCGAGAACCTGCAGCAATAACCATGTTTTCACGAATAGGTTCCTTAGGATCTCCTATAAGTGCGGGTAACATATTCACACTATCTGGACCTTCATCTTTTTTAGGTTGATAGCCAATAACCGCAGCCAAAGTAGCAAACAGATCCACATTTGAAAACATTTGATCTGAGGTCGATCCCGGAACAATTTTTCCCGGCCATCGTGCAATAAAAGGTACTCTGTGGCCGCCTTCCCAAGCGTCAAATTTAAAACCTAAATAAGCACCATTCGCGTGATGACCTGCTTCACGAGCAAATTGACCACCTCTATTAAGCATACCGCCATTATCACTTGTGAAAATCACTAAGGTATTATCTGAAATGCCTTCTTCATCTAAAGTGTTCATAATTTCAGAAAGCATCCAATCCAATTCGTGGATAAAATCGCCATAAGGTCCCGCTTCACTTGTACCGATAAAACGTGGTGCAGGCGTAAATGGATGGTGGATATTGGTTGTAGCGAAATACAGGAAGAATGGTTTTTCCTTATGCGCTTTTATCCATTCCACAGCCTTTTCCTTTAAAGTCGTGCCGACCATTCTATCATTGTAATTTTGATGCGCTGCCTTGGCACCGCCAATTTCGTCAATGCCCATTTTTTCATCAAAAAAGCGTGTTTCGGCCTTTTTCCCATACACAAAAGGATCTTCGGGTACAAGACCCACCACATCATGGTTTTCTACATAAACAAAAGGAGGATGGCTGTTTAGGATAGGCACGCCAAAATAGTAATCAAAGCCAAGTTCCAATGGCCCGGGTTTTAAGGGTTTGTTCCAGTCAACGGGACTTTCATTGCCAAAACCTAAATGCCATTTACCTATGATGGCAGTTTGGTAGTCTGCTTTTTTCATCAAACTTCCCAAGGTCATTCGATCCGTTTCGATTTGTATAGGTGTTTTGAGGAAAATGGGATAATACAAATTGCTTCTTGCAGGATAACGCCCTGTAATCAACGCATATCTTGAAGGGGAGCATACGGCTGAGGCCGAATGAAAATCAGTAAAACGCTTACCTTGGACAGCTAGTTTATTGATGTTTGGTGTCTTGACCTTAGTGGCGCCTTGAACACCAATATCACCATATCCCAAATCGTCAACATTGATAATGATGATATTGGGTTTTTCGGTTTGTGAATACCCAAAAGAAAATGTAAACAACATGAGTACAATGATCCATCTTAATTTTGAATTTGCTGATTTTGAATGTTCCATCCTATTTAATTTGATTTATTAGTTAAATTTGCTGTGCGTATTTGTAAAGACTGGATTTCCGGTAAATTGCTTACAGGACTGTCCAAATAAAAATAAGCGGTGGCAGAAACATCATCACGACGGTAAAAGTTGACCCATCCCTTTGGGAAGTCCTCATCTTTGATATCAGGCGTTTTATCCATTTCCAATAGCTTATAAAAGTCCATTTTGTCATGCACGGTTACCCATTTCAGTTCCGCGCCATTATCGACATAAGAAATAACGTTTTTAATATCCGCTCCCCCCATTTGTTGGATGTCGACTTTAATATCATCGTAAAAATAAACGGGATCTGGAATATGATAGCGGTAAAAGGCATACAAACCTTTTTCTTCATCAACAATTGGTGAACCTTGAAATTGATGTGAAAAAGCACCTTGTCCATAAGCGGTCCCAATATAATCTTCCGTACCTGTACCAATTAGAGTGGGGTATTCCTTATCGCCATCAATATACATTTTAACCTCACCTTCACCCCTCCAACTTTTTCCGTAAAGGGGGTTGGTCTTGATGCCAATATTGGTACCCAAAAATCTGCCTTTCCCATTTACTTTGGGTAAAATTTCAAAATCTTCCTCTAAATTGGTTAGCAATTCCCTGTTCCAATGGGCATGAAAATATAATGGTGCAGTTGAGCCATGTTCTTTCTCCACCATATTGATGTCATAAAAAAGTGCTATCAAATCTTTATCCGAATCATTGCTTAAAGTGATTTTAGCACCTTTTCTGAAAGGCATTGGGATGACGCAATTAAAAGAACGCCCTTCTGGATCGGAAAAAACACTACTTTCAAAAGCCACGCGTTTTCCAAGTCCGACGCCAAAAAAGTCACCAATCGGAACTGAAACGGCAGGTTTATCGGCACCGTCCCAATACATGTTCAATCTGAGCGAACGCAGCATTTCAGGGCTTCTGTCGTTAAACGTTAACCATATTCTCTGTATGATTCCCGAACCGGTAGCTTCCAATAAGGTTTCAGTAGTTCCAGCTTTTATACTGTTAAAAGCATGTCCTTTTGCTTTTTCGTTTTCTTGTCCGCCAGCACCTTTGACTCCAGTTTTATTTTCAAAACTGAACCATTTCGACTGTTGGTCTTTAGGCGCATCATACAGCTCTTGCGCATACGATGCGCTTACTGATAAACATATAAAAATCGAAAAAACAAAAGTTGAGTACGTATTCATTTTAAAAACAGCTTAAAAGTGGATTCTAAAGTTACGGTTTGGGTATGGTTTCGTTGGCGATTTCATAGCACAAACTTATCAGTTTTCAAGATTAGAAAAATTGAAATGCGAATGCTCGAAAATCACTATCCCACCAATGAACTATACCCATTGTGGCTGTTGCACAACCTCCTTTTTCATCAAATTACGAATTATTACCAGTTTTTAGGAATACCAAACACTTAATAATCATAAGATTACATATTCTTAAAAATTAGGAAAATCATCTTTTCTTAGAAATTTTGACTTGTGCATCAGTTACCATTGTTGTGTTTTCGTACTTTTTAATTACTCAAATTTCCAATTTCTCTGTTTTCACTTCCTTTTGCAACTCCAACATTTAGGTCGCCTAATTCTTTACGGGCTTTTACTACCTCTATCATGAGTTCTTCCACTTTTTCGGGATAATATTCAATTACATTATATTGTTCACCTGGATCCCGCATCATATTGTAAAGTTCTGATTTTTCAATTACCGTTTCTATTCTTATCCCTCCGTGACCATCATTACCAGGTTTTGCGTTGTAAGAACCATAAGAGTGTGGTAGGACAAGTTTCCAATTGCCTTTTCGTATTCCGTTTAGATTGTTTTTACCAAAATAATACAGGATAGTCTTTCGGGGTTCCGATTTAAAATCACCTTTCAAAAGAGAACTAATGTCAACCCCATCAATTTTATTCTTAGACAATTTGCCATTTGTGATTGCTGCAAATGTTGGTAACAGGTCAATGGCACAAGCCAATTTATTGCAAACAGTGCCTACCGGAACTTCATTTGGCCATTGAATAATAAATGGCACTCTTTGTCCTCCTTCCCAGCTTGTTGTTTTTCCTTCTCGAAGTCCACCTGCTGAACCTGCATTATTCCCAAAATTTAACCAAGGCCCATTATCACTTGTGAAAATTACCATTGTTTTATCTAAAATATTGTTTCTCTCAAGCGTTTTTATAATCTCGCCAACGGACCAATCAATTTCCATCATAACATCACCATAAAGTCCTTGCTCGCTTTTTCCTCTGAATTTATCTGAAACTCCCAAAGGAATATGCCCCATTGTGTGCGGCACATATAAAAAGAAAGGTTTTTTTGCATTTCGGTTTATAAAATCAACAGCTTTTTCGGTGTAGATGGTGGTAAGTTTATCCTGATCTTCAAGACTAGTGATTCTCTCTTTTACATCATTTCCTTCAATTAGCGGTAGCTCAGGATATTTGCCCCGTCCATTATCTTCAGGCAATTTCTCGCCTGTAATATCGCTACGTGGCCACATATCGTTTGAATAGGGTAGTCCTACATATTCATCAAAGCCATGTTGCAAAGGCAGGAACTCTTTTTGCCAACCCAAATGCCATTTACCAAAACAGGCAGTTGCATAGCCTTGTTCTTTAAACATTTCTGCTATTGTATATTCATCTGTGTTTAGGCCAATCTTATGATAAGGAAACAAAGCTCTTGAAAAACCAATCCTATTAGGGTAGCAACCTGTTAAAAGTCCGGCACGAGAAGCACTACATACGGGTTGAGCAGAGTAGAAATTTGTAAATCTCATACCTTTACTTGCCAATTGGTCAATGTTTGGTGTTTCAAACCCTGTAGCACCATAACAGCCGACATCACCGTAACCTTCATCATCTATAAAAACTATAATAACGTTTGGTGTTTCTTTATTTTGCCCTTGAGCTTGATTACACATTGTAAACAAAGCTGTAATAAGAATTAAAGTTATATGCTTTCTCATTTTTTATAATTTAATGATTTTACCCTAAAGTCCTTTCAGTACTTTAGAGCATTCAATATACAATAGTTTAATATATTATTTTTCACTAGCTACTTCTATTGTTTTGTATGAAACACAACGAACATATAACATAATATTCAATTGTGCAATATTTAAACGTTTAAATTGATGTTAACTCATTATATATCAAAATAATTATCATTTTTCTATTTATATGGATGAATTTCTTTAATTCTTCCCAATGTTTGGACCATCGATATCTTTTACCGAAGGTAAGCGATCTGCTACTTTGGGCATTTCAGGGAAAGCCATGTGAGGCTCTGATTGATACCAATACCCGACAGTATAATAATTGTCTGATCTATGGTTAGCATGGCCATGCTCAATGGTCATTTTAATAGAAGTATTAAAAGTCACTGGCGATTCATCATGAAACCGATAAACAGTCCATTGCGCACCAACATCATCGCCACCATTGATGGGATTGCCATAATCTTTATAATCAAATTCAGGTTTTGAATTTCCAAAAGGGTCTATACCACAGCCACCATAACACCAAGCACCCAAATAATAATCTTCTGCTCCTGTGCCCGTAATTTTAGGGCTTTCATTGCCATCAATAAAAATCATTTCATCGCCTTCACCCCACCAATCGCCTTGATTTTGTATCAAACTGTGGGTCACACCAAGAAAATGCCCTTTACCCTTGGCTTCCATAATCACGTAATTGCCTTCTCCTTTTAGATTTTTATGGTTGTTCACCAAGGTATCACCATTCAAAGACCAATCATCAGTCCAGCCATCCGTTGAGGTTTGTTGGCGGTACTGCGCATGAAAATAGAGTGTATTTTCAGGAAGTGATATGTGCTTTTCCCAATCAATATTGTAATAAAAAGCACCTATGGCAATGTCCCCTTCGTTAGTAATGGTAATTTTCGCCGATTTATTAAAAGGCATTGGAAAATAGGCGTTCAACGCACGTTGGGAACCTACGGATGTGAATTTGGATTCATAAAGGTTATATTTGCCCAGACCAAGCCCGAAAAAATCGCCAATTGGGGTTTCCACACTTGGTGTATCTTCACCATCCCAATACATTCTTAGGGTAATTTTCTTTAAATGATAAGGTTCATTACTGGCGATGGTCATCCAAATATGTTTGATGATCCCAGGTCCTGAAACATCACCAATAGTTCGGGTTTCATTGGGTTTGATCTTGTCTTTCCAATTACCATCGTCATTAGCACCTGTTTTGTCATAGCTTGAGATACGTTCCGTACTGTAATCTCTGGCCTGCCAGATTTCATTTTGTCCCAAAACAAGGTTTGAGCATACAATAAAAAAACCTATTAAAAGGGAATGCATGACTTTTGTGTGTGTTGATTTTTTCATTTTTTTGTGTTTTACGTGATATTTAAACTTCTTAAAATCTAATAACTTGGGGCAGTAAAATCTATAGTTTGGCTTCTAAAAAATTGCCAATTTCTTGATATACTTTGTAGCGTTTGTCATATATTTTTGAGCGCTCCAAATTGGGTTGATAGGTTTTATCAAAACCTTGCCCCAACGCAGAAACGGAATTTTCAACAGTGTCATAAACACCTGCAACCACAGCAGCAAACATTGCTGAACCAAGCGCACAGGTTTGCTCTGCTGAATTCACTTTTATGGGCATTTTAATGATATCTGCCATCATTTGCATAACAAAATCAGATTTTCTGGCGACGCCGCCTAAAGCAATAATACCTTTGATTGAAACGCCTTTTTCAATAAAATGCTCCACAATTTTTCTTGAACCAAAACATGTGGTTTCCACCAAACTTCTAAAAATACTTGGGCCATCACTTGCAAGATCGAGATTGAAAACCCCGGCTTTTAGATAGTAATTGGCATTTGGTGTTCTACGTCCATTAAACCAATCGATGGCCAACTCTGAATGTTCATCAAAGGGTAATTGTTTTGCGGCCTTGCTTAAATCCAGCAACACATTGGTTTCAATGCTGTTGATAAGCTGTTGTTTTACGTTAGTTTCAATATCAGATTTCAGAATATAGTCTATGCTTGTTTTGGTCAACAATTGTTTGAACCAATCGTAAACATCTCCAAATGCGGATTGGCCTGCTTCAAAACCAATCATTCCGGGAATGATCGATCCGTCCACCTGTCCGCTGATTCCCGGAACGACAATCTGTTCTTTTTTACTTTTTGGAATCACTAGCATATCACAAGTTGATGTGCCCATGACCTTACTCAAATAATAAGGTTCTATTTGGCCTCCAACGGCACCAAGGTGTGCGTCCAAAGCACCAATTCCGATTTTTACAGTTTCGGACAAGCCCAATTTTGATGCCCATTCGGCACATAAATTTCCCGCAGCCGTATCTGACGTAAAAACTTCAGAAAATAATGGATGTTCAAGGCCATTGAAAAGTGGATCTAATGAGGTAAAAAATTCTTTTGGTGGCAAACCACCGTATTCATCTGCCCACAACCCTTTATGCCCTGCAGCACAAACACTTCGTTTTATGTTTTTATAATCGGTACCTCCCGTCAATAAAAAAGGCATCCAATCGCAATGTTCTACCCAAGAAACAGTAGCATCCCTTACTTTTGGATCTATTCTTAATGCACGCAATAATTTAGCCCAAAACCATTCAGACGAATAAATACCCCCTGAATATTTGATATAATTGGGTTCAAAATTTTTAGCTTGATTGTTGATTTCATCGGCTTCTTTTATTGCGGTATGGTCTTTCCAGAGGAAAAACATAGCGTTTGGATTGTCTTCAAACGCTTCTTTTAAAGCCAATGGCATGCCATTTTCATCAACAGGGCCTGGTGTAGAACCCGTTGTGTCTATGGTCATTGCTTTTATATTTTGAACGATTTCTTTTGAAGTGTTAACCACCACAGTTTTAACTGTATATTCAAGGCCTTCCAAATAATCCAATGGATGCTGGCGAAATTGGTTTTTGGATGGATCACAAAACAGGCCTTTTTTCCAGCGTGGATATTCATATTCAGCTTCAGCAACAATAGTTCCATCGTGGGCATTGACTAATAACGAACGGACAGACGCTGTGCCATAATCGACACCAATTACATAAGCTTCATTTTTTTCATTGCCCATAACTTTAGGATTCTAACGTTTTTGGTTGAATTTTCCTTTGAACAACAGCATACACCGCAACTACTGCCAAACAGAACATTGGCATATAAAACGAGAAATTGATGCTATTGGTTGCATCAGAGATCATACCTTGAATGGCTGTTAACACTGCGCCACCTAAAATGGCCATAATCAATCCTGAACCGCCAATTTTTGAGTCGTTGCCCAATTTTGCCATCCCCAAACCATAGATGGTAGGGAACATTAAGGACATACAACCCGATGCCAAAACCAAAGCGATGACGCCAACCATTCCATGACCATAAATGACTACAAAAGTACATACTACACCTACAAGTGCCGAAAACAATAAGAGTTTACGTGGTGTGATATATTTCATCAAAGCCGTGAACATGAAACGGCATGCTGAAAATAAGATGATGGATGCCAAATAATATACTGAGGCGTCATCTTCATTTTTGCCCAATTCCTGCATGACATAACGAATGGTATATGACCACAAACCAATTTGGGCACCCATGTAAAAAAATTGTGCGACGACTGCCCAAACGTAGTTTTTGTTTTTCAATAAACGTTTTAAGGTGGCGCCTATTTCCAAATTTTTGACTTTATCATTGACCGCCGGCATTTTCGTGAATTTCACCAACAACCAAACCAATAACAGAAAAAAAGCAACGCCAACATAAGTGCCCATGACCGACGTTAATTCTTCGGACTGAATGGCTTTTAGCTCCGTTACGTCGATACTAGCACGTTGGTCAGCATCTAATAAATTTAGATTTGAAAGGATGAAAAACTTACTCAATAAAATTCCTGTAATGGAACCAATGGGATTGAAAGACTGAGCGAGATTGAGCCGTCTTGTTGCTGTTTCTTCAGCACCCATTGAGATAATGTAAGGGTTTGCGGCAGTTTCCAAAATGGACAAGCCGCCAGCGAGAATAAAAAGTGCTGCTAAAAAATGACCATAAACCATTGTGATACTTGCTGGGTAAAACAACAATGCACCCAATATAAACAGACCCAAACCAAACAAAACACCCATTTTATAGGTATATCTTTTTATAAGAATCGCTGCAGGCAGCGCCAACAAAAAGTAGGATCCATAAAACGCCATCTGAATCCATGAGGTCTGAAAATCGGTCATACTCATGATTCGCTTAAAGGCTGCCAACAAGGTATCTGTCATGTTATTGGCCAATCCCCATAAAAAGAAGAGACTGGTAATGAGAATAAAAGGCCACTTGTTGCCAGGTCTGATAACTGGAATTTTAGAGTCGTTTTCCATGATTTATAGTGCGTTGCTGCTGATTAATTTTTTCCGTAAAGTGGTCCGTAAGTATCGCAGGCACGATAATCTGAGCCTTCTTTGTCCATTCCAAAGCCATTCCAAGCTGAAGGCCTGAAAATTTTCGCTTCATCCACATTATGCATACACACGGGAATACGAAGCATTGATGCCAAGGTAATCAGTTGATCGCCAATATGGCCATAACTGATAGCGCCATGGTTCGCACCCCAATTGTTCATTACCGAATAGACATCCGCAAAAGCCCCTTTGCCAGTTAAATTTGGTACAAACCAGGTTGTTGGCCAGGTTTTATCGGTACGCTCATCCAACGTTTGATGCACCTTTTCGGGTAAATCAATTGTATAACCTTCCGCAATTTGAAGGCTTGGGCCCAAACCTTTTATCAAATTCAATCGGCACATGGTGACAGGCATTTTGCCTTTCGTAAGGTAATTGGATGAATAGCCACCTCCTCTAAAATAGCCAACGTTTGCTGGATACCAAGTGGTCGCATCCAAACAATCCTGAGCTTCTTTTTTTGAAATATCCCAAAACGGTTTCATTACAGGGGTGCCGTTCTTGGTCTGTTGCCCGGTTCCGTCCAAAGTTGCGGAACCAGAATTTATCAAATGGATAAATCCATTGGCAGCTGCACCAGTAGGTTTCCATTTGGTAACGCGTTTCACCGAATCTGGACTCCAATACGTTCTGACATCTGCGAAAATTTGTGCGGTGTTGGTCAATAAATAATTGAAAAGCATGGACACACCATTAAGCGCATCGTTTTCCGTGGCAATCATATAAGGTGCTCGAATCCCATTCCAGTCAAAGGATGAATTGAGAATGGCCTCTGGGAAATCGCCATTTGGCAAAAAGTCCGTCCATTGGCGTTGGCCCTGAAAGCCAGAAACGATAGCGTCGTGACCCATGGCTTCTTCGCCATAACCCATGTCCTTGAGTTTTGGATTGCCTTCCATTAAATCACGAATGATCAAGGTCATTTTAACAACAAATTCCCAATCGGCATCTTTCTGTTTTCTAGAACGTTGATTCTTTTTATCGTTAAAATCCTGTCCTTCCTTACAATTATCTTTAGTCCATTTTAATGCTTTTTTAAATTCCGACTTATCATAGATTTCGTGCTCAATACGTCTAAACACTTCTGATGAGTCTACATATTCATTCCGCATCCCAAGAAAATCTTGGAAAAAGTCTGGATTGATCATAGAACCAGCGATTCCCATGGATACGCTACCGATGGATAAATAGCTTCTGTTTTTCATTAAGGATACCGCCAAACCTGCCTTTGCAAAGGTCAAGAGTTTGTTCTTAACGTCAGCGGTGATTTCGGTATCGTTTAAATCTTGCACATCTTCTCCATAAATACCAAAAGACGGCAATCCTTTTTGGTTATGTGCTGCCAATGTCGCTGCCAAATACACGGCCCCAGGACGTTCTGTACCATTAAAACCCCAAATGGCTTTTGGCAATTGCGGATCCATGTCCATGGTTTCCGTGCCATAACACCAACAAGGGGTTACTGAAAGTGACACTCCAACATTATTTACAGAAAACAACGCTTGACAATCCACAGCTTCCTTGACACCGCCTATACAAAAATCTGGAATAATGCATTTTACAGGCGAACCATCTGGATATCGCAATTCTTTCTCAAATAATTTGGCCACGTTTTTAGCCATATTCATGGTAGTGGTTTCTAAGGATTCCCTTACACCTCCCAATCTTCCATCGATGATGGGACGAATTCCTATTTTTGGATAAGTTGTTTTAGTTGCCATATTTTTAAGTTTTGATTTTTTTATAATGCGTTGTTTATTTTTTCCAATGAAACACCTAATACGGATTCTGAAATTGCGTTTAATGCTTCGGCTTTTCCAATAAAATGAAAAACAGCATGGTCATGTGTCAATGTTTCCCCAGGTTTTAGAAATGCTGCAGGTGATACACTTTCAATTTCGTAAAATGGTCCCATTTGTGAGCCATCTTCCAATGGGCCATCATTATAAGCGTTAATGGCATCTCCAATTAATGGATCGCCTTCTAATTTCCATTCTTGATTGAGGTAAGTTGCTTCTGGATCCACATCAAATAAGGTAATTGTTAGGATGCTATTGATGGCATCATAACTGCCTGCTACATTAGTTGCCCTTACTGGGTTAATTCCCAATTTTCCACGGGATTTCCCATCCGCTTTAAAGTATAAAACACCTTCGTTCAATGTCACACGATCTTCGGGAATTTGGCCAAAATAATCCGTTGTGGCAACATTGCCTTCGGTTTTTGTGTTGTACGGAATGACAATGGTCGTTTCTTCGGAAGGTGGAAACATATCCAACATCCAAATACACGGTGCACCTGTGGTTTCTGTCCAAGCGGTATCTCCAATGTTTTCTATCGAATTTTTTGTTTGATAGGCAACTACTTTGGTGTCTTTCAAATTGATTTTTAAAAGCCTTTCGATATTGCTTTTATCTAATATTGAAATTTCCCTTACCGCTTTTATATTAAAATCAGAGTCAGCATAATTTTTTAACTGCATTTGTTTTTCCAGCGTTACTGAAATGTTGTTAGAACTATTTACAGTCCAAGGTTCCGTATCGATAGGTGCAGGGGTTTTCCAATTTTCAAAGGTCATTTCGGCTTTAGGCTTAAAATAAAGGGAAAACACATTGCCTTCCGGCCCTAACCAAAACCTATTTTCGCCACCATACGCATTCATGTGTGCATTTTGCTTACCAAAGGCATCATAATTTACCCATCCCAAAGTCTTACCCTCGTTTCCATCAACGGTTGAAGTAAACACCTTGGCTTGGTATTTTGCCGAAACAATGACCTTTGAGCTATCCTGTTGTAAAACAATCAAACCAGCGTCCTGTTTTTTCAAGAATGTTTCGTCATAGGCAAAACTGCCTTTTTCATAAGTTTTAGCTTCCATTTGGGAGGGTTGTTTAGGCGCTTCTTTGCAGGCAAGCACCATGGTTAATGTAACTGTAAAAATTAAAATATTTTTCATTTTTTTTAATGTTTAGTTGACTGCTAAATCGTTTTTTGATGGTAATTTTGGAAATGAAGAATGAGGTTCGGCTTGGTATCAATTGACCACGGAACTAATGTCCGACTTTTGTTGCAGGTAGCGATGATCACTACGCCAGCCCAAATCTTGGATGGTCACTTTCATTTCTTTTTCGAACCTGATGGGGTCCTCAATATGCCATCTGTACATTCCAAAGCGTTGCTGCGAATTGTAAAGTCCGTCAGGTTGTATAATTTGATGCAATCCAGCATAGGCCTTTGTGTAACTTTCGTATTTCTTTTCTTTTTTGTTCTCAAAATTGTAGGATCCTAAAAAATAATCTTCAGTTCCAGTCCCGGCTATTGTTGGAAACTTTTTATCGTCATCCAAAAAGAATTTGATTTCGCCTTCACCCCACCAACCTTTGTTGTTGACTTGCCACGCCATAAATGTGCCAACATATTGACCTTTCCCTTTGGATGCTATCAACCAAGGTATGCAATGCATCTTCTGTTGAGTTACTGCGTCTGAATTGTACATGAAAATAAGCCGCATCCTCAGGAATTTCAGTAAGCGGGTAATTTATTTGGTAATAGAGAAACATTTCTCGTGTATCTAAATTCTCCATCGTTATTTTACATTTTTTACGAAAAGGCATTGGCCAATACGAATTGAAAGCACTCCCAGGATTCACGGTAATTGGCATCGAGTTTAACGGTGCATCATCGCCCCAGCCCATGCCGAAAAATCGCCAACAGGGACTTCAATAGAGGGTTCTTTTTCATCATCCCAATAGAATCTTAAGATTTGTCATCCATATGTTTTGTCATCCATATGTGTTGTATTCATCCACTATCGGTAATTTCAGCTAAGATAAAGGTTTGTCCAGCTTCAATTTTGACCGATGGACTTACTTTCCACTCCTGTCCTAAATCACGTGCAGCATGACTTCCGGTACTGTTACCTAATTCTGCCATTCCACCTTTCCCAGGTTCACCAGTAAAATTTTCAGGGCTAATGGATCTTGTTTTGGCATCAGAAAGCAAAAAGATATTGCCCAATGTTGGGTTTAGACCATCATTCTTAGATTTTTGGGCAATTAGAGTTCCTGTGGAACAGATAAGTATCAGAGCTGAAGCGAGCGTAGCAAGTTTCATAATTATAAATTTAAACGTTTAAGCGTTTTTATATAAAATTAAGATTTAAGGATTTCAAATATATAATTTAAACGTTTAAGTAAAAAATATAATTAAAAAAAAACAATTTTTTAGTATTTAAAATTAGATTATGGGAATTAATGAGAGCCTTAATTACTGGATTCTCTGTTGACCAAAGTTGTTTCTAGAGTCATTTTAGACAGTTCATGGTTTGGATTCGCAATTTGATCTAATAAGATGGTCACCGCATTCTTCCCAATCTCCATAAGTGGCTGCTTGACATATGTTAATGGACAATAATAAAAATCGAAAGCTTCTGCGGCATCGAAAACAATAACTGAAACGTCTTTTGGGACTTTCAATTTTAGGGCGTCAATCCGTTTTAGTCCATGGATCGCAAGAGTATTGGTTGTATATAATATGGCACTTACAGGATTTTCTGAAATCAGTAGTTCATCAACTTTAGCATTGATGTCATCAACTAGATTTGAAAATTTTACTTTTTTAATGTAATTGTCATGTGTTTCCAATCCCTTATTTTCAATCGCTTCTCTATAACCCCTAATTCTTTCCTTCATGTGGTGCAATTCACTTTCATAAGCAATGAGGCCAATAGCATTGTGGCCGGATGCAAGCAATTTTTTTGTAGCATCAAAAGTGGCCTTATGATTATTGATTGCTACATAATTGGTATCTATTTCGGGAAAATAACGATCAATCAATACAAACGGGATATTTTGTTTTTTTAGTGACTTGATCTGTTCTTGGGTATTTTCTGCTGGCGCAATAATAAAACCATCTACCTGACGATTTACTAAAAAAGTGATCAAGTCTGATGATTTGGTTTCATTCTCATCAGAGCTTCCAAAGACTACCGTATAATTATGCTTTTTAGCCTCATCCTCAATTATTCTTGCAATATTGGCGAAAAACGGATTGGATATGTCCGCAACTATTAACCCAATGGTGTAGGATTTTCCGCTTTGCAAACTTTTGGCAATTTGATTGGGACGGTAATTAAGTGCTTTTGCAATTTTTTTTATTTTCTCAGAAACCTTAGGGCTTATACCGCTATCACTACCTTTAGACAATACATATGAAACAGTTGCTACCGAAACATTTGCCTTTTTTGCGATGTCTTTTAGTAAAATTTTTTTGGCCATTTTCAAATATAACTTTTTAAACGTTTAAGGGTTCCTTTTATTTTGGATACATATTGAGAAATTTCGGTCCAGAATTAATTTGCCTGTAGGCAAAAAATATTTTTTATGCCACTTAAGTATTGATGCTTAGAATAATGGCAGTAAATGGTTTACAAACATGTTCAGCTTTTAAAATTAGTAAAGTTTTCAAGCTATTATATTTATTTTTCATTTTGTTTCAGAACGTTGTCTCTCGACCGTGATTCAAAAATATCACAGTAATTATTCGAGTGTTGCACCTCCACAAGTTACATTATTCATATTTTTACTTTATAATAACCATATCCTGAAAACTGGACTTAGAACGTTTGAAGATTTGTTATGGTCGACATTTTTATTCTATGATATATTATGACTCATAATGACATCGTTTCTCTTCAAAACAAAACAAACATTGTTGGACTCTTAAACTTTTGTTAAAAAGGGACTAATTCGGTGTCACTAAAATTCGAGGTCGCTTCTAAGCCTCTAAAAACCTATAAAAATGAGATTTTGGATAGTTCCTCTTTCTCCGCAAAAGCAAACCCATAACGGAAGTTATGGGTTTTTTGTTTTCAGAAAACACCAAAACTTGCTTTTAAATGTCATAGCTTTTTTGCTTGTTCCAAATCATTTATTTTACCGTCAACAGTCGGATCATTTTTAGCAAAGAGGACAATAGTCTTTAAGCTATTTACTCAATATTATATAACGTTGTATTCCAAATCTATTATCTCAACGGTTAACCAATGGAAATCGCAGTCTTTAAGTTTCCAGGTAACTGTGCTTTTATTAGGAATTTTAATTCCGTTAAATTCTTTGAAGGATTGCGTTTCTACCAACCATGATTCCAAAGTTGAATCTTCATCTCCACCATAATAGCGTTTTGCTTCAAAGTTTAGCAATTCACCATTTTCTGTAAAAGTGAATAGCCCAGAAACTGTTTCATTATTATATTTGAATGTTGCTTTTGCCGAACTTGAATCCATTAATTCCCAACTTATATAATCATTTAGCGCTGCTGATGGAAACCAGCACATTTCACTTAAATACCGAATCATGGAACCGGAATTAACTTTATCATTATCTGAGACATTGACTATGGGAAACAATCCTGCTAGTTTTATAAGCATTGCGCCCTTTCCATTAACCAATTTATCACGACCGATCATAGAAATCAAAGGCATAGCATCTACAGTTGTTGCCCATACGAATGATGGTTCAGTCACATTAAAATACTGCTGCGCTTTAAAAGACATCCATTTACCATTGGGTTTGGTGCGCATCGTTCCAGTTTGTTTTAATTGAACTGTTTCTGATACTTCATGTCCGAGTGTTCCAGAATTTATTAACCAAAGTTGTACTATTTCAGGTAGGTCTATAAGGTCTGCCTTAGTTATTGTACTATTAACAAAGTGCCTGTTTTCGAGAATTATAACCTCTGATTCTTTTTGCACCATAATTTTGAACTGATAGTTACCAAAAGCAGAAATTGCAACTAATACAATTATTACATTTATTAGTGTTCCGAACTTAGCATCTTTCCAGGCGAGCATAATCAAAATTTGAGAAAATAAGACCGCTATAAAAGCTAGATAAAACCATTTTTTATGTCCTAAGAACTGAATTGCAGAAACAAAAAATAGAATGAAGGCCACTAACCATAATAAACCCATGGATTTTGAAATGCCCAACAATTGTTTTTCCATTGAAGTTGAAAAAAAGGCACTTATAAAACCCATTAAGTGGATTAGTCCATGAAAACCTAAAAGTATGGCGAATACGTATCTCACATCACTTTTTTTTAACAATTTAATGAATTGACTTTAATCCAAAATTTAAAAGTTGTTATGTCTTTCCATATTTAATTATAATACCTATTTGTCCTGCATGATACGTGGTATGCGAAATAATTCTACCAAAAGCTTCTGCTTTACTTTTCGTACCAAATTCTTTAGTTACAACTGTAGTTTCCCAGTCTGAATCTTGCTGTTTTTTTACAATAGACTGTAACACTTTATAGGAATGATTCACATAGTCTAACAACTCATTAAGGTTTGTCCATTCTCCAGAGTCTTTTTGAGCAATAACTGTTTTCGCTATTACTTTGGTATGGCTAGCTCCAAATACATTTTTGGCAAAAAGCAATTCAACATCACCAATATGACGGATTAAGAAACCGATACTATTGGGAGAGGGCAATAGTTTTTTTGTCAAATCCTCTTCAGTAAGATGGTGCAACTGATTTGTAAAGCGTGTTCTTGCTTCTATCCAAAGGTCTAGCAGTAATTGTGTTTTAGTTAACATGATTGGTGCGGTATTGAGGTGATTAAAAAACCAACGGATTAGAATCGTATTTCTTTAAAACAGATAGTAAATCCGTCAAAGGAAGCTCAATAGCGTACACACCTGTATAAGATGGACAAATCACGCAATCGTCAAAGTAGAATTCAACATAGGTTTCGTTGAGTACAAAGTTGTTTTTGCTGGCGAAGAAATCTTCTGAAGAAATGTCCCAACACTCATAGTACATTTCGCCTTTACCAATTTCTTTATTAATGTTTTCGTTTATGATTTCTACTAACTCTTCTTCTGAACCTTGATTAAAAAAATCCTCATAAGCCATAAACACGCCGTTTTCTAAATCGAAGTTAAAACAGTCGAAAGCATAACTGGGATGCACCGCTCCATTGTAAAAATTCTCTTTGTAAAACAACACGCTTATAAGCCGGTCATTAACATTATAAATTTTATAATCTATTAATCGTTCCTCTCTGAACGTTTTGGCAGTAATACTATCACATAATAATTTACTTTCTAAAATATCTGCCTCGGTTTTGGTGATGTTAACGTAATAGTCATTAATAAAATCATTAAAATTTCTGTTCGTTGGCTTATATGATTCATTGAGCAAAGGGTACTTAAAATTAATGGTATAATCTTTTTTTTCAACGAGATAATGTTTATCCAAAATCAGTTTTTGAAGCTCTTCACTTTCATCTTTTTTCTCTATGAGTTGTTTTTGCTTTAATTCAATCGTTATAGACTTATCCAAAGTTTCAATATCAACATCATCAATTTGAATGGTATCATTTGAAACTTGAATATCCTCCTCAATCACTTCATTGTCAAAGCTGTTTTCTTCACGATTGTCATCTTTACAAGCTGAAAACATTACAATTAGTACAATAATATATATAAATTTCATAGTCCTTTATTTTGAATTAATTGTGTCTCATTTTACCTGTAATCTCATCAACTTTAATCTGGAAAACAATTGGTAGATCGTCTTTATATATTTTACTCGAAAATTCACTTATAAAATCCAGCTTTCTATGTTCTTGGCCAATGATTAGATCTTTGACACCTAAAGAAAAGATGTGCAATTGCGCTTTGGCATGGCTTCCGGAAAGCTCCTTAAACGTGCCATGGGCAAGAACCGAATTCCATGAATTAACGGAATCCACTTCAGATACTCCTAGAGATACGTTTTCGTTTTTACGCATAGCTCTAATTTTATGCCCTTCTGCTGAGTACCCAATAATGACACTATCTTTATTATCATAAAAATAAGTTATTGGCACTACGTATGGTCTGCCTCTATAGATATAGGATATATTTCCTATATAGTTTGATGCCAGGATTTTTGTGCTTTCTTTTTGATTCAAATTTCTGATCATGGCGTTGTTTTTAGAGTTACACCTAAATTATTGAAAATGTTTTATTTAGATTATGATATTAGTCAGTGTCTTTAAATTACATTTTTATTTTTTCTTTAATCGTCTTTTATCCCTTAATGCCCAATAAATTCCTTTGACATCTGAAGCCCAATTATCGTACATAAAAATGAGCGAGATTTCCTCAAAGGTTTCCAATAAGCCAATGCCAATCATGATATAGAATAGTGGGTAATTAGGTGAGAAAAACAGAGACCATAAAATAAAAGCACTCTGCATTATAGCAGAAAGCTTAGCCAAATAGGTGTGGAAAGCAGTGGCTTTTCCATATTTGGAATAAGCGATAATCATTTGTAAAATATAGGGGACAAAAGCAATAAGAATTAAAACAAGATTGGTTTTAATAAAATCGGTTTCATAATAGAATAACCCTATTAATCCTAAAATAAGGGTGATTTGGTCGCCAAAAGAGTCCAATTGAGAACCTCTAGGACTTGTAATCTTCAATTTTCGTGCTAAATAGCCGTCAATAGCATCTGTTGAATAGCTTACGAGTAGGAGCCATGTAAAAATTAAGCGTTGGTCGAACCAGACTAGAGCTAATAGAAATGGTGCCGAAAAAATTCTGTAGAATGAAAACCAATCTGCAATGTTGAAATTTTTGAACGTGAGCATTGTTGTAACACTTTAGGTAAAATTATCACATTGCTATTGAATTTAAAATGAGAAATATCAGTTAAATATGGAGAAACCCAAAGCGTGAAAAAACTGCAATCATTTCATGCTATACCGAAGTAATCTTAAGGCGTTCAATACGACAACAATCGTAGAGCCTTCATGAAATGCTACTGCTACACCAATATTTGTTAACCCTAAAATAGTCACCGGAACTAATAGAACCACAACACCAAGACTTATAAAAATGTTTTGTTTGATGATACGCTTTGATGCGCGACTCAAACCAATAACAAAAGGTAAGTTTTCAATTTTATCGGACATTAAAGCCACATCCGCAGTTTCTAATGCCACATCGCTTCCTGCTGCTCCCATCGCAACACTAACTGTACTTAATGCCATTGCTGGTGCATCGTTAACACCATCACCAACCATTGCTATTTTCTTGTCTCGTTTAATTAATTGTTTAATTGCTGAAACTTTGTCTTCTGGCAGTAAGTTTCCTTTGGCTTCTGTGAGTCCGATTTGTTTTGCAATAGCATCTCCGACATTTTGATGGTCTCCTGTGAGCATGATCATGTATTTAATGCCAATTTCTTTTAATCGCTTTAAGGTCGAAGCCGCAGTTTTACGAGGTAAATCCATGACACTAATTAGTCCTACAATTTTAGTTTTATAAGCTACTAGCATTACCGTATGGCCATTTTTTAAAAGCTGATCCATTTTAGGGCGAATGGTATCATCTACTTTTATCCTTGAATCTTCCATGAGTTTTATATTGCCTATAAAAACCCTATCATCAGCATAGAATGCATTTATACCTTTTCCCTGAACAGCATTAACGTTAGACGCTTTATGTTGAGACTCTAAATTGTATTTTAATTTTAAATCATTAGTTATGGCTTTAGCTAACGGATGGTTGCTTAAACTCTCAACATCCACTACTAATTGTGCTAAATCGCTTTCTCCTAAATCGCCTAGAGGAATCAAATTTGTAAGTTTTGGCTTGCCTTCAGTTAATGTGCCTGTTTTATCAAATGCGATTGTTGTGATTTCTCCTAAATCCTCCAAAGCTTTACCTCCTTTGATGAGCACTCCATTTTGTGCCGCTCTAGCTATTCCACTCAAAACGGCACTTGGTGTAGAAATTGCCAACGCACAAGGACTAGCTGCTACCAATACCGTAATTGCTCGGTATAAACTCGTATCAAAACTTTCATCTCTAATCAAGAATACAAAACACAGCAGAAAGACCACTAAAATAACTATGGGTACATACCATTTTTCAAACTTTTTAGTGATTCGTTGTGTAGGGGATTTTTGGGCCTCAACCTCACTAACCATTTGAACTAACCGTGATACGGTAGAATCTTTACTTAATTTAAGTACCAGAACTTCAAGGCTGCTATCACCATTAATGGTACCAGCAAATACGATATGTTTTTTATCTATGTGTTTAAAATCTGGTAAATTATGTGTAGATTCTCTAAAGGTTTTATCAATAGGGATGCTTTCGCCTGTAATTGGTGCTTGATTGACACTACTGCTACCACTAATGATAACTCCATCTGCAGCAATTTTTGTATTGGTTTTAATAACGATGACGTCGTTTATTTTTAGGTCTTCAATTGGTATGTCTTCCAATGTTCCGTTCCTCTTAACCAGCGCTGTTTTTGGTGAGAGATTTCCCAAAGCTTTAATTGATTTTTTAGCCTTGTTCATGGCATGATGCTCTAACGCATGGCCTAAACTAAATAAAAATAGAAGTAACGCACCTTCTGCCCAACTGCCTATATAGGCTGCGCCAACTGCGGCAGCAATCATTAAAAAATCAATATCAAACTCGCCCTTGGGGATTTTTTTTGAAGCTTCAACAGAGATGAAAACACCACCGAAAAAATAGGATATTATATAGCTCAACAAAGACATCCAATCTGCTAAGCCAGTTAATTTTTCAATTAAAAAGCCTATAAATAGAAATACGCCACATAAGATGGCGAAGTAGAGTTCAGTTTTTTTGCCTATAATTTGATGATTTAGGTGCAAGGTCGGTTTTTTATTTGCCATTAAAAATGATGCGTTCTTGATTCAAAATTAACAATAATTAATGGTCAGTAAGCACTTGAGCTTATCAATACCAATTATATTCTAAAAGACTATTGTGGATTTTTAGATTTTTCTGACCTTATTTTCAATTCAGGAATTTTTATAAGCTCAAAAGTTGTCGATGCCAATACTACTTCTCCATTGGTTTTTTCAAAAGCTTTACGAATGCTATCGTGAAGAAGATGTTTGGTCAACCGTCTTTTTTTGTAATCTACAATATATCTTAAATTAAATTCTACCCAATTATCCGTTAGTCTAATAGCAAGTGTGGGTTCAACTTCAGCATCTTCAATGTAAAATTTGTTCACTACGTCTTCCCATTGCGATTTAGATGCTATTGTGTATTCTGAAAGTATTTCTGAAGCCATCTTAATAACAATAGATTTTGCCAATTCCATATCAGAACCATAACGAATCGGTAAATTGAATTGATCCCATATAAAGGGGAAATCCTGCGAATAGTTATAGATTGGTCCTTTAAAAACGAAGGCATTGCTCAACTTCACAATGCGCCCGCTATAATTATCACTTTCTACCCATTTTCCTATTTCCATCATGGTGGTATAAATACTATCCACATCAATAACATCGCCTTTAATACCATTGATTTCAATACGATCACCTGGCTTATAAACTTTTACTAAAAAGATATAAATGGAACCAGCAATGCTTAATATGAGTTCTTGTAGCGTAAATGCCAAACCTGCTGTAAATAACCCGATGATTATGGTAAAATCCTTAATCGTTCCAGAAAAATAAGTGATGGCTAAAAAAACTAATAACACGTAACCTATTATCTCTATGCCTTTTTGTGCTTTATAACGTATTACAGTATTTGAAATCCGCTTTTTTAAATATCGTCTTAGCAACTGAATCACGAATAAAATAAGGACTAATATGAAAAGAAATTTGATGACACTCCACATAAAAGGGTTCGTATATAACCACTCTTTTATTTGTTCTATTACAGTCATGATTAGGTTATTAGAAATCCTAATGAATTTCGATTGATTCTATAATTTCCGCACGCTTTTAAGACAAAACATTTGGTAAAAATCATACTAGCTCTTACACTTTATTGTGTGTATTTGTATACTGTATTAGTATCTCTTTTAGATTTTCTAAATAATCTTCCATAACACTAATGGTCATATCTGGATGAATTTCATCTGAAATCGTTAATGGATTTTCATCTAGCGTAGCATAGAGCTAAAGGTAATTTACGTCTATACTTGTGGTTAAAGTTGTTAGTTGATCTTCGATGTCTTGAAGTGTTGTCATAACATTTGTCTTAAAATAGTAATATAAAGTTATCTGTAAATTGAATTAATAAAGATGATTATTATCATATATATCAGCCATTGTTATGGTAATATTTTGCCATCTTCCATTTGAATAATTCTATTTGTTTTTTTTGCAAAATCCTCATCGTGTGTCACTACTAAAAGTGATAACCCTTGTTCTTCACTCAATTTTTTAAAAATGTTAAATACATTTTCTGCATTGTGGCTATCCAAATTTCCAGTTGGCTCATCTCCCATAATTATAGAAGGATTGTTGATTAGTGCACGAGCAATAGCAACACGCTGTTTTTCACCTCCAGATACTTGTGACGCTTTTTTATGAGCTAAATGTTCAATATTTAGAATTTTAAGTTTTTCGATGGCATTTTGTTCAATTTCCAGCAGTGGTTTTTCAGCCAATTTTTTCGCAGGAAGCATGACGTTTTCAAGAACCGAAAACTCTGAAAGTAAATAATGAAACTGAAAAACGAAACCAATATGCTTGTTACGTAAAAAAGATAAATACATACGTTCTTGTCCTGTAATAAGTTGATTATTTAGAAATAACTCGCCTTCATAATCAGTATCCATGGTAGAAAGAATATAAAGCAAGGTCGATTTTCCACAACCTGATTTCCCCATAATAGATGCAAATTCTCCTTTTTTAATTTGAAAACTGATATCCTTCAACACATGAAACTTCACAGGTTTGTTAAAATATTTATTAATATGTTTAGCTTCTAAAACAACACTCATATTACTGACCTCTTATAATTTTAACAGGATCTATTCTTTTTGCTTTATTAGATGGTAAATAACCTGCAAGAAAGGTTGAAACCATCGCAAAAGAAAACCCAATGACAAAGAATAACGGATCTCTATTTATGGGATACGTTTCTACAGTTGGTAAAGCCTCAGTTTTGAATGGAATTGTATCAATAAAGCTTGTCAATCCAAAACCAATGAGCAAACCTAAAACACCTCCAACAAAACCAATAATCATGGCTTGACTCATAAAAATGAGTTGAACATCTTTACCAGAAAATCCTGTAGCTTTAAGAATAGCAATATCATTCATTTTCTCATAAATTAGCATATTCAATATATTATAAATACCAAAACCTGCAACTATGAGAAGTGTTATAGATACTGCATAAGTAATGAGGTTTCTGATTGTTGTTCCTGTTTCAAACTGTGCATTTGCAGTTTTTATATCAATGGCTCTGAGCTGAAATTGTTGCTCTATTTTTTCAGCAAGCGGTCCAGCTTTCTCTATATCGAATAATTTCACGTTAATATCTGTGATATAATTATTGGCTTCTCCTAAAATACGCTGTACCGTTTTAATGTTGGTAAAACTTTGAATAGCATCTAAATCTGCTATACCACTTTGGTAAAAACCTACAATCTTTAATGGAAAAATACCACCATTTATTGGGCTTACTTGAACCCGATCTCCAATTTTTAAAGCCATTTTTTTTGCAATTCCAATACCCAATAAAATACCATTATCTGTATTTTGCAAAGCTTCCTCAGAACCTTCTACAATGTAATCTCCCATATTAAAATATATAGCTTCGTCAATTGGGTTGATACCTGTGAGATTTCCTCCAATTTCTATTGATCCAGCGATGTAGAAAATCTGCGTTTTTACCTGCGGGAGTGCTCCTCGCACGTTATCATCTTTTTCTAAGTAATTAATAATAGGTAAGGCATTATGAATTTTTTTCTGGCTTAATTTCGGTTTTATGGAATGAATGACTTTAAAACTTTCATTAAGATCACTATACAATGACACAGGTTGCTTTTTGGAAGGTTCAATTTCGTTATAAACATGAATGTGTGGTGTTTGATTTAAAATTAAATCGTCTAACATGGTATTTAAACCAGTCATAAAACACACTAAGGTAATGTAGGAACCAATACCGAATGTCACACCTAATGCAGCAATCGAAGTTTGCTTTATCTTAGTGAGCAAATGCGTTTTTGCAATACCTAATATGATGCTCCAATTGGTCATTTATTTGGTTTGTAGATATAGTTGTTTTTATTAATACCCGAAAGGATTTCAATTGTATCCATATTTTGCAAACCTATCTTTACACTTACAATCCCTTCGTCGGTTTTCACTTTATCCTTATCTATCAAATATGATTTAGGAATAGTCAATACTTTGTCTTTTTTGGCTATAATAATATTGGCTTCTCCAGAAAGTCCTGGATACAATACTTCAGGTTGGTTTTCAAAAATAGCTTCTACGGTAAAAGTTTGATTGCGTTCATCTTTTTTTGGGTAAATTTTAGATACTTGAGCTTTAAATATCGAATCTGAATAAGCTTCTAGATTGATTAATACTCGTTGCGCATTAAGTATTCTAACAATATCAACTTCATCTACTAATAGTTTTATTACGAAACGATTGGCACTTCCAATAGCAGCTATAGGCTCAATGCTCGTTATAATTTCTCCTGGTTCTTTAAATAGGGCATAAATTTTTCCATCCATTTTGCTAGTAACTGTAAAGTCATTAGTTGCGATAGTAGCAGTATGATAATTGTTTTGTGCTTGTTTTACCGTTGTCTTAAGTTCGTTTTTAGTTCGGTTATATTTATTTTTTAAAAGTTTCAACTGATTCGAAGCCAATTCATAAGTAAGTTTTTTAGTGTCGTATTGTAATCTAGAACCTATGTGCTGTTTCCAAAGGTTTTTTTGCCTGTAATAATTAATGGAATCATTTTTTAACTTTAGTCTAGCTGCATCAATCTCATCTTTTATACTGCTCAAAATCGCAGCACTACCATTATAATTTTCTTTAGCAAGTTCTAAAGCGAACTTGGCATTTTGACTATTCAACGTTGGCCTCTTGTTAATGATTTGAAATAAGGGTTTGTTCTTAGTAACCAAGTCTCCTTCTTCTACAAAAACTTCGTCCAAAATCCCTGAAACAATGGCATAAACCTGATAAAGGCTATCTGGTTGAATCGTAGCCGAAGCATAAACAGATTCCGTTAACGACTGTTCTTTAGGTAAAATTTTAACTTGTTTATCTAAGCAAGATACTGTTAGTAGTAAAACACTAATAAAAAATATATCTTTCATGTCTAATACGCCAATTTCGATTGTAATAAAATGTATTCATTTAAGTTAATTGCATCTATAGCTCCAATGAGTCGATTCTCATTAATAACTGGAACAATAACTTGTTTTTCATTGTAAATGAGATGATAAATTGATTTAAGATCGTCAGTATTTTGAACGGTTTTAAACGTTGTATCCATAATATCCTCGACCAAAACATTTTTATTGGAATTTTCAATTATCGCTTTATGAATCAATATGCCTTTAACTATTCCATCTTCTACGACGGTAAAATTAATTTCAGTTCCAGAAATTATCTTGTTCACAACACAATCTATAGAGTCTTTGGGTCTAAACGTTGTTATATCGAGTAACATCGCTTCTTCAACAGTATGACCTTTAAGCAATGTTAACTGTTGAACCATATGGTTTTCTCCATAGGCTCCCAAAAAAATAAATAAAGCAATCAGAATAAGTAAGGGCTTATAGAGTAGGCCAATCAATAAAAATACAACTGCAATAAATTGTCCAAAACTTGCAGCTATTTGTGTGGCTTTGCTACGATCCATTTTCAGTGCTAATAAGGCCCTTAATAGTCGACCACCATCCATCGGAAAAGCTGGTATCATATTAAACAGAGCTAAACCAACATTGACAATCAATAAAAAGAATAAAAAATTTTGAAAGGAGAGGCTTGCAAATACGTCGTAAGCATCTGTAAAATTCTGATTAAACAAATCTTTAAAAGGAATACTAAAATAAAGTAAAATAGCTATTGCTACATTCACTAAAGGTCCCGCAATAACGATATAAAGCTCTTGTTTTGGCGATTCAGGGATTTTATTAAAACTCGCCATCCCACCAATTGGTAGAAGCGTAATTTTTTCTGTCTTAACTCCAAAACGTTTAGCTGTTAATGCGTGTCCTAATTCATGCAATACAACACATAGAAATACTGCAAATACAAAGGCAATATTAAATAAAATACTTTTGGTGTTACCTCCATGTTTTAATTCATAAAATACAATCCAAGCAATTAATAGGAAAAACGTCCAATGAATTTTAATTTTAATACCAGAAATACTACCTAAATTTAAATTAGCTTTCATTGTCTTAAATTATTAAGATTAATCTACTGATGTAGTCATTTATAGAATCTCAACCATATTCCTGCAACATTTAGAAAAGTGCGTTCATTTATAGCTAAAGCTTCTCATGCGTTTAAATAGAAAGAGCCTTCATTTTATTTTACAGCAATGGTTTATATTCCAAGTGTTTTCATATTTAGTTGAGTAAGCATTCCAAAACATTATTTTTTCGAAATTAAAATGAATTATTGTTCTACTTTTTAAAATGATACAGATACCATTTAGGAGAAATAATAACCCATGTATTATGACTTTTTTAATTCCATATTCAATTTGGCCATTAGTATTAATTCTGATTTATTAATACCAGAAAAAGCATAGGCAATGGCTGTACCTGTTTTTAAAATCAACTTTTTTACTTCTTCGGTAAATAGATGGCTCTGCGCATTTTTATAAGATACAAAATCATTGTAACAGGCATTAATATCAATTTCTTTGTCATAATTGAGCCAATCAAAAACAGCTTCTATTTGGTAAGCAGCATCAACACCAAATACATCTTCAATATCATCTACATCAAGCCAATTTTCTTTAACAAATGTTTTGAGTTTTTTAATTTCTATAGGCTTTACGGTTCCATCGGTTGCTGCTATGGCATAAAATAATTTACCGAGATTTTGGTAAAACTTTAATGTCATTTTCTTTTTAGTCATCATCAGTTCCAATTTAATATATACAGTAAATTTAAATTTCTAATTTGAGGCACGGAATGATATTTATCAGCTAAAAATGATTTCTTAAACCTTAACAAACTCAGTGCTAATAATTAGAGATGAATATTTATATTTAAGCTATCAATTCAACCTTAGTATGTTTAAACAAGTCCATGAGATTTTAAATACTCTATTAGATTCTGTATTAGAAGGTGTTATTGTGGTCGATGAAAATCAGAAAATAGTGGAGATTAATAAGTCTGCTGCGGTAATGTTTGGATATGGTAGAAAAGAATTATTGAAGGAACCATTAAAAACTTTGATTCCTCAAACTTATCATGTCAAACATAGTCGCTATTTTAAAGATTTCGTTAAAGAGCGGAAGCAACGACCAATGGGACACGGAAGTGATGTTTATGGTTCTAGGAAAGACGGTACTATTTTTCCTATTGAAGCAAGTTTAAATCCGTTTAAGATTTATGGCAGAAATTATATAATGACTTTAATTGTTGATATTACTAAGCGTAAAGAGCACGAACACACATTAGCAATGAAAAGTAAAGCATTGCAATCTTCAAGTAATGGAATTATAATTACGGATGCGCTAAAAAAAGACAATCCCATAATTTATTTTAATCCAGCATTTGCAAAATTAACAGGCTATTCAAAAGAAGAAATCTTAAACAAAAATTGTAGATTTCTGCAGGCTGATGATAGAAGTCAAGATAGCATAAAGGAGATTCGTCAAGCAATAAAAGAAGGTAGAAGCTACCAAACCATTATTCGCAATTACAAAAAAGATGGCACACTATTTTGGAATGATTTAAGTATCACACCTATCAAGGATAAAGATGGCACTATTACTAACTTTATTGGGATACAAAATGATATTACCGAGCGAAAAAAGTTAGAACAGGAAAAAAATCATTTAGCTAAGATATTTGAAGAGTCTCTTAATGAGATTTATGTTTTTGATGCTCAAAGTCTAAAATTTATCAACGTTAATCATGGTGCTCAATTAAATATAGGTTATAGTATGGAAGAACTTATTTCCATGACACCTTTGGATATAAAACCTAATTTTACAGAATCAAAGTTTAGAAAAGAAATAGGAAACCTTGAGAAGGACAGTATAGAAAAAATTGAATTTGAAACAATTCATCGACGAAAATCAGGAACGACCTATCCCGTAAATGTACATTTACAACGTTCTAAACTTGGCAATAAAGATGTTTATGTAGCCATTATTTTAGACATAACCGAACAAAAAAACTACACAGCAAAATTAGAGCAAACAGTTAAAATACGCACAGAAGAGTTACAGATCGCATTAGCCGCCGAAAAAGAACTCAACGAATTAAAAACAAAATTCCTGTCTATGGTTTCGCATGAGTTTAAAACACCTCTAAGTGGTATTTTAACGTCTACCATGTTACTCAAAAAATACGAATTAACCGAACAGCAAGATAAACGCAACAAACACATAAATACCATTTCAGATAAAGTACACTATCTCAATACTATTCTCAATGATTTTCTTTCCGTAGAGAAACTGGAAAAAGGTAAAGTCAATTATAAATTTACCAATTTCAAATTAAGCAAAGTTTTAAATGAAGTCATCTACAATGCTAATATGCTCTTAAAAAATGGGCAAAAAATCAATTATCCCGAAAACATAGATGATATTTCCTTATTTCAAGATGAAAAAATTTTAGAACTGATCTTGTCAAATCTTATTTATAATGCCATTAAATATTCGTCTGAAAACACCATGGTTGATATCAACATTTGCCAAAATGAAACGAGTACTATTTTTAAAATCAAGGACAATGGCATTGGCATTCCCGAGAAAGATCAAAAAAACATTTTCAATCGTTACTTTAGAGCCGAAAATGTTTTGCTCATGCAAGGCACAGGTATTGGTTTGAATATCGTAAAAGACCATTTAGAAAACTTAAATGGCAGCATTACTTTTGAAAGCAGAGAACATAAAGGTTCAACCTTTACCATAGAACTTCCCAATAAAGCACAATTATGAAAACAGTATTATTGATAGAGGATGATACCGTATTACGGGAAAATACTGCCGAATTATTAGAACTTTCTAATTACGACGTTATTACAGCTACCAATGGCGAAATAGGATTAGAAAAGGCATTACGTGAGAAACCAGACATAATAGTTTGCGATATAATGATGCCCATACTTGATGGCTATGGCGTTTTGGAAGGCTTATCAAAACATAACGAAACAAAATTCATTCCTTTCATCTTCTTATCTGCTAAAACAGAACATAAAGATGTGAGAAAAGGCATGGATTTTGGTGCAGACGATTATATTACAAAGCCTTTTACTGAAGATGAAATTGTAAGTGCCATAGAGAGCAGAATTGCAAAAGCCAATCTATTTAAAGAGGAACGCGAATCTGATAAACGCATTAATGAAACCAATGAAGATGAGTTGAGAACTTTAAATGATTTAAAAAACTTCTTTGATGATAACGGTACTGTTTTTAGCTACCATAAAGATGATATAATATATAAGGAAGGACATAATTCCAACTATATCTATTTAATTTTAAAAGGTATTGTTAGGTGTTATAAATTTGATGAAAAAGGAAAGGAACTTACCACAGCGCTTCACAAAGAAGACGACCTTTTTGGTTATACATCCTTTACTCAGAACATTCCTTATAGAGAAACAGCAGCAGCCTTGGAAGATTTAGAAATGGTTGGGGTTTCTAAAGCCGAATTAAAAGATGTTTTGGATAAAAATCACAAAGTGACCTTAGAAGTCATTCAGTTATTGACTGATGATATTACAGGTGTTAAAGACCAGTTATTGCAAATGGCTTACAGTTCTGTAAAACGAAAAACAGCATCGACCATCCTGAGATTTGCAGAAAAAATTAATTCAAAACCAGATGATCCCATAAAAATATCCCGTTACGATTTGGCAAGTGTTGCAGGCATTGCCACTGAAACTTTTATAAGAACCATGTCCGATTTTAAAAAGCAAGGACTCATAGAAATGGACGGGAGAAATATAAAAGTTATCGACCTAGAGAAGCTAAAGGATATTGACTAGAATTCGTCATATTTTTCAATATGATGGATATCATTTTATAAAAAAGCGCATCGTTTTAAATTTGTAGGAACTAAGATTTTAAACGATGAATGTTTTATTACCAACAGACTTTTCTGAAAACGCAAAGAACGCCATTTCGTATGCCATTGATTTTTTTGAATCTAGGGAGTGTAATTTTTACGTGCTTCATGTCAACAGGATTGAAGGCATGGTCGCTGGAGTAGAACCTTATATGCCTACGGAAGAAGTTATAGAAGCGGTTTATACAAAACCATCGAGAACAAAATTAAGACAATTGCTCAAAGAAATAAGCGCGAATAACAGACCAAACAAAAAGCACCGTTTTTATGCACTTACGGATAACGATTTCTTTTTAGAATCCATAAGAAAATATGTAGATGAAAAGAAAATAGAAACAATTGTTATGGGTACAAAAGGTGCGTCAGGTCTTAGGGAATACATCATAGGTAGTAATACTGGCGATGTTATCACAAAAGTAAAATGTACCACCTTGGTCGTACCAGAACATGCTAAATATAGCAGATTAAAGGAAATTGCATTTCCATCAGATTTCAATCTATCCTACGATATTAATATCCTACAACCATTAACTGAAATTTTAAAGAACTTTGAAAGTAAACTTAGGATTGTACATATACATAAAAGAGATACCCAATTAAATACTGAACAAAATAATAATAAGGAATTGCTCAATGATTATTTTGAAGAGTTTAATCTAACCTTTCATTTTCTAACCAATAAAAAAGTTGAAGATGCCATACAGTGCTTTGTAGAAAGTAGGGCTGTAGATATGATTGTCATGGTCGCAAAGAACCTCAATTATTTCCAAAATATTTTATTTCATACCAAAGTTGAAAAAATAACGTATCACACTGATATACCATTCTTAGTATTACACGAATAAATCACTTAAATTATGGACAATTCTATATTCTTAGCAAAATTTTGGGGATGGTATCTTATCATTTTCTTTTTGATATTGAGTCTAAACCCAAAACGTATCAAGCAAATATTTAATGATTTAAAAGATGAAAAGTTCTTGATCATTTTTTCTTTTATCGCTATTATAGTAGGCTTGTTAAATATTTTGTTTCATAATATCTGGGAACCAAATTATACAATAATTATCACGCTTATAGGTTGGGCATCATTATTCTTAGGATTGGCCTTATTCATGTTTCCAAAGCAAACGGTTAAATGGTTAATAATAACAAATATTAAGATGGTACAAATCATTTACACACTATTGTTTCTAGTCGGTATTTATTTGTTGAACGAAGTATATGGCATTGTACCAGTATAAACTCATGAATTAAAAAAATAATTTGATTTGATAATTATGAGGGATTAAAATTCTTCTTGCTATTAATCTGAAAAACATCTGGCAATTTTTGTTGGATGTTTTTTTATATAAATACATCTGATAAATATCATTGTTTTTAGACTTTTTACACTTTAATTTTATAAAGGAAATCTAAAAAACAATTACTATGCTATCTATTCTGCTTCCTACTGACTTTTCAGAAAACGCTATGAACGCCATAAAGTACGCACTAGAGTTCTTCAAATACCAAAAAACCACTTTCTATTTTATGCATGCGTATCAAAATGAGTTTTATGACCATGAAGGGTTAACCTCTCGTGACGTATTTGATGATGTTTTAGATACCATAAAAAATGAATCGCAAACCAACTTAGAAAATCTGATAAGTGAAGTAAAAAAAATAGCACCAAATCCCAGATTTACATATCATTCCATTTCAGCATATAATACATTAGTAGAAGAAGCAAATTTTATTGCAGATGACAAAAATATAGATTTGATAGTCATGGGCACTAAAGGCAAATCAGATGCACGACATATTGTATTTGGTAGTCAAACCTTTCAGGTTCTAAAATATGTACAATGTCCGGTTTTGGCCATACCATCAAATTATACTAATACACAACCCAAACGTATATTGTTCCCAACAAATTATATGATGCCTTATAAGCGTCGCGAACTGAAACTACTATCCATTTTGGCAAAATCTTACAGAAGCCATATTGATGTTCTGTATGTTTCCACAAGTCACAAATTATCCATAAGACAAGAAGACAACAAAGCGTTTATTGCAGATGCATTATGTGAAAATGAAGTGAATTTTTGCCAAGAGGAGAGTCGACAAGTAACAGATGCTATTAAGACCTATATAAAAGAAAAAGACATTGATATCATTACCATGGTTAATAGCCAACATTCATTTTTAGAAGACATGCTATTTCCTTCTAATATAGATAAAGTCAGCATTGACTTAAAAATACCGTTACTTGCTATGCAGAATACCACACGCTATTAAAACTTAAATTCCAACACCATGAAACAGATACTCTTACCCACCGATTTTTCAGAAAATTCATGGAATGCCATTGCATATGCCATACAATTATTTAAAGATGAAGAATGCACGTTTCATTTATTGAATACTTACATACCAGTAATATACAATCTTGAATATGTTATCGGATATCCAGAACAATTTGGTTTAGTGGATGCCGTAAGAGATACTTCGAGACAAAACTTATTCAAAGTGGTTTCAAGAATTTCTTCTGAGTTCATAAAAACTAAAAATCATACTTTTCAGACCCACGCTAAATTTGACACCATGTTGTCTGGTGTTAGAGACGCTATAGAAGAATTCGACATCGACCTTATTGTAATGGGAACCAAAGGTGCAACTGGCGCAAAGGAAATCCTATTTGGTTCTAATACAGTACAGGTGTTCAACGAAATGAAATGTCCTGTATTAGCTATTCCGTCAGGTTTTGCCTATAAGGCACCACATGAGATATTGTTTCCTACCGATTTGGATGCTATCTATAAACATTCAAACCTTAAAATTTTAAAAGACATTGTTTCTTCAAATCAGGCTAGGCTAAATGCCATGCACGTCTCAACAGGTTATGAACTGACCGAAAAACAAGAGCGAAATAAAGACTTATTGGAATCCATGTTTAAGGACTCGGCATTTTTGTTTCATGATATCAAAACCATGGAAGTTACCCATGCTATCAATGAATTTCAAGTTAAGCATAAAATTAATCTATTGGTTATGATAAACAACAAGCATTCGTTCTTTGAAAACCTGTTTTTTAAGAACGTTATTAACCAGATCGGGTTTCATTTGAACGTGCCGTTTTTAGTAATTCCTACCGAACAATAATTGCTATATGATTTATACCATTTCTTAAGCTCTTATATGATGAACTCGTTATAATAATTAGACAAAACCATGAAAAAAAACATCCTATTACCTACAGATTTTTCAGATAATGCATGGTGTGCAGCTGTGTATGCACTTAAATTATATGCTAATGTTGAATGTGATTTCTATTTTTTACATAGTTGGTCGGTTTTATCTAACACTGCTAGAACTTACATTACCTCAAAATATGTCAATACCGTAAAAGAAAAGGCCTTGCAACAATTAGCCGATTTAAAGCACACCGCAGAAAATGCTAATGTTAATGCTAATCATAGTTTTGAGATTATTTTAAGTAAAGAAAAATTGCAAAAAGCAATAACAACAGCGGTAGAAAAACATAAGATAGATCTCATTGTTATGGGAACTAAAGGCGCCTCAAAAACAAGAGAACTGTTTTTTGGCAGTAATACGGTCAATACTATAAAATCAAAGTTGTGTCCCATATTTGTAGTTCCAGATGAATATGATTTTGTGACCCCTAAACAAATTGCTTTTCCTACTGACTTCAACAGGTTTTACGGCGAGGAATTACTACCAATAAAACACCTAGCAGATATGAATAATTCTAAAATTAGAATAGTTCATATTACTAAAAATAGTAATTTAACGAGCATGCAAGATTATAATCTGGCGATGTTAAAAGTCTACTTGGAAAACCATCCACACACATTTCATTGGATGCCGGATTACGCCAATAAGGTTCAGGAAATAAATGATTTTATCGAAGAACTCGATATCAACATTCTAGTGATGATAAATTATCAACATAGCTTTATCGAAAAAGTAATGAACGAACCCGTGGTGCATAAAATTGGGTTTCATCCTAAAATTCCTTTTTTGGCTATTCCTTGTGTGATCTGATATATATCATTTAATGTTATAGACTGTTAGACTATATTTATAATAACGCTATAAATAGGTCAATAATGAGACATAGAATATTAGTACCAACAGACTTTTCCAAAAATGCAACAAAAGCATTGCGTTACGCTATAGAACTCTATAAAGATGTTCCTTGTGACTTTTATTTGCTGAACGTATTTACTGCAGGTGGTAACATCTTAGAAGACTTGCTGAACATGGAACCAGGAACTGAATCGTACGAAAGAAAAAAGATAGATTCTGAAAATGGTTTAGCAAAAATTTACGATATGATTGCCATGACAGAATACGATAACCCTAAACATCATTTTAACGTCATCTCTGTTTTCAACAATCCTATTGAAGCTATTAAAGATGCGGTAGAAAAAAATGATATTGAAATTATAGTTATGGGAACAAAAGGGGAAACTAATTCCAGAAAAACTGCTTTTGGGAGTACTGCGATTTACGTCATGGAAAAAGTACGCAACTGCCCAGTTATTGTGGTGCCACTGAATGCAAAATCGGTGATGCCAAAAGAAATAGTATTTCCCACCAGCTACAAAACACATTATAAAAAAAGAGAATTAAATTACCTCGTAGATATAGCTAAAAAATTTGAAGCAACTATTATAGTACTTCATATATCTGAAGAAAATGAGCTAAGTAAAGAACAGAATGAAAACAGACAGTTACTGGAAAACATAATAGAAGACACAAACCACAAACCTCATTTCTTATCGCACAGTTCGGTAGAAACTGCTATCAACATTTTTATTGAAAGTAGAGATAGTGATATGGTTGCTTTTATAAATAAAAAGCATGTTTTTTTTGGAAGTATATTAACAGATCCATTAGTGAAACATATTTCATTTCATTCTAAAGTTCCGATACTGGTAATGCATGATTTAAGAAATTAAAAAATTTATTAATGGCTATTTATCGTAGTGCTAAAATACGATTGTTGCTGAAGTTAGGGACGTTAAATTATCAATATGAAAATTTCAAACATAGATGTTATTAAATCTTCTGGTGAAAAAGTAAAGTTTTCTATGGAAAAATTACGAGCATCCCTAAAAAGATCTGGTGCAGATGATAAAATCGTGAAACAGATATTAGATAAAGTTCGTGATGAACTCTACCAAGGTATTTCTACAAAAGAAATTTACAACAGAGCATTTGCGTTATTGAAAAAGAATAAAAGCTATTTCGCTTCAAAATATAAACTCAAAAAAGCCATTTACGAGTTAGGGCCTACGGGTTTCCCTTTTGAGCATTTTATAAGCGCTATTTTGAATTATTCAGGTTACAAAACCGAAGTTGGTACCATTTTAAAGGGTAAATGCGTATCTCATGAAATAGACGTTATAGCACACAAGAATTCTAAAACCACTATAATAGAATGTAAATTTCATAGTGACCAAGGTCTAAATTGTAATGTTAAAATTCCCTTGTATATCAATTCAAGATATCGGGACATTAAAGATAATTGGCAGACTCTAAAAAAACAGGATGCCTCACTAGCTAAAGGCTGGGTTGTGACCAATACAAGATTTACAAAAGATGCCATAAAATATGGTAATTGCTGTGGATTGTACTTATTGAGTTGGGATTATCCATCAAACGATGGATTAAAAGATAGGATTGACCGCTTGGGATTATACCCAATAACGGTATCCACATTACTCTCACAACGTGAAAAACAGTTTCTTTTAAGTCGGTCTGTTGTGCTGTGCAGAGATTTAATTAATGATAAATTTTATTTAGATCATCTTGGTATTTCAGAAACACGTAAGAACAAAATTCTTGATGAAATTTCTCAATTATGTGACTAATCTAATATTAATATGGAAAAGTTTGTAAAAATCAATTTTTTAGGAGCAGCAGGTGTTGTTACAGGTTCAAAATTTTTAATTGAAACTTCAGAAAAAAACATCCTGATAGATTGTGGGATGTTTCAAGGTTTAAAAGAGCTTCGACTACTTAATTGGGAAGATCTGCCTATCGATGTGCCATCCATTGATGTCGTTTTATTAACGCATGGCCATTTAGACCATGTTGGTTATCTACCTCGTTTACTAAAACAAGGTTTTAAAGGCAAAGTTATCGGTACGGCACCAACTTTAGCTATAGCAGAAATCATATTAAAGGATAGCGCTAAAATCCATGAAGAAGAGGCCAAAAAAGCAAATGAGGAAAATTACACTAAACACAATCCCGCTCTATCTTTTTACACCATTAAAGATGCCGAAAACACCATCAAACAATTTGAAGGCGAAAATGAAGACCAATGGATTCAATTATCAGAACACATCGCTTTCCGCTTTCAATATAATGGACATATTATAGGTGCCACCTTTATAGAATTGGATATTAACGGAAAGCGATTTGTCTTTTCGGGAGATATTGGCAGAAGAAACGATTATCTATTAAACGATCCTAAAAGACCTGAATGGGCAGATTTTTTATTCATGGAAAGTACGTATGGCAACAAATTACATCCTGAAGACAATGTTGAAGAAGTTTTAACGGAAATCGTTTTAGACACCATCCATAAAAAGGGCAATCTCATTATTCCGAGCTTTGCTGTCGAGCGATTACAAACACTGATGTTTATTATTTGGAGGTTATATCAAAAAAACAAAATTCCGAACATTCCAATTTTTATCGATAGTCCTATGGGCAATAACGTGTTGGATGTCTTTAAGCGTTTTCCAAAATGGCACAAACTATCCACTGAAGACTATAATGCCATGTGCAATCATGTTAATATCATTCAATCCTATAAAGAAACTTGGGAAACCATTGACGATAAACGATCTAAAATCATTATTGCTGGAAGTGGTATGGTTACAGGTGGAAGGGTGTTGACTTATTTGCAACAACTTATTGATGAGCCTATGACCACCGTTTTATTAGTTGGTTATCAAGCAGAAGGTACTCGTGGCAGACAACTTTTAGAAGGTACTCACGAAATTAAATTTTTCGGGAAATACTATCCCGTAAAAGCCAATATAAAAAGTATAGAAAGCTTATCAGCCCATGCAGACCAGCAAGATTTGTTGGATTGGGTTAGCCATATTAAAAACGTACCTGAAAAAGTCTATCTAATCCATGGTGAACCTATAGCTTTAGATGCTTTTAGAGTAAAATTAAAAGATAAATACCATTGGGATGTTACTATACCAAAGCTTACCGATGTATGCAAAGTGTTGGTTTAAAACTAAGTCTCCCAAACTGATATTTATCATTTCAATATGCAACCTTAAGTATTAAATTAGTGATAGAAATAATGTTTAACTAAAATCATAGTATATTATGTCACTCATTAAATTTAACAACAGAAATAGATTATTCCCTTCTTGGAATAATGACAGCTTAAAAAGTTTTTTAAGCAGCGACGATTTTTTTAACAATGACTTTTTTGAAGAAGATAGCTTAATGCCAGCAATGAATGTACAAGAACATGAAAAAGAGTTTGAAATTGAATTTGCAGCACCTGGATTTTCTAAAAAGGATTTTGAAGTCACCATAAATGATAACATGCTTAATGTTTGTGGTGAAAAAAAGAAAGAAACTGAAGAAAAACAGGAAGATTACACACGTAAGGAGTTTAGTTACAATTCATTTAGAAGATCATTGCAACTGCCAAAAACAGTGAATGCAGATCAAGATGTAAAAGCGACTTACAAAGATGGAATTCTTAAGTTAAATCTTCAAAAGAAAGCCGAAGCTAAAGCAAAACCGAAAAAAGTAATTGAAGTTTTGTAATCACTGAGAAAGCAGGGCGTGGTTAGAGGGATTACGTTCTGCTTTCCTATTCACACAAACACCATGAAAACCACACGAACACATTTGCGCTACGTAGAATGGCTAAGTCCTGAGGAAATGCACGACACTTCTAAAGAATGGTTATCTGAATTGAATTTTATTAAAGACGAACATCTATTCTTTGAAGATTTGGTAACTCAATTTACATCCCAATTGATAGCATTTGGTAATTTTTCCAGTATCAAGGAAATTATCGATACGATTAACAGGTCCCAAAAACAAAATAATACACTTATAGAGGCTGTTAAACTCCATGAAAATGAATTACAAATTATGGTTGATGGCATTAATCAAGTAAAAGAAGAAAAGGCTTATGTCAAAGAGCATAGCGATTTAATCATTGCTATGACCGAATTCTTAAAGGACTACAAATCACTCAAGACACAACTTTTTGATATTATTAAAACCATTAAGAAAGAAGATAAAAACCGACATCTGCTGGACAGAAAATAAATAGTATGAGAACATTTAGTCTTGTATGGATTGGGTTGCTAATTTTTAATTGTTCCTCCACCTCATTGACAAAGCGTTGGACAAATCCTAATTACAAATCATTTGTGCCCAAAAACATTTTGGTCATAGGAGTAACGCCAGATTTAAATGTTCGTAAAGACTTTGAATTTCAATTTATAAAAGAGCTAAACGCGAGGCAAATCAATGCTTTGCAAAGCCATGTTGTTTTTGAGAAATCGTTTCAAAATTCCAAAAAAACCGAAGCTGAAATTGAAGCAGAGCTAAATAAACTAATTTCTACTGGATACGATGCCATACTGATATCTGTTGTAAAAGGTGTTGAGAATAACGTATCGTACAGCGGAAAATCTTCCAAATTAGATTACAGATTACGAAAATTCATTGGTTATTACTTAGCAAATCAAGATACCTACTTCAATCAAACACATTTTGATAGATACAATGTTTATACTATAGAAACGTCACTGTACAGTCTTAAAAACGACTCAGACAAATCTAGAATATGGTCTTGTACTTATGACATCATTGATCCGAAAAATATCAAAAAAACCACAGATAAATATGTAAAAGTGGTCATAAAATCTTTGGAAAAAGAGGGTTTCATTTCAAAAAAACTTTAATAGAAACTTTGGTAAAGCTAAGTATGGAATACCAAAAGAGGAACGCGAATAGAATTACTAATTTTAGTTGTTGCTGAACCCATAAAAAAGCGCTCTAAAAGACTTTCTGGTTGCACTAATAATATCATAAGATCAATTTGGTGGGTCTGTATATAGCAATCAACAACGTAGTTCATTGGTATATCATTTACTATGTGGTATTCGGAATCTGTATTTTTAAGAAAATTACCTAAATCTTTTTTATCCTTCTGGTCTTCTAGTAAGTTGTCACTATTGGGTATAATTCGCAGAAGATGTACTTTTTTACTGAACCTATCAGTGAATTTAGAAGCCTTATTAAAGGCATTACCACTCAAGGTGTCTTCAACATCTAATGGTAAAAGAATTTCATTTGCTTTTCTAAAATCAAATCCTTTAGGAACCACCAAGGTTGGACAATCAATAGTTCTAATAACATTTATAGTATTACTGCCAAAAACTACTTCTTTAGCACCAGTAACGCCATTTGTTCCCATGACAATTAAATCTATAGATTTTGTTTTTATGACCTGATTAATAGCATCAGTTAAATTATCAAAGTCAACAATAGTATTAAATGTAAAGTTTTCAGAATTCAGCCTTGTTTTCAAATCCAATACCATACGATCCAACTCCTCTTTTCCATCTTTGACAATTGTATTATAGATACTTTCATTTCCTATAGCCATAAGATCATCAGTTGTATAGGAGTCCGAACTTTTGACATGAAGTACAAAGAAATCACAGGAATCCCCTTTAAATAAATGCATTGAATAGTCAATAGCATTTAAAGAATTTTCAGAGAAGTCGGTTAACAAGAGTATATGTTTCATCACATCACAATTAAGTCTAAAATTAGATATTAATTTCTGAATTTCATATGATATCAATCATTGTTATAAAGTATTAGATTTATAAATGGAATTATATCATTGATTTCATTGTGGAGATAGATTGACTTTACTATGGTAGTAGTACTATTTGAGGATAATTCTGTTCAAAAAAAATTACTTTGATAAAATTTCATATAAAATTATATCAATTTTTCATTCAAATGAAATCCTATTCAATACGCGTTAATTAATTCTACATATACTTTAATAGTGGACTCTAACTTAATTCACCACATAAACCAATTCCACCATTTCAGATAGCCTAAAATATCCAAAAGGATAGTTGTCTGAATTGGTGGTATTAATGCAATTGCCTCTTACCGTTGCTGGTTGTGTTTCAAATGGTCCGCCACCTTGTTCACTTCCTTGTTGCAAAAGAATAAACATAAATTCATAAAATTGTTCTGAAACTCCAAAATGGCGCATGATTACTTCATCGCCAGGTTCTAAATCTTCTTCAGTATAAAAAGCAAAAATTTGATTGCCATCAATAAATTCATCATCTAAAACGTCTAAAGTTGGAACCACTGGAATATCACTTATATATTCAAAGAAATAAAAATTATCGATATCCACAGGATCAGTAAAATAAGTTTTTAATTCAATATCTTCACCCGTAAAACCACCTTCATTGTTTTGTTCTACAAATTCTATAGGAACTACTGACTTTAAAGTTTCTGAGGCGGTATAAATGGCTCCATTATAATTAATGGTTAAATTATAGATACGGTCAATGACTGGAATGAAATTATTGGTTCTATAGATACCAGTATCACCTTCCTCAACAAAATTAAACGTATTGTCGTTGGAATCTGTAATTTGGACTGTGGCTCCATTTGCAGGTGGAGTATCATCATCAAAAAATGGTGCTGACAATGATAATTTTATACTTTGTTCGTTGCCTGTCGTATTTTTTAACCAGTTGATGGAAGCCTCAATAACTAATCTTGGTTCTGCTTCATTGAGGTCGACGTCAATGACATCTTCGCAAGTATAAAATATTGAAAAGACGAGGAGTAGATAGATTGATTTTTTCATGATTTAAAATTTAAAATTATAGGAAATGGAAGGTACCATACCAAAAATGGCTAATCGTACGGCTTCATTCGTTCCAGAATCCCTGTTTTCCCTAAAGGATATACTGGCTGCATTTTTACGACCATAAACGTTGTAAATTCCAAACACCCATTCGCCTTTAAATCTTTTGGTACGCTCTGGTTTTGGGTTAAAATTTGCAGAAATATCCAAGCGATGATATGTTGGTAATCTACTGGAATTTCTGGCTTCGTAATTTGGGATTACCAAACCATTGTACTCGTATTGACCGTTGGGATAGGTGGTAGGCTGCCCTGTTTGAAATAAGAAATTTGAACTAAATGACCACTTTTTGTTCAATTCATAACTTCCTGTCAAGGAAATATCGTGGGTTTTATCATATGCCGTATTATACCATTGGCCATTACTGATTCCTGTTTCCACGGGAGTTCTTCCTGGCGTTCTCTGTTCGGACTTAGACAAAGTATATGCCAACCAGCCAGTAAACCTGCCTTCATTTTTTCTAAACAGAACTTCCAATCCGTATGCTCTTGCTTCACCATTCAAGATAACCTGTTCTATGGCATCATTGGCTATTAGGTTGGCACCATCCACATAATCGATTCGGTTTTTAATGGTTTTATAGAAGCTTTCAACCTCTAAGGAAAATGCATTGTCTTTAAAGGTTCTAAAGTATCCAACAGCAACTTGATCCAACAATTGTGGTTTTACATATTTACCACTAGGCGACCACACATCTAAAGGTGTAGGAGAGTTGGTATTGGACAATAAATGTAAATATTGACTCATTCGGTTGTAACTCGCTTTTACCGAAGAGTTATCGTTAAGCTGATAGGCAATTGCCAATCTTGGTTCAATATTCGAAAACGATTCTATAACATCGCTTCTGTTAAAAGTTTCTGTACCGATTGGTTCTGCTTTTTCATAGATGCCAATGGCTTCATTAAATGTTAAAGCTGAATTGTTTTCATAGATATTTAATTCATCTTGTCCCAAACGATGAAATGTACTGAAACGTGCACCATAACTTACAGAAAGCTTATTGCTCAGTTTGTGCTCTGCATCTAGATATATGGCATTTTCAAACGCATATTTATCAATTAATTTATAAGGGTTAATCCCTGAACTTTCAGTTGTCGGATTGATATCACCAGGGTTAAACTTATAGTAGATACTGTTTAGTCCATATTCAAGTTTAAAATTATTGTTGAGGTAATGCTTGAAATCGTATTTCAAATTAAAGTTTCTAATACCAGACACCCAATCAAATTCAACAAAACTCAATTCTAAACCGTAATAATAATCGGAATAAATTAAGGATAGATTGGAAAATAATTTATCCGAAAACAGATGGTTCCATCTAAAATTAAGAACCGTATTCCCAAATGTATTTTCAAAACTATCAGAGATTTTAAAGACATCCCTTCCAAAATATCCTGATAAGTAAACATTGTTGTTTTTATTAATATTGTAGCTTAGTTTGGTATTTAAATCATAGAAATAAGCTTTACTATCAATATCGAAAAGTGGCAGAAACAAATGCGCATAACTACTTCGACCACCAACTAAAAAGGAACCCTTCTCCTTTACAATAGGACCTTCTGCCAATAAACGACTAGAAATTAAACCGATCCCACCATTCATGTGGAAGGTATTGCTGTTTCCTTCTTTCTGGTAAATATCCAAAACAGAAGATACGCGACCTCCATATTTTGCAGGTATTCCTCCTTTATATAATTTAAGATCTTTTATCGCATCTGGATTAAAAACCGAGAAGAAACCAAAAAGATGGGACGAGTTGAATATGGTAGCTTCATCTAAGAGAATTAAATTTTGGTCGGCCGCTCCACCTCTTACATTAAAGCCAGAAGAACCTTCGCCAGCATTGGTCACGCCTGGTAACAATGTTATGGACTTTATGACATCAACTTCACCCAAAACGACAGGCATATTCTTTATGGTTTTAATAGATAAGGAATTTACGCTCATTTGTGGTTTTTTAATATTGAGCTTTTCAATATTTTCAGTCACAACAACTTCATCCAAACTTTCAGCAGCTTCCTCAAGTTTATAGTTTTTTGTCACATCATTGTTAAGTTCTAAGGTCTTTGAAATGGTTTTAAAACCTAAATAACTTATTTGAATGTTATAAGTGCCTGATGGTAACGTAATAGAGTAGAAGCCGTATTCATTGGTCACTGTACCTGTTTCTAACTCTGGAATTATAATGTTCACACCAATAAGGGTTTCATTACTAAGCACATCGGTTATGGTGCCGCTAAGTGTAAATTTTTCTTGAGCTTGAAGTCCGAATACATTGAGCAATAAGCAGAGGATAAAACCTCTAAGAAGTAATTTCATATGCAATTAATATTGTAGTTTGATTGGTAATGTGTTTCTATTAAAAACGATTAACCTATACTGTTGTTACACTAAAAGTAAATTAAAACATAAAAAAAGCTTCCCGAAGGAAGCTTTTTTAACATAACCTTAATCTAAAGGTTAATCATTTACAATAGTATTCAATGATTTGCTTGGCCGCATAGCATTAGTTACTAAATTTTCATTAGGAAGATAATAACCTTCAATATTTACAGGTTTGCCTTGACAATCTATTAATTCCTTAACAATAGCCTCTTCATTTGAAGATAATGATTTGTGAATTTTAGAAAACTCAGCTTTGAGTTCCGCATCTTTATCTTGATTAGCCAAAGCTTCAGCCCAATACAGTGCCAAGTAAAAATGGCTTCCTCTATTGTCTAATTCATTAACTTTTCTTGATGGCCCTTTTTTGTTTTCCAGTAATTTATCTGAAGCATCATCTAAAGTTTCCCCTAAAATGCTTGCTTTTTTATTATCATTTACCTGCGAAAAATGCTCTAATGAAACTGCTAATGCTAAAAATTCTCCTAAAGAATCCCAACGTAAATGGTTTTCTTCCACAAATTGCTGCACGTGTTTTGGTGCAGAACCACCAGCTCCAGTTTCAAATAAACCGCCACCATTCATTAAAGGTACAATTGATAACATTTTTGCACTCGTTCCAACTTCTAATATTGGGAATAAATCCGTTAAATAATCTCTTAGAACATTTCCTGTAACTGAGATGGTATCTTCTCCTGCTTTAAGACGTTTTAATGTGAAATTAGTCGCGTCAATTGGTGATAAAATTCTAATATCCAATCCTTCAGTATCATGATCTTTAAGATAGGTATTTACCTTTTTAATCAATTCTGCATCATGCGCTCTTTTCTTGTCTAACCAGAAAATAGCAGGTGTTTCAGAAGCTCTCGCTCTTGTCACCGCTAATTTTACCCAATCCTGTATTGGTGCATCTTTAGTTTGGCACATTCTCCATATATCTCCAGCTTCAACTTTATGACTGGTTAAAACGTTGCCGTTAGCATCAATTACTTCAACCTTTCCTTTAGATGCTATTTCAAAAGTTTTATCGTGAGATCCGTATTCTTCAGCTTTTTGAGCCATAAGTCCAACATTAGGAACGGTTCCCATAGTTGTAGGATCAAAAGCGCCATGCTTTTTACAAAAATCAATCGTTGCAATATAAACTCCAGCATAGCTACTGTCTGGAATGACTGCTTTTGTATCTTGTTGCTTGCCTTCCGCATTCCACATTTGACCAGATGTTCTGATCATTGCTGGCATAGATGCATCGATAATAACATCACTTGGAACATGAAGATTGGTAATGCCTCTATCAGAATTTACCATCGCTAAATCCGCACTATGGTCTAAGGCAAAACGAATATCGTCTCTAATCGCGTCGCGTTTATCTTCTGGCAAATCGTGTAATTTTTCAAGTAAGTTCCCAAAACCATTGTTGACATCCACACCGATTTTCTCAAATGTTTTGCCATGCTTTTCAAACAAATCACTAAAGAATACGCGTACAGCATGCCCGAATATGATTGGGTCTGAAACCTTCATCATAGTGGCTTTCATATGTAATGAGAACAATACACTTTTGTCTAGAGCATCTTCAACTTGCTCCTCCAAAAATTCGAGCAAAGCTTTTTTGCTCATTATCGTAGCATCGATAATTTCACCTTTTAACAAATCTAAGCGCTCTTTTAGATTGGTTTTATTGCCTTTAGTGTCCGTATGAACAATCTTTACAGTGTTGGCAACATCAAGTGTAACTGATTTTTCGTTGTGCGCAAAATCTCCTTTAGACATCGTTGCCACGTGGGTTTTGGAATCTTTACTCCAAGCTCCCATACTATGAGGATTTTTCTTGGCATAATTCTTAACGGCTTTCGGTGCACGTCTGTCTGAATTTCCTTCCCTAAGAACTGGGTTAACGGCACTTCCTTTTATTTTATCGTAACGTGACTTAATTTCCTTTTCGGCATCATTTTTTGGTTCGTCAGGATAATCAGGAAGTTTATAGCCTTTATTTTGTAACTCTTCAATTGCAGCAGTAAGTTGTGGTACGGAAGCACTTATATTAGGTAATTTTATAATATTAGCTTCTGGCTTTTTAGCCAATTCGCCCAATTCTGCAAGCGCATCAGCCACTTTTTGGTCTTCCGTTAAAAAATCTGGAAAAGCTGCTAAAATCCTAGCTGCTAATGATATATCCTTTGTTTCAATAGTAATGCCAGAAGACTTTGTAAATGCTTTAACAATCGGTAAGAATGAACGTGTTGCTAAAGCTGGTGCTTCATCCGTTTTTGTATAAACTATCTTTGCTGTTTTTGTCATAAGTCTTGTTAATAATTTGAATAATATTTTGCTTAAAATTAAGCTGAGCAAATATACGAAAACGTTTGATTTTACAAGTGGTAGATTAATACTAAACAGTACTAATTTTTAAGGAATCTATAAATTACAGAAGAAATCGATTAAAATATTATTTTATCTTTATTTTGAAGCATTCTAGCAGTCCTGAAATACTTTCTTTTGAAAAGGAAGCATTCTTAATTTGATTCATCGAAGGGTTGATGCTGAAGTTAATGGCCGAAGTAAAATCAGTATGTTCAATGTTGGTTCTGTCGAATGTGGAATCCCGTAAATCACAGTCCTTAAAGACCACCTGTTTGGCTTCGCTTTCTGTGAAATCTACTTGATGCATTATGCAATTTGAAAATTGGGTATGATTAATTTTTAGTTGGTAGAAACTACTAAGATTCAAGGTGCAATTTGTAAACTTGAAGGATAACAAAAAGGCATTACAATTGTGAAATAAAACACCTAGAATTTTACAATCTTTAAATGTAACAGCGTTAAAAGTGGTATGCATCACATTAGCATTGCTAAAATTACAATCCACAAAATCACATTCCAAAAAGTTAATATTTGAGAGGTCGGAGTTTTCAAAATTACAATTGGTAAATGTGCATTCTATGTAATCTGCTTTTGGGAGCGAATTTTTAGTGTAATCTTTTGAGTTTAAAGTTTGATTGTCTGTTAGTGGCAGGTTCATGTTGGTAGCGTACTAAATGAATTGATCTGTTTGAGATCATGAAATAAGTTCAAGATGACAAAATTAGAAATTTAGTCAAAAAAAAAGCCATATCACTCAGATAAAATCTGCGCTGACATGGCTTTCATAGAAACAGTACTAACGTGACCTACTTAGCTTGCACTAACTCGACTGAATGACCTACGTCAACAGTTTTTCGGTTCAAGGGTTTCTGTTTCAAGTTCGAAACAGTTCATACCTTTCAAAATGTATTGACCTGATATTACTTTGTTTCTTAGGTCTGTTTTTCTTGATGTTTTTCCTAAAATACTCGCATGAACGAAGATTAGGTTTAAAACATTGCTCGTCCTTTTCGTGTTCACTTTCGATTCCACTACTTCTTCGGAGCTTTTCACTTTAGCCATATAACCTGCCGAAACATGTTATATTTTTAAAGCTTCATGATTATTTCACAAACATTTGCTTTCATAAGTTGCTACATAACCTCAAAAAACAACCTCAATACATAAAGAACGAATCTCTAGTAACAATTTAACATTAATTTGAAAAGAATTTCAAAAACAAACGAGGTTTGTTGTTAATTGTTTTACTAAATTAAAAAATTATTTCGAGAAACGGCAATGTTTTAACATTTTAGATATCAACAGATTATAAACCGTAGTTATTAACAATTGTTTATAACAAGAAGAGCCTTCTTAAACAGAAGGCTCTTTATTGTAATATATAAGTTGGAATTATCTTCTAACTTCTTTGATTCTTGCTTTTTTACCAGTAAGACCTCTAAAGTAGTAAATTCTAGCTCTACGTACTTTACCACGTTTGTTAACTTCTACTTTTTGCAACGCAGGTAAATTAACTGGGAAGATACGTTCTACACCAATTGTTCCTGACATTTTACGGATGGTAAACGTTTCAGAAGATCCAGTTCCTTTACGTTGTAATACGACACCTCTAAAAAACTGGGTACGTACTTTTTCACCTTCTCTAATTTCGTAGTAAACTGTGATAGTATCACCAGCTCCAAATTCTGGAAAGTCTTTACGGGTTACAAATTCGTCTTGTACAAATTTTACTAAAGAATTCATTTTCTTTTATTTATAATAGTTGATTCAAAGCAACATTCACGATTCTCGCCAGAGGTTGGTCCAAATTGGTTTGCAAAAGTAGTACTTTTTTGCATATTCACAATACTTTATTCTTTATTTTTGGTATAAACTTTTAACTTGAAAACTCAGGTTTATTCTTCTTTCATCCGTCTTTCGTCATCTTTGTCATTCGTCCAAAAGATCTGGTCGTCGTTCCTTAGTTCTTTTATAGGCTTCTTCCTCTCTCCATTTTTCAATTTTGGCAAAGTTACCACTGAATAACACTTCTGGGACTTTCATACCGTCGTATTCCCTTGGTTTGGTATAAATTGGTGGTGCCAATAAACCATCTTGAAACGAATCGGTTAGGGCAGAGGTCTCATTACCCAAAACGCCAGGAATTAATCGAATTACAGCATCACATAAAACAGCTGCGCCCAATTCGCCTCCAGAAAGCACATAATCGCCAATAGAAATTTCGCGTGTGATGAATTTATCGCGCACACGTTGGTCTACACCTTTATAATGTCCGCAGAGAATAATAATGTTTTTCTTTAAAGAGGTTTGGTTCGCAATGCTTTGGTTTAATTGCTCGCCATCTGGTGTCATATATATAATCTCGTCGTAATGACGCTCCTTTTGTAATTTAGAAATACACTTATCAATCGGTGCAATACTCATAACCATACCTGCGCCTCCTCCGAATTGGGTATCATCAACCGATTTGTAACCTCCAGTTGCAAAATCCCTTAAATTGTGAAAATATACTTCCACCAATTCAGCTTCTATGGCACGTTTTAAAATAGAGGCTTCAAACGGACTTTTTAAAAGTTCTGGTAATACGGTGATGATGTCTATGCGCATGTGTCGTCAAAATTGAGTGCAAAGATAGGCTTTATTGGCTTTAATTTAGATGCCGTTGAAGAAGCAATTAATCATTCCCATAAACTAGGTCTAGAAAATCGGACTTCTCTAATTTTCCGAAATAGTTTTGAACTGATACATTTTCTAGTTTCTTATTGATTTCATGTTTGTCATAAGGCACACCAATGAGTAAATTTTCTATTTCTGAAACGGGTTGCCTTCCAAAAAAATCACCAAAGATTTTAAAGTCTGAAATATGGCCTTTTTCCACAAAAATACGAAGGTCAATTTCTCCTATCGAAAAACGTTTATTGCGTTGAATATTGAATTTAGGCGAACGACCAAAATTCCAGTCCCATAAATCATACTTTTCGGCTTTTAATTCATGGACGGCTTTCCATTCGGCTTCAGTTAACTTATAGGTTTCAAAGGGTTCGCTGGCTTCGTATAGTCCAATTAGTAATTGTTTTTTAAAGTCGGACATTGAAATTGGTCTCTCTAAAAAATCACTGATATTTGCTACACGACTTCTCACGGATTTATGACCTTTAGATTGAATTTTGCTCATTTTTACCTGAAGTGCTTTTGCTACTTCACTCATCTCGGTATCGAATAATAATGTACCATGGCTAATCATTCGTTTTCCAGTAGAAAATTGTGCCGTTCCAGAGATTTTCTTCTCATCTACTAAAATATCATTTCGTCCTTTTAGTTCGGCGGCAACTCCCATGTCATTTAATACACGGATTACTGGAGCTGTAAACTTTTTGAAATTGCTGATGCTCTTTCCATCGTGATTGGTTATAAAACTAAAATTCAGATTTCCTAAATCGTGATAAACCGCGCCACCACCAGAAATACGTCGAACCACATGGATGTGATTGGTTTCTATGTAGTCTTGGTTGATTTCTTCCAAAGTATTTTGGTTACGTCCAATAATAATGGATGGCTCGTTGATATAGAATAACAAGTAATCTGTGGAAGTATCAAAATGTCTTAGTGCATATTCTTCTAAGGCTAAGTTTAATTTTGGATTAGTATGGCCCTCATTGTCAATAAAAATCATAAGGTGTTCTTGGTTTAATTTCCGACAAAGATAAAGAAATTGGGCTTGGTTAATCGGATGAGCCGCGTGAGTGAAACTTAAAATCTATTCATTTGATGCGTCCTTTAAAAAGTCTTGCATTTTTTTATTGACCAACTCAGCTTGATCTATGGATAAAAAATGGCCTGCATTTGTAATCATTTCTCCTTTTCCTTTTGGAAGTTCGTTGGCGATTTTAACCGTTTTCTCTACATTGATCATATCGTCATCACCAATTAAAACTAAAATAGGCATTTTTAAGGATTTTAGTTCGCTATCAGAGAAAGGCTTCATACTCGTCATGAATTTGTTTTCCGAATCTTTTTTGATCCCAATTTTATATTGCTTTAAGTACACCTCACTAATATTAGCAGCATCGCTTGACATACTTTCTAAACTTTGCTCAATTTGTTTTTCTTTTGAAGAAAATAGGGATACTATATTTTTAAATAATTCTGTACTTGGTCTAATCCATGTAAAGGTTTGCGCAGGACTTAATAATATCAAGCTTTTTATTTTTTCCTGGTGGTTTAGTGCTAAATTAACGGCTAGCCAACCACCTTTTGAAGCGCCAATGACATGAAAGTTATCCAATTCTAAAACGAACAAAACTTCCTTGTACCAATCGATTGCTTTTTCTACACTTTCAATATCCTTATACAAATAGGATTTTCCTGGTTCTAAAATAAAGTCAATGGCAAACACGCGATGGTTTTCAGTTATTGCTTCGATATTTGGATACCACATGGTAGAACTTGCATTCATACCGTGAAGTAAGACCACTGGTTCTCCATTTTTAGGACCACTTACAATAACATGCGCAATTCCGTTAGTTGTGGTAATGTATAATTCTTCAAAATTGACATTCCATAATTTTAATGATTCGTCGTATGCCTCATAATAAGCCTTATCAGAAGCGGTGGCTTTTTCTATATAGTCTGGAGTTTTTTTAAAATTATTGTATTTGTCAGTACAACTCATAAATAAAATAAAAAACGATAGCCATAAAAATAGTTTCATATAGGTTTTGTGAATTTTTGTAAACCTAAGTATAATTAGGTATGGTTATTTGAGGGTTATTTTAATGTACTCATATGTGACCAAGAGTATATGGTGTATTATTTTAGAATTGTTTATTTTTCCGACTTATAATTCAATAAAATATTATTAATCTCTCTTACAGAATTAAATCTAGTAAATTCTTTATTCTCTCATTCAGATTTTAGGGATTATTATGAAACTATGGTCACAACTATTTTAGCCTTTAATTGAATTTATCAAATTACTAAAAACATTTCATAATAAATTAATTTTTTTTATCCTATCAACCCTACTCAGAAATAGGAAACCCACGATCTTTCATCAAAGCTTCAATCTTAGCATCACGACCTCTAAACTTTCTATAAGCTTCAGCAGGATCCATGGCATTTCGTGGTGCGAATAAATATTTCACAAGTTTATCTGCAACCGTTTTATCATAAAATCCACCTTCGGCTTCTCTAAAAGCTTCAGAAGCATCACTCGTTAAGACATCTGCCCACATGTAACCATAATAAGCCGTTGCATACCCTTCGCCAGAAAACACATGACCAAAATGTGGCGTTCTATGGCGCATTGGCAATTCTTTCGGCATGCCTAATTCGTCTAATGTTTCACGTTCAAACTTATCGATATCAATACCTGTTGGATCTGCTAAATGTAGTTTCATGTCAATTAATGCAGAGGCTAAATATTCTGTAGTTCCAAAGCCTTGGTTAAATGTGGAAGCTTTCTTGATTTTTTCAACCAATGAGTTAGGTATTGGTTCTCCTGTTTTATAATGTACCAAAAATTGGTCAATCACTCTATCTGTAGATAACCAACGTTCTAATAATTGAGACTGGAATTCGGTATAATCTCGAACGCCTCCGTTTAAGGTTGGATATTTTACATCGGCAGAAAAGAAGTGAAGCGCGTGACCAAACTCATGAAAAAACGTGGTGGCATCATCCCAAGATATCAAAACAGCTTCGCCTGGAGCAGGTTTTACAAAATTGGAATTGTTTGATGCCAAGATATTTTTTTCGCCTTCAAAAGAATCTGAACTTCTATAAGTGGTTGCCCAGGCTCCAGACCGTTTTCCTTGACGTGCATATGGATCTAAATACCATAAGCCAATATTCTTTCCAGAATCTTTATCGGTAACTTCCCAAACTTTTACATCGTCGTGAAACACAGGAACTGAACCTTCTTCAACAGGTGAAAACTTATAATTGAACAATTCTCCGGCAACATAAAACATAGCTTCTGTTAGTTTATCTAATTGCAAATATTGCTTTACCTCGTCGCTATCTAAATCATATAACTTTTTGCGGACTTTTTCAGCATAATACCTATAATCCCATGGTTCGATGGTAATGTTGTCGCCAAGTTCGTTGGCTACGCTTTGCATATCTGATACTTCTTCCTGTACTCTTTGTTTTGCAGCTGGCCAAACGGCCATCATTAAATCCATTGCGTTTTCAGGTGTTTTTGCCATGCGGTCCTGTAATCGCCATTCAGCATAGTTATCATAACCCATAAGCCCAACCCGTTCTTTACGCAATCTTAAGATTTCGGCAATGATTTCATTATTATCATAGTCATCTGCATTATCTCCTCTCGAATAATAATTTTCCCAAACTTGCTTTCGTAACTCGCGATTGGTAGAATAGGTGAGGAATGGATCCATTGAAGAGCGTGTGTTAGTAATGGCATATTTACCTTCTTGCCCTTTATCAGTGGCAATTTTTGCGGCCGATTTTATAAATCCATCAGATAAACCACCCAATTGATCTTCGTTTAAATAAGTAATGTAGTTTTCTTCGTCGTGCAAAACATTATTGGCAAAGTCCGTATAAAGCGTAGAAAGTTCTTTATTAATTTCGGCATAACGCTTTTTCTTTTCGGCATTCAAGTTGGCTCCATTCATTTCAAAGCGTTTATAGGTTAAATCTACCACGCGTTGTGCTTGCGGTTCTAAAGGCGTTTTTTGAGAGGCTTCATAAACCGTTTTAATGCGTTTGAATAATTTTTCGTTTTGGGAAATTTGAGATCTAAAATCTGAAAGTTTAGGTGCTAATTCTGCTTGTACATCCCTGAATTCTGGTGAGGAGACATTGCTTCCCATGACGCCATAATACGCAGATACACGGTCCAGTGCTTTACCAGCTTTTTCCATGGCAACAATGGTATTATCAAAAGTTGGCGGTTCTGGATTGTTCGCTATGGCTTCTATTTCGGCTAAATTTAGCTTCATGGCTTCTTCCATAGCAGGTTTTATGGCTTCAACGGAAATTTTATCGAATGCTGGAACACCTTCATAAGGGCCTGTCCATTTTTGGATTAGTATGTTATCACTCATGGTTTTTTCGGTTGTTTCTTTGGTTTCTTCTTTACAGCTTGAGAATAGAATTATACAACAAATTAAAGCAGCTTTAATGGACTTGGAAATCATGGTTATTAGGTTTTATTTGGTGAAAACAGCTAGGGATTTATTAAGCGAACAAGGTACTTAAAATAGGGTAGAAGAATCTTAAATTTTTTATAATTCTTGGAGGTTGGTAATTAAATATTGACTTGATAAATGTTGACACGATTAACACTAATTATTACGAATCGATACAGGCCAGAAATAATAAAAAATCACACAGAGATTCGCAGAGTTTTCACTGAAATGCACGAAGAAAAAGAGTAACACCGATTTTATCGGATGGATTGCACTTTCTGTTTTATGTTACTTTCATCCTGAAATATTTTCGGGATTGTGGGAGTAAAATATATAACTAAATGCGTAGGGATTATTTAAAGGATTACAGAATTACTCCGTGAATCTCTGTGCACTAGCTTAATCAATCAACTCCACTTTCTTAATATATACATTTTTCAAAGGCCATTCGCCTTCATCGGTTTCTACGGCAGCGATTTTATCAACGACATCCATTCCGGAAATAACTTCACCAAAAACGGTATAGTCACCATCCAGATGATAGGCACCATCTGGTTTTTGAACAATAAAGAACTGATAAGGTGAGGCCAATTTATAGGCATTTTCAATTTCGCTACTAGGCATGGAAACAGCGCCTCTTTTGTGCGTGTAACCGCGTTTGGTATCTGGTGGTAAAAGATACCGTCCTATATTTTGTCTTTTTTTATATAAATTCATGCCATCACCACTTCCTCCTTGGATCACAAAGTTATTTACCACTCTGTAAAACTGTGTGTTATCAAAATAATTTCTTTTGGTTAGGTAAACAAAATTGGCTCTGTGGAATTTGGTTTTATCATACAGTTGAATATCAATTGTACCGAAATCGGTTGTTATCCGTACTTTATCTTCTTTGTTTTCTTTCTCATATTCCAAAAAGAATTCCATCGCGTTTTCATCAGTAAGTTTTGGGAATTCTGTTTTTGACTTCTTTTTGGGTTTATTTTTAGTTTTGGTTATCGTTGAATCTTTTACGACTGTTGTATCTGTTTTTTTTGAAGTTTGTTTATCTTCACAATTCAGAAGTAACAATCCAATTCCGATAACCATTGTAAACACTAATTGAAATTTCATAAATGCTATTTAGTAAGTTTTTAGAATCTGTAGTAAAAATAAAAAAACTAGAACTTTCTGGCGAAGACTCGCATGCAAAAATGTCTCCGCCTTATCGATTGGAACTTGCAGAAAAAATGAAATCGAAATATGAAACCGCTAGAAAAGCAGGTGTTATGGCATTGTTTTACCCAAATACCAATGATGAAACTTATTTAGTTCTTATTCTGAGAAAAACGTATAGAGGTGTACATTCTGCACAAGTTGGATTTCCTGGTGGAAAATACGAAGATGAAGACCAAAACGATTTAATGAAAACTGCTATTAGGGAAACCGAAGAAGAAATAGGTGTGTCTGGTACGCACATTGACGTTTTAAAAAAAATGTCTCCTTTATATATACCGCCAAGTAATTTTATGGTGCATCCATATATCGGAATTTCGAAGGAATATTTAATTTTTACAAAACAAGATGAAGAGGTGGAAGCAGTTATAGAGGTAAAGCTTAGCGATTTTTTAAGCGATAGTAATACCTTAACCGCAAGAGTACCAACCTCTTTTGATGTAGAAGTAGATGTTCCAGCTTTTAAATTTAATGGTCATATTGTTTGGGGAGCAACAGCAATGATGCTAGGCGAAATAAAAGACTTGCTAAAACAGGTTTTATAACTTTATGGTTACATTTGTAATCGACTAAAATTTGAAAATTAACTATGGGATTATTCAAAAGAAATCCTTTCGGACATATACTTTGGATTAAAAAATGGCTCATTAGAATCTTGGGCGCTCTAACACATCAGCGTTTTAGAGGTTTTAATGACTTACAGATTGAAGGTTCAGAAATTATTAAAGATTTGCCAGATACTAATGTGTTGTTCATTTCTAACCATCAGACGTATTTCGCAGATGTTATTGCGATGTTTCATGTGTTTAATGCAAGTTTAAGCGGGAGATTAGACAATATAAAAAACGTCGGTTATCTTTGGAACCCGAAATTGAACATGTACTACGTAGCGGCAAAGGAAACCATGAAATCTGGTTTGCTTCCAAAGATATTCGCCTATACAGGTTCAATCAGTATTGAACGTACTTGGCGTTCACAAGGTAAAGAGGTGAACCGACAAGTGAAGATGAGTGATATTACCATGATAAAAACAGCGTTAGATGATGGTTGGGTAATTACATTTCCACAAGGGACGACCACACCATTTAAACCTATTAGAAAAGGAACAGCTCATATTATCAAAACCTATAAACCCATTGTTGTACCTATTGTTATTGACGGTTTTAGACGTTCGTTTGATAAAAAAGGACTACGAATTAAAAAGAAGAATATTTTTCAATCCTTTGAGATCAAAGAACCTTTGGAAATAGACTACGAAAATGAATCTATTGCGGATATCGTTGAAAAAATTGAATATGCCATCGAGCAACATCCATCGTTCTTAAAAGTGATTCCGCAAGACGTACTTGAAGAAAATGAGCGGTTAAATAGGGAGTTGCGGGATATGTAAAAAAAAGCCCCTTTCTCTCAGCATAAGAATTACTTAGTATAGTTATCTTCTCCATAGGGGAACAGAGAAGGTATTGGTCTTCAATTCTGGCATTTAGTGATATTTTTATTTGTTGAACGATTTTACATTTTCAGCCTTTCGTAATTTTCCAAATCCACCTCTTTTTGTATCCATTTTCCATTCATATGTTGCCATTTGCTGAATTAAAAATCATATTTAAAAACATGTATGATGTTCATGTGCTCCTAAATGCTAAAACGAATTAATTTCGATATAAAACTTAAACTTCCAACTTCTTCAATTCCTGATAATTTCTATTCAATCGCTTAATTAAAATGCCATAAATCAACTTATAAAACAACCATATCAATCCTAAAAATAAGGCTGTAATTCCTATAGCAACGAAAGCCATAAAAACTAATTGTGTAGATGACGCAGCTTCTAGTTGTTCTGAAATTTCTGGATGTTCATTAATGGAAAAATAAAGCGAAACAGGAATACTAATTAAAGCAATGGATAAATTATAGATCACGTAATATTTAATGACCTTTCTTGTTTTTAGTATACTCTCCATTAATTTTTTCGCATTGTCGGTAACAGAAATTGCTTTGTGCGCTTTCCATAAAAGATATACAAATACAATAATAACTGCATAGCTGAGAATATTCAATGCCATATAAATCCAGCTATGACTCATCTCTTCTAATTGGGCCTTCAATTTATCTGAAACCACAAAGGGTAAGAAATTCATCAATATCCAAAACCCTAGTTCTGCAACACTTACGTAAAACAAAGTCTTTACAATAGAAGATGATTTTTTATGCAACATTGGGTAGATATCAGAATCGGAATAGTTTTTAAATTCAGCTGTATCTTTATTCCAATTTTTCTTTAATAATTCTAATTCATCCATAATCTTACGGATTTAGTATGGTTCTTAATTTCTTTTTCACACGATTCATTTTTACGCGTGCATTGACTTCTGTTATACCTAGAGTCGCGCTAATTTCTCTGTAATCTTTGTCTTCTAGGTACAAGAAAACTAAGGCTTTTTCAATATCATTTAATTGATGTACGCCTTGGTATAAAAGTTTTAATTGTTGTTCTTCGGTATCGTCATATTCTTCAGCTTTTATTTTAAATTCTACAGCATCAAATGCTTGGGTGTTAATGCGTCTTTTCGATTTCCGGTATAGCGTAATTGCAGTATTCAATCCTACTCTGTACATCCATGTACTAAATTTTGCATCCCCTCTAAATTTTGGAAATGCTTTCCACAGTTGTATAGTGATTTCTTGAAACAGATCGTTGTGAGCATCGGCATTGTTGGTGTATAATCGGCACACCTTGTGTACAATGTTTTGATGCTTTTGCAACTGTTCTACAAAGCTATGTTCTAGTTCTTTGTTCAATTGATGAAATTGGTTAGTTGTCTAATTAGTAGTATCAGTTTAGGTTTTGTTACAAATTTATTCAACTAATGTTTTAAAAGGGAATTTTTGCCTCGATAATTCGTATTTTTGCAAGTGAAATTTCAATCCTATATGTGATGAACATTCCTCAGTCCAACCTACCAAGAATCGTCATTGTAGGAGGTGGCTTTGCTGGAGTAAATTTAGCCAAAACTTTAGCAAATAAAAATGCACAAGTCGTTCTCATTGACAAGCACAACTATCACACATTTCAACCTTTATTGTACCAAGTTTCGAGTTCTGGATTAGAACCGGATTCCATAGCTTATCCTTTACGAAAAATTATAAAAAAGCATAGAACTTCTTTTTTCCGTTTGGCAGAAGTGGAGCAAATTGTCCCTAAAAATAATGAAATCATTACCTCAATTGGACATTTGTCTTACGATTATCTCGTACTTGCCACAGGAACAAAAACCAACTATTTTGGCAACAAAGCGATTCAATCCAACAGTATGCCAATGAAGTCTGTTCCTCAGGCATTAAATATAAGAAGTCTTATTTTACAGAATTTTGAAAAGGCAGCGGTTGCAGATACAAAAGAAGAACGGGAGGCCTATTTAAATTTTGTAATTGTTGGTGCGGGACCAACAGGTGTGGAGCTCGCAGGCGCTATAGCAGAACTTAAAAATAATATTTTGCCAAGGGATTATCATGATTTGGATCCTGACGATATGCATATTTATTTATTGGAAGGAGCAGAGCGTGTATTGCCACCAATGAGTGAATATGCCTCAAAAAAAGCAGAAGAGTTTTTAACAAATTTAGGCGTGAAAGTGCGATGCAATACCGTCGTTAAACATTATGATGGATCTACGGTGACCACAAATTCTGACTTAAAAATGGAATCGGAGACCTTAATTTGGGCTGCAGGAGTTACAGGAGCTCCAGTACAGGGTTTAAAAGCTGAAGCTTTAATGGATAACACAAATCGTTATAAGGTGAACCAATTCAACCAAGTGGAAGACTATACTAATATTTTTGCCGTTGGCGATATTGCAATAATGACTTCTGAGGATTACCCAAAAGGTCATCCACAAGTGGCACAACCTGCTATTCAGCAAGGAAAATTATTAGGCAAGAATTTATTGCGATTAATTGATAATAAACCACTACAACCATTTGTTTATAAAGATAGAGGCTCAATGGCGACTATTGGTAGAAATAAAGCCGTTGTGGATTTAAAACATTACAAATTCGGAGGCTTTTTTGCTTGGTTTGTTTGGATGTTTGTGCACTTAATGTCTTTAGTTGGTTTTAGAAATCGTGTGATTGTACTCTTCAACTGGACCTACAATTATATCAATTTTGATAAGGCTGCACGATTAATTATTAGGCCTTTTAAAAAGTAAGATTTAAGAATCCTGAAGTTTTAAAATTCCAATCACAATTAAATATTGGGCCAGAGCATATGTTACCATTATGCTAATATTTGAATATATTATAGGTTGATAAAACTTGTTAAGTGCCAGAATGCTATCGGAAATCATAAATAGTAAAGCCCCTAAAAAAACAAGTCCATAACTTAGTATGTTTACGCTGCCTTTCCTTAAATAAGCAGAAGTTGCCATACTTAAAATAACGAGCATATATATAACAACCGGAATCAGCATCACACCCAAATTATCCTTTAGAAAATAGAATAAGCAAGATGCATAGAGGAGTAGCAAAGCAATAAAACCGAATGGCGATTTTGACTTGTTGAGATGTTTTATAAACACTAAGACATACATGATATGTGCCGTTAAAAATGCGACTAAACCCAACGTAAAAAAGTGTTGGGATGTATCTACAAACATTAATAGTATATCACCAAGCAAAGAAAAAAACAAAGCAAAAAGAGTTAAGTTTTTTATGGTTTTTGGAAGGGAATAAGAGGTTTTTACAAACAAAAAAATAAGACTGATAACTATGGCAGGTTTGGCTATATAATGTGCATATTGTAAAGCTGCAGTACTTCCCGATAAGAGTTCAAATAGAACAATAATAAAGAATAAAATGCTGAATTGTTTCTCAGTTTTAGTTAGCATTAAATTAAGTTTGAATTAAAATTTATTAGACATATAAGTGAACAAGGCAAACAAAATGATAAAACTAAATATTAAGATTAAATTCTCAAAGCTCTCAAATTGCAGTGAAATCTGATAGGCTACAGCCATACTTATTATAAATCTGAATGCTAAATTTTTAATTATACCCACAGTCCAAATATATTCAATTCGTCATTGAAAATACACAGTTCGGTAAATTACAATTCTTTTATAGCGTAAAAATGTGGAAGTTTGTCTCATCAATTTATGTCGAACTTCATTGAGTATCATACTGAAGTAAATTCAGCACAAGAAAAACGAACTTTTAATCAATCAAACCATGAACAAGCTAATCACCATTCTAATTTTACTTTTTACCGGTTTAGCATATTCACAGACCACCATTTCAGGAAAAGTTACAGACACAAAAGACAAATCCATGAACGGTGTTAATATCTATTTAGAAGGCACTTATGATGGTGCAACCACTGACGATCAAGGCAGCTTTACATTTACAACAGATGAAAAAGGGACACAAACTTTAGTCATTTCGTTTCTGTCTTATGAAACTAAGTCCATTATAAAAGAGGTTTCGGAGATGAATAATCTCATAATTAAATTAAGGGAAAGTGTAGAGTCTTTAGATGCAGTGGTTATTAGCGCAGGAACTTTTGAAGCCAGCGATAACAGTAAAGTCTCTGTTTTAAAACCTTTGGATGTTGTCACTACAGCAAGTGCTTTAGGCGATTTTGTTGGTGCGTTACAAACGTTACCAGGAACGTCCAATGTGTCAGAAGATGGCCGTCTGTTTGTGAGAGGCGGAAATGCTGATGAAACGCAAATATTTATAGATGGCATACGTGTTTTTACGCCATATACACCAACAGCAAATAATATTCCGACGCGTGGACGATATTCCCCATTTTTATTTGATGGAATTACATTTTCAACTGGTGGTTATTCTTCAGAATTTGGACAAGCCTTATCAAGTGTTTTACTTTTAAATACTATTGACGAACCCGATCAAGAAAAAACGGATATTGGAATAATGACGGTTGGTGCTGCGCTAGGAAACACCCAAAAATGGGAAAAATCATCGCTGAGTTTCAACGCTTCTTATATAAATCTCGCACCATATCTAGAGCTTTTTGAAGATAGAAACGATTGGCATAAACCTTATCAAGGCGCACAAGGCGAAACTGTTTTTAGACAAAAGTTGAATAATGGTTTATTGAAATTTTATGCCGCTTTTGATACGTCTAAATTCGAATTAACCCAAGACGATATTAACTTAAGTGAAGGGTTGGACTATAAGCTAAATAACAATAACTTCTATTTAAACACATCCTATAAAGGAAGTTTGGGAAATAGCTGGAGCATCCAAACCGGATTGAGTTATACGTTAGCAGATACAGACCTGGGAATTCAGTCGAGCGAAATTAGCGATATAGAGAATTCGGCCCATTTAAAGTTAAAGTTAAGAAAACGCTTCAGCAGTCGATTCAAACTTAGTTTTGGTGCGGAACAATTTATAACGGATTTTGAAGAAAACTTCAAGGAAGGCACATTTGATGCGACTTATGGTTATAACAATAACATCACAGCCGCATTTGCAGAAGCAGATTTGATATTCTCTAAAAAACTGGCTTTAAAAGTGGGGTTGAGAGCGGATCATAGTTCAATTTTTAGTACAACAGATGTAGCGCCAAGAGCAGCTATAGCTTATAAAAGCTCAAAGAATGGTCAATTTTCTTTGGCTTATGGTAACTTTTTCCAAAACCCGAATAGCGCTATCTTAAAGTTTAATCAAGATTTAAAGGCTGAACAAACCTCGCATTATATTTTGAATTATCAGTATGTAAATAACGGCAAAATTTTTAGGGCTGAAGCGTACAGAAAAGATTACGATAATTTGGTAAAGTTCGATTCTGAATTTGAAAGTTTTGAGAGTAATTTTAAGTCTTCAGGAGATGGTTATGCCCAAGGAATCGATTTATTTTGGAGAGATAATACAGGTGTCAAAAACGTCGATTATTGGGTAAGTTATTCGTATTTGGATACCGAACGAGATTATCGAAACTATGAAACCGCGGCTCAACCGAGTTATGCCACCAAACATAACTTATCAATAGTAGGTAAATATTGGATAGACAGTTGGAAAAGTCAAGTTGGCGTTTCTTATGGTTTTTCTTCAGGTCGTCCGTACACCAATCCAAATACCAATGAGTTTTTAGCCGAACGTACAAAATCGTTTAATAGTTTAAGTGTGAATTGGGCTTATTTACTCAGTCCACAAAAGATCTTGTATTTCTCGATAAATAATGTCTTAGGAATCAAAAACATAAATGGTTATCAATATGCAGATTCTCCAGATTTTAACGGACAGTTTAATAGACGTGCCTTAACGCCTGCAGCAGACCAGTTCTTTTTTGTTGGTTTCTTTTGGACCATTAGTGAAGATGGTACAGATAATCAATTGGATAATTTGTAGAATTCAGATTCCAGATTTTAGGGATTTTTTTAAAATTCTGTAGTTCTTGCTTAATTATAACAACATAATTTTTTGACGGATTTCGACCGTTAGTGATGTCTTTCTTCATAATAATTGAGTCGTATAATCTTGAAAAATCAATTATAATTTGAAATGTTAAAAACAGTCAGAATCCATTTGATATGACTTTTATCATAATTTTTACGCTCAATGATATTTAACTTTATACTATTAAATTAAACGTCATGGAACTCAAGAAAAACCCAAAAGCCAATGTAGGTCGAAACAGCAGTTTGTATTTTGCTGTTGGCTTAAACGTAATGTTACTCCTTACATATTTAGGACTAGAACATAAGACTTACGAGACAGAAGCAACAAAGATTGATATCTTAATGTTAGACGATCAGATCGATGAAGACATTCCGATAACCACAATAGATATTGTTCCGCCTCCTCCACCACCTGCTCAAAAACAAATTGTTACTGAGATTATAGAAGTTGTTGAAGATGTTGAAGATGTTGAAGAAAGCTTGATAGAAAGCACAGAGGTAGGGCAAGATGATATTATTGACGATCGCGAAGTTGGAGTAGAGGATGTCGAAGTAACAGAAGTGGAAGAAGACATTGAAGTGCCTTTTGCAGTCATTGAAAAAGTACCACAATTTCCAGGTTGTACTGGTAATAATACAGAGTTAAGAGCTTGTTTTGAGCGAAAAATCCAAGAGCATTTACAGAAAAATTTTAGATATCCTAATGCCGCGGCGGAGCTTAATATACAAGGTAGAGTGTTCGTTTTCTTTTTAATTGATAAAAATGGAATGGTTACTAAAATTAAAAGTAGAGGACCAGATCAACTTTTAGAAACTGAAGCAGAACGAATTATAAGTTTGTTGCCTAAAATGAAGCCTGGTAAACAACGGGATAGAAGTGTGAGCGTGCCTTACAGTATTCCTATAAACTTTAAATTACAAACACAATAACTATTTATTTCCCTTACTAAGAAAACAAAATCCCTGAAAAGGGATTTTGTTTTTTATAAATATGGATTTTTTAGTTTGTACCAATTGCACAATTCATCATCATATACAAAAGTACCAGAAGGTTGCATACCAATTTTTTTAAGAATGCTGTTAGAGGCACTATGGTTGACATCAGCTGCTGCGCCAATTTCTTTTAATTTTAAATCTTTAAAGCCATAATCTAAAGAAGCAAATGATGCTTCTGTGGCATAACCTTTTCCCCAGAACTGTTCTTTAAGCCTGTAACCTAAATCATAATAGTTAAATTCTTTTCTCAATTGGTCTTCGTATTTAAGTCCGGCCCAACCAATAAAAGCATTGGTAGATTTTTCTACCATGGCTAAACGACCTAAGCCATTGTTTTTGTATTGTTCTAAAATATTAGCAATCATGGCTTCAGATTCTGAAATCGTTTTTACAGGTTGATTCCCTAGGAATACATGAACTTTAGGGTTAGAATCTAACTCAAAAAAATCATTGGCATCAGCTTCTGTAACAGGTCTTAGAATAAGACGTTTGGTTTCTAGTTTAATAGTCATTCTTTTTTAAAATATACGGTTTCAATTTTTTCTTCACTAAACTTTTCAAATTCAAGACTAATTAGGTAAGAAAACCAAAGGTGCATCAATCCATTGTTCTAATTATTTTCAACAAAATATAGCAAAAATTTAGTCATATAGAATTAAGTCTGTATCTTTTATCTCAAAATCGTATGACAACAAATTATTAACAAGTCTTAAAAGTATATGGAGAAGCAACAGATTATAACATTTGGTGAGGTGTTACTGCGTATTTCACCGAGAGGTAACAAAACATTTATGCAATCCAATAATGTTGAATTTTATTTTGGAGGTACGGAATTAAATGTCAGCATTTCCATTGCTAATTTTGGTGGAAGCGTAAAGCATATTAGTGCTGTTTCTGAAGATTTTATTGGAGATACGGCTATTTCATATATTCGGAAGTTTGGTGTAAGCACTTCTTCCATAGTGCGTTCTAAACGACCTTTGGGTGTTTACTTTTTGGAAGTTGGAGCTGTAATGCGACCAAGCAAAATTTCTTATAATAGATCCCATTCCTCATTTTCTGAAATTTTACCTGCTATGGTCGATTGGGAAAAGGCGTTAAGAAAAGGCAATTGGATGCATTGGACAGGTATAACGCCTGCATTGACCCAAGGTGCTTACGATACCTTAAAAGAAGGTCTAAAATTAGCCAGGGAAAAAGGGTTGACCGTTTCTGCAGATCCGACCTATCGTAGTGGTCTATGGAAATATGGCCAAGATGCCAAGGGAGCATTAACTGAATTATTGCACTATTCCAATATTTTTATTGGTGGTATTAATGAAATCAATGAAGTTTTGGGTACCAATTACAGTTATTCTAACGACGATTTCCTGAAAGCAAGTAAACAACTCATGGAAACTTTTCCAACAATCGAAAAAGTATTTGACAAAATTAGAACTTCCTTAAATTCATCATGGCATAAAATTAGAGCACGAATGTGGAACGGAAAAGAATTCCGTGAAACAGAAGATTTAGAAATTACGCACATCGTAGATCGTATTGGAACTGGTGATGCCTTTGCCGCAGGATTAATTCATGGTTTACAACATTATGACGATTATAAAGCTATGCTTTTTGCAAGTGCTGCCTGCGCCTTAAAACATACCTACGAAGGCGACGTAAACCATAGTGATGTTAATGATGTGGTTAAAATTATTGAAGGGAATATTTCTGGGCGTTTTGAACGATAGACATATAATTTTAAACAAAAGAATTAAATTTTAATAAAATCAGTTCTGTTTTTATTAAAGTCAATTCTGTCATTCCGAATGAGGTACGAAGAGGAATCTCACTGTTTTAAGATTTCTCCTCACTCTCCCAATTGCTATACGAATCACTCTATTGAAATGACAAAATAATTGTAAAAGCTTATAAAAGCTAGAGTAAATGAAATGACATTATTGGGTTTTAAACTTTAAATTGATAATAAACAAAGAGTCGACTACTTTCCAGCGATTTCAGGCTTATCATAATACTTCTTTTTCAACCAAAACGAAACACGAACCAATAAAATCAACGCTGGCACTTCAACCAAAGGCCCAATAACGCCTGCAAATGCCTGGCCTGAATTCAGTCCGAAAACAGCTATAGCAACGGCAATAGCCAATTCAAAATTGTTTCCTGCTGCAGTGAATGCAACTGCTGTAGTTTTATCATATTCCGCTCCTGTGGCTTTGGTAAAGAAAAAGCCAATGATAAACATTACGGTGAAATAGACCAATAATGGCACTGCAATGATTAAAACATCCAGTGGGATTTCAACAATTAATTCGCCTTTCAAAGAAAACATAATCACGATTGTAAATAACAATGCTATCAAAGTTAACGGTGAAATAGTCGGTATGAATTTCTCAGTGTACCACACTTCACCTTTAAGTTTTACCAAAATAAGCCGGCTCAAAATGCCCAAAGCAAAAGGAATACCTAAATATATGGCAACACTTTCGGCAATCGTGGCTATAGAAATATCTACGATGGCACCTTCAAATCCAAAATAGGGTGGAAGTACTGTGATGAAAATCCAGGCGTAAAAGCTATAGGCGAATACTTGGAAAATACTGTTCAAAGCAACCAAGCCAGCGCCATATTCGCTACTGCCATCGGCTAAATCGTTCCAAACCAAAACCATGGCAATGCAACGTGCCAGACCAATTAATATCAGTCCGACCATATATTCCGGATAATCACGTAAAAATATAATCGCTAAAAAGAACATCAACACCGGACCAATAATCCAATTGAGGATTAATGAAATGGAAAGTATTTTTGTGTTTCTAAATACTTTAGGCAATAAAGCAAAATTAACTTTGGCCAATGGTGGATACATCATGACGATCAACCCAATAGCAATGGGAATGTTGGTACTTCCGCTGCTATAAGAATTCACGATTTCTGGAAATGATGGAAAGAAATAGCCAATACCTACGCCAATAGCCATTGCGGCAAATATCCAAAGTGTTAAATAACTATCTAGGAAACTGAGTTTTTTAGTGGCCATTTTTTTAGGAATTGATTTGAGAGAAAACGTAAAATAATTCAGTGGCGATTTGTAGACTTCTTTCCCTATATTTTTCAGCTTGTTGTGGTGTGTTATCGAAAGCCTTTGGATCTTCAAAAGTAATTGGAATTCGTTTTTCAGCTCCCAAAACAAGAGGACAAGCTTCGTTGGCAGAATCACAGGTCATAATGGCTGCAAACCTAGATTTTGGATTAAAGTCATCATCCAATTTTTTTGAAAATCCGATAACAGGATGTTCATTTTCGGCGTATTTAATACTGTAAACCGGATTTTCACCTTCGGAAAGTGTTTTAATTTCGAAACCGGAATTCTGTAAAGTTTCAGCCGCCATCGGAAAAAGTGCTGTGGCTTCCGTTCCTCCAGAATAACAGAACACATTTTTAATATTAAAGTAATGTGCCATGGTTTGTGCCCAAACTTGAGACAAATGACTGCGTCGCGAATTGTGCGTGCATATGAAATTGAGACGGATTTCCGCATCATTTGAAACTTTGGACTGAATAAATTCAGTCAAATGTTGTAAAACTGCTTTTCGGTCTTCTGAAATAGTCTCAGGATTTAGTGCCTTAATTATAGATGCTATTCCTGAAAACAAGGTTGATGGTGTGGCTATCATTTTTTGAATGTTATAAGTTTAGCAGCAATTTCCGCTTGGTGAGCAACAAGGTTCATCGTTAAGTTCCGCTAATTTTACTTTTGGTTTTTCAACGGGAACACCGCATTGGTCTTTTGCCAAACAATCGGTTTGTTTATTGGTTAATAGGAAATGTTTGCCGTCAAAGTCCAATCCGAACTTTCCAATGGTATCGCCTTGATATTCTACTTCGATTTCTAAATCTTCGATACCCAAAACCTTTTCTGATAACTCAATAATATCTACTAATTTTTCAGGATGTAATCGGTGGTCATAGTCGTTGGCATTCCATAGTTGAAAGTTCACGACTTCTTCGTTTCTTACCGTGCCACCACAATCAATGAAGTGTTTTGTGATTTTTCCAACTTCTGTCACGTGAAAATGGTTAGGGACTAATTCGCCATTTGGCAATTGAAACGAAATCGTTTCCAGTTGGTTCAGTTTGTTTTTTACTTCTGATAATTTCATTTTTTATGTATTTAATATGTTTATGGTAATTTTTAACAGCAACTTCCTTTTTCAGAAATATCCTGATCCAAAAACTGATGCATCACTGCTTTCATTTTGGTCCAATTTTCGGTATCGATGCAATAGCAAACACTTGTGCCTTCTACGTTACCTTTTATGAGACCTAAATGCTTCAATTCTTTAAGATGTTGGGATATGGTTGGTTGTGCCAATCCGATTTCGTTTACTAAATCGCCACAAACACAAGTGTTAATTTTAAATAAATGTTGTAAAATAGAAACTCTCGCAGGATGCCCAAATACTTTGGCAAATAGTGCAATTTCGTTTTGTAAATCGGTAAACATTTCGGTTTTTGCTAATCCCATGTTGCTTTTTATTTGTTCATTGCAATATTACGATTAATAATCCAATTTTTCATAAGATTATTGCTAAAAATTATACGAAATAAATATATGTGAACGGTTCTAGAATTTAATTAAACCAAACCGCATAGCCTTCACGTCTCAATTCCAATGCAATTTGTTCTTCAGCCGTCATGGCTTCGGCTCGTGTAAAAAAGGGATCAATATGATTGAAAAGACTTGGACGCAAATAGGTACCATATTTCTCAACAATATTCGATGATATTTTATGACCTTTTTTGTTACGATGGCCTGTTTTATGCTGGAGGAAGCGCTCTTTAGGTGTTTTACTGGTCATACCAACATATAAACATTCCAACACACCATTAAACTGTGGATTTGCATTTCTGAACTTTGTGTTTTCGGTATAAACACGTTTGGAAAGTTCTATGACGTAAATGGTGTAGAGGGTTTTGGGCATATTGGTTTATGGGTGCTGAATTGGTTTTTGCCTAAAAGTTGAACCTTTAAAATCAACATCTAAAGTTCGGTAGTAATGCAATAGCTCCTCATCATTGTTTGGAAGTGTGCCCTTTCCTATGATTTTAAAGCCTAAGCGTTCTAAAAGTTTTCTTGATGCCAAATTAGCTTCAAGTGTATAAGCGCTTAATTCTTTTAAACTATACTCGTTTTTTGCGGCCATCATTAATTCATTGGCAGCTTCAAACGCATAACCATTGCCTTCATAAGCGGGCAGAAATGCAAAACCTATATCAGGATCCGTTTTACCTTCTCGATGGTATAAACCACAAGTGCCAAGTTTTATTTGGTCTGCTTTTCTAATGATAACGTTGTTGCCATAACCATAAGTTTCGAGCTGAGGCAATGCTTTTTCTTTGACGTAGTTTGCTGCTTCCTCAACTGTTCTCACGTTTCTATCGCCAATGTTTTTAATCCATTTTGGTGTGTTCATTAACTCTAGGATAAATTTGGAATCTTTAGGAGCGACTGGTCTTATGGTTAGTCTTTTGGTCTGTAATGGTTTGTGTTTTGGCAAATTTTAGATAATTAGGAATTCGATTGGTTTTTTGAGTTTAACAATAAATTATTTTTTAAAAGAGATTAGCACTTAGCTTAAAGTAACTAATTTAATAAATAAAATTAGAATTGAATTGAAATGAATTTTGGATCTTATAAAATTAAAACCACTGATGCGCTAAAAATTTCTTTTAATAAATTCAAATTATAGATTTTTTATTCTCGTCTGAGTTGCTGGAAACCACTAATTTCAGCAATTGCATTAAAAACATCATCTTGATCTGACTTTTTATTCCAACCTTTTTGCGCTAATTCAGCTCTAACTTCACTTTCAAATTTGCCCATCTCGAAAAGATAAATGGCATATTCAAGAACTTCTCCTGGGATTTTATCGATAGTATATTTCGCAGTATTTATTGCAACCGTGCCAATCGCAATAAAATACGGGAAAACCATTTGAAAAATCCAACTTAGAGTCAAACCAATCCAGCCTGTGTTTAATTCCTTAATTGTTAACCCATGTTCAAATCGTATTTTCATAAATTCAAAAAATCCAAGATCGAAAATATTATTTTCTGCAATTATAAATTGATATTGAGTAAAATGATTAGTTATAAACATAACAAGCATTATTCCTACAATCATAAACTGAGTTGTTCTAAGTTCTAGAAAATTAGCAGTCTTTAAAACTTGACTAAATAAATAGCCAATTCCAATTCCAATTCCTAGTTCATAAAGCCCAATGAAATAGATAAAATTGTGAGTTAGGAAGGCAATTAATAACCCAAATAATATTGCAATGACCAATCCGCCAACAATTGAGAGTATTAAATTAGGTTTGGCAGTTTTCTTTGGTTGTGGTAATTCAGTTGGAATAACATAATCTGCCCAACTGTTTTGTTTTTCATATTCAGTTTCTAATTCAACGAGTTTTCCACTTTCTTTATATTCAGATTCTAACTTTTTGAAAAGAGCAATAAATAAACCGGTTCGTTTTGAGTTTTTTCCAAAATCTATAAAATTTCCTTCGATTGTTTTGCTATGAACGTTTATCTTACCTGTTGCTTCTTTTGTAATCGTTAGTTTCTCGGTTAGCTTGTTCCAAGACCCTTTACGTTTTGCCTCTACAGAATTTTTATTTGTAAAAACAATTGGCCATTCCAATTTTTCAAAAACCGCTATAGTTAATGGTATTATTTGACTTTCTTTAATATCTGTTTTAAAAGATTCAGAGAATTCGGGTTTGTATTTAAAACTGTATTTTCTTTTTATTTCAAATTCTAGGTTTTCTAATTCTATGTCCATTTTAGGAATATTGGTAGAGCTTTTTTTTATGGTTTTTACTTTAAGTTTCTTACTTCGTTGTTAGAATTGTGTTGGCCATTCAGAATTTAAGCTCTCAATCCATTTTAACATTACGATTCCAATACTACTTTTTATAGTTTCATCGGAATTTTCGTCAATGCACTCTGTCAAATTTTGATATTCTTGAGAATTGCTAATTTATTGGCATGTGTGAGTAATGTTCAATAAATATTTATAGGTCAAGTAATTTTAAGATTTACACAATTATTTTAAAGGATAAATCAAGATTACTAATAAAAAAAATAAAACTTACTTCAACAAAAAACCCTTCAATTCCTCATAAGTACCAATCTTTGTTGCCACTTTTTCCTTATCCATAACCGCTTCAATTTGAGGAGGTAAATCTATATTCTCTTTAATAACGTCTTCTACCACATCCAAAAATTTTGTTGGATGTGCCGTTTCTAAAAACACCACATGAGCTTCGTTGTTCTTTAAATAGTCTTTTGCGCCTAAATAACCAACGGCTCCATGCGGATCTGCCACATAATTGAAGTCGCTATAGAGCTCCAATAGTGCTTCCCTGGTTTCATTGTCTGTATAACTAAACGATGATAAATTCGATTTTAAAGTCTCAAAATCATTATTGTGCAATTCCTGGATTCTAATAAAATTACTTGGATTTCCAACATCCATCGCATTACTAATGGTTTGGATGGATGGTTTAGGACTGTAGGTTTGGGAAAGCATATAATTAACCACAGTAGCATTGGCATTGTTGGAAGCAATAAAATGCTTAACAGGCAAACCTAATTTTTGAGCGACCATACCAGCACAAATGTTGCCGAAGTTACCACTTGGCACCGAAAACGCAATGTCTTTATACTTAGATTTTAGTTGCTTGTAGGTAAAAATAAAATAAAAAAGCTGTGGCAGCCAACGTGCAATATTTATGGAATTCGCAGAGGTTAATTGCATTTTGCTCGTCAATTCTTTATCCATAAAAGCTTGTTTTACCATGTCTTGGCAATCGTCAAAAACACCATCAACTTCCAGAGCAGTAATGTTTTGTCCTAAGGTGGTCAATTGCTTTTCTTGGATGTCACTCACTTTTCCACTAGGATAGAGGATAACCACATTCACACCTTTTACACCTAAAAACCCATTAGCGACTGCACCTCCTGTATCGCCAGAAGTGGCCACTAAAACTGTAATATCATTGGTATTTGTTTTGTTGAAATAGCCTAAACATCTTGCCATAAAACGCGCACCAACATCTTTGAATGCCATGGTTGGACCGTGAAATAATTCGAGCGTAGAAATGTTCTTATTTATTTCTACCACAGGAAAATCGAAACTTAAGGTTCCTTCAACAATAGTTTTTAGAATGTCCTCTGGAATTTCTGGAACAATGAATTGTCTGATGGCTTCCAATGCAATTTCTGCATTCGATTTATCTTCGATATTTTCAAAAAACGAAGCCTCTAAAGGTGTTATCGATTCAGGAAAATATAAACCTTTGTCTGGAGCCAATCCTCTGACAACGGCTTCTTCAAAGGTTGTATTAGGTGCTTTTTTGTTTAAACTGTAGTATTTCATGGTTATTTTGGACAGAAGACGGAAGACGGATGACCGAATGCCGATGTTTGTATTTAGTGAATATTTCTTTTAAATGCCGCCATTTTATTCATTAAATGGAAAGCTGAATTGTATAATTCTATGAAAGTTTCTTCTGGAATATAATTTCGTCTTTTTGCTTTAAACAAGCAGGTTACGACCTCTGCTAATGAACGAATTGAATATCCAATAAATTTGCGTTGTTCAGGATTGGATTGACCAATTGACCCTTCGGAAATATTAAGAGCAACAGAATCCACAGCTCTCATAATTTGTGACGTTAAATTAAATTTTTCTTTATCTGGAAATCGTTGAGAAACGTCATTTATAACTTCGCCGTAATCCATAGCGTCTTGCCAGATAATCAACTTTTCAAATTTAAATTTATTCATAATTTCTATTTTTTACTCGCTGCCATTTTCATCTTCCGTCATCAGTCTTCCGTCATTTTTTTAATCCCTTCAGTATTAATCTTAGAAACATAAGTCTCGAACGCTATATCTGTTTTTGAATACACCTCTCTAATTACTTCTTCAACAGCTTTAGCAGTTTTCTCCCCTTTGCTCAACATAAAAATCGAAGGTCCAGAACCAGAAATAGCACAACCCAAAGCTCCCGCATTTAATGCAGCAGACTTTACGTCATCAAAATGCGGAATCAATTGTTTTCTATGTGGTTCGATAACGACATCATTAAGTGCATCTTTCATCAAATCATAATCGGAAGTATGTAGTGCATGCACCAAACTCCCAACATTTGCCCATTGTGTAATTGCATTTTGTAAGGGAATTTCTTTTGGTAAAATTGCTCTAGATTCTGAGGTTTTAATTTCAATTTGTGGATGTATCAATGTTGCATATAAATCCGAAGGTGTAGGCAATTCTAAAACTTGCAATGGACAAGCACTTTTCACCAAGGTAAAACCGCCAAAAATGGCAGGTGCCAAGTTATCCGCGTGCTCACATTTACTTGCCAAGGCTTCGCCTTTCATGGCAAAATAGGTTAGTTTGGTTTTGTTTAAAGGTCTTCCCAATAGTTCATTCATACCAAAAACACTTCCTGCTGCACTTGCCGAACTACTACCAATACCGCTTCCAGGTTTTATATTCTTATAGATTTCAATTTCAAATCCACAATCGGGTTGTAGGTCATTGTACATCGCTAAAGCTGAAACACCAGCTACATTTTTTTCAGCTTCCAAGGGTAAGTCGTAACCTTCAATCTTGGTGATTCGGATGCCTTTTTCTTTGGTTTTTCTAATGACCATTTCATCTCCAATAGTATCCAAGCAGAAGCCGAGGACATCAAATCCACAAGCGACATTGGCTACGGTTGCAGGTGAAAATATTTTGATTTCATTCATATGTATTTCCCGCGAAAGGGGTTAATCTTATATTATTGAGTTATTCAGAGCATATAAATAATACAATAACTTTTATATTAGTTATTAGCAATTCGTATAATATCGGCAAACAAACCAGAGGCCGTAACATCAGCACCAGCTCCAGCACCTTTAATGATCATTGGCTGTTCAGGATAACGTTGCGTATAAAACATAACGATATTGTCTTTCCCTTTAAGATTGTAAAACGGATGTCCTTCTGGAATTTCTTGGAGTCCGACTTTGGCTTTTCCCTTATCAAACTCGGCAACAAATTTTAACTGGCAATTCTTTTCTTCAGCCGATTTGAACAAATCTTGATAATAACCTTCATCATTTTTTAAGGTATCGAAAAAATCATCAACGGTATCAGCTTTCATGGCAGCTTCCGTTAAGAAGTTATCGCTTTCTAAATCCGATAATTCTATGGAATGACCACTTTCCCTTGCTAGAATCAAAACTTTTCTGGCGACATCTATGCCGCTCAAATCGATTCTTGGATCTGGTTCGGTATATCCTTCTTCTTGTGCTTGTTTTACGACATCGTGAAAAGTCGTTTCAGCATTAAAATTATTAAATATGAAATTAAGACTTCCCGATAAAACCGCTTGAATCGTATTCACTTTATCTCCCGAAGTAATTAAATGGCTGAGTGTGTCGATAACCGGTAATCCAGCACCAACATTAGTTTCAAACAAAAATGAGGCGTTGTATTGTCGTGATAAAGCTTTAAGTTCATTATAGTATTCAATATTTCCTGAACAGGCAATTTTATTACAAGCAACTACAGAAATACTCTGCTTTAGATAGTCGCCATAAATATTTGAAACGGCTTCGTTAGCCGTGATATCCACAAAAACGGAATTTCTTAAATTCAGGTGTTTTGCATGTTCAAAGAAACCTTCTAAACTTGCTTTTTCTCCAGCCTCTAATTGTTGTTTCCAGTCTTTTAAATTAATGCCTTCATCATTAACGATCATGTGTCGTGAGTTGGATAAACCGGCAACTCTCAAACTAATTTTGAAGTTCTCCTTAACATAAGCTTTCTGTTGTTTGATTTGCTCAATCAATCGTTCGCCTACATTTCCAACACCAGTAATAAACAAGTTGATTTGTTTGGTTTTGATTTCAAAAAACTGCTCATGCAAACTGTTTAAAGCCTTTTTTACATCATTTTTATGAATTACTGCAGAAATATTACGTTCCGAAGCGCCTTGCGCAATCGCTCTTATATTCACATTATTTTTGCCCAATGTACTAAACATTTTACCACTTATACCTTGGTGGCTTTTCATTTTATCGCCTATAACGGCTATAATCGATAAATCCGTTTCTACAACTAATGGGTCAATTTTTTGAAGTGCAATTTCATACTCAAAAACGATATCTATAACTTCCTTGGCACGTGCCGCATCGTTATCCGAAATCCCGAAACAGATGGAATGTTCCGAGGATGATTGTGTAATTAAAATAATATTGATTTTTTCCTGTGCGAGCGTTTCAAACAGACGTTTACTAAAACCTGGCACGCCCACCATACCATTGCCTTGTAAGGTTAATAGGGCAATATTATCAATATTACTAAGTCCTTTTACTGGTGAGCCATTTGAGGTCACTTCTTGACTAATTGTAGTACCAACGGCTTCTGGATCCATGGTGTTTTTTATGACAATAGGAATCTTCTTTTTGAGGACAGGCATTACTGTTGGCGGATATAATACTTTCGCACCAAAATGCGATAATTCCACAGCTTCTTGATACGATAACTGGACAATTGGAGCTGCTTGCTTTACCAATTTAGGATTAGTGGTAAACATGCCGCTAACGTCTGTCCAGATTTGTAATTCTTTGGCATCTAAAGCCGCAGCAACAATGGCTGCTGTATAATCTGAACCTCCACGACCTAAGGTGGTGATTTCTCCACTTGCAGATTTTGATACAAATCCTGGTAACAAAACTATGGCGTGTGCATCTGATTGAAAAAATGACTGAATATTAGTATTGGTCAAGTCAAAATTTACGGCGGCATTGTTATAATTTAAATCTGTCACAATTAATTCTTGTGAGTTTTTTAATGACGCATCTAAATTTCTAGATTTGAGCGTATGATAAATTATTATAGAAGACAAGGCCTCTCCAAAACTCAACAGTTTGTCTTTTGTTTTTGGCGATAATTCGTTAATTAGATATATGCCATCTAAAAGACTTCTTAGGTCATTTAATTTTTCCGATACCAAATCATGTAACTTTTCATGATATTTCTGAAGACTTTGGTCGTTTTCAGAATTTTCAAAAAGGCCTTCAACTACTTTATTATGTCTTGACCAAATAGCATTATAGACCTGTTTGTATTCCAAATCTTTTTGGCAGGCCAAATTTGCAGCTTCTAATAATTTATCTGTAATTCCGCCTACTGCAGAAACGACAACGGCGATTTTAGAATTTTTAGATTGTTGGTCTAAAATTGAAATCACTTTATTTATATTTTCGGCTGAACCTACTGATGTTCCACCAAATTTGAGAACTTTCATATATTAATTAATTTTAAAGGAATAAAAATGTCTAAATAGACTAAAGGGACGGAGAACATATTAAAGATTACCCAAACGGGTAATAATAGTTGAAATGAAAAACATAGAAATCGTCATGTGGTTAGCGTTACCTATTTGATGTGATGATATTTTGATTTTTTTCTTCATTACATACCAAAAGTATTATTTTTATAACAATGAAAAAAACTAATCTGACCTTTTTAGGGAATTAGTAAAAAAGGGCGAATCTTTATAAAAAAAATGAAAGATAACTAACAAATTGCATCAGGCATTAAATTATTCACAGGAGCATTATTTTAGAATAGTTCATATTAAATGGGAATCATTTAAAAGTGTATCAAATTTGCTAGCGATTAAAACTATTAAGATAAAATGAAATTATTTTCAAAAGAACAGATTTACGAAGGTGATAAACTAACAACTGAACGTCAAAATATATCCTCAACTGAATTGATGGAGCGTGCTGGTACCCAAATTTTTAATTGGATGCACGCACGTATGCAAGGTGCTCAAGTACCAATTCATGTGTTTTGTGGTATTGGTAATAATGGTGGAGACGGTTTGGTTTTAGCAAGACATTTAATTACGCATGGCTATAATGTAGCAACCTATATTGTGAATTGTAGTGACAAACGTTCCAAGGATTTCTTAATTAACTACGACCATATCAAAACTGTGACAAAAAAATGGCCGATAATGTTGAGCTGTAAAGGCGATTTTGAAGAGATTGATATTGGCGTGGATGATATTATTGTAGATGCCGTCTTTGGCATCGGCCTGAACCGTCCGCCAAATGATTGGGTACAAGCCTTATTTCAAAAATTTAAAGCATCAAAAGCGTTTACATTGTCTATAGATATTCCTTCTGGATTATATACAGATAAAGCTGTTGAAGATGAAAACAACGTGGTTCACGCCAATTACACCTTGAGTTTTCAAACGCCAAAATTGGTGTTCTTTTTACCCGAAACTGTAAAATATACCACACAATGGGAAGCTTTGGATATTGGTATTGACCGCGAATACTTAATGCAAACCGAAACTGAAGTCGAACTCATTTCTAAAAATGAAGTTTTACCACTTTATAAACCAAGGCAAAAATTTTCACACAAAGGCGATTTTGGTCACGTGTTGATTATTGGTGGAAGTTATGGAAAAATTGGTGCTGCTAATTTAGCGAGTAGAGCAGCGTTGGGTTCTGGTGCAGGTTTGGTCACAGCCTATGTGCCTAAATGTGGTTATCAAAGTTTGCAAATTGCTATTCCTGAAGTCATGGTCATTACCGATAGCGATGAAACCCATATTACCAATATTGATTTTGAAATAGAGCCCACAGTTATTGGAATTGGAGTAGGTTTAGGAACTTCAGCACGAACCGCAAAAACTTTTGAAGCTTTTCTAAAAACTAACAAAACACCATTAGTCATTGATGCTGATGGTTTAAATTTATTGTCGAAAAAGAAAGTCTTGCTAAAATTGTTACCAGATTTTACCATTTTAACACCACACCCTAAAGAGCTGGAACGATTAATAGGGAAGTGGTCTGACGATTTTGAAAAGTTAGACAAAGCAAAAGCGTTTTCAAAAAAGTATAATCTAATAGTTGTAGTTAAAGGCGCCAAAACGATTACCGTTTACCAAGATAAACTCTATATAAATACCACTGGAAATCCTGGCATGGCAACAGGAGGAACTGGTGATGTTTTAACCGGCATTATTTCTGGATTGGTAGCTCAGGGTTATGAAGCTCTATCAGCTGCCATTTTTGGAATTTATCTTCATGGAAAATCTGCAGATATTGCTTTAGAAGATTATGGATATCAAAGTTTAATTGCCAGTCATATTATTGAAACTTTGGGAGACGCCTATATTGATTTGTTTAAAAAACCAGAACAACCACAGAAAGAAGAACAGCAACCAGAACCAAAACATCAAAAAAGTAAGCGGCGAAAAGATGGTCAAGGAAAGAAATAAAACATTATAATGTTTAATTAACTTAATAAAAAAAAGCCTGTTTAAATCTAGTTTAAACAGGCTTTTAAAGTTAATCTTATTTAAGATTATATTCCTAATTCATCAAATAATTCCACTAAAGCAGAACTTGATGGTCGTGGTGCATCTGCATTCACAATATTGCCTTCTGGATCTACCAATATAAATCTTGGGATACCATTAATTTGGTAGTTTTTAACAAATTCAGATTGAAATCCATTATCTGCTATGAGTTGTATGCCACCTAAATCTTTGTCGGCAACCATTTTTTTCCAGCCTGCGTGAGCTGCCGCTTTGTCTCCTTTATAACCTCTTCCTTCATCTACGGAAATGCTTACAAACGCAATATTTTTACCTTCATATTGTTCTTCTACTTTTTTAAGTGAAGGGATTTCCTTTATACAAGGACCACACCAAGTTGCCCAGATATCAAAATAGACATATTTTCCTTTTAGGTCTGAAAGTGACAGTTCTCCACCTGCAAAATTTTCATAATTTTCAAAAGATGGTGATGGTGACCCTTTTGGTAGCGCTTCTCTTGTGGCTAATTTAGCCGCCATAAATCTATTGATTTGCTGAACTGTATTTTCAACACTCTGATTCATCCTTGCTATATGTGTAGAATCGACATCAGCATATTTGTTCTTAATATCTTCATAGGCTGCTTTGTACGATTCCAATGCTTTTTCAACCTCTTCTTTAGTACCAGATGAAATAAGGTCTTCACTAAAATGATTTTTAGCAACTAAAAAAGATTGAACGGAAAAGTTATTGATATCGGACGCATCACCTTTAAATACCATTGAATCCGCAAATGAATTATTGTCAGTTTCAAAAGAAGACTCATTATCGTTCTTTAAATAAATCTGACCATATTCCTTTCCATGCTGAAAGTTATAATCACCGGCTTCAACTTTTAAAGTATCTTTAAATGTCCCGTCATCATTAAGCGTTATGGTTTTTTCGTAATTTCTACCTTGAAAAATCTTTAAGGTTTTACTCTCATCAGGGTTTTCAATCTTACCAGAAATTGTTGCGTAATCTTTAGGCTCTTCTTTACAAGCTAATATACTGATTGCTAGGCAAAGTATTAATAATTGTTTCATGTGTCATTTATTTTTTTCGATTGCAAACATAGGCATTATATCGCAATGCATATTTTAAAATTTTTATAAAACTTTGTTAGTTTCAAGAATTGCCTAATCTATTCTTTAAATATGTTCTATTTTAAAAATAGATTGAATATAACTTCTAGATTGCATATTTTTGAAGCCTTGGCATCTCTAATGATGACTTATATAATTTGAAGCAAAATCTTAAACCTAAAAATCTCGCTGTAAAGCTCAATGCCAAAGGCGAACAATTCGTTGTCAAAGGTCATCCGTGGGTGTTTTCTAAAAGTATTGTAAAAATTAATGACGATGCTGAAACAGGCGATTTAGCCATTATTTTTAGTAAAAACAAAAACAAAGTCATTGGTTTAGGTTTATATGATGCTAATTCTCCAATCCGAATTAAAATTATTCACAACGCTGAAACCAAAGTGAAAGTTGATGCTGATTTCTTTCATCATAAAATTAAATTGGCTTTTGTAAAACGTTCAGAATTATTAAAAACCCATACCAATAGTTACCGATTATTGTTTGGCGAGAATGATGGTTTTCCGGGTTTGATTGCCGATGTATATGATAAGGTGTTGGTCGTAAAATTATATTCTGAAATATGGTTGCCCTATTTAGATTCCATTTTAGAAAGTTTACAGCAAATTTCAAAGGCTGAAAGTGTTGTGATGCGCTTAAGTAGAAGTTTAAAAAACAGTAAAAATCATAACTATACAGATGGTGAGGTGATTTTCGGAACGCTTGAAAATGAAGTGGTAGCGTTTGTTGAACATGGGGTAAAATTTTCGGCAAACGTCATCAAAGGCCATAAAACAGGTTATTTTTTAGACCATAGAGCGAATAGAAAACGGGTAGGGGAATTGAGTCAAGGAAAAACCGTTTTGGACGTGTTTTCTTATGCCGGTGGTTTCTCAGTACACGCTTTAGCCAATGGTGCAACCGAAGTCACAAGTTTAGATATAAGCAAACAGGCTTTGGATATGGCTAGGGAAAATGGAAAATTAAATGCGTATTCTGGCAAGCACAAAACCATTTCTGGCGATGCTTTTGTTGAAATGAAGGCTTTAATACAAAAAGGTAAAACCTATGATGTTGTGGTTATCGATCCACCGAGTTTTGCCAAGCAACAATCTGAAATTGAATTAGCCAAAAAGAAATATGCGCAATTAGCAGAACTAGGAGAGAAGTTGACTGCAAAAAACGGTATTTTGGTTTTAGCTTCGTGCTCATCGCGTGTAATAGCACAATCTTTTTTTGACTTGAATGATAGCGTTTTGAACGCCCAAGCCAGACTTTTTGAAACTGAACTTAAAACAAAACACGATATTGACCATCCTATTGCATTTCCCGAAGGCGCTTATCTGAAATGTGGCTATTATCGGTTTTTAGAATAAAGGTATTATGCGTGCATAATAAAAAAAGGTATATTTGCAATTCCAATTGAAACCTAATTAATAAGATGCCCTTATGTGGGAAGTGATATGCAAACCAAACTAATACAACTCCTCAAGATAAAATACCCAATTATTCAAGCACCTATGTTTTTGGTCTCTAACGTTGCCATGGTAACAGAAGCCATGAAAGCAGGCATTGCAGGTTGTATTCCAGCATTAAACTACAGAACTATTGAAGAATTAAGAGCAGCCATAAAAGAATTAAAGGCGAATAAAGTTGAAGGCGGTTCATTTGGATTCAATTTAATTGTGAATAAATCCAATGTTAAATACAAAGGACAATTGGAGGCGATATGCGAAGAAGGCTGCGATTTCATCATTACATCTTTGGGAAGTCCTGAGGAAACTATAAGACAAGCACATGCTGTTGGTATAAAAGTGTTTTGTGATGTGACCGATTTAAGGTTTGCCAAAAAAGTAGAAGATTTGGGAGCAGATGCAGCGATCGCCGTAAATAATGAAGCTGGTGGCCACAGGGGAAAATTGTCGCCAGAAGAATTCACGAATCTTTTAAATAAGGAATTGGATATTCCTGTAATCTCTGCTGGAGGCGTAGGTTGCAAAGCAGACATTGATAAGATGTTGAGTTATGGAGCAGCTGGAGTTTCGGTCGGAAGTCCTTTTATTGCTTCGATTGAAGCTGGAGTGACCGATGAGTATAAACAAGCTTGTGTCGATTATGGCGAAAAAGATATCATAATGACCGAACGTATTTCAGGAACGCCATGTACGGTGATCAATACACCTTATGTTCAAAAAATAGGTACTAAAGCGACTTGGATCGAAAACCTTTTGAACAAAAATAAAACCTTAAAAAAATGGGTAAAAATGATCCGTTTTTCAATAGGAATGAAAGCTACGGAAAATGCTGCCAAAAAAGCAACTTACAAAACCGTTTGGGTTGCAGGTCCGAGTATTGAGCATACCACAGAAATCCTTCCAGTCAAAGCGATTGTAGATAAATTAACACATTAGTTCTTGAAGTCAGTTTCGTTTTTTCTGATCTTAATTCTATCTGTTTCTTGTGCAAACACATTAGATATTAAATCTGGTGATATTGTATTTAGAGGCGCACTTAATAGTGAGCTATCTGAAGCTATAAATGAGGTCACTCAAACTTCGAAGTCAACAAGTTATACACACATGGGAATTTGTGATGTTGAAGACGGGACTGTTTTTGTATATCATTCAGATTTGGGGAAAGGGGTTGTAAAAGAACCGTTAGATTCGTTCATTGGAGCTGAAGATTCTGTAAGTCAAAGTGTAGATTTATATCGTATCAAAAACATGGCTCCAAAACAAATAGAAGAAGTAATTTCTAAAGCGAAATTGCTAGTTGGTAACCCATATAATACCACATATATTTTAGAAGATGAAGGGTATTATTGCTCTGAATACATCTATGAAATTATTAAGAAGGATTCGGTGTTTGAGTTAGAACCAATGACGTTTAAAGATGCAGAAACAAATAGCTTTCATAAGGGATGGATTGAACATTACGAAAACTTAGGAATTGCGATTCCAGAAGGTAAACCAGGATGTAATCCAAATGGTATGGCGAATAGTAAAACCATAGAATTTATAAAAAATTTAAATTAATCAATAATACTCTCCAAATCCATTTTCAGTAAGAAACCAAAACAATTTCTTCTTCCTCTATTTTCTTTTTTATTTTTCGTTTCTTTCTTTTTTGCTTTCCAGTGAATATGTTCAGCGTGTAACTTGCTACAAAGCCGCCTGCAGCTGTGGCTATAGCTTCGCCAGTATCAAAACGTGCTTTTATAATGTAGCCATCGTAAATTTCTTTAGAAAGTCCAGCCAAAGCCGAAAGTCCTAAACTATACCAAAACGCTTTTTTTGAATTTTTGGTCTTAGCATAAATCAGTGTATAACTTGTAGCAGAAATTCCGGCACCTATTGTGGCATGCAACATATCGTCTTCAGATACAAACTGCGCATTACTGACAGTCATTATTGAAATAGTTAGTAAGGTTAATAAAGTTTTCATGATTGGTTGGTTGGTTGGTTGGTTGGTTGGTTGGTTGGTTGGTTGGTTGGTTGGTTGGTTCTGCAAAATATTATTTTAAAGACTTAAAAATCAATTATATCTGTCTGGATAGTCATTTTTACGATGAAATGTTAAAATGCTCGTTTTTAATCGTTAAGCTGCGTTTTATATTAAAACTCTAAACACTTAAAATCCATAGTCAAAATGAGTTCACAACATAAATAGTTGCGTGCTTTACCATAAAGAATTTTTTTCGGAAGAATTGTCCCCTTTTACTATTTGACATACATCTCAGAGGTATTAAAAATTAAATTTTAGAACTTATAAAACAATTTATGATGATTTTTACGGGAGCTGACTAAACTGATTTAAGATTTTTGGTGTTTTAGATTTATGATACCTAATTTCATTGATGAGTATAAAAAGGAAAAAATGATTCTCCTATTGTTTCTAAAATATACACAGTATTTAAGCTAAATCTTTGATAGTAGCAGAAAGGTTCCATATCAGTTCCAAATTCCTCTATTTCAGTTAAAATTCCTCGTTTGTATATCTTATTTTCGTAACTCTAATAGTCAACTCTTAAATTTTCGTAACCAATCTATGTCAAAGCGCAGCTTAATTATCTCAGTTTTTTTAATTCTATTGGTAGTAGTGTTCTCCATTTATTGGTCTGTCAGCAGTACCGATAAAATCACTTCCAAATCCATTCTATATAACATAGACAATATAGAAACAGCCAATTTTAGAGTTTATGATTCTGTTGAGTTATCGCCAAGTGATTTATATAAGGCGGACGACATGAAAAAAATGATTCAAGGAGAGCAGTATCGTGCTGCTTGGTCTGCAAAGGTTAAGGTACCGATTGTTTTTTTAGATACATTAAAAGGCGGTATGACTATGGTGGAAGAAGGAGGAGGCAAACAAACTCATTCCTTAGAGATGCTTGGCGAAGATGGAATCTCTTATACCTTACGAAGTGTTAATAAAGATCCGAAAAAATTGATTCCTGAATTTCTAAAAACCTTAAACCTAGAAAATATTGTGGTCGATGGGATTTCTGCCCAACATCCATTTGCTGCAATTTTGACGGCAGAACTGGCCGAAAAAGCCAATGTGTTGCACACCAACCCGCAATTGTTTTTTATTCCGAAACAAAAACGTTTGGGAAACTATAATGCGGCTTTCGGTAATCGATTATATCTTCTGGAATACGAAACTAAAAGTGATGTCAATTATACGCAGCACAAAAACGTCAAAGAGATTATTGATACTGATAATTTACAGGAATTAAAACTTGAAATGAAAGATTCCTTACATATCGATGTTCGTGCTTTGGTCAGAAGCAGACTATTTGATTTGCTCATTGGTGATTGGGACAGACATACCAAACAATGGGGTTGGGCCATTCAAAAAACGAGTAAGGGTTATAATGCAATTCCGATTGCTGGCGATCGAGATAATGCTTTTTTTAAGACCGATGGTTTAATTCCAACCTTAATTGCCAATCGACATGTGGTTAAAGAATTACAATCTTTTGAAAAAGATATCGATTTTATGGAAGGCTTGGTATATCCTTTTGATAAGTATTTTTTATCGCAAACATCAAAAAATGTATTCATCGAAGAAGCTGAAAATTTACAAGCACTCCTCACAGATTCGGTTATAGAAGCCTCATTGCAGGTTTGGCCAAAAAACATTAGGGATATAGATGGCGGCGACATCATTAGAAAAATCAAAGAACGTCGAGAGGATTTAAAAGCCTATGCGCTCCAATTTTATACTATCATTCAAGAAAGAGGGAAAGTTAAGGAGCCCCTAAAAGGCTCGGAAGATCTCGAAATAAGTTCTAAATTTATGGGTTGTTTTGAATGTGGTTGAGTTTGAATTCTGTTTAATTTTTAGTAATAAAAACTCTAACTTCACTCATTTATAATTTAAATTATTTCCTAAAGACTAATTTATGAAACTAAAACCAAAATCCATCCGGCCATTTATAGGTGCAAAAGACTATGCAATTTCAAGACAATTCTATAAAGACCTAGGATTTGAGGAATTTATTATTTCCCATAATATGTCTGTATTCAGAACTGGAGAATTCACCTTCTATTTACAGAATGCTTACGTAAAAGATTGGGTCGATAATACCATGGTTTTTCTTGAAGTGGTAAATGTTGAAAACCATTTAGAAAATCTAAAGCAAAGTGGCATAATCCAAAAGTATGACCATGTGAGATGTTCAGAGGTTGTTTACAATGATTGGGGAAATGAGTTTTTTCTGCACGATCCGTCTGGAATCCTTTGGCATATTGGAGAATTTAACATTGTAGCTGAATAACGAATCAAAGAGATAAAATAATCACATATTTCTTCGTCTATAACAAAAATCATTTATTTCTCAATATTCGTTCCGCTAGGGACTTTCTATAGGTAAGAACATGTAATGTCCATTTTCAAGTGTGCCTTTAGGTACACCAGATTCAATACCTAAAGGCATTGTTGGCAAAAATTTAAGCTTTTACCCATATTTTGTCCATAAATGGACAATTTGCAATTAGAAGAAAGGTTGAGAAGTACACCATTTATTTGTTGTCAGGATTAAGCTATCTGTTTTTATATTCCTATGATATTTTTATCTAAAGACTTGGCACTAAATTTGTTTGTAACAAAACGGTAAGTTCTACGACGTATTAGTAGAACACAAATTTAATTTAAAATAGAAAAAGTTATGATTCATAAAGGAACATTAGTATTAGGCGCATTAATAGGCGCAGCCGCAGGCGTATTGTTAGCAACAGACAAAGGAAGCGTTACGAGAGCTAAGCTTAAGAAAGAAGGTAAAGACATCAAAGATCAATTAACTTCAGATTTTGCAGAAGTAAAAGAGGATTTATCTAAAGCAGCAACTTCTGGTAAAGAAAAGTTTAAGCAAGATTTGGAAGACTTTACGTCAAAATCAAGTCACAAAACAGAACAAGCGATTACGTTTATTGAAAAACAACTGGCGATACTTAAAGAGAAGAATAAAACACTTCAAAAAACGAGTTAAGACGTTTAAATAAACTGTCATTACAAGCTTAACGTGCAATTTTTTAAATGTTCAAATGGCATTATAGAGATTGCACGTTTTGCTTCACTATTTTAAAAATCAGTCGCTTTTACGTTAAAGGCAATCTTCGAAAATCGTAGTTTTAAGGTCGGCCCATTCTGTTCTCAAAATACCATAACAGCAGGTGCTTCGTCTAAAACCATCTTTCATGAGTACATCTTGTCTCAGAATTCCTTCAAGTTTGGCTCCCAATTTTTCAATTGCTTTTCGCGATTTGTGATTACGTTCATCTATTCTAAACTCTACCTTTTCAAACTCTAGTGTTTCAAAAGCATATTGAAGCATTAAAAATTTCATATTAGCATTTAGACCTGAACCTTGAAATTGGTGTCCAATCCACGTCCAACCAATATGCAGGACTTTATTTTTCCAGTTGATTAAGCCAAAACGTGTTGAGCCAGCATAGACTTGTTTTTGTTTATCATAAATTATAAATGGAACCGTGACTTTATAATTAAGCCCTTCAACGGCGACTTGTACATAGTTTTTCAATTTTTCAGGAGCCGAAATATCGGAAGGCGAGTAGGCCAAAAGATTCTTTTCTTGGGCTATTGACTCTAAGAATTCGTAATTATTGAGGTTTAATGGCTCAAGTTTTACTCTCTTGTTTTCTAGGATTGGTACGTTCATAATAAGTTGTGTTTTTTACACTAAACCAAATCATTTATAAAATCCACATTGACCACATGTTTTCCTTCAAATGGCATCACAATCAATCGTTTACCAAAAAGCGATTCAGCCTTTTCAGATTCTAATTGAATTCTATTCTCGTCCAAATACTCATCTTGAGTACCATAAATCATTTTTACTTGGGTAGTTTCAGGTAAATACTCAAAATCCTTCGCAGTTAATTCTTTCGGAATACCACCAGAATGCAGCACCAACTGACCGCATTGTAATTGACGTTTCGCCAAATAGCGCATGGCAACGCTCACACCCTGGGAATAGCCAAAAACGATAAGATTGATGTTATCGGGAATCTTTTCAGCTTCTAAAACAGCGTCAAAATAATTCTGGATGTTTTCCATTCCAGTTTCGGTATTATCACGTGTCAACCAATTAGCACCGACATGCATTTTTGGTTGAATGTAATATTTACTCGGAGCTTGTGGTGCTATGATATAGTTTACTTCAGCATTCAAACCCTTAAAATATCTCATAAAATAGCGACTTAAATAACCCATACCATGAAAAACCATCCAAACGGTTTTGGTGCGTTCCGTTAGTGTATTTAAAGTAGAGTAGGAGTTGCTCGTTGTATATGTGATTTCTTTCTCTTCTGAATTCATTTTTCTAGGTAGTTTCAGTATTTTTGTGTCGTTTCAATTAAACATTAAAAATAACGTTTTCTATGCAATTATCTAAGGATGCCGTTTTGGCAAAGGCCAATGCCGCAAGCAAAAATACATTAATGGAAACCTTAAGTATTGATTTTATGGACTTTGGCGATGATTTCTTAATTGCAAGAATGCCTGTAACCTCAAAAGTACACCAACCAGATGGCGTTTTGCATGGCGGAGCAACAGCAGCATTAGCCGAAAGTGTTGGTAGTTTTGCTTCCCACGTTTTTATAGACACGGAAAAGTTTTTTGTCCGTGGATTGGAAATTACAGCGAACCATTTAAAGAGTATTAGTGAAGGTTACGTATATGCAAAAGCCACATTTTTGCACAAAGGAAGAACGACACAACTTCTGGATATTAGAGTAACGGACGAAGCTGATAATTTGATTTCAATTTGTCGTTTATCTACCATTTCACTTCCCAAAAAATCATAGCGAATGCACGAAGATTCATTTTTTGAAGCTTTAGAAACCCACTACGCCAATCAATTGCCTTTTGTAGTTTATAGTAGACCTATAAATTCTAAAATCCAATGCTGGTTGCAGAAAGACGATGACTTACACAAAACGGAAACTTTTACCGAAAGTGGTTTTGTATTTGCACCATTTAATCTCAACGAAAAAAGCATTCTATTCCCGAAAGAAGCTTGTTTGTATTCTGAAATTGATATTGAAATTTTAGGCACTGAAGTTGTTGAACCTACCAAGATTTTTCAGAATGAAACCGAAAGATTTCAACATATTAATTTAGTTTCCGAAGGTATAAAGCGCATCAAAAATAGCAATTTGGAAAAAGTAGTGCTATCAAGATGTGAATCAAAGCCCATTCAAAATATTGATCCGATTACTATTTTTAAACGTCTATTCAACACCTATAAAAATGCGATGGTTTATTGTTGGTACCATCCTAAAGTAGGACTTTGGATTGGAGCCACACCAGAATTATTATTTAAAGTGGAAGGCAAACAATTGACCACCATCTCTTTGGCAGGAACACAACCGTATAGACAAATCTCGAAACCAACTTGGACAAATAAAGAGTTTGAAGAACAACAAATTGTAACGAATTATATTACTGAGCAGATAAAACCGTACACGAAACAAATTAACGTCTCTGACGTTGAAACGGTTAGAGCAGGTAATCTTTTACATCTTAAAACCAGAGTAATTAGCTTAATTAAGGATAACTCAGAATTAAAATCAATCATTGAAGCCTTACACCCAACTCCAGCTGTTTGTGGGTTTCCTAAAGCTGAAGCTACAGAATTCATTCTTCAACATGAAAACTATAATCGCGAGTATTACACCGGTTTTTTAGGAGAATTGAATCTCACTCAGGTCAAAACTAGAAATAACAACAGACGCAATGTGGAAAACAATGCCTACTCGGTTGTAAAAACGCAGTCTAACTTTTATGTGAATTTGCGTTGTATGCAACTACAAGCTTCAAAAGCCTTAATCTATGTTGGTGGCGGAGTAACTAAAGATTCCAACCCAGAAAGAGAATGGGAGGAAACTGTTAATAAATCTGCAACTATAACCGCCGTACTTAGTTAATTTGCTTTAATAGTTCAGTAACAGCGGCTTCAATTTGTTCGTCTTTACCGTTAGTAATATTGTCAAAATCATTTTTAACCTTAATGTCTGGTTCTAGTTGTTTGTTTTCTAAAACATCTCCAGCGATATCAGTTACTTGCATATTAGGAATTCCGAAAACAATACCATTCTGGATTTGTTCCCACCAAACAAAACTGCAAGTTCCAGGCACTGGCATGCCAACTAATTTTCCGATATTTAAATCCTTATAGGCAGCAGGCGTACAATGCGCATCTGAGTAATTGGATTCTCCAATAAGCATAATACTTGGCTTGGTCCAACGACGTTGCGATTCGGTACCAACCACCTTGCCGCCAGATCTAAATTCCATATACTTTTTACCACTTAAAAAAGTGGTTAAATCATCTACTAAATCACCTCCACCATTAAATCGCGTATCTACAACTAAGGCTTTTTTGTTGACTTCTTCGCCCATTACCTCTTCTAAAAATTCGCGATAACTACCATCATTCATATTCCTGACGTGCATATAACCCAATTTGCCATCCGATAATTTATGCACTATTTTTCTATTGGTTTCTATCCAACGCTGATAATACAATTCTTCTTCAGCTCGTAATGAAATTGGCTTTACGCGTTCTTTCCATCTGGTTTTGGTTTCAGGGTTGAAGTAAGAAATAATGGTTGAATTACCAGCTTTGCGATTTAAGGCGCTGTAAAAGTTCATGTTCTCCGTTATTTCGATTCCATCAATCGCTTCGATAATAGTGCCCGAAACCACTTTCTTATCGCCTTGAATCAATGGACTACCATTCATAATTTCTAAAATTTTTAGTCCTTTTCCTTTATGACTAGTATCGTAGAATACGCCTAATGATGCGGTTTGGTCTCCTTTTTTATCTTCATTTTTAAAACGTGCTCCTGTATGCGATGCGTTTAATTCACCCAAAAGTTCGCCTAAAATATCTTTAAAGTCAAAGTCGTTATTTAGGTAGGGCACAAACTTTTTGTAATTGGTGGTTAGCGAATCCCATGGTGCGCCGTGCAGATTTGGATCTAAGAATTTCTTTTTCACTTGTCGAGATACGTGGTCCATTAAGTATGCGCGCTCAGCAGACAAATCGAATGCCATTTCAGAATCAATATCAACGGCCTCCTTCTTACCTGTTTTAATTTCTACTTTGGAAATTGTTCCGCCACTTAAAACAAAGAGATTTTCCTGCTCATCATCAAAAGCTACTCGTCCTCCATTTCCGAATTTACCAAGAGATTTTATTTCTTTGGTTCTTAAATCCAGATTCCATAAATCGGCTTTACGGTCTGAACTGCCCAAATAGTAAAGCTGTTTAAGATCTTTGGATAAAAGGGCAGAAGATAAACGTGTAGAGAATAAGGTAAGCTTTTCTTTTCGCTTACTAAGATTATCAAAGTCAATCGTAATCGGTTGTATTACTTTTTCTTCTTTTCTTTCTTTCTCCTCTTTTTTCTTCTTTTTTGAATTATCATCTTTCTCTTCGTTTTCTTCTTCGTCGTCATTTAATAATTCAAATTCATCTTTCTTAAGCTTGAATTTATCATAGGCGTTTTGCGTTAAAAATACGCCGTAGATATCACTTTCCGAAGGACCCGTTTTTGCGACACTATGCATGCCATTTCGGTCTGAAGCCCAATATAAAATACTGCCATCTTTAGACCATTTTGGGTTGAAATCACTAAAACCGCTTTTAGAGACATTCACTAACTTTTGGTCGCCATTGGCACTAATAATACCTATTTCGCCTACCCAATAACGATTTGGATAAAAGGTGACGGCAAACCATTTTCCATCAGGACTCCATTCAAAATCTTGGTCACCATCGGCATAGGAAAAATGCTTTTCGCCATTGTGAATAGTTGTAATTTCTTTTGATTTTAAATTTATGGTTTTAAGCTTAGTACGGTCTTCTAGGTAACCAACAACTTCACCGTCTGGAGAAAATTTAGGTTGGAAGGTTTCGGCTTCATTTTCTAGTAAAATCTCTTCTTTGAGCTCTAAGGCTATGGTAAAATATTTTTCATCTTTATTAGGAAGGGTTTGTGTGTAAAGGTTCCAACTATTGTTGCGTTCGCCAGCATAAACAATGGTGCGACCATCTGAGCTGATATCGATATGGCGTTCTTGTTCAGGAGTGCTGGTTATTCTCCGGGTTAAACTACCATCTACAGAAGTTGCAAAAATATCGCCTCGATATATAAAGAGCAATTCTTTTCCGTTTGGAGAGGGCACCATTTCCTCCACATCGTCGTTCACAAAAAGCAATTCGTTTTTTAATAGCGATGTGTCTCCAGAAACATCAACGCTAATTAATTTTGGTGAGGCGTTTGGTTTTTGTGTATAAATCTGACCGTTAAAATTATAACAAAGGATATCTGTGTTTGAAACCGATAAATGACGCACAGGATGCATTGTAAAGTCAGAAATTTGAGTCGTTTCATCAGGACTGGAAAGCGATGATTGAATGACATTCATAGTTCCGTATTTTTCAGACAAATAATAAATGATTTCATCAGGACCAAAAACAGGATTTCTATCTTCACCATTAAAGCTGGATAGTTTTTCGAATGTTCCAGTTTCTTTTTTAATCCATATATCCCGTGTTACAGAAGAGTTGTGATGTTTTCGCCATTGATCTTCGTAGCCTTTTATTTCTTCGAACAGAATATCTCCATTAGCATTATTTCTAGCTTTGTAAGCAGGAATGCTTAATAATTGTATTGGCATTTCAGCATTTAAAGACACACTGTACAATTCCCCTAAATCATGAAAAAGGAGCGACTTAGCGTCATCTAAACGTATAGAATTGAACCAAACTGCATTGTCGTTTTGTGAAAAATCTGAGGCCCAATCATCTGCAGAATGGTAGGTTAATCGCTTTAAATTCCCAACATTTATGTTCATTACAAAAATGTCAAAATTGCCGTGTCTGTTAGATGAAAATGCAATGTTGGATCCATCGTGTGACCACACAGGTTTGGTGTCGTAAGCACTGTGGGATGTTAGTCGTCTAGCTTTTCCACCTGTAACAGAAACCACATATATATCTGCATTATAGGTAAATGCAATCTGTTGACCGTTTGGAGAAATGGCTGTGTTTCTAAACCATAAATTGTCGTTGTCTTGTGCATACGTTAATTGAAAAGTAAAGCATGTAAAGATGGTAACGAGAAGAGCGAAAATTTTCATTTTAAAATGGATTAATTATAGGTCTTGAAAGTTAGTTAAAATAATTAGATGGAAAAGCAATTTTAAGGGACTCAATTTTTGATATAATCATATTTTTTTTAGCCCAATTTATTAGGTAGTTTTGTACTTATATGAAGCACTCAAAAATACCTTTGTCACAAACTGTAGTTACGCTATGTAAAACGCATAATGTAAAGCACATTGTTATATCGCCTGGAAGCAGAAACGCACCATTGACCATTGGTTTTACTCATGATGATTTTTTTAATTGTTACAGTATTGTAGATGAACGTTGTGCTGCATTTTTCGCTTTAGGAATAGCCCAACAACTCCAAGAACCAGTTGCTGTAGTTTGTACGTCTGGTAGCGCATTATTGAATTATTATCCTGCAATAGCGGAAGCTTATTATAGTCATATTCCAGTAGTGGTTTTGTCTGCAGATAGACCAAAACATTTAATAGAAATTGGCGATGGACAAACCATTAAACAAAAGAATGTTTATGGCGAACATGTGCTGTACAGCACCAATTTAAAACTCGATTTAAAGGAAACCGAAAGTGCACATTTAGCAAGCGAATTACCGATTATTAAAAGTATTGAAAATAAATTGGAACGGTTTTTAGGGCTTCAAAAGGATATTCAAACTTATAATGAATCTGAAATTCATGATGCACTTACCATTGCAAAATTAAATTTAGGACCGGTTCATATTAATTGCCCATTTGATGAACCCTTGTATGAAACCGTAGAAGAGTTGGCCATAAACCCGAAACCGTACAAAATTCAAACACGGCAAGAAAAAGTGGATGAATTTGAAATAAAGAGTTTAATCGATGTTTGGCATAGTGCTAAGCGAAAACTGATTTTGGTCGGTGTGTTACAGCCCAATACTATTGAAAAAAAATGGATACAAGAAATAGCGGATGATGACAGCATTATTGTTTTTACTGAAACAACATCAAATCTGCACCACAAAGATTTTTTTCCTGGCATTGATGAAATTATCGCACCTTTAGATGAAGCTGGTTTTAAAGCGCTTCAACCAGAGGTTCTACTCACTTTTGGTGGTATGGTTGTTTCAAAAAAAATCAAAGCATTTCTAAGAACTTATAAACCTGAACATCATTGGCATGTTGGTTTGTCTAAAGCAAACGACACTTTTTTCTGTTTGGACAAACATATAAAATTGCGTCCTAACACATTTTTGGGTGCTTTTTTACCACAAGTCACCCATCATACAAAAAGTAATTATAAAGCGACCTGGTTGACGGTTCGACAAAAAAGAAGAAAGCTACAAGCCGAATATATAGAATCACTTCCATTTTCGGATTTTATGGTATTTCATATGGTTTTAAAATATATTCCGAAACAAAGCCAATTGCAAGTTGGAAATAGTTCTACGATACGCTACACACAGCTATTTAAAATACCAAAAAGTATCGAAGTCTTTTGCAATAGAGGAACAAGCGGTATCGATGGAAGTACAAGCACAGCCATTGGAGCTGCGGTTGCCAATGAAAAGCAAACCACATTTATTACAGGTGATTTAAGTTTCTTTTACGATAGTAATGCCCTTTGGAATAATTATATCCCAAATTCATTTAGAATTGTAGTGGTCAACAATGAAGGTGGTGGTATTTTCCGAATTCTTCCAGGACACAAAAACACGGAAAATTTTGATACTTTTTTTGAGACTAAACATGAATTGACTGCTAAGCAATTATGTGACATGTATGGTTTTGAGTATTCAGTAGCCAAAGACCAAAAAGAATTAGAACAGCAATTAGATCCATTTTATAAACTATCAGAAAGGCCAAAATTATTAGAGATTTTTACACCATCTCGCAGCAACGACCAAATTCTGTTGGATTATTTTAAATATATTAAATAAATATAGTTGAGTTTAAATCTCTTTTTAGCAATAATTCTTGCAAATATGTGACTTTTTCGTTTTTAGTGTTTCTAAAAATTACATACCTTTAAGGAAACAAATATATTAACTTAAAAATAATAATAAACATGAGTAAAAGAGACGATTTAATAGCCAAGTATGCAGCAGATTTAGAAGAGAAATGTGGTGTAACTGCAGATATGGATTTATTGACTAAAGTAGCGATTGGTTTAGGACCTTCCATTTACAATGCAGATTCTGCTACAGTTTCTGGTTCAGATGAGAAAGAATTAGCGACCGTAAAAAATAATTTTTTAATTAAGAAATTAGGCTTAAAAGAGGGTGCTGATTTAGACAAAGCCATTGATGCGGTTATAGAAAAATATGGCAGATCTAACAGAACTAAATATAGAGTCGTAGTATATTACTTGTTGACAAAGCACTTCAATAAAGAATCTGTTTACTCATAGAGGCATATTTAATTCAATAAAAAGACAAGGCCCTTTCTAATTACGAAGGGTCTTTTTTAATGAATCTAACTTACAACTTATAACTTATTCCTACCTTTGCAACATGATAAACTTAGGCGAATATAATACACTGGAAATTTTAAGAGATACAGAACCTGGCTTGTTTTTAGGTGACGGCAACGAAGGAGAAGTGCTTTTGCCTAATCGTTATGTGCCAAAGGTCTTTGAAATTGGCGATAAAATTGAGGTTTTTGTGTATTTGGATAATGAAGAACGTCCTGTAGCAACTACTGACCAGCCCTATATTAAAAAAGGTGATTTTGCTTTATTACGCTGTAACCAAGTTACGGATTATGGTGCATTTTTAGATTGGGGTTTGGTAAAGGAGTTGTTCTGTCCTTTTAAGGAACAGGCGTTTAAAATGAAAGCAGGAGGATGGTATTTGGTCTATTGCTATTTGGATGAAGAAACTGAACGTTTAGTGGCGTCGAGTAAAACCAATCAGTTTTTGGATAATAAGGAATTAACCGTTGCCCAATTTGACGAAGTTGATTTAATTGTGTCGCATCCATCAGAATTGGGAATGAATGTGATTGTCAACAAAACACATTTGGGCCTCGTTTTTAACGATGATATTTATAAAGATATTAGTGTTGGAGACCGACTTAAGGGCATCGTTAAAAAAGTACGACCAGATAATAAATTGGATATTTCTCTCAATCAAATCGGTTACAGAAATATTGAACCGAATGCAGAACATATCTTAAATGAATTGCATGATAATGGTGGCTTTATTCCGCTTCATGATAAATCTAATCCTGACGATATAAAGAATCAACTTCAAATGAGTAAAAAAAGTTTCAAAAAAGCAATTGGCACCCTTTATAAAGAGCGCCAAATCACAATTGAAGCGGATGGTATTCGTTTGGTTTAAAGATACAAATAATTTTTACTCTATGATAAATCGTATTTGTATCTAGACCTTCACAAATTTTTTAAGTATAACGTGTTTAACGGAGCTGGTAACGCCAATTTCCGATTTGCTTTGTTTAATGATGTGTGGTTTAGATTACTTATTCACCTGTAGGTTTTCTTCCACCCAACATATAGCATGACCAATATCTTTAAATGCTTTTCTATTGTACGTGAAGAAATGATTTTCTATCTCAAATACTCTTTCAGTCAATGAGTTATAAACAACTATAGCGTAGGCCTTCAAGTTTGGAAATGCCTTATTAAATGATCTTGCATCAGTTAAATTAATTGAATATGAATGGCTTCTGTTAGCAATAAAACCAAATGGTTTTTCTTTAAAATGGCGTTTTATAAGACCTTCAACTTCATCAAAGTTTTCATAGTCTATATCAACACCTTCATCAAAGTTTGTGATGACGTAGTTTTCGAAAAAATAGATTTTACCGATATTAGTTTGATATGAATGGTACGCATTATTTAATGAGTCAATGAAATTAGTCATTTTAATTTAGGGCTTAAAATAAGAGGGCAAATATAGACTTTCATATAAGATAATCAAACAAAAAATTACGTTTAGGGCATTACTATTAATTCCTTATTTTTGTGCTCAAAATATTAAAGAATGAGCTCTATAGATTGGAAGGTTGCTAAATCTTATGAAGATATAACATACCAAAAATGCAATGGCGTTGCTAGAATTGCATTTAATAGACCAGAAATAAGAAATGCATTTAGGCCAAAAACAACATCAGAACTTTATGATGCGTTTTATGATGCAGGTGAAGATGTGAATATTGGCGTGGTGCTTTTAAGTGCTGAAGGTCCTTCGACCAAAGATGGTATTTGGAGCTTTTGTTCTGGAGGTGATCAAAAGGCGAGAGGACACCAAGGGTATGTTGGAGAAGATGGTTACCATCGCTTAAATATTTTAGAAGTACAACGCCTCATCCGATTTATGCCAAAAGCAGTGATTGCTGTGGTTCCAGGTTGGGCAGTTGGTGGAGGCCATAGTTTACATGTGGTTTGCGATCTTACCTTAGCCAGTAAGGAACATGCGATTTTTAAGCAAACAGATGCCGATGTTACCAGTTTTGATGGTGGTTACGGATCTGCTTATTTGGCAAAAATGGTGGGACAGAAAAAAGCAAGGGAAATATTTTTCTTGGGAAGAAACTATTCGGCTCAAGAAGCTTTTGATATGGGAATGGTCAATGCTGTGGTTCCTCATGCGGAATTAGAAGATACTGCTTATGAATGGGCTCAAGAAATATTGGCAAAATCACCGACCTCTATAAAAATGCTGAAATTTGCTATGAATCTTACCGATGATGGTATGGTCGGGCAACAAGTATTTGCAGGTGAAGCCACGCGTTTAGCATACATGACAGATGAAGCTAAAGAAGGTAGAGATGCTTTTCTAGAAAAAAGAAAGCCTAATTTTCCTAAAAAATGGATTCCATAATTTAAAGGCATTTAAATGAAGAAAATTAAACCGTGGCTATCTGCCATGCGCTTAAGAACGCTGCCGCTTTCTGTTTCCGGAATCATTCTTGGTAGTTGTTTCGCTTATTATAATGGTCGCTTTAATCCTTGGGTTTTGGTTTTGGCTATATTAACTACCATAAGTTTACAGGTGTTGTCTAATTTAGCCAATGATTATGGTGACGGCATAAAGGGGACGGACAATGACGAACGGGTCGGTCCACAACGAGCGATACAAAGTGGTGAGATTACACCAGATGAGATGTTTAACGCCATAAGGCATAATATTCTTATTGTAATCGTATTGACTTTAGCACTTCTTTGGGCAGCCTTTGGCACAGGTAACTTTCTTTATATTTTACTATTCATGATTCTTGGAGGGTTTTCTATTTATGCCGCTTTAAATTATACGATGGGAGATTCGCCCTATGGCTATCGCGCACTTGGCGATGTATTTGTATTCATCTTTTTTGGGTTGCTAAGTACTGTGGGAAGTTACTTTCTATATATGCACACTTTAGATCATGTGGTTATTCTTCCAGCCATAGCTTTGGGATTGTTGAGTGTTGGTGTGTTGAATTTAAATAACATGAGAGACATCCAATCCGACACTAATGCTGGTAAAATAACATTAGCCGTAAAGTTAGGCATGGCAAGAGCGAAGAACTATCACTTTACTCTTATATTAGGAGCCATGGTATTTACGGTTGTATTTTCAATATTATATTATGTTGAACCGTACAATTTTATGTATGTATTGGCATTTGTCCCTTTAATTATTCATATTAAAAAGATAAAAGCAGCTGTTCAGCCCAATGATTTTGACAGTCAACTAAAGGTTTTAGCACTTTCCACATTTCTGTTTTCAATCCTATTAGGTATTGGTTATATTTTGTATTAATTTTAAAAGGTATTAACGTTTTAAAATTAATTCAATATGAAAATCACATTCTATGGCCATGCCACATTTGGTATTCAAATCAAGGATATCAATATTTTAGTAGATCCGTTTATCACAGGAAACGAAAAAGCGTCAGAAATAGACATTGAGACTTTAAAAGCTGATTATATTTTGGTAACGCATGCCCATCAAGATCATATTCTCGATGTGGAGGCCATTGCTAAACGTACAGGAGCTGTTATTGTTTCTAATTATGAAATCGTAACCCATTTTCAAAATAAAGATTTGGAAGGTCATCCGATGAATCATGGCGGTTCTTGGGATTTCGAATTTGGCAATGTGAAATACGTTAATGCGATTCACACGTCTTCATTTCCAGATGGCAGTTATGGTGGACAACCAGGCGGCTTCATTATTGAAGGCGAGCACAAAACGATCTATATTGCTGGCGATACGGCTTTGACTATGGATATGAAACTGATTCCCATGCAAACCAAACTCGATTTAGCGATCTTACCAATTGGCGATAATTTTACCATGGGAATAGACGATGCTATTATAGCAAGCGATTTTATAGATTGCGATAAAATATTGGGTTGTCATTATGATACTTTTGGCTATATTGAAATCGACCATGAAGAAGCCAAGCGAAAATTCTATGATAAAGGCAAGGACCTGATGTTATTGGAGATTGGTGCGAATATGGAATTATAAATCAATCACTAAATTTTTAAAACAAATAACATGCAAAAAGCACTTGGTTTTATAATATTGTTTCTTTGTTTGCTAAGCTGCAAAACCACTCCACAATACAATGATCCAGTCCCACCACACGACGATTTTACAATAGATTCAAAAATAGTAAATGAAACAAGGGTCATTAATGTTTGGACACCACCAAATTATAAATCCAGTAATGATGCCTTTCCGGTTTTGTATATGCCAGATGGAGGTATTGTGCAAGAGGATTTTCCGCACATTGCCAATACAGTTGCTAAATTGGTCGAAAATAAAAGTATTCCACCAATAATCTTAGTTGGTATCGAGAATACAGATCGAAGAAAAGATTTATCAGGACCGTCTGAGGTCAAGGAAGATGAACAATATTGTCCTTTAACCGATGGCGCAAAAAATTTCCGTGCTTTTATTACTGATGAATTAATGGCTGAAATCAATGAAAAATATAGAACCACCAATGAAAAAGGTATTATTGGCGAATCCTTAGCGGGTTTATTCGTTATGGAAACCTTTTTTCTAAAACCAGATACATTCGATTTTTACGTCGCTATGGATCCATCGTTATGGTGGAATAATCATTATTTAGAACGCAATGCGAAGCGTTATTTGGAAAATTTTCCGGATAAAAAAATCAAGCTTTGGTTTGCCGGTTCTGGGGTTGAGGATATTTCTGTGCACACCAATAATCTCGCAAAAACTTTAGAAAACGAAGCGGCACAGGAATTAATCTGGAAATACTCGGACGAACCCAAAGAAAAACACAACGCCATTTTTAGAGCTACTAAGGAAAAAGCCCTAACTTGGATATTGAATGTTGAAAAAAATTAAAATTTCATCAAGAGTTTTTAAAAAAGATTTTTAGCTTTTCTTAATTCTTAATTCTTAATTCTTAATTCTTAATTCTTAATTCTTAATTCTTAAGCCCTACACAACCTTATATGAAAAGGACCTTAGTTAAATTTAGGAATAGTGCATTCCGGAGATTCATTCGAAAACATGAAAAATATGCACCAGTTTTGTTCTTTATTAGTGGGTTTATTTTCGATACCTTAACGCTTGGTCGTGTAGATCGCTTATATGATATGGTTGTTCTGTGTTCTCATATGACACTAATGACCATCACACTTTATCTCTACAATATAGCCGATGATGCAAAATTCAGAATAGGATTTATAGATCGCTATAAAATTTATTTTCCTTTAGCCATCCAGTTTTTCTTTGGTGCATTGTCTAGTGCTTATGTCATTTATTTTTCAAGAAGTGTTTCCCTATCAAAAACGATGTCCTTTTTTATCATCTTGTTGGTCTTACTTTTTGCCAATGAGTTGCTCAAAAAAAGAATATCTAATAAGTACTTACAATTTAGCGTATACTTTTTCATCAGCTTTACGTTCTTTTCATTCATGATTCCTGTCATTATTAAACAAATGAGTACTCGAGTATTTATTTTATCAGGTATTGTAAGTTTGGTTTTAACCTTATTATTAATAATAGTCGTTTATGTTAAAAGTCCAAGTACAAGAGCCGAAGTAAAATTTGGTAAAATTATCGGAATCGTCCTTGGATTGTACGTGATCATTAATTTGTTTTATATTTTTAATCTTATTCCACCTGTACCGCTTGCACTTCAAAATGGTATTGTAGCACATCATGTAACAGTTGAAAACAATACCTATGTTGTTAGTTATGAAAAAAACGAATGGTATATGTTTTGGAGAGAACATGAACTAAAGTTTAATGCCAAACCAAACGAAGCCGTATATATTTTCACATCCATTTTTGCGCCAACAGAAATAGAAAAATCAATCCTTCATCGCTGGAATTGGTATAATGTTGATTTAAAGGAATGGGAAGTTGTGGAGGATATAGGTTATGAAATCGCTGGAGGGCGAGATGATGGTTATCGTGGTTACACTTATAAAAGCAATGTGAAGAATGGCTTATGGAAAGTAGAAGTGATTACCGAGGAGGAATTGATAATTGGTGTTATTGATTTCGAAATTATAATCAGTGATTCAAGCCATTCTTCAAATTTGGTTAACAAGAGATTCTAATAACGGATAATAAAAGCTTTCTAGGAATCTTAAAGTTTGTACGCATTGTACAAATGTTTTAGTATTACTTTTTACGATTCTTAATTTTCATCCATTCATTTCTTAAATCATCACTTACCTTACCGCTGCCATCATGTTTCCAACCAGGAGGTTTAAAGAGATAAAGAATTCTGCTTTTCAAGGATTTGCGTCCTGTAAAAGCATCCGTAATCATATGCCACCATTCAATAAAGGCAATCTTAATGGGATTGTAGGTTTTAATATTGGTAACCAAGCCGTATTTCACTTTTTCGTCGTCTAATTCGGGTTGAAATGTGCCAAATAGTTTATCCCAAATAATTAAAATTCCAGCATGATTTCGATCTAAATAAATAGGATTACTACCATGATGCACTCTGTGATGGGAAGGTGTATTGAAAACAGCTTCAAACCATTTGGGCATTTTATTTATAGCTTCGGTATGAATCCAAAATTGATATAGCAAACTAATAGACATTTGCAATAAAATCATGGCAGGATGAAAGCCAAGAATCGGGAGCCACAGCCAAAAAATAAAGGTGTAAAAACCACCAGACCAAGTCTGCCGAAGCGCTGTACTCAAATTATAGTGCTGAGAAGAATGATGTACCACGTGCGATGCCCAAAACAAACGACATTCGTGCGACACTCTATGAAACCAATAATAAGAAAAGTCATCTAAAAAAAACAGAATTACAAATGACCACCAAGCTATAGGAATTGTAAACAGCCTAAAATTATCATAAAGCCAAAAAAAGATTAATAGGACTAAAGCTTTGCTCGCAAAACCTAAAAATACATTACCCAAACCCATAGCAATAGAAGAGAACGCATCTTTAGTTTCGTAAGTTTTAATGTGCTGTTTTGCTGTAACATACAATTCTAACAACATGGCCAGTATAAAAAATGGTATCGCATAAAGAATAATATTAGGGAAATCTGGCATTATGAGTTGTTGTTTGGGCTCTAATTTACAAAAATAAATGACTATTTTTGGTTGAAATTATGAAAGCAACTTACCAAAAATATATTTTAGACTTTAAGCGACCAAGTGGCACATCGAGAGGTGTAATGACGATAAAGGAAACATGGTTTATAAAGCTGAATAACGATGATAAAGTTGGTGTAGGCGAATGTGGTATTTTAAGAGGATTGTCCATTGATGACAGACCAGATTACGAAGCGAAATTGAAGTGGGTATGCGAAAATATAGATTCTGGTCTAGATCATCTTTTAAATGCATTGATAGAATTTCCAAGTATTCAATTTGGATTGGAAACAGCCTTTAAATCTCTAGAAAATGAAGATCAATTTCAATTATTCCCTTCAGATTTCACCAAAGGAAAAGGCTCCATTCCTATTAATGGACTGGTTTGGATGGGAAATGAAGATTTTATGCGAATTCAAATCAAAGAAAAGATTGAAGCCGGATTCGATTGCATCAAATTAAAAATTGGAGCTATTGATTTTCAAACGGAATTAAATATTTTAAAATCAATACGTAAGGAGTTTTCAGTTTCAGATATAGAATTACGCGTAGATGCCAATGGTGCATTTTCGCCGGAAGATGCTTTGGAAAAATTAAAACTACTGTCAGATTACCAATTACATTCCATAGAACAACCCATTAAGCCAAAGCAATTTGAGGAAATGGCAAAACTTTGTGACATCACACCGCTTCCAATTGCGTTAGACGAAGAATTGATTGGTGTGTTTTCTAAAAGTGATAGACAAGATGTACTTCAATCTATTAAACCACATTATATTATTTTAAAACCAAGTTTAGTTGGTGGGTTTTTTGGAAGTCAGCAATGGATAGAGATTGCGGAAAACTTTAATATCAACTGGTGGATAACAAGTGCATTAGAAAGTAACGTGGGCTTAAATGCTATTTCACAATGGACATACACCTTAAAGAACAAAATGCCACAAGGTTTAGGCACAGGAAGTTTATATACTAATAATTTTCCTTCGCCATTAAAAGTAAAAAATGGTACTTTGCGATACGATTTAAAACAACCCTGGAAATTTAATTTATAAATGAATTACATACAACAAGCCTACAAAGGACAGCGCGAACTTTGGATGTTTATCTTAACCACAATTCTGGTTGCAGGTATTTTTATTGGCAATTTTATTTACTTTTTATTTGCGGATCCTGCAGATTTGGAAATGGCTTATGATTTAATGAAACAGATTCCGCCAAATCTATCTTTAATAATGAATCTCTTGCCTTTTGCCTTCTTATTAGGGCTTTTATTCATTTTAGTAAAGTTTGTGCATCAAAGGAGCATATTGTCACTAACAACAACACGACCTAAAGTCGATTTTGGACGGATTTTGTTTTCGTTTTTAATGATAACCATATATACTATTGCTACATTTTTCATTATGTATGCCATTGATTCATCGAATCTTGTATTTCAATTTGATGCTGTTAAATTTGCGGTGCTTTTTGTGATTAGTATTATTCTATTTCCATTTCAAATAGGTTTGGAAGAATACTTATTTAGAGGTTATTTAATGCAAAATGTAGGTATATTGGTGAAAAATAAATGGTTTCCGCTAATTTTAACTTCTGTTCTATTTGGTATAGCACACAGTGCAAATCCAGAAGTTGGAGCCATTGGCTTCTGGCAAATGATGACTTTTTATGTAGGAACTGGTTTGTTATTGGGTATTATGACTTTGATGGATGAAGGTTTAGAGTTAGCCTTGGGCTTTCACTTAGGGAATAATCTTATTGCGTCGTTATTGGTCACTGCAGATTGGACAGCCTTGCAAACTGATGCAATTTTTAAAGATACGTCTGAACCTGAATTAGGAGCAATTTCAGATATCATAGTGCCAATATTGGTCGTTTATCCAATCATGCTACTCATACTATCAAAAAAATACGGCTGGACTAATTGGAAAGAAAAATTAGTAGGAAAAGTCACCGAACCACCAAAAGAAGATTATAAAATAATAGGATAATTATGACACCAACTTACGACAAAGTACATAACAAGTTTAAATTTAATGGACTTCATTTTAGCCATGAAGAATTAAAAGAAGTAGCGTATAGTCTTATAAAAGAAGGAAAACCTTATGAAAAAGTAACGGGTGATTTCTTAATAGATTGGTTAAACAGCAAAGATTTTTTAATCGTAAACACTTCTGGTTCTACAGGTTATCCTAAGCAAGTTAAACTTAAGAAACAAGCGATGGTGAATTCTGCCATTGCCACTGGTAATTTCTTTGGACTGGAACCAGGTGATAAAGCCTTGCATTGTTTACCAAGTCATTTTATTGCTGGTAAGATGATGTTTGTCCGTGCGTTGGTCTTAGGTTTGGAAATCGATTTTGTAGAGCCAGACGCACAACCTGCTTTCGATTACGAGAAAACGTACGACTTCTGTGCGATGATTCCGTTGCAATTAAAACATACCATTAATTATATTCAGAATATAAAAACCATCATTGTTGGTGGTTCTAAGGTCACCAAACCTTTAATAGAAAAAATAAAAGGCTGTGAGTCTAAATTCTATGAAACCTACGGCATGACGGAAACCGTAACACATGTGGCCATAAGGCGGTTAGAATCCAAATCTGGAGAACGAGAGCCGTATTTTAGTGCATTGCAGAATATTAAATTTGAGAAAGACGACAGAAATTGCTTAGTCATACATGCCCCAAAATTGGTCAAGCAAGCATTGATTACTAACGATATCGTCGATTTAAAGTCAGAAACTAGCTTTAAACTTTTAGGGCGTTTTGATAACGTTGTAAATTCTGGTGGTGTAAAATTATTCCCAGAACAAATAGAGGATAAGCTACAGCCAGCCATTAAGCAACGCTTTATTGTTGCTGGCGAAGACGATGCTACTTTAGGCGAAAAATTAATTCTTATTGTTGAAAAACCAACAGGTTCTACCGATGATATTCTAAAAGCTATTCAAGACTTAAAGACGTTAGACAAGTTTGAAGTGCCTAAGAAAATCTATAGCGTGGATAAATTCTCTGAAACCGTAAACGGAAAAATTCAACGTAAAAAAACGATAAAGGCGGTTTTGGGTAGTTAACTCATTCAAACAGACACTTCACTCATTGTGGGTTTTACATTACGGTAGTTGTTTATAGGTTTACGTAAACTTATAAATCAACTATTATGAAAAATCTAGTACTTATTTTAGCTCTTGTTTTGTCCTCATGGCAGATACAAGCCCAAGAAAAAACAATCTCAGGAATTGTAACAACAGCAGATGATGCCTTGCCATTACCAGGCGTAAATGTTATTATCAAAGGGAATTCCAAAGGAACTCAAACGGATTTTGATGGCAAATACAGCATTCAGGTAAATTCGGGAGATATTCTGGTTTTTAGTTATATAGGCTATATAACCACAGAGGTTAAAGTTGGAAGCGTTTCAAGAATTAATGTGGCTTTGGAAAGTGATAGCAATAGTCTGGATGAAGTTGTTGTTACGGCATATTCTGTAAGCAAAAAAAGAGCTTTTACAGGTGCAGTTTCTGTGGTCAGTGTGGAATCCCATCAAACCAGTAAATCACAATTAAGAAATCAAGCGCGAAAACGAGTCCACAATAAAATCACTAATCAACTTGCTGGTCAGGTTGCTGGTATTAAAATTAAAGGCACTACCAAGTCTAACATTTCAAACTTATTATATATTGTAGATGGAATCCCAGTTCAGAAAAGTTATAATACCTTAATAGAGCAATTAGATCCTGATACCATTGATAGTGTCAATATTTATAAGTCTTCTGAAGCCATTAACAAATTTGGAAACTCAGCGAAATATGGTTGTATTGTTATTACCACCAAAAGCGGAAATTATCGTATTCAGAATGATGAAGATTATGCGAATATTACTGAAAATAATTTTGAAAGCACAGCGATGTCGCCGTTATCAACCTTCTCAATTGACGTAGATAAAGCAGGTTACTCAAATGTAAGACGCATGATTAACAATGGCGAAACCATTCCGCCAGATGCCGTTAAACTTGAAGAAATGGTAAATTATTTTAACTATAAGTATCCGCAACCTACCGACCAACATCCTTTTTCCATTCATACAGAAGTAGTTGAAACACCATGGCACAAAGACACGCAGTTGGTTAGAATCGGACTACAAGGCAAAAGCTATGAAAACGATCAGTTGCCAGCATCTAACTTAACCTTCTTAATTGATGTGTCGGGCTCTATGGGTTCGCAAAATAAATTGCCGTTGTTAAAAAGTGCTTTTAAACTTTTGGTAAATCAATTACGGGAAAAGGACAAGGTGTCTATTGTGGTGTATGCTGGAGCAGCAGGCGTGGTTTTAGAACCAACCTCTGGAAACGAAAAAGAAAGCATCTTGTCAGCTTTGGATCATTTAAATTCTGGCGGTTCTACAGCTGGAGGTGCAGGCATTGAGTTGGCTTATAAACTAGCGGAAAAGAATTTTAAAAAGAACGGCAACAATCGTGTGGTTTTGGCCACAGATGGCGATTTTAATGTTGGCGCTTCGAGTGATAAAGCGATGCAAACCTTAATTGAAGAGAAACGTAAATCTGGCGTATTTTTATCGGTTTTAGGTTTCGGCTATGGGAACTATAAAGATTCGAAACTAGAAACGCTTGCTGATAAAGGCAACGGAAATCATGCCTATATCGATAATATGCAAGAAGCACAAAAGGTATTTGGAAAGGAATTTGGCGGTACACTTTTTACAATTGCTAAAGATGTAAAGATTCAAGTGGAATTCAATCCTAAAAAAGTGCAAGCTTATCGTTTAATAGGCTATGAAAACAGATTGCTAGCTGATGAAGATTTTATAGATGACTCCAAAGATGCTGGTGAATTGGGTAGTGGACATACGGTTACGGCATTGTATGAAGTCATTCCAGTCGGCATAAAAAGTGACTATCTTAACGCCATTCCAGATTTAAAATATACCCAATCAAAAGTGTCCGCAAATTACGAAGATGAATTGTTCACGGTAAAATTCAGATATAAAAAGCCGAATGAAGATACCAGTATTGAAATGGTTCATATTCAAAATACACAACTCACAGAAGCTTCTGAGGACATGAATTTCGCTTCAGCTGTGGCCTTATTCGGTATGCAATTACGAAATTCAAAATATGTCAACAACGCTTCAACCTCTAAAGTGATTGAATTGGCCGAAAGTGGGAGAGGAGCTGATTCAGACGGTTATAGAGCTGAATTTATGAGATTGGTGAAATCTTATGATAGTTTGAAGTAGGATAGAAATATACGTAAAGTTACGTATAGATAGTACTGTTTTTAATACTAACTTCGCTCAACTGTGCTGAAATTTTTTAAGTAACAACAGATAGAGGCTATTTGAAGGTAAACAGCACATTGATTTTAGTAATAAGGCAAAGAAACAAAATCCAAAGTGCGGCATGCCAAGCTTAAGACCATACGAATCTGTATGAAAACCAATAAAGTCAAGATTAAAAACGGGCAGGCCATTTGTGAAGTTGCTAAATATAAATACCTTTACTACTGACAACCGATTGATAGACTTAAGCGAAATAACGTTACTTTTATGGCTTTGGTAACGTTATACGGGTGTTGTAGCACATTACGCGCAAAAACAGTGAATGCCTCTAGATTAGTCATTCACTGTTAAAATAAAAGAAATACAATTAGTTACTTCCATGCCATTGAGCCCAATCTTTCATACTTCCAAATAAGACATTCCTTCCATTAGAGCCATTGGTAAGTATAATAATACCAGATTTTGATTTAAAATCGAGCATGAAACCAGAATGCCAACCTTCGTTAGAACCTCCATGACCGTTCAATGTGAAATCTCCAAAACGATTCATCTCCATATAACCCATTCCGTAATTTCTTTTTGATATTTCAGTTGGTGCAGTTAAAAGTGAAATACTTTTTTTAGACAATACAGGATTTCTTGAAAATGATGCTTTTGCAAAGAGAATAAGATCATCTATGGTTGTATGCAAACCCGCTGCTGCTTGAGCATTAAAAAGACGCAACGGTATTTCCTTTGCTTCTTCATCATACGCTTTAGCAGAGTTTTTTAATATCTTTTTATTGATATCGAAACTCGTATGCTTCATTTTTAAAGGTTTAAATATGTTTTTTTGCATATAGTCTGCAAACGATTTACCACTCACCTCTTCTATGACAAGTTGCAATATAGAATAACCTCCACCAGAATATTGCCATTTACTTTCAGGCTCCATAATAAGCTTTACGGCTTCATCTGGATTGGAAGTTCCAGATAGCGATTGCCTAATTGATGTTAATTCATTTTTAGATTCATACCCATTATAACCATGTACAGATAAACCTGCTGTATGCTGTAATAAATTTCTAATGGTTACTTTATTAGCATCAAACTCACTAGTAGGCAAGTTCCATCCTGAAATATAATTTGAAGCAGGAGTGTCTAAATTAAGTGTTCCTTCTTCTACTAATTTCATAATTCCCCAAGCGGTAAACATTTTTGATATAGATCCAATATTAAATCCTGTTGTACTGTTAACTGCTTCTCCGCTTTTTATATCAGAAAATCCATATCCTTTTTTAATAATCACTTGATCATTTTTAATAATTGCGATTGCCATACCAGGAACATTATGTTCTTTCAAAGCAATAGCTGTAGATTCATCTAAAGTTTTTTGTAGCTCCTTTTCAGCTGTCATTTGTGCATTTACGAATAAGGTCGATAATGCCATTGTAATAATTGTAATTAAAGTTTTCATATGTTTTATGTTTTAAATTTGATGCAAACCTAGAACTGAATATTTGTGATTTAGAACTATTTTGATGAAGTACAAGTACTAAATGTTATACGTCTCTTTCTGATATTTAAAGTACCTTTATCATCTAACATGATCCGTTTGCAATATGAAAAGAGCCGTTCATAAAATAAAAGCTGTACCCTTGAATTCGCAACATAGATTTGTGTCAAAATCATAAATAAATATATCATGACACACAAAAAACTATTTAAAACATCGGCAATTGTATCAGGGATCATCCTTGTATTGATGCTGATCTTAAGAAACGCGCAAAGCGAAATTTTTACAGTACTTTCAGGATCATTAGGCTTAGTGATCTTTTATACACTTTTATATTACCTTTTTCAAACTGAAAAAATAAAATTTGGAGCGACTAATCCAACCCTAAAATATCTTTTCTTCGGAATTAGCATTCCCTTATTAGTTTACGGCGTACAAGTAACTACAGGAACGGATGGGTTTTTTAAAAACATCATTAAAATTGCCTTATTTATTGAAATTGCATATTTAATTTTCTATTGGGTTTATAAATATCGAAGAGGTATTCAGCAATTAAAAAGTGATAAACTAGAAGCAGAATTAATGCTCTTAAAAAATCAAATAAATCCTCATTTTTTCTTTAACACCTTAAATAATTTATATTCCCTAATAAAGAAAGATGCTGATGCAGCACAAGACTACGTTTTAAAGCTATCTGATTTAATGCGATTTACTATTTACGATAGTGGTAAAGAAAGCGTAATGTTAAAAGATGAAGTTAGTTATTTAATTAATTTTATTGACTTACAAACGGCTAGATACCATAAAGAAATTGATCTTAACTTTGAAAAAACGATTAAGAATTCAGATGCTAGTGTAGCTCCTTTATTATTTATCAATTTATTAGAAAATGCTTTTAAACACGGAGTTGAAAAAGCAACTGATAATGTATTTGTTCATATAAAACTTATTGAAGATGATGCTAAAATAAGTTTTACTGTCAAAAATAATTATGATGCTGAAGATACTTCAGAAAATGAAGGCATTGGACTGAAAAACTTAAAAGATCGCTTAAATTTATTATATCCAAATAGTCATAAACTGTGTAATAGTATGGAAGAAAACATCTATACAACAACATTAGAAATAATTAAGTAATGATAAAATATATAATTGTAGACGATGAGACAGCCTCACATGATAATATTAAAGATTATGCAAGTAATCTGTCGTATTTATCCTTTCAAAAAAGTTGTTATAATGCTTTTGAAGCTCTTGACTATTTAAATAAACATTCTATTGACCTTATCTTTTTAGATATTAATATGCCTAAACTTTCTGGTTTAGAGTTTTTAAAAACACTTTCTAATCAGCCAAAGATAATCATTACCACAGCCTATGAAGAATTTGCTTTAGAAGGTTATGAGTTGAATATTGACGATTATTTATTAAAGCCATTTAATTTTAGCCGTTTTGTAAAATCTGTTAGTAAAATTTCTGATGCATTGGCTAATAAATCCATATCAATACAAAATTCTGAAAATAATGAAGACGCTAAAATATTTATAAAAGAAGATAAAAAATACTATCAGATTAAGCTTAATGACATTCTATTTATAGAAGCCTATGGAAATTATGTGAAAATTAATATGGTTGACAGAATAATCGTTTCACATCAAACCTTAACATCCTTTACTCATAATTTGCCTGTAAATCAATTTATAAGAGTACATAAATCTTTTATTATTTCAATAGATAAAATTGAATTGATTGAAGGCAATAGAATACTTATTCAGGATCATAAAATTCCAATAGGTAAAATGTATAAGCTTAATGTAAATCGATTAATAAAATAAAATTATTTAAAAACGTGCTACAACAAAGTACTGTGGTAAAAAACAAGTAAAATCTCATTAATTTTTCACTAAAGTACTTTTATATTCTGCATCATATATCAAGCCTGATTTTGCGATTGCAAAGGCCTGTTTTAGTAATTTATTACACACTGCGATTAATGCTAATTTTTTGCTCTTTCCTTTGGCCACAATTCGCTCGTAAAGATCTCGGCAAGCCTTGTTGTATTTACATGCATTAAAACTGCACATAAATAATAAATTTCTCAGTTTCTGGTTTCCTATTTTACTTATCCTCGGTCGGCCTTTTACACTACTTCCGCTTTGGCTAATTACTGGAGTCAGACCTGCGTAACTGCACAGCTCACTTGCGCTTGTAAAACGATCAAAACCTCCTGTTAAAAACACCAACATAATAGCTGTTTTTGGCCCAATACCTGGAATGGTCTTTAAACGTGTAAACAGATCCTGATGCGATTGTTTTACTAAAACCAAAAGCATTTCCTCTAAGGTTTTTATCTCTTTTGTCAGTTGCCTTAAGCTACGTTTTAAAGACGTTACAACAATCTTACTTGGATTGCCCAAAACAGCTTCACCGTGTATTTTGTTTTTTAGCATAGTACTTTGTTTTGTATACACAGAAAGGGTTCTGACGATTTGGAGACATTCTATCTCATTCTTGGAATTGCCTTTCCGAAGCTTTAATTCTACTTGCTCAGCATAAGCACATATAAGTTTGGAATCGCTCTTGTCCGTTTTGATCTTGGACAGCCTCATCTGGATAAATCGTTTTACAGACAATGGATTTTCTACAGATACATTTATACCATTTTCGAGTAAATAGTATGCTAACTGATAATGGTTATAACCTGTAGCTTCCTTCACACAATGGCTGTTCGAATTCAAGAGTTTTGCAAACTTCTTAAAGCCCGATAATTTGTTCTTGAACTGATGATAATTACCATCAGAGTCTGTAACATCAAAAACCAAATGACTGATGTCAATCCCAAAATATTTAATATCTTTATTCATAAGAAAATGTTTTTATGAAAGGACAATCTACGCGAGTTTCAACGACTTGAAATCGAGGTCCAAAAGGCCTCATAGTCCCGATAGTTATCGGGATGTACGAAATCTGTGTAGAAAAGAGAGGGGATTTTCAATGTTGACGAGATCTAAAGTCTCTGCGTGTATATTAACCTTATTCCTCTCTTTTGTCTTTTCTGATTTATGCTCTAATTTAATGAATTGTAAACTTAAGCCGTGTATAATTAATTGCTTTGGCAAGTGCTTATTTGGAAAATTCCTTCGGAATTTTCTCGCGTTCGTTTTTGTTTACTAAATTAGTTGCTTAAACACGCAACTAACCACACAAAACCGTTGTACAACATTAAAAAACGCTTCAAATTGAAAATTAAACTCTTGAATATAATACTGATTTCATCCATTGTGATGCTTAATTGTAAATCGCATAAAGAAATTAATAAACTCGCTTCTACATTAGAATGCACTAAACCTATTGAATTCATTTTTGACAAACAAAGTAATGCTGTTAAAATCGAAAAAGTAGGTCCAAGTATTGGCGAATCAAAAATTCCTAACTACGAACTTACATTTATTAGAGCTGTAAATGAATTGAATGAAAATATGAATACGGAATTAAAAGCGACTCAAACTCTTGGTTTCCCATCTGATTCTGTTCTTAAAGTAGAAGTTAGAATTGAGAAAATAATATGGGATTTTAGAACTACAGATGCGATAATGACTACTGAGCTGAATTTTAAATTTGAAGATAAAGAGATTAAAACAACTGGAACAAATACGACTTATGTTCACGGTACTAAAAAAGGGAATCTTCGTAAAAGTCTTAAAAGTGGAATTTATGAATTCTTGAATATATATTGTGATTAATAACGTTGTACAACACCGTATAAAATTATTTGCTAGTTTCTAGCCTACTTACGAATCCCGATAGCTATCGGGACTCGCGGATTTTGAACTGCACCCAAAAAGTTAGACACTATTCGGTTTGTATTTGCTAAATTAGGTGCTTACACGCAAAAACACTATGAGCGTCACAATGTATGGTATTGATTATTCCAAAAAAATATAATTCAACTATTCCACTAATTCCCTACATTTGCACTCTCTTAAAAAAAGAGGAATTAAGTTTAATTAAAAAGATTCCCGCGTTCGCGGGAAATAGATATGAAAGCAGGAATCGTAGGATTACCAAACGTAGGAAAGTCAACCTTATTTAACTGTTTATCCAATGCTAAAGCGCAAAGTGCCAACTTTCCGTTTTGTACTATAGAACCTAATATTGGAGTGGTCAATGTACCAGATCCAAGATTGCAGAAATTAGAGGAATTGGTAAAACCAGAACGTGTGATGCCAGCAACGGTAGAGATTGTGGATATTGCAGGTTTGGTAAAAGGCGCTTCTAAAGGTGAAGGTTTAGGAAATCAATTCTTGGCTAATATTAGGGAAACCGATGCTATTTTGCATGTGTTGCGTTGTTTTGATAATGAGAACATTGTACATGTTGATGGTTCTATAAACCCTATTAGAGATAAGGAAACTATTGATATGGAATTGCAGCTTAAAGATTTGGAAACGACTGAAAAGAAGTTAGACAAAGTTAAGCGTGCTGCCAAAACCGGTAATAAGGAAGCACAGAAAGAGGAAGCCATTCTTTTAAAAATAAAAGAAAACTTAGAGGCAGGGATTTCGGTAAGAGCTTTGGAATTTTCAGAAGAAGATTATGAAGATTATGTAAAACCATCGCAGTTTATTACGGACAAACCAGTTATGTATGTTTGTAATGTCGATGAAGGTGCGGCAACAACTGGAAATGACTATGTAGAAAAAGTGCGTGACGCTGTTAAAGACGAAAACGCAGAAGTGTTGGTTTTGGCAGTTGGTACAGAAGCCGATATCAATGAATTGGATGATTACGAAGAGCGCCAAATGTTCTTGGCAGATATTGGATTGGAGGAACCAGGCTCGGCAAAATTAATCAGATCAGCTTATAAGTTATTAAACCAACAAACCTATTTTACCGCAGGCGTTAAAGAAGTAAGAGCATGGACAGTAAATGTTGGTGCCACAGGACCTCAAGCGGCAGGCGTAATTCATACTGATTTTGAAAAAGGATTTATTAGAGCAGAGGTTATTGCTTACGATGATTACGTGCAATATGGAAGCGAAGCCAAAGTAAAAGAAGCTGGAAAAATGCGAGTAGAAGGGAAGAACTATGTAGTTAAGGATGGTGATGTGATGCATTTCTTGTTTAATGTGTAAATAGAATCAATACCGCGTTGCAAATAGAATCAAGAATCAAGAATAAAGACACACGCTTTAATTGCGAGTTGTCACACTGAGCGCTGTCGAAGTGACGAAGGAGGTGGCAATCTCATATTTAAAATAAAATGCCAAAAATCGTAATCAAAACCCTAATCAAGGCAGATATAAAAACCTGTTTTGATTTAGCACGTAATATCGATTTCCACCAAGCGTCTTTAATTCATTCTAAAGAAAAAGCTATTGCAGGTAAAACGTCAGGATTAATAGGACTGAATGAAACGGTGACTTGGGAAGCGACTCATTTTGGTATTAAGCAAAAACTTACCTCAAAGATTACTGAATTTGAATCTCCAACTTATTTTGTTGACGAAATGGTATCAGGTGCGTTCAAGTCATTTAAGCATGAACATATTTTTAAGAATCAGAATGATCAAACCTTAATGGTTGATATATTTCATTTTCAGTCGCCTTTTGGAATTTTGGGACGATTCGTAAATTTTCTTTTTCTTGAACGGTACATGAAAAAGTTACTGACCGTAAGAAACGACTACTTACGACTTAAAGCTGAGGAAATCACCACACTTGAACATCGTAATTCCTAAAAATTTCAATCTATTTTAAAACGAATCTGCTTATTTTCACAACATGAAATCGAAGCCAACGTTCGTTTACGGGATTTTAATAGGCATTTTAGGCATTGTCTTATTTTCTTCAAAAGCCGTAATGGTAAAATTAGCGTATCGCTACGAAATTGATGCAATTAGTATTTTGTTGTTAAGAATGTTGTTTGCGTTTCCATTTTATATAGCCATAGCTTATTTCTACAGAAACGAAGAGAAAGACACAACGCAACCTAAGGATTATCTATGGTTGGTGTTTTTTGGGTTCGTTGGTTATTATTTGGCGAGCTATTTTGATTTTGTGGGTTTAACATTTATCAAAGCGAGTTTAGAACGCATTATTCTTTTTATTTATCCAACCATTGTGTTAGTGTTCAATAAATGGTTTCTTAAAAAACCGATAACTGCCGTACAGAAATTAGCTATATTGATAACCTACATTGGAATTCTTATCACATTTGGTAGTGAAGTGTCAATCTCTGGTAATAAAGCATTTTTAGGCGGCTTTTTTGTGTTGCTTAGTGCTATAACTTATGCCTCGTACTTAGTGGGAAGCGGCTGGTTAATTCCTAAATTCGGCGTCATGCGATTTACAGCTTATGCCATGTTGGTATCTTGTGTCTGCGTATTTATTCATTTCGGAATGGTTGCAAAAAACGATATTTTCAATTTTCCTTGGCAGGTTTATATGTTAGGCTTGGCCATTGCGGTTTTTGCTACTGTAATTCCTTCATTTTTGGTGTCAATGTCCATCAAATTAATCAATTCTTCAAATTTCGCCGTTATAGCAGGTATTGGTCCGATTTCTACCATTGTTCTGGCAGTAATTTTTTTAAATGAAAGTCTTACGATGCTTCAGGTTTTAGGAACTTTAATTGTTATTTCAGGAATTCTATTGGTTTCAAAAAGTAAGAAACAATAGTCTTAAAACACGTAGTGTCCTGTTGAAATTTTCAATATTTCTTTAAGATTTTGTTTTGTTGGGTTTTAAGTATATTGAACTTAAGATGCTTTAATATTTTTACAATTCATGAAGAACAAAAATTGAATAATGATTTTAATCCTGTTTTTCAGCCAGTTAAAACTTGGTCTATGCTCTTGATTCTATAAGCGACTTGTGCTGAACTTGTTTCAGTAAGCGATTTATCGTCTTTTATAAAACAACATTGTTAAAACGTATAATTCAAACTTAGCGCTTGGTAAGTGTCTCCAAAACGTGTTCTGCCCATAACAGGAGTCAGTCCTAAATTCATCTCATCTTTTCGCTTATGTAATTCAGGAATGTAATAACCAGCCAGAGCACCTAACCCATAGCCCAAGAGTACATCAGTTAAAAAGTGTTCTCCAGCTTGTAGTCTTAAATAACCAACGGCTGCTGGCAAAATAGCAGCGCCTGCCCAAACATAAGGAATGCCAGCAGAATCCGGATTAAAATCTTGAAATGCCTTCGCCGAAAAAAATGTTGCTGTTGCCGTTGCAGCCACATGACCTGAATAAAAAGAACGTTGCCCATTTTTGGAAAGTCTCCTAAAGTCTGAGTTTTCAGTATTATAAACATAAGGTCTGGATCTATTGGCCAATCCTGCTGTTATAGTATACAATGCACCAGTTGTCGCCATACTTTCTAGATAAATGCCGAGAACTTGAGCCGTATGGTCATTCACTTCATCATCGAATAAAAGTGCAAAAGGGGCTGCAAAAGATAGTGCAAAAGGAATATCACTTATGCTTCTTGCATTGTCTGAATTATTTCCTGCGACCCAACGGTCTATAAAATTAATATCATCTTGTTTTTCCATCACGCTTTGCAATTCGGCTGGAGTAAGATCGTCTTTGTTTCTAATAAGGGATAGTCCATAGTAACTGGCTCCTAATCCAGCTGCTGTCCAAATACCATCGCGTTTCCATTTCCACTCGTATGGCGATGTGGATTTTTGCTGTGCTAAACTCGGTAGGTTCAATAAAGTTATAAAAAGAGAGGCAATTATAATTTTCATGTATATTTTTTTGGCAAAATTATCGATTAGGTAGAATAATAAGTGTCCAAAAGCGATAGATATTAACGCTTTTACACTGTTTAGGGTTTTAAGGCAGTTATTAAGTGCTATTGTTAATTACTTTGTTCAAAGCATATTTCATTTTTTAAGCTATAGTCTTATATTAGCCTTTCAGCAATAATCTCATCTATTTTTATGTCAGAACAGTCTAACTATACCGAAGATAATATACGTTCACTCGATTGGAAAGAACACATCCGAATGCGACCAGGAATGTATATCGGGAAATTAGGTGATGGATCTTCTCCAGATGATGGCATTTATATTCTTTTAAAAGAAGTTCTGGATAACTCTATTGATGAATACGTCATGGGAGCTGGCAAGACCATTGAAATCTCTGTACATGGCGAACGGGTTATTGTTCGGGATTACGGTCGTGGAATTCCTCTGGGAAAAGTGGTCGATGTCGTATCCAAGATGAATACAGGCGGAAAGTACGACTCCAAAGCCTTTAAAAAATCGGTAGGTTTAAATGGTGTGGGTACAAAGGCAGTCAATGCCTTGTCCTCGTATTTTAGAGTGGAATCTACAAGAGATAATAAATCGGCTTCAGCTGAATTTGAACAAGGAAATCTTACCAATGAAGAGTTATTGGATGACACATCTCGACGAAAAGGAACCAAGGTGTCTTTTGTTCCAGATGAAGTCATTTTCAAAAATTATAAGTATAGAAACGAATACATCGTTAAAATGCTTAAAAATTATGTCTATTTAAATCCAGGATTAACCATAGTTTTTAATGGCGAAAAATATTTTAGTGAAAATGGTTTAAAGGATTTATTATCTGAAAATATCAATGAATCCGATATGCTGTATCCCATTATACATCTTAAAGGTGATGATATTGAAGTTGCCATTACGCATAGTAAAACACAATATAGCGAAGAATACCATTCCTTTGTCAATGGTCAAAACACCACTCAGGGCGGAACGCATTTAGCCGCTTTCAGGGAATCTTTGGTTAAGACGATTCGGGAATTTTATGGTAAAAACTATGATGCTTCTGATGTAAGAAAATCGGTCGTTTCTGCCATTGCCATCAAAGTTATGGAACCTGTCTTTGAAAGTCAGACCAAAACCAAATTAGGTTCAACGGATATGGGAGGCGATTTGCCGACGGTAAGAACTTATATTAATGATTTTGTAAAAAAATATCTTGACAATTTTTTACATAAAAATCCAGATACAGCAGAAAAAATCCAACGGAAAATTCTTCAAGCCGAACGTGAACGTAAAGAATTATCAGGCATACGAAAATTAGCAAAAGACAGAGCCAAGAAAGCCAGTCTTCACAATAAGAAACTGCGCGACTGCCGAGTGCATTTTGGCGATACTAAAAATGAACGTTACTTAGATACTACTTTGTTTATTACTGAGGGAGATTCAGCTTCCGGTAGTATCACAAAGTCTCGGGATGTCAATACACAAGCTGTTTTTAGTTTAAAAGGAAAGCCTTTGAATTGTTATGGTTTAAGTAAAAAGATTGTTTATGAAAATGAAGAATTCAATCTGCTTCAAGCCGCTTTAAATATTGAAGAATCCCTTGAAGATTTACGATATAACAATGTCGTTATTGCCACAGATGCTGATGTTGATGGTATGCATATTCGATTATTGTTGATTACATTTTTTCTACAATTCTTTCCGGAGGTGATTAAAGAAGGGCATTTATATATTCTGCAGACACCTTTATTTAGGGTCCGAAATAAAAAGGAGACCATTTATTGTTATTCTGAAGAGGAACGCAGAGAGGCTTTGGAAAAACTAAAGCCAAAACCCGAAATTACCCGATTCAAAGGTTTAGGTGAGATTTCGCCTGATGAATTTGTGCATTTTATTGGGGAAGATATGCGTTTGGATCCTGTGATGTTAGATAAGGACATGTCCATTGAGGAGTTATTGTCTTTCTATATGGGAAAAAATACACCGACACGTCAAGAGTTTATTATTGACAATCTTAAAGTTGAATTAGATGTGGTTGAAGAATCCATATGAGAACAGATAACAGAAATATCAAGAGCACCATAATTTCTATTTATTTTTTATTGGTGGTAGCGGCTATTTTGTTGACAACGGTATTCAAATCGTTTCGAATTTTCGAGGGGAGTTCATTGTATGTAATTATTGGCTTGGCACTTGCAGTTGTTGCTGTTCATTTTGTGGCCAGATATTTTGAATATGATAGTGATGGTTCAAAACTGGTGATAACCAATAGTGGTTTAATACTGACGGATTATCTCAATTATAGAGAAGAAAAAGTTGAAATAGATAAACATAATTTAGTCGGTTTTAAAATCCGCAAATTATTGGTATATAAAATTTTGATCGTTACCATTAAAAACAGCGAGGGAAAACTTTCCAAAAAGCGATTTAATATCACCCTTTTAAAGCGGAAAAAATTAAGGTACGTCAAGCAATCTTTAAGAAAGATTATAAAAGAAAATAAATAAGCATACATGGCAGAAGAACATGAGGAGTTGTTAAATGAAGATAGTGGTAATCAGGAAACGATAACCAAGGTTACCGGAATGTACAAAGAATGGTTCTTGGATTACGCCTCTTATGTAATCTTGGAACGTGCTGTACCAGCCATTGAAGACGGTTTTAAACCTGTGCAACGTCGGATTATGCATTCCATAAAAGATTTGGATGATGGACGCTACAATAAAGTAGCAAACATTGTTGGTCACACTATGCAATATCATCCGCATGGTGATGCAAGTATTGCAGATGCGATGGTTCAAATCGGTCAGAAAGATTTGTTGATAGATACCCAAGGAAACTGGGGAAATATATTAACAGGCGATCGTGCTGCTGCATCGCGTTATATTGAAGCACGACTTTCAAAATTTGCTTTAGATGTTGTTTATAATCCAAAAATTACGGAATGGCAAGCATCTTATGATGGCAGGCGAAAAGAACCTATAAATTTACCAGTGATGTTTCCTTTGCTTTTGGCACAAGGCGGCGAAGGAATTGCTGTTGGTTTATCCACAAAAATATTACCTCATAATTTTATTGAACTAATTGACGCTTCCGTAAAACACCTTAAAGGGAAGCGTTTTACAATTTTACCGGATTTCCCAACCGCTGGAATAGCAGACTTTACCAACTATAATGATGGCATGCGCGGCGGAAAGGTTAGGGTTCGTGCAAAAATTGCGCAACAAGATAAAAACACCTTGGCAATTACTGAAATTCCTTTTGGAACAACGACGTCTTCACTTATAGATTCGATCTTAAAGGCAAATGATAAAGGTAAAATTAAGATCAAGAAAATTGAAGATAATACAGCTGCTGAAGTTGAGATTTTAATTCATTTACCTTCAGGATTATCGCCAGACAAAACCATTGATGCACTTTACGCATTTACCAATTGTGAAACCTCCATTTCGCCACTAGGTTGTGTTATTGAAGACAACAAGCCATATTTTGTTGGTGTTACAGAGATGTTACGTCGTTCCACCGATAATACAGTTCAGCTTTTAAAGCAAGAATTGGAAATAAGATTGGGAGAATTTCACGAACAATGGCATTTTGCATCCTTGGAACGTATCTTCATTGAAAAACGCATCTATCGCGATATTGAGGAAGAAGAAACTTGGGAAGGTGTGATCAATGCTATTGACAAAGGGCTTCAACCACATATCACACATTTGAAACGCGCCATTACAGTTGAAGACATTACACGTTTGACAGAAATTAGAATTAAGCGTATTTCCAAATTCGATATTGATAAAGCACAACAAAAAATAGATGCTTTAGAAGATCAAATTGCTGAAGTAAAACATCACTTAGCGCATCTAATCGACTATGCTATAGCGTATTTTGAAAGACTTAAAATAGAATACGGAGAAGGTAAGGAGCGCAAAACTGAAATACGAATTTTTGAAGATGTTGATGCTACAAAAGTGGTCATTAGAAACACGAAGCTTTACGTTAACAGAGCTGAAGGTTTTGTGGGCACATCTTTAAAACGTGATGAATACGTTTGTGATTGTAGTGATATCGATGACATCATTGTATTTACAAAAGAAGGTAAAATGATGGTTTCTAAAGTGGATTCTAAAATCTTTGTTGGGAAAAATATTATCCATGTCGCTGTATTTAAGAAAAAAGATAAGCGTACCATTTATAACATGATTTATCGCGACGGTAAAAAAGGACCATCATATGTAAAACGTTTTGCAGTAACCAGTATGACTAGGGATCGTGAATATGATTTAGCCAATGGAAACAAAGGTTCTGAGGTTTGGTATTTTTCGGCCAATCCAAATGGAGAGGCTGAAGTCGTTACTATTATGTTGCGCCAGGTAGGTAGTATCAAAAAATTAAAGTGGGATCTGGACTTTTCAGATATTCTTATAAAAGGGAGGTCTTCAAAAGGTAATCGTGTTACTAAGCATGCCATTAAACGTGTGGAGTTAAAAGAAAAAGGAGTTTCAACCTTAAAGCCTCGGAAAATTTGGTTCGATGATGCTGTTCAGCGACTTAATGTTGATGAAAGAGGTGAGTTGATAGGTGAGTTTAGAGGCGAAGACAGGCTTCTTATTATTAATCAATCTGGAATGGCAAAAACCATTATTCCAGAATTGACCACCCATTTTGACAGTGATATGATTGTCTTGGAAAAATGGATTCCTAAAAAACCTATTTCTGCCATCTATTACGATGGCGAAAAAGAGCGTTACTACGTCAAGCGTTTTTTAATAGAACAAGAAGGTAAAGAAGAGTATTTTATCTCGGACCATGCCGATTCGCAATTGGAAATTGTTTCTACAGATTGGCGACCAATGGCAGAGGTTGAATTCAAAAAAGAACGAGGTAAGGATCGTAAAGATAATATGGAAGTTAATCTTGAAGAATTCATTTCAGTAAAAGGGATTAATGCGCTTGGAAATCAATTGACTAAAGAAAAAATTAATCAAGTAAGTTTGTTGGCTTCCTTACCTTATGAAGCACCCGAAGAAATACACGCTGATGATTTAGAAGTAGTGGATGAAGAAACAGTTAAAAATTCAAATGAAAAGGATTCAGATTCTGAAAAAAAAACGCCAACTAAAGCTTCTGAAAATAAAAGCGATGATGATGATTTAGATATTGATGATAAAGGTCAAGTCACCTTATTTTAAAAGTTGGGTTTAATCTGTTTTGTATTGAAATCTTTAATACGTGCATCTATAATGGCTTGCTTATCGTCTGCATTTAGAAGGTTGGATTTAAGCAAATCATTGAATAGTGTGGTAAATTGATTAGCGCCTTTATAGTTTAAATGATGCAAATCCAAATAATACTTATTAGGAAATTGCATAGCATCGAAATCCAATAAATCAACATCATTGAATCTGGTGTGCTTCACATTTTGATATATGGCTTCATTGCTCAAGTCTGCATATAATGGATGCTGAGGGCTTCTTATAAGAAAAACACGCACATTATTTTCTCTACAAAACTCAATCATTTTTCTTAAATAATTAAGATTGGTTTCAGAAAGCGTATGACTTTTGGATATGGAAGAATTAAAATTATTCTTGGCAATCAATTCATCAACTTTGCTATGTTTTGAGCCCAAAAAGCCGCCAATGTCATCTATCAAATCAAAATTGCCTCCAAGTATGCGGTACAAATGTTTGCGGGTAGCTATTGAATAACTAGCGAGAAGATCGGTAGAATTGTGCTCGAATAATAGATTAAAATCTTCAAAATCCATATAGGGACTGTAGTATGGAAGGTAATAAGACATTTTCTCATATCCCCAAGTCCAGTCGTCCATAACACTATCGACATGGTTATTGGCAAATTCTATGAATACCTTTTTTATGTAACCGTTCGCTTTTACAACTTTTTTTAATTTTTGGTAGTTGTAAAAATACGATTCGCCAGAAGCTGATAGATTAATGCTATTGTGAAGAATAGAATCATTTATAGAGCACTGCGAATGTGAATGACCGAGTACTAATGTTGATATATCTTTACTAATGTCAAAACGCGATTGGGTTTTTACTATATAATTAGAACCTATTACTATGGCTATTACCACTAATATAGCTAAAACTGAAAAGATGATTATTTTTTTGATAAAACCCTTCATACTAAAACTGGAAATAAATGAATTCTTGTTCCTTGCCAATAAATAAGAATATTAAACATACAATGCCCAAATAAAAAGCCATTCTTATGTTTCTATTCCAATGTAGTCCTAATTTCTCTATACCATATTGGGACTCTCTTCCTAGCCACTCTATCAGCAATAGAAAACCTATGAGTATTAAGACCTCAATAGCATGTGTTCTATTTTCGAACTCTGGTATTGAAAATAAGCTTTTCGAGAAAATACCAATTAAATATTCTATAGCATGATTGACGGAATCTGCCCTGAAAAACACCCAAGCGAGAACAGTCAACAAAAAAGTGGAGCCAATGTTTATAATGTCCTTTATCGAAGGTAAGAATCGGCCTTCTGCGACAGCCCCAATATTTGATCTGTTCTTTTTTGCTAATAATAGCGGTAGAAAATAAATGGCATTCAAAGCTCCCCAAACAATAAAAGTCCAATTGGAACCATGCCAAAACCCACTCACAATAAATATTATAAACGTGTTGCGAACTTTCATGGCTGTACCACCTTTACTTCCTCCTAAAGGAATATAGAGGTAGTCTCTAAACCAGGTCGATAATGATATGTGCCAACGTCTCCAAAATTCAGCAATGTCCCTCGAAAAATAAGGAAAAGCGAAATTTTGTTTTAAGTCAAATCCAAATAATCGAGATGTTCCGATAGCGATATCCGAATAACCAGAAAAATCCCCATAAATCTGGAATGTAAAGAATAAAGCGCCCAGTAATAGCCCGCTTCCGCCATATTCAGTGTGGTTATTAAAAAATTCATTTGCAAATTCGGCACAGTTATCGGCAATAACCACCTTTTTGAACATGCCCCAAAGGATCTGACGCAATCCGTCTACAGCCTTACTGTATTCAAATTTGCGCTTAGTATAAAATTGAGGTAATAAGTTTGTGGCGCGTTCAATCGGTCCAGCAACTAACTGAGGGAAGAAACTAACAAAAGCAGAAAATGCTATAAAATTCTTGGTAGGAGTCAATTTTTCCCTGTACACATCTATGGTATAACTTAAAGTTTGAAATGTATAGAAGCTTATTCCAACTGGTAATATAATTTTTAATGAACTGGCCTGTAATTCGGTTCCAAAAAATGTGAATGCCGTAATTAAATTGTCTAAAAAGAAGTTGTAATATTTGAAAAACCCAAGGAATCCAAGGTTTACGAGGATACTAACCCATAAAAGAAGTTTACGCTTTTTATGGCTGCCACCCTTTGAAAGTGCAACTCCAATGGAGTAATCTACGATGGTGCTGAAAATGATAAGCGACAAAAAGCGCCAATCCCACCAACCGTAAAACACATAACTTGCCACTACGATGAGCAAGTTCTGAAGCTTTAGATTCTTTTGGCAAAAAAACCAATACAAAATAAAAACAACAGGTAGGAATACTGCAAAGTCTATTGAATTAAATAGCATTAACTGAGAGTTTTATAGATTTGGGTCCTTTTTAAAAAACAGGTTAATTTTGTCGAAATATAGTGAAACCCAAATTGCGTAACCTAAAAAAACTCATATTTTTAGTTAAGTGGAATAAATTAACGTTCTACCGCCTTAATCTTGCTATTAAATCGGTTTTTATGTTTTTTGCTTTTTAATGGCTTTAAAATTTAGAAACTCTACAAAAAGTGAAAATGCTATAGCAAAATACAAGTATCCTTTTGGTATAGCGCCAACGGTTTTACCAAAGAATTCTGTTTCTGATAAGTGAGCCGCTTCTGTAATAAGCATAAAGCCAATAAGAATTAAAAATGCTAAGCCTAAAATCTGAATACTTGGATGTTTTTCTATAAATTTTCTAATTGGGTTCGCAAAACCAATCATAATTCCAATAGAGATCATAACTGCAATAATCATTAAAACTAAGGTGTAGTTGTGGTTTGGATGCAGTCCATTGGTCATTCCTACCGCAGTTAGAATAGAGTCTATTGAAAAAATAAAATCGATAATAATTATTTGTACAATAGCGTTGCTGAGTGATTTTATGCGTTTGGACTTAACTTGGTCTTCGTCATGAGAGGGATGTTCTACTTTTTCTCGAATCTCAGAGGTACTTTTATAGATCAAAAATAAACCACCTGCAAATAATATAATGGCCTGCCAGCTAATGCCTATCGATAGCCAGCTCGTATTAATTGTATAAAAAGGTTCGCTTAGTCCAACCAGGAAAGATACAAAGAACAGCAGAATGATACGTTGTAACATTGCAAGCAAAAGTCCAATATTAGTGGCTTTGCTGCGTTGATGCTCTGGTAGCTTGTTAGCTGCAATAGAAATGAAAACGATATTGTCTATACCCAATATAATCTCTAAAAAGGTTAATGTGATCAATGCCATTATGGCTTCGGAAGTGAGAAGAAAATCGAGCATGGTTAATAGTCAATTAAATAGTTAAGCGTTTACTTGTCAAAAAAAATAGTTGGTCTAACTAATAATTTTTGCGATAGACATTATAAAATTAAATGATTAATTAGGTCATTTATACTCTATATAATTAATTTTTTAGCGCAATAACTATTTGTAATTTTTGAAACTGTAAATTTTCAGTCTTTAAAGACTTAATTTATTTTAAACGCTACGCCTTTTTCAACGTTCAAGGGTTTGTTTGGTCGTTTTACGGCAAGCTTATATTCAAATGTGTATGAGTCTTCTGTTGTAGACAATATTTTCATGTGAATAGCATCTTTTTCAGAGTTACTTGTGGGTTGCAATTTTTTAAGCACGAATTCACAATCGTTTATCCATCGAACAGAGGAAGAATCTGCTTCTCCTTCCCGGTAATCGATATTAAATTTCTCGGTGCGTTTAAAACGTGAAGTTTGCTCAATGCCATCAATGGTATAAGTAAACTCAAAAGTTCCTGTCTTAAAATCGGTACAGTTGCGCTCTATAGAGTAACAGTTTGTTAATAATACCAATAATAGAAGTGCTGAAAATACTTTCATTTTAGTCTTTTAGCAAAGGTAATCAACTCGTTTAAACTTTTGTGTTGAAATGTAAATTAAGGTGTGTAACTTTTAAATGTGCCGTCTTTGTAAAAGATGACTATTTTATCGATTTCTGAATCGGTATTGCTATGGGAATTCGAAACGCCAATAGGAAGCTTTGCATTTGCGCTAGCTTTTGGAAGATTGGAATTAGGTGATTCTGAAATTTTTTGTTTGCTCGGAAAATTGCCTTTGCCATTCATCAGCCAATATAATTCTACTTCTGGATAGGCGTGTAGCACCTTCATTACAAAGTCTAAACTTGGCTTATTCCTGCCCGACAAAATATGTGAAATACTTGAGCGTTGCACACCAATTTTTTCGGCAAAACTTGAAGCGGTTTCACCGTAGAAATCAATGACTTTTTGTAGTCGGTCTGTAAATTCAGCAGAGTTTATCATTGTAAACTTACGATTTCAGTATTTAACGTTACAAATGTAACGAATAGTATTTGTATTTTTATCAAAGATTGTTCGTTTTAAATTTTAGTATTAAACATATACTTTAATATATCTATTTAAGAGACTGATAATATGATTTATATACTATAAATATATTTTCAATTCTATTATTTGTATTATGTGATTGAAACCTACTTATGAACGAAACACTATTTGTTTAATATTGTAACTATTTTGTGAGTTTACACTGTTTACAAATGTAAATTTTCAAATGATTACATTTGTAACCACTAAAAAAGTCTTATGAATTTAGAGTTGTTAAATACTATATTTCCTGCTGTAAAGAATCCTGAATTATTTGGTCGATATATAACAAATTCCCACATTGAAAAGTGCTTGGAAAAATTACCGCATTCGAGAATTTCAACGCTCGGATATTCGGTTGAAAAACGACCAATATATAGTTTGACATATGGCCATGGACCAATCAACATCTTATTATGGTCACAAATGCATGGCAACGAATCCACATCGACAAAAGCCCTTTTTGATTGTTTTAATCTGTTTGAAACCGAGCACAAACTGTCAAAAGATATTTTAGAGCGTTGTACTTTGGTTGTTATTCCAATATTAAATCCAGATGGTGCAGAAAAATATTCACGCTTAAATGCCAATCTGGTTGATTTAAATAGGGATGCGCAAGACTTGTCGCAACCAGAAAGTAGATTATTACGACAAGTTTATAAGGACTTTAAACCTGATTTTTGTTTTAATCTTCATGGACAACGCACCATTTTTAGTGCTGGAGAAACCAATAATGTAGCTACACTTTCGTTTTTGTCGCCTTCACAAGATGAAGCGCGCTCTATAACTACGAACAGGAAAACCGCCATGTCTATTATCGTAGAGATCAATAATTTATTACAACCCGAAATTCCAAACGGTATTGGTCGCTATGATGATGGTTTCAATCTTAATTGTGTTGGAGATACCTTTCAGAATTTTGGTGTGCCAACTATTTTATATGAAGCGGGTCATTATGCTAATGATTATGCAAGGGAAGCCGTAAGACGTTTAATGTTCATTGCAATTTTAAAAGGTCTCGATGTTATAACTAACGGCGTCAGGAATGAGAACTATGATACTTATTTTAACATTCCTGAAAATGCAAAGTGTTTTTATGATATCATTATACGAAATGCTAAGCAAGACAATATGGAGAATGAGCTTGTTGATATCGCGATTCAATTTAAAGAAACACTGATTAATAGCAAATTACATTTTGTGCCGATTGTTGAAGCTATTGAAAAATTGAAGAATAAATTTGGTCATAAAGAAATCGATGCAAAAGGTAAATTGTTAAAAACTGAAGAAAATTCTGATTTAATAATAGGTGGCGAAATCGATTTCGTATTATTGAATAATGAGAAAATATCACTAAAACCTTAAAATAATTCAAATATAATATAGAATTCCTAAATTAAATGTTCTATTTTTGTCTTTACTTTAAAGATTGTATAAAATATGGCTAAATTTAAATTAGACGAAGTTGACCACCAAATACTCGATATGCTTATCGATAATACTAGAATTCCATTTACCGATATTGCAAAGAAATTATTGATTTCTGCTGGTACAGTCCATGTTCGCGTAAAGAAAATGGAAGAAGCAGGTATTATAAAAGGTTCTTCATTGACATTAGATTATCAAAAACTCGATTATTCGTTTATTGCTTATGTTGGCGTTTACCTCCAGAATACATCACAAACAAAATTTGTTCTAGAGCGCATTTACGATATTCCTTATGTAACTGTTGCACATATTACCACAGGAAAATTTAATATTTTCTGTAAAATTAGAGCAAAGAATACCATGCATGCTAAAGAGATTATTTTCATGTTAGATGATATTGATGGCGTTTATAGAACTGAAACCATGATTTCCTTGGAAGAAAGTCTGAATGATAAAAAACGTTTGATGCATACTATTTTTAATGAATTAGATTAAATAAAACAATATTCCTAAAAGCCCTATGATATTTAGACATAGGGCTTTTTTTTTACGTTTATGTTATGAACTCGAATCCCATTGAAGCAAAAGAATACCATTCTTACTATAAAACCTATCTGGAAAAGGCAAATACAGATGGACCTATTGTTGAAGGATTAAAGGAAAATTTAAATGTCTTAGTATCGTTTTTTTCTGATATTCCGGAAGAAAAACAAAATTATGCCTATGCTGAAGGAAAGTGGACAGTGAAGGATATTTTACTTCATATCATAGATACAGAACGCATTTTTGCTTATAGAGCTTTACGAATTGCTAGGCGAGATAAAAGTCCAATGGTGGGTTTTGAACAAGATGATTATGTGGCGAATGGATATGCAGTTAAACGAACCTTAGAAAATCTTATTGAAGAATACAAAGCTGTACGACAAGCAACAATTGCATTATTTAATAGTTTCGAAGCTTCCACCTTGCTTCAAATAGGAGAGGCTAGTGGTGCCGCTTTTTCAGTAAGAGTGCTTGGTTATATCACTATTGGTCATGAGAACCATCATATTCAAATTATTAAGGAACGTTATATCTAACTCCCATAATATTCAAAAGCTTTAAGTATAAGCGCATTGCTGACTACACAGTCTAATTTTGGTTTACCTATAGCTTCAAGCAACACAAAGTTTACAACGCCATGACTGTTCTTTTTGTCGTATTGTAATAAATCTATAATGACTTTTTGGTCTTGTTCGGTTATTTCTACTTTAGAGAACGTTTTCAAAATACCTGTATGGATTATGTCTAATTCCTCTTGGCTCAGACCACATATTTTGGTAGATAAATAAGTTTCTAATAGCATTCCAATCGCAATCGCTTCGCCATGAAGGAGAGGCGTCTTATCTGCATTTTCTAAGAAATGACTTTCTATGGCATGACCTAGAGTATGTCCGAAATTCAATATTTTTCTTAAACCTTGTTCCTCAGGATCTTCTGTTACCACTTTATTCTTAATAATGACAGAATCATAAATTAAACGGTCCAAATCCGAAATGTCTAAATTTTCTAGGTGCGTTAAAATATTCCAATATTCCTTATTGTAGATTAAGCCGTGTTTTAGCATTTCAGCAAAGCCAGAAACCATTTCGTTTTGCGGAAGTGTATCTAAAAAAGAGGTGTCAATACCCACTATTTTGCCTTCGTTAATAACGCCAATCTGATTTTTCAAGGCTCCTAAATCAACCCCTGTTTTCCCACCTACGGAAGCATCAACCATAGCTAACAGTGAAGTTGGGATATTTATATAGGGAATGCCACGCATATAAGTACTAGCTACAAATCCGCCTAAATCCGTGACAACACCGCCACCTAAATTGATTAATAAACTCTTTCGATCTGCGTTATATTCTGATAGTGCTTCCCAGACTCCTGTGCAAATATCTATGCTTTTATGCTCTTCGCCATTTGGTATTTCCATGACTTCAACAGCTATATCTCCAGATTCAACACGTTCTAAGAATTTAGGCAAACAATAATCATGCGTATTGGTATCTACAAGAATAAATATCTTAGAGGGTTTTGTAGTTTTCAAATAGTTATTCAGAGCTGAATAGACTTCAGAATTAAAATAAACAGTGGCATTTTTTGTCGAAATGGAATCCATTATATATAATCTTAATTGATGCTGTGAAAATACTTCCTTTTTTGAAAATACTACAATCAGAATAAATATATTTGCATATATTATTTAGCCTATGATAGATCGCTCACTCTTTGAGAACACAGGTACGGCTTTTACTTTAAAGTCTGATTCTGAGCTCGAACGTGCTTATTTTTTATTTAAAATGATTTCGTCGGAACCCTTGGTTCGTATAGGAACTGCGGCCACTAATTTTGCGTTGAAAGCACATTTACCTGTAGAGAAATTGATACGTGCAACCGTATTTGACCATTTTTGTGGTGGTGTTAACGAGGAAGATTGTTTACCTGTAATTGATAAATTATATACCGAAGGTGTAAGTTCAGTTTTGGATTATTCGGTTGAAGGCAAAGCTGAAGAAAATCAATTTGATAACGCATTAGAAAAGATCTTAAAAATTATTCGTTTCTGCGATGATAGGGAAGCAATGCCAATTGTGGTTTTTAAACCTTCAGGTTTTGGGCGATTTAAATTGTATCAAAAAAAGACCGAAGGCGTTACCTTGACATCTGAAGAAATGGCTGAATGGAATAGAATTGAGAATCGATTTGATGCCGTTTGTAAGTTCGCTAAAGAAAAAGATGTAGAAGTCCTTATTGACGGCGAAGAAAGTTGGATGCAAGATGCTGCTGATGATTTGGTGGAGGAAATGATGCGTCGTTATAACAAGGATGTCACCATAGTCTATAATACGCTGCAGCTATACCGTTGGGATCGTTTAGATTATTTAAAACAATTACATCAACGCGCTAAATCGGAAGGATTTAAAATTGGAATGAAAATCGTTCGTGGCGCTTATATGGAAAAGGAGCGCGAAAGAGCGTTAGAAAAGGGTTATGATTCACCAATTTGCGAAAACAAGAAAGCTACGGATGATAATTTTAATGAAACCTTAAATTATATTCTTAAAAATTTAAATACCATTTCAGTTTTTATTGGTACGCATAATGAAGCCAGTTGTTATTTGGCCATGGAACTTATGGAAACCCATAATATTTCTAAACAAGATAATAATGTGTGGTTTGGACAACTTTACGGAATGAGCGATCATATAAGTTTCAATTTGGCTGCCCAAGGTTATAATGTAGCTAAGTATATTCCGTTCGGACCTGTTAAAGATGTCATGCCTTATCTCATTAGAAGGGCAGAGGAGAATACATCTGTTTCAGGACAAACGACTAGAGAATTATCTTTATTAAAGGCAGAGAGACGACGACGGAAATTATAGTTAACTGACTATTATATCTAAAGTATTATTTAGACCATTGATTTAAACATGATTATTGTATTTTTGAAAGTACATTATTAAAAGCTCATAAAATAATCACAAAGGAAACCCTAATAAAAACATTTTTTATTAGGGTTCTCTATATCATAAAACTTATACTTAACTCAATGGTGCATAAAAAAAAGTACAATGCGAAATTGATCTACAAGGTTTAAGTTAAAGTTTCTAATTTAATTTTAAATCCGGATAAAATTAAGATTTTTTGACTTTTTGAGGATGATTGCCATAACCGTAACCATAACCATAACCCTTGCTACCTGTTTTTACACCGTTTAATAGTAACGCCATTTTTGGTAACCTATTTTCGTCATACAGAGGCTGTGCTATTCGAACCAGTTGTCTTTTGTCAATATTATCTGCACTTACGACATAGATGAACATGTCTGCATATTTAGAGATTAACAATGTATCACTCACTAGACCTACGGCAGAAGTATCTACAATAATGTAATCATATTTTTTATCGAAATACTCAAATAATTCAATCAACCTATCACTCATCAATAATTCAGAAGGATTAGGTGGTATGGTTCCCGAAGCTACAACGTCTAGAAAAGGATTGTCTTCACTTTTAATTACTATATCCTGTGGTTTTATGGATTTGTCTGCAATAAAATCTGTTAATCCTTTTTCAACTTTCTCTTTCCTGTTTAGATAGTCCATTATTTTAGGCATTCTAATATCAGTTTCTAGTAGTAGAACAGATTTTTCCGAGTAAGAAATTGACATCGCAAGATTGGTGCTTGTATGCGACTTTCCTTCTTGAGCTGTAGTAGAAGTCACAAAAAGTTTCTTGGAATCTCCACCAGGTGTTTTGCCAAGCATAAAATCTACATTAGATCTAATAATCCTAAATGCCTCTGCTTTAGGAGAGTAATCTACTTTTTTGACTATTTTAGTTTTCTTGTTTGTTTTTGGTATATCTCCTAAATATGGAATGTCTAAAATTTTAACTAAATCTTCCTTCTTATGAATTTTATTGTCTAATAAGCTTAAGAAATAAATAGATCCAATTGGTATTGCCAATCCAAATAACATAGCACCCAAATAAGTTAACATGGTATTTGGAGATATAGGACTATAAGAAGAATAGCCTTTATCTATAGTTTTTGCATTAGGAGAAAACATTCCTAAACTTATAGCAGATTCTTCTCTTTTTTGTAAAAGATATAGATAAAGGGATTCTTTAATACCTTGTTGACGTTCAATACTTCTAAACTGTCTTTCTTTTGTCGGCGCACTATATATTTGACCTCTTATTCTAGCTTCCTCTCTATTTAGATTATTTAAGGTTATCTTACTGGTTCTTTCCATATTATCCAAGGAGTTAGTAAGATTGTCTTTTAAAGCATCTATTTGACTATTAAGGTTGATGACAATAGGATTTTGCTCACTAGAATTTTTGAGAAGCTTATCACGTTGCGCCACTAATTCATTATGAGTTTTAGTTACTTGGGAAATATTTGCGTCAGATATAATATTTGGAGGCAATAAATCTGAGCTTTTATTCTTTTGGCTTATTTCATTCTTTAAATAACCTATAAGTTCTATAGTATTGGCCGTAGTATTGATTTTATTTTCCGTTGCTTTTTCACTTTCCAAATATAAATTTGCTTGAGAACTTAAAGCTGTAAGTTTATTGTTCTTTTGAAGTTGTTCTGCTGTAAAATCGACTTCTTTTAACTCTTTTGAAACTGCTTGGAGCCTGCTGTCAATAAAATCTGAAGTGACCTGAATTACCGATTCCTTATCTAAAATCACATCAGTGTTGTATTCTCTAATGACTTGATTTAAAATATCGATAGCTCTATCAGGTATATTGTCACTAAATTCTAGTTTTAATATGCTAGATTCGGATTCTGATGAAATTTTTAATCGTGCTTGATAACTGTTCACCAAATTTCTTACCGGAATGATAGAAACTCTCAAATTACTACCGACCATTGGCGCATGTTTACCTATATTTGGAACAATGACCATGTCGCCGAAACCGGTTTTAATTCTATCTCCAAAGTTATAGGACTTACCTAGAGACTGGTCTCTATCCAATAGTGATTTCCCATTATCTTTGAACATCAAATATTTCGTTGGGGAAACTACCTTAATATAGAGTGTAGTGTCCACTTTATGAATTACAGAGTCACTAGCAAAAAAATTTAATTTAAGAGGCGGGTTTTTATAAATTTCCAATTCTTTGATCTGACCTTGCGAAAAAAATTGAATATTAAGATTTAACTTTTTTATAACCTTATTCATTAAAGACCTTGATTGAATAACCTCAATTTCATCAATAATTTGATTTGTCCCATTAGAAAACAAGCCTTTACTAGTAAAGGCTTCTAGGCTCGGTATTTTTTGGGATTGTTTGTCGTCCTTAATTTTAATTGTGGCGTTAGCTTTATATTTAGGTGTTTCATATCGTAAAAATGTATAAGCTAAAAAGATGGCTATGATTAGACTTAAAGAAATCACCTTCCAATAAGACAATATCAATTCTAATTGTTGCCTTAATTCGTTATTAGCTAATTTAGACTTGCTTTTCATAAACTTTGACTATTATTAAAATCTAAAATTATTTTACTAAAAAAACGGCGATGATTGTAGTCAGTGTTCCAATAGCCGAGATTAAAACTCCATTGTTTTGGTTAAAGGTAGAAGACCTTACTTTGGCTTTATTGGGTTCTACATAAATAACGTCGTTTTGTTGTAGATAGTAAAAAGGGGAGTTTACTGTATTTATTGAGGTTAAGTCAATGTTTGCAAACTTCTTTTTTCCATCGACTTCTCTAATAAGTAACACGTTTTTTCGTTTGCCAAATATAGTTAAATCCTTAGCATAACCTAAAGCCTCTAATAAAGTAATACTTTCGTCTTGTATGGTAAAAGTACCCGGACTAGTAACCTCACCGATAACTGTTATGGTAAAATTGGCCAACCTAACATTAACAATAGGATCATTTACCATAACTTTAATTCGCTCGGTAAGTAAAGCGGTTAAGTCAGAACGTGTTAGCCCTTCGACTTTAATGGTTCCTAGAACTGGAAATTCAATATTACCATTATAATCTACTAGGTAGGTTTGTTGTTGTGTAGAATTTCTTGCGGTAATTAAATCGTTAGTGTTGTTTGATACCGTTGGTAAATTAAAAGGTCTTACCGTATCTGGATCAAGAGCAGACACATTTATTGTTAATATATCGTCCGGCTTATAAGTCAATTGAGTCGGTTCTGTTGTTAACTGACCTTCTTCTATTGGTTCATCCTGGAAGTAAACTATTTTTTTTCTTGATGCACATGAGCTAGCTGTAATAATCGCTAATACTGAAATGATAAGGATACGTATTTTCATTGGAGTTAATTTATAGGTTAAAAAGGGCTTATTTTTTTTGATCTAAAACTTCGTAAGTAGAGTTATTAGAAATGTATTCAGGTATTAAAAATTTTATCGAAGATACAATTTCTAATGGCTGTGTTAAAGAATTTACTGTCGTAAGTTTATTAATCTGTTTTTCAACGTTGATGATATCTACATGTCTTGATTTAGCAATCATTATTTTTTCATGATAAGTTTTCTTGGTATTTTCTCCATCCGCCAAAAGTTCTTCATATATTTTCTCGCCAGGTCTTAATCCAGTAATTTTAATATCAATGTCTTCGGGATAGCGCAATCCGGAAAGAATGATCATATTGGTAGCTAAATTGAAAATCTTAATAGGTTCTCCCATGTCAAAAACATAGATTTCTCCACCATTACCCATTGCAGCAGCTTCGATAACTAGCTGGCATGCTTCTGGGATAGTCATAAAATATCGTGTTATATCCTTGTGTGTAACAGTTAATGGGCCTCCTTTTTCAATTTGCTTTTTAAATAATGGTATTACGGAACCGTTAGAGCCTAAAACATTTCCGAATCTTGTGGTAATAAACTTTGTGTGACCTTTTCCTTTGAGACAAGTCACATAAAGTTCGGCTATTCGCTTAGTAGCTCCCATGACGTTTGTTGGGTTTACAGCTTTATCTGTAGAAATTAACACGAATTTATCTACACTATGCTTTACGGCTATATCGGCTACATTTTTAGTGCCTCCAATATTTACACTAACAGCTTCAAAAGGATTGTTTTCCATCAAAGGAACGTGCTTATATGCTGCTGCGTGAAAGACAATTTTTGGTTTGTATAGGTTGAATATTTGGTCTATTCTAGTTCTATTGCGCACATCAGCAACAATGACATCGATATTCTCTAAACCTTGTTGTTTAAATTCTTGTTGAATATCATAGAGAGCAGACTCAGCATTATCTACTAGGATTAATTTTTTATAATTATATAAGCTCACTTTTCTACAGATTTCGCTTCCTATAGACCCAGCGGCTCCAGTAACTATTATGACTTTGTTATCGTATTGTTCTTCTAAATCTGGGTTTTTGATGCTGATAGGATCTCTTCCTAAAAGATCTTCAATCTTTACTTCTTTTATTTGCCCTACGCTTAAATCGCCATCAATCCAACTTTGAACAGGAGGAACAATCTTCACTTTAAGACCAAGTGAAAAAAGACTACCTGTAATTTGCAGTAATCTTGCCGGATCTATATTTTGGATTGAAATTATAACCTCTTCAACCTTATTCTTTTCAATGAAATCTGCATCAATAGAATCAATACTATAAACATTCAATAGGTTTATTTTCTTACCTATTTTACGCTCATCATCATCAATAAAACCAACAACTTCGACTCCATTTTTGGTATCATTTCTAATGGCATCATAGGTTAACATTCCTGAATTACCTGCGCCAAATATTAAAACATTAGAAATAGATTTAAAATCTTGTGTAATATGGTTATAAAGAGATTTTATGAATAATTTTGCTCCAATGAGAAATAAAATATTAAGCAATAAATGAATATAGATTATAGAGCCAGATATATTTAAAATACTGGATTCACCTAAAAATTTTCTACTCAAAAATGTACAACATATAAGTATAGTTGCAAGTATGTTTGCCCCAATGATCAGATTAACAATATCCTTAAAACCTGTAAATCTAACAACACCTTTGTAAGAGCCTACAGCTATGAGACTTATAGCTGAAACAGCAATAACATAAGGGATTTGTTTAAAAAGTGTAAAAAAATCGAACTCAATAACAAAGTTGAATCTAATTAAATACGCCATAAAAAACGTAGCGACGATGATAGCGATATCAAATAACAACACTAGCCATTTCGAGGCGTATTTCTCCGATATTTTATTTAGAAATTTAACTATCATGACACAAAATACGTATTTATTGCGGAAACAACCCTATCTATTTCTTTATCAGTTAAGTTTGACCCACTAGGTAAACATAAGCCTTTTTCAAATAACTCGTCTGACACACCATTAAGATACCTTGGGGCATCTTTAAATACAGGTTGTTGATGCATTGGTTTCCATAGTGGTCTTGACTCAATATTTTCTTTTTCTAGGGCCAGTCTTAATCCTTCTCTTGTACTTTTGGAATCTAAAAGAATACAAGATAACCATCGGTTTGAGAAATAACCATCTGGTTCTTGTAAAAAAGTGATTTTGTTATTATGTCTAAGGGCATTCAAGTAAAATTCATGATTAGAACGACGTTTGGCTACATGGCTATCTAAAATAGTCATTTGTCCACGACCAATACCTGCAACTATATTAGACATTCTGTAATTATATCCGATATGTGAGTGTAAGTAATGTGGAGCATTGTCTCTAGCTTGAGTAGCTAAGAAAACGGCCTTTTCCTTATCTTCTTTAGTTTTTGTAACTATTGCGCCTCCGCCTGAAGTGGTTATTATTTTGTTACCATTAAATGATAATATAGAAAAATCTCCAAAAGTTCCGCATTTTTTTTCTTTATAGCGGCTGCCCAAGGATTCTGCACTATCTTCAATGATTGGGATATTGTATCTTGATGCCACTTCACTTATTTCATCAACTTTATAAGGCATACCATATAAATGAACAGCGATAATGGCTTTTGGTTTACTTCCTTTGGCTATCCGATCTTTTATTGCGATTTCTAACTGTTCGGGACACATATTCCATGTGTCTTTTTCGCTATCTACAAATATAGGAGTAGCGCCTAGATACACTATAGGGTTAGCTGAAGCAGAAAATGTTTTGCTCTGGCAGATCACTTCATCTCTATGTTCAACTCCTAATAGAATAAGACTTAAGTGCAGGGCAGAAGTGCCTGATGCTAGAGCTGCAACATGGATGTTATTGTTAAGATAAGACTGTAAATCGCTTTCGAAACCGTTAACGTTTGGTCCCAAAGGTGCTACCCAGTTAGAATCGAAAGCTTCTTTTATATAAGATTGTTCATTACCACTCATATGTGGTGATGATAGCCATATTTTAGGTTTCATAGGTAAAATTGTTAAGTAATGATTAGTATTACTATTCAATTTCATGTCATATAGAGGGATCTGGGACACGATCAAATTATGGGATAAATATGCGTCATTATGTGGGAACACCCCAAATTAAAACGTTTAAATGTAAATATTTACGTTGATAACGGTAATCTTAATACAATGAAATTGCTTTTAGGGTCTTTTTATGATTTTACAAAGGAAAATTAATACCTGTTATATAAAAATTTATGAATAATGTATATTTCTTTGAAAGAATATTCATTCATGAGAATTATTTATTTAACTTAAATTTTAGCTTTATATCGTAACTATAGTGTGGATGTTTTCAACTATATTATATTTAGCGTTTTAAGATAATTTGGTGCTAAACCAAAATCAAGCCACTTATGAATATATTAATTACATCAGCAGGACGGAGAGTATCGCTTGTGAGGTCATTCCAAACAGAATTAAAAAAATTAAATCCACTTGGTAAAGTGTTTGCAACAGATGCAGATCCCATAATGTCTGCTGCTTGCCAAATAGCTGATGGTTTTTTTAAAGTACCCTATTTGGATGAACCAGGTTATATTGATAAATTACTAAAATATTGTAAAACCCATGATATAAGTTTAATCATTCCAACTATTGACACCGAATTACATGATCTCGCCAAATATAAAGAGCGTCTGAAGCAAGAAGGAATTTCTGTAGTAATATCATCACTAGATTTTATTTCTAAATGCAGGGACAAAAGAATTATTCATCGATTTTTTGAAGAACATAATGTAAATGTGGCTAAAGAATATGCTAAAGAAGATTACAAATTACCACTTTTTATTAAACCCACGGATGGCAGTAGGAGTGTTGACACATACATTATTAAGTCCCAAGAAGATTTAACAGAATATCATTTTAGTAACGAAAAATTAATGTTTTTGGAGTATTTAGATCATGATGAGTATGATGAATATACGTGTGATTTATATTATGGAAAAGATCATTATTTGAAGTGTGTCGTCCCAAGAAAAAGAGTTGAAGTGCGAGACGGAGAAGTCTATAAAGCGTTGACAGTTAGGAATATTTTAGTCCCTTACCTAAAGAAGAACTTAAATTTCATTGATGGAGCTGTTGGGTGCCTAACGGCTCAGTTTTTTTTACATAAAAACGATGAACAAAAGATTTTTGCTATTGAAATCAATCCTAGATTTGGAGGTGGTTATCCATTAACTTATTTGTCTGGAGCAAATTATTCTCGATGGATTATAGAAGAATACATGCTAGATAAATCGATAGCAGAACAATTTGATATTTGGGAAAACAATTTATTAATGATTAGATATGATGATGAAATTTTAGTGCATGGATATAAAGGTTAATAATCAAACTGTTATCGTTTTTGACTTAGACGATACTTTATATAACGAGCTGGATTATCTAAAATCTGCATATAAGTCTATTGCAATACATATTGAACCTAAGCTTTGGAAACGGCTTTATTCTGAAATGTTTTCTTTATACAGAAGTAAGGTTAATGTTTTTAAATTTATTTCTAATACATATAAAATAGACATTTCGTTATTAATTGATATGTATAGAAACCACCAACCAGAAATTCAATTGTTTGATGGCGTTAAAAACGTATTTGAAGCTATAAAATCCAACAACGGAAAAATTGGAATTATAACTGATGGTCGTACTAAAACCCAGCGCGCCAAGCTTGAGAGTTTGAATATTATTAAATATCTTGATAAGATTATAATATCAGAAGAAATAGGTTCTGAAAAGCCTAGTTTAGCGAATTTTGAAGCGATTGAAAAAGCTCTACCGGCATTAGAATATTTTTATATAGCTGACAACTTAAAGAAAGATTTTATTGCACCAAATTCCTTAGGATGGAAAAGTGTGGGGTTGATAGACAATGGCATGAATATTCATTGTGAAGCTCATAACTACTTGGATAATGCACACCAACCTCAACAATTCATTTGCGCATACAATGAACTAAAGATTATTTAACTGCAATAAAAATTCAAATATCAGTCCTTTGTACCTGTGAATATTGGCATATCGTCACTATCAGAATTATTGACATCTTTTCTACTAATAACTTTATCTATTGTTTTAAATATTATTTTTAGATCCAATAAAAAAGACTGGTTATCAACATAGTAAACATCAAGCTCAAACTTTTCTTCCCAACTAATCGCATTTCTACCATTAACCTGAGCCCAACCTGTAATGCCAGGAATAACTTCATGTCTTCTATTTTGTCGTTTATTATAAAGTGGTAAATACTTAGGCAAAAGTGGGCGAGGACCTACTAAGCTCATATCTCCTTTTAAAATATTTATTAACTGTGGAATTTCGTCTAAAGAATATTTTCTACAAAAGTTTCCCATCTTAGTAATGCGATAAATTACTGGCAATAGATTACCGTCTTTATCCGTTTTATCGTTCATGGTTTTTAACTTAATAATGGTAAAGAGTTTCCCGTTTAAGCCAGTTCGCATTTGATAGAAAAAAGGTTTTCCATTATTAGAAATCGCCAATACAATAATTAATGTCAGTAATAGCGGAAAAACAATTATAAGTCCTACCAATGCTGCTAAAAAATCAAATAAACGTTTTATGATTGGGTATAGTTTCATGTTATGAAATTATAAGTGGGTAATATTAAGAAGATTAATTAAGAACACTGTTGATTATAGCTATTAAATCGTTATTTATTATATCAACATCAAAACGTTCTTCAGCATATTTTCTACTGTTTATGCCCATCTCTCTTATTTTTTCTGGATTGTTTATAAAATATTCCATAGGTTTTACAAGGGCTTCTAGATCTTGTGGTTCGATTAAGAAACCATTTATCCCTTCTTTGACTGATTCTCTGCAGCCAACAGAATCTGTTGTTATAATTGGGTTGCCACAAGCACAAGCTTCTAAAGTAGTTCTTGGTAAGCCCTCTCTGTAATAACTTGGTAGTACAAAAACATCTCTTTTGTGAAGGTGCTCTTCAATATTTCTTTGTTTACCATGAAATACAATAATTCCTTCTTTATGCAATTCGTTTATTTCATTTTCACTAATGGCAGAAGGGGAGGTTTCTGTTGCACCAATTAAATGAAATTCTGCTTTTGGATACTTAGCTTTCAATATTTTGGCAGCTTCCATATATAATGCAATTCCTTTTTCTTTAATCAATCTTGCCACTAAAAGAAAACTCACTTTGTCTGAAGTATTTTTTTCTTTAAATGTAAATTGATTAAGATTAACACCAGAACCACTCACAAAAGCAACGCTCTGTTGTTTAGAAATAACATTACGATCTAAGAATAATTGATGGTCATCTTTATTTTGAAAAACGATGACTTTATTTTTTCGAATCGATAATTTATACAAGGTTTCGTTAAACCGCTGTAATAATCTAGCCTTAGTAGATAAACCAGTGAAGGCATAACCTAAGCCGGTAATTAATGAAACCACTGGCACTTTGCACTGGTTTGCAGCAATCGAACTATAAATAACTGGTTTTACAGTATATGGAAATACTAAATCTATATTATTGTCTTTAATTAATGCTTTTAATTCGCTAATAGAGGTCATATCCTTAAAGGGGTTGAGACCAGTTCTATTTAAATTAAATTGTAATGGTGTAGCTCCCAGCGCAACAAGTTTTGAACGAATATTGCTAGGATGGTCTGGTGCTGCTGCAAAAACCTTACATCCATTATCCACTAAACTCTTAATAAAATCTCCTCTAAAATTTATTAATGAAGCAGATAGAGATGCTACAATCATTATGTTTTTATTTTCCATCTCTTATTAATTGTGTTTAAGGAAATTATATTTATACCATTTTTGAAAACAGTAAAAAGACCACACCCTAAATGTACTATCTTTTCTACTCTCTAAATGGTCTTTTACTAATTTAGAAATAACCTCTACATTAAAAATACCTTGTGATTTAAGTAATTCTGGTTCTATGTAGCTTTCTAATTCTTTTCTAAGGCTCTGTCTTAACCAATCTCCAGTTGGGCTGCCGAACCCACTTTTACCTTTTTCTAAAAATTCTTCAGGAAACTGATCTCTAAAGGCTTCTTTTAAAATGTGTTTTTTGTTCCAACCTTTCATTAAATAGTTTTCTGGTAGCGTATTGGTAAACTCCCATAAATCCCTATTTAAAAATGGAGCTCTACATTCTAGAGAAGTGAGCATACTGGTTCTATCGACTTTTGCCAACATACCACCTTCTAAACTTAATATTTTATCTACAAGTCTAAAATCTGTTAGCGTTTCTATTTTTTGCTTTCCAAGAACTTCTTTGTATTCTTGAAAAATATTAGCATCAAAATAATCAGGCGACATTATCTCTGCTAGTTGATTACTTGTGTTTGCTAAAGAAATAATATCCCAATAGAAATCTCCATCATAATCTATAGCATTTAGTAATTTATTAATTTGAAATTTTCGTCCACGAGAATCATCTTTGTCAATCAGATATTTGTTACTAAGACCGGCAATAGTTTTATGAAGTGCTTTTGGTACAATACTAGAGTACCTTTTGTTCATTTTTCCAATATAGTATTTATTATAACCACCAAATACTTCGTCGCCACCATCACCAGTTAATGCAACTGTTACGTGTTCTCTTGTCTTTTCGGAGAGTAGGTGTGTAGGTAAGGCTGCTGTATCTGAAAAAGGTTCATCAAAATTGACTAAAATTTCGTGAATATTATTTTTAAGATCGTCTTCATCTATTATAAACTCATGATGATTACTATTTAACATTTTAGCAACCACCCTCGATTTATCGGTCTCATCATACGATGCTTTTTTAAATCCGATAGAAAATGTATCGATTTTCTTATCCGTGGTTTGTGCTAAACAGAGTGAAATAATTGAAGAATCTACACCACCAGATAAAAATGTTCCTAAACCAACATCTGCAATAGATCGGCTATCTACACTCTTATAAACTAAATCTTTGGTTTTTGCTTTTGCATCGTCAAAAGAAATATCAATAGTTTTCGGTATTGGTTCAGCGTTTATTTTATTTATAGTTGTATTATGCGAGGCTAAATCATATTCAATATAATGATTAGCTTCTAACTTTAAAATGTTTTCATATATGGTATGTGGCGCAGGAATATAAGTCAATCTAAAATAAAGATTCAATCCTTTTTTCGAAATGTTGGGTGTAAAATCAATAGTATTTATAATGGATTTTAATTCTGAAGCCCAAATAAATTCCTTATCCGTATGGATGTAATACAAGGGTTTTTCGCCAAAAAAATCACGAGCAATAAATAGTTTATTGATATTTTTATCATAAATGCTAAAACCGTACATGCCATCTAACCACTGAAAAGATTCTACTCCATATTTTTCGTAAGCTTTCAGTATGACTTCAGTATCACTCGATGTTTTGAAAGTGACACCTTCTGCTTCTAACTTTGCCCTTAATACCTTATAATTATAGATTTCTCCATTAAAAACTATAACGATTTGTTTATCATCTGAAAAAATAGGTTGCTTACCAGAAGATAAATCTATAATAGATAGTCTTCGCATTCCCATACCAACGGTAAATTGGTCGTTTTCTTCAGAAAATAGACCATCTTCATCTGGACCTCTGTGAATAATTAAATTATTCATAGTATTAAGGATAGACGATATTTCGTCCTTATTTCGATTGGTTTTAGCTATAATGCCGTTAATTCCACACATACTTTAATTCGTTTTTCTAATCCTATTAATCCATTTCAATTATTAGATCTGTATATTGTTTCAAAATATGATTTTTTTCATAAATCATAATTCGTTTTTTGCCATGGTTTTTGCAATCCGCTAAATAATCTTTATTATTAACAAAATAATTAATTCCTTTAGCCATTAGATCAACATTTTTAATTGGAACTAGAATTCCATAATCAGTGATCATTAAATCATCTTTAGCTGATTCCAATTCCATTATTTCATCTGGTCCTGACTTGCAATTAGTTGTTAATATAGGAAGTTTACATGCCATAGCTTCTAATATTACATTAGGAAATCCTTCATGGTTTGATCCAAAGATAAATATGTCTGCGGACTTTAGATATTTATAAGGGTTGGCATCAAAACCCATTAAAAAAACTTGCTCTCCAACATTTAACTTTTTTATAAGTTCCTCAAGTTCATCCTGCATGTCTCCTACACCAAAAATATACAATCTTAATAACGGGTTGTTTAGTTTGTGAATCGCCTCAATGAGCATTATATGGTTTTTGCCAACATCCAAGCGTCCTAGAGTAATCATGTTGAATTTATTCTTATCAAAAAACGAGTCTATAGGTTCAATCTTATTTATCTTTTCCAAATCAATAGGGTTGTGAACAACTTCCATAATTTTAGGAGGTACTCCAAAATTATCAATTAGGTCTTTGGCATTGCCTATAGAGTTACCAATTATCATATCCGATTTTTTATATAATAATCGAATCATCGTTTTATTAAAACTAGATTGAAAACCCTTGTAGCTATACTGTAGCGTAGGAAAAGCTAATTCATTTGCTATCGTTTTAAATTTGTAACGCGTTAATTTACTGGCAATAATATTAATAAAATTGGGTCTGGTTAAAAGGCTTACGCTATGGGTAATCTTTAATTTTTTTAATAATTTGGCGTATTTATAAGCAAGAAAAGGAATTTTTAATGCTTTAATTATACCATTTTCGTTTGCTTCTGATTTTTCTAAATAATGAATTGGTAATCCTTCGGGTAATTCATATTTAATAATGGTATTCATTAAGATCAAATGAACGTCTATATTATGTTTAGTGCAATAAGATAATATATAAGAACACTGTCTTTCGGCTCCTCCGCCAGATAATGAGTAAATTAAAAAACCTAATTTCATACTAATCTTATTACTTTATTATATTGATGAATAAGTCTTCATACTGTTGAAGAATTACGTCTTTATTAAACTTTTTGTTTACAGATTCCCTGACATCAATTGGATTCCATTGACGAGTATCCTTCAATTTTTCGATATAACCTTCTTCATTTTCAACCATATAGCCATTTATACCATCTTCAATGATTTCTTTAGTACCGCCAGGAACATTAAATGCCAAGACAGGTGTTCCTACAGAACAAGATTCAATTAAGCAATTTGGAAAACCTTCGAAATAAGAACCTTGCAGAAAAAAATCACTTTTAGCAAGGTATTTTGAAACCTCCTTGGTAAAATTGATATGTGTAATTTTATCTGTTAAGCCAAATTGCTCTATTAAAGAAAAAATAGTGTCTTTCTCACTGCCATTGCCAATTATTGTGTAGTGAAATGGAAAATCAAGTTTCGATAGGATTTTTAAAATCCTCTCATAGCCTTTTTCTTTGCTTAATCTTCCTACGGTAATATATTGAATAGGGTTGTTTTTGGTTTTTTGCTCTTTTAATTTAAAACTGTCTGTAATAGGATTGTTAATTACAATCATTTTTTCAGCACTTATATTGTAATTGTCTTTTATGTCATCTAGCATATCTTGAGATTGACATATAATCTTATCAAAGCGATTAAATCGTTTATTCCCTATAAAAGAAAGAGGGTTAAACTCCTTTGTTTTAAAAAAATCAGTGTCCAAACTAAGCACGGTAACTTCCCTGGATATGAATTTTGTTTTAGGAAAAAAGACAGACATGTATGCCGTAACTGTATTAAGATGACCAACAGCACTTACTAATATGTCTGGTTTGTTTTTTCTAACATATTTAAACAGTGCGGTAACGCCATTCAAAACTCTGGCTTTTTCTAAGAAGACGAGTTTTATATCTTTTACATCGTAAGAAGCATCTTTTGAATAACCTACTATTAATAACGTAACTTCAAACTTTTCTGGATCAATATTTTGAGCAATGTAAGAAAACACGCGTTCTGCACCACCTGGTAGAAGATTGGGAAGCGCAAATGTGATATTAATTTTTCTTGTTTTCATAACTCTTATTATTTATTCTATTTTTATTAACCAATAATTTGCTTTTAAAACAGCTTGGATATAATTTTATTCTAAGATATTGTTTATATATCCTTCTGTTGGGTTTTCCTTTGCTATAATTTTCGCAGGGTTACCAATAACTAAAGACTTATCGGGAACATCAAAATTCACAAAAGAATTGGGCGCTATTAATACATTATTTCCTATAGTTATTTTGCCAGCAATCACAGAACCTGTACCAATCCATACATTATTTCCTAAAGTAGGACAACCCTTATTTTTACCTCTATTTGCTTGACCTATGGTAGTTAAATGAGAGATATTGCAATGCTTTCCAATTATAGCATCTTTGTTAATGACGATTGTGCCAAAATGCCCAATATAAAACCCTTCTCCAATTGAAGTTGAAACAGGGATTTGAAACCCATATTTGTAGCTAAGTCTTTTTACAATAAGTCCAAAGTAAATTCCTAATAAAGAGAACCTTTTGTATTTCGATGCTTTACGTAGGTAGTACATATAATGAAAACCTGGATTTCTTTTTCCTTTATATATTTTTGTTAAGCCACCGTAGCGGAATAGATCTGCTTTGATTATTTCTTTCATTTTTTTAATTTATCGATTACACAAATTGATTGAAATTACGTCTGAACATTAAAATACAACTGCTATTGTGATACGTGCCATCTATCAATTACTATATTATTTGCATAAAACGGATTTTATCTTAATAAATGTTTAAAATGCCATCCTATATTAAATAAAAATCTCAACGTTATATTTGGAAGTTCGCGTAAGTAATCTTGCTTTTTAAAATTTAAATAATGTGCGGCTCTCAAAAGTGTATACGTTCGTTTTAAAAAGTATGTTGGCTTTTTTAAAAAATAATCTTTTGAGAACCAATTGATAACAGATAATGAATAGACAGCCATACCAAAAGAATTCTTTTCGTGATCTCTATTAGACAATCTGTTATGGGTATCGAGATAATAGATTCTTAAGACTTCATTAATGTATAATGTCTCATAACCTAGGCTAGAGATAAATTCCCAGATTAAACCTTCAGGAATAAGTCCTTTTGCAAACATATCTGGATTTATTTTTATCCTTTTCAATATTTCGGTCTTTGTAAAACCCCATCTTTCCATAACAACAGGATGATAAAGGTTTTGTCTAAAAGTACTACTGTAATAAGGGTACTCCGGAAATTTTTCTCCAATCACTTGTCCTGACTCGTCTTTGCACATTGCAGTAATGCCACTAATCATCTTCTTTTTATTTTCAGGAATAGAATCATAAGAATTACTAAAAACTTCTAAGGCATTTTCTACACATTCGTCGTCAGAATCTAATATGATTAAAAATTCACCTTGGGCTAGATCTATGGCTTGAAAGTAACAAGCCATTTTATGTTGGTTTTTGGCATTATTAATATAATTGACCTTGAATTTAGCAGTTTTTAAAAGTTCCAATATCGTTTGGTGGGAATTGTCAGTAGAACCATCATTGATCAATATCAATTCGAAGTCCGTGAAGGTTTGACTATTCAATGAATCAAAAACACGATGAATAGTATCTGCTCTATTATACACTGGAGTGAAAATAGAAAATCTATACTCGGAATTTTCTATAATGTCTTCAGTATTGAAGGTTGGTATAAAATCAATAAAATTCATAATATGTTGGTTTTTAATATTTTAATTTCTAAATAATTTTAAATAAGATTATTTAGTTTTTTAACCTATATCCAATAAAAACAGTTGATATTTTTTTCATGTCTCTAATGTTTTTAAAGTGTTTAAAGATTCTTTAGATGTATTATGGTCTATCAAATAGCCAACAAATACAAAGAAAACGATTAAATTAGGTTGATTAATAACACTTTGCAGACTGACCATAAATATGTATAGTACAATTAAAATAGACATTCCAAAATATCGAATTTCAGGACTTAAGGTTAGTGTTTTTAAGAAAAAATAACCTAGCATAAAAATAAAGAACAGAAAAGTAAATAAACCTGCATCGACCCATATAACAATATAAGTATTATGAACATGCTGGTCGATCGCAAAATCTACACCATTACCTAAAATTGGATTTTCGTATAGGTAATAAAGTGCCCGTTCTATCAAATTCGAACGTCCAGAACTATCCACGTCTTCGAGATTAAAAGTTAGTAGATTAATTATATTATTGACTTTTCCTGTTTGTGCAGCAGACAAGCCCAGACTATTAACTTGAGATTTAAGAGCGAAAATTGCGGTATAAAATAATGGTATTATAACGGCAATTAAAACTAGCTTGATACCTGTAAAAAACTTATGATTTATAAGAAAGAATACAATAGTGAATACAAATAAACCCGTTGTAGAATAGGTTAAAAATAAGCTATAGAACAAAGTAGCTAAAATTAGTACTTTTATAAGTCTAAATAAAAACGTTTTTGGTTGGAATAATTGATTAAACAAGATATAAGCAAAAATACTAGTATAAGCGGCAGCATTCGGGTCTCCTGTTATACCGCCTGCACGATCCAATGCCCATCCATGTTCTTCTCCTGTATAGGCATTAATATTAAGTTTGATTAATATAATGGTAACAAAAGAAGATATAACGAAACAGGTTGTTATTACTTTAAAAAAAACTTTGAACTGTTCCGTATTACTTAAGAGAAAATAAAATCCTATAAAATATATGACTGGAACAAAGGTTGCAATTATAGAGGTTTGAAAACCAGAAACTCCTGATGCCAGTAAACCAAAACTATAATATAAAATATAGAAAATAAACCATAATTTATTAGTATTGGATAAGGACATTATATTTTGACGAAATAAAATAGTTCCAAGTATTAAAAGCATCAAATTTAAATAAGCGACTAACTGCGAAGCACTTGGTGAAATAAATTGAGATATTAGACCCTGTATATTAAGGCAACTAATCACCAGAGGTACATAAAAGCATATTATAATTATAATTTTATACATTAATTATTTAACTATGTTAGTAATTAAATTTTCGTAACGCTCCGAAATACTTGAAATGCTATATTTATTGAGTGAGTTAATACCATTTTCAGAAAGTCTATTTCTTAAACTCTCGCTATTTATAAGTTCTCTTAGACCTTCTTGCATTCTGGTCATGTTTTGATCTTCAATCAGTAAGCCGTTCACATTATTTTCTATAATATCGGAAGGCCCAGTTTTACAATCGTAAGAAATACATGCCATTCCTTGGGACATAGCTTCTAATAATACCATAGGTAATCCCTCAAATCTTGAAGGCAATATAAATATTGAAGATTGGTGCATGACCTTAGAGATATCCGTTATAAAACCAATGAATTCGACTTTATCTAATATATTATTATCCTTAGCCAATTGGGTTAAATGATTTAACCCTATATCCCCATCTCCAGTTCCAGCAATTTTTAATTTCCAATCGGGATTCTCTTTAAGCACGGGAGCTATTAATTCAATTAAATTATCGAGCCCTTTATGATGGTAACGCGTTAAATTTCCAACCGCTAAAATTGATTTTTCCCGAACATGTGAATTATCTTTAATAGGAGAAAAGCTGCAAGGATTTGGCATAACATATGTTTTTACACCATTTTTCTTATAAAAATCAATATCAAATGAAGTCAAAACAGTGACCGTATTAGCTAATCTGTAAACATACCTTTTAGTGAAATTTGAAATTCTCTTTCTTCCTTCCATAAATCGTAGATAGGAATTGTGTTCTTGCGCAATAATTTTTATCGAAAATAATTTAGCTACGGTTATAGCTAAAAGATTTGTGAGTGTAATATAAGATATAATTATGTCAGGTCTATTAGCTTTAATTTTATAATAATTAATTAGACCAGTAATATTTTTCAAAGTGTAATTCGTAATAATTTTTGGCGGATTTAACTTTATTCTATTGATAGATGGGTCAAGTGGATAATCTGTATCCATTTCATCATAAAAAGTTATAATAGAAATCTGGTGTGCTTTGTTCTTAGCTAAATGATTTGCAACCAATGCAACTACGCGTTCAGCTCCTCCGCTACTTAAAGCTGATATGATAAAATCTATTTTCATTATTTCAGTTTTACTAGGGTAAATATTCTTTTAGAAACATTTCTAAATCCAAGACTCGATATGTAAATAATAGGTGTATATGCTACAAACGCAAGTAGTAATATTTTGAAAGCATAAATGATTAAATTAAAGAGGTTTATGTCTCCCAAGATTAAGAATTTCTGAATTTCATAGCAAATATAAAATGGTAAAATCAACGACAATACTAAAATCAAAAATCTTTTCCAATAATGCCATAGGTTTTCCTTAAAGCCATGTTTATATAAAAAATAAGGTCTCCACAATAATATAACAATTGAAAATGCGATTGTTGTTCCCATAAGAATACCAGCAAGATCAAAATAATGAAGTAAGATTATGGACATCCCTAAATTTATGATGCTTTGTGCAACTGGTGCCCAAATATCTTGGTATAATCCATAGGCATCTTTGAAGTGATCTACAGGAACTCTAATTTGCATTATGAACATATTCAAAAGAAACAATATTAAGACATATTTACTTAAAATGTAGGTCTTATCGGATAACCAAACTAAAATAAAAGGTTCCGTTACAAAATAAAGAACTATTATGGCTAAACCACCTATATAAAATCGAAGCGCCATCATTTCCCAAAAAACTTTGTTAATATTCTTTTTGTTGTTCTCTGCTACTAAATTGCCTATTCCGGCAGCTGTACCCGCAAAAGCTGTATTTACTAATTGCAATAGTCTGCTAAATACTAACTCATAATTACCAAAAAATGCTACCGTTTCAATACTTATGAAAACAAAAATCAATATTTGGTCTGTGCCACCTGTGACAAACGTTCCTAACTTGTGCAAAGAGATTTGCTTAACTTTTTTGATAATTTCAGGGTTGGTCTTTAAGATCGAATTTGTTGTCTTTTGATTGATCCCTAACCATGGATAAATTTGTTTTACTTTCCTTCTTAAAATATAACTATTAACTATATAGTATATCAATTCTAAGGTAATCCATCCATAAACACTTTGATAATAATACACTATGATGCATTGGAGTAAGATTTTTATCAAGTTTATGGATTGTGAACTTGAAGTTATAACATAGTCTTTTTGATCCGCCTGAAGAAGAATAATATGGTAGTTGAAGAAAAAATTTAAACACATACCAAATAAGAATGTGTAATAGGTATAATAGACAACCGTTAACGGTGCATTAAGCGAATCAAATATAATAGGAAAAAAACATGAAATTACGACTCCAGCAATTATGATAAATAGCCCTATTTTTTTGTATAGATGGCCAAATAGACTGATTAGTTCATTAATTTTATGATGTTCTTTATTGAAAATTGGTTTATAGAGACTAAAACCAACAGCCGCACCGATACCCAATTCTGCTAAATTCAAAAAGCCCAGGAAACTTCTCAGCGTTCCTGAAAGTCCCATGAATTCATCTCCTAAATTATCTAAAAATAATTTTCTCGAAACAAATTGTAGAATCAAAAACGTAAGATAGAAAAACATGCTAAACTTCATGTTTTTCAGGGCATGGTTTACTCTAGACATTTTGAAAAAGTTGTAATGTTTTACGCTGAATTTTAATCCGTTCCTTGTTAAGAGTCAGAAATATTTTGTACAGCAAAGGTGGTAAAAACACGATGGCATAACTATAAAACTGACTGTTTTCTACCTTATAGTGTTTTTTGATAGTATTTCGAATATTTTTACGATGTACACCGTCCTGATCGAGGTCAGTATTAAAGTACAACGAATCATAGTGATAGGTCAAAAATTTGCACAAATATTGTTTTGCTAAATCTTGTATGTCTTTACCGTAATGAGCTGTATGTTCCACAACATAAGCTCCTGCATTTATAGAATTTAATTTTTTTATTGAATAATCACTTCTAATAATACTGGTCAGGTTTTGAATATTGTAAACATAAAATTGATTTTCAAAATAACCGATATTAGAAATTTCATTTAAAATATCAATGGTATAATAAACATCTTGATGCAAAATGCCTTCAATAAAAAATCGATCTTTTAGTATCGATTTATGGTATATTCTTCTCCAAACGGCAAATTCTGCATTACTAATTATTCTTCTTAAAGCTGAATGTCTGTCTTCAATTCTTGCATTTATTACGCTTTCTTCTGGTTCACCTGCTTGTACTAAATGAGAATGCGTAGAACTGGTCTCAACAACTTTTAAATCATTAGCGGTAGCGAATTTAATTAGTTCGTAAAACATATTTGGCTTTACCCAATCATCACTATCTACAAATCCAATAAAGTCGCCTTTGCTTTTTTTAAGTCCGTAATTTCTTGCAATACTAGACCCACCATTACTAATATGATAAACCCTGATGCGTTTGTCTTTTAACGCATGCTTATCACATATACTACCGCTCAAATCTGTTGACCCATCATTAACTAGAATGACTTCTATATTTTTATGTGTTTGTTGAATGAGGGATTCAATACATCGGTCTAGGTATGACTCAACATTATAAACAGGAACAATTATAGATATTAAAATGTTCATTTTTTCGATTTGGGTTAACATTACTTAATAACAGGCTAATACGCTAATTTTATCTAATAAAAAATAGATTTAAAAAAATTGATTAATCAAATTATGATGTATAAACATTATTAAATATATCAGCTAAGTTGTTATTCGCAAATATTGATATTTTTTTTGAGTAACAGTAATAATCTTGACAAAGCATAGTTTTTTACGTTTAAATTCATTTTTTAGATATCAAAGATTTTAAAACGTCGATAAAATACATAGTAATCCTGCCTAATCGCTTGTAAATAAGTAGTTATATATTGACATTCAACCATTTATTATATGTAATATTTTACTTTGATAAGTTAAATTTAATTTTCTATAATCCAAATCTAAATCCATGACGTAATTATAACTGTTAATCGGATATTTTTGCATTTGACTCCTTTTAAATATTGTTTGCGATATGTATTTCACTATTGCAATTATATAAAAAAGTAAGTAATTTATTGCATTAATATACGCTTTATCGAATAATATTGTTTTTAAACCCGTATATATAATTTAATTTCTAGATTAGCCCTTAGAATATAATTGAGTAGCCCCAAGTTTCTCTAAAACTAATAACCCTTATGATTTTTTTTACTAAGCCTACTAACGCTTTTATAAAAGTAATTTTTGTTTTTTTATTTTTTTTCTCAAATTTATCAATACAGGCTCAGCTGCCTGCATTTCCCAGCGCAAAAGGAGCTGGCGCCTACACAACAGGTGGTCGCGGAGGTATAGTTGTCCATGTAACTAACCTTAATGCAAGCGGGCCAGGTAGCTTAAAAGCGGCCTTGACAATGACCGTGCCTAGAACCATAGTGTTTGATGTAAGTGGGATTATTTCAATAGATAAATTACTTTATATAGGACCAGAGAGCGGCGATTTTACACTCGCTGGACAAACAGCCCCAGAAGGAGGAATCACAATTGCAGGAGGAAGAGTTTATTTTGCAGGTGTCACCAACTATATAATGCGTCATATTAGGTTTAAAGGTGGTTTTGAGGCAGATTGGGTACCTAATACAGGAGATAATTTAGGTTCAGCGTCTTTCTCAGCAGTCAGTGATATATATGAATCTATAATAGATCACTGTTCATTTGGTTTTGCTAAAACAATGCCTAATTGGGTTAAACAAGGTAGTCAAGTAGGACTTGTAGATAAAACGACAATTCATAGATGCTTTTTTTCTGAGACAGTCAAAGGTGCTTTAATAGGTCAGGATGTTGATAATACGCCTTACTACTTATCAGGAGACATGACATTCTCAAAGAATGTTTTTTATAATGTAAGATATAGAACTCCCAACATTACGGGTAATCATGGCCCAGGGAATTCGTTTGATGTTATAAACAATTTAACGTGGCAAGCACAAGGTCGGATAACAAGATCATCTGGAGATACAAATATAAATCAGTTAAATAATGCGACATATCAAGGATCCTTGCCACTTGGAGATAAAAATTTGAATCTATATTCCGAGGGCTGGAATCCTAAGATATACACCAGTGGAAATATAATAAATGCTCCTAATATCCATAGTACGTTATCAAACACTCTTGATGAGATGAATGCTGATAACACTTTAACTTGGAAATACTTTGTTGGTTCGAATTATGGTGTCCAATTACCAGAAAGTTTTTTTATGAGCACGCCGTATCCAATTAGAGGTATATCACAACCTATACTAGATGCAAGTGAATTGAGATTAACATTACCTAATGATGTTGGATGTAATGCAAGACTTAATGCAGACGGGAGTGTAAGTCCTAATTTAGATAGTTATGATGCTGAATATTTACAAAATATATTGAATAATGTCATGGTAACACCTATTGACAACTATTCACTAAATCCAATACCATCAGTAACCAGACCAGACAATTTTTACGCAAGTAACCCACACATCCCAGAAATTTGGTTTAATGCTAACGTACCCTCTGGTCAAAACCATAATGATATAGCTCCTAGCGGTTATACTTGGTTAGAAGAATATTTAAATCAAGTTGATAGTCCTACGAATTCTATTGGAGTTGAGAGTGTTGAAGTTACTCCGGCAACTGAGGATCTTGAAATAACAGACACACTGCAATTAGCTACAACTTTTCTTCCATCAAATGCCACCAATTTAGAAGGAACATGGACCTCAAGTGATGAGACTATCGCTACCGTAGATGCCAATGGTTTGGTGTCTCCTGTTTCTTTAGGAATAGTAGAGATTACATTTACCAGTAATTTTAATGATAGCATAAACGACACATCCGAAATAACGGTTTTTGCCGGAGCGCTCGAGGCGAGCGCAGGTATTGACCAACAAATTTGTCTAGGCGAAAGCACCACACTCGAAGCCAGTGGAGGGACAAATTACGTTTGGAGCACAGGAGAAACAACGGCTACAATAGATGTAACCCCAGAGGCTACTACAACATATAGTGTAAATGTTGCTGACGATTACGGTCAATCAGAAGAAGTTTCTGTAACAATTACTGTCAATGAATTGCCTGTTGCTGTCGCAGGTGAAGATCAATCGATATGTCAAGGTGAAACGACTACACTAACTGCCAGTGGTGGCACGTCCTTTTTATGGAATACAGGTGAAATCACCGCTACCATTGAAGTGAGTCCAATAGAGGAGACTGTTTATAGCGTAGAAGTAAGTGATGAGAATTGTTCAAGCACTGATGAAGTCACCATTTTTGTGAATGAAGCTCCAGAATTAACAATAACGGAAGATGTAGTAATTGTTGAAGGAGAATCTACTACTCTTACAGCTAGTGGAAGCGATAATTACGAATGGAATACTGGAGAAACCACAGATTCCGTTACTGTAAATCCTACGATTACCACAACATATACAGTCTCAACAACAGGTGTTGGAGATTGTCCAAGTAATGCTGAGGTTACTGTAACGGTAATCCCAGAGGTTGTAGCCAATGCAGGTGAGGACATAACTATATGTAATGGAGAGTCAGTTACTTTAACGGCTTCAGGTGGTTCTACTTATGCCTGGGATACTGGCGATGTCGGATCTGAGCTAATTATCAATCCATCGGAAACTACAACTTTTACAGTTACTGTCGAAGATGATTACGGTTATACCGATACAGATGAAGTTACCATTTTTGTAAATGAAGCCCCAGAACTAATAGTAACAGAAGATTTGGTAATTGTTGAAGGTGAATCTACAACCCTCAACGTAACAGGAAGCGACAATTATGCATGGAGTACAGGAGAAACTACGGATTCTATTACTGTAAACCCAACAGTTACTGAAACATATACAGTTACCACTACCGGTGTTAACGGTTGTTCCAATAATGCTGAGGTTACAGTGACTGTAATTCCTGAAGTAGTTGCCAGTGCAGGGGATGACGTCACCATTTGTAATGGGGAATCAGTAACATTATTAGCTACAGGAGGCTCTGCTTACACGTGGAATACTGGAGATGTAAGTTCTGAAATAGTCGTTATTCCAACGGAAACTACAACTTATTCAGTTATTGCAGAAGATAATTATGGATATACCGCTACAGATGATGTTACCATTTTTGTAAATGAAGCACCTGAAATGACTGTTAGTGATGCTGTTTTTGTCATGATAGGAAACTCGGCTATACTTACAGCTAGTGGTGCAAGTACCTATTCTTGGAATACAGGAGAAACTTCGGACGAAATAACCGTAACTCCAGATGTTACTACAACTTATACTGTTATTGGTGAAGGAGAAAATGGTTGTCAATCTACTGCTGAAGTTATTGTAACTGTAGTAGAACAATTAAATGCAAATGCTGGTGAGGATGTTTCAATTTGTTTAGGAGAAAGCATAACATTAAACGCATCAGGTGGAATAACTTATACATGGAATACAGGCGAAACAGGTGCAACGCCAACATTGACACCTACTGAAACTACAACATATACAGTTACCGTTGAAGATGGATTTGGTAATTCTGATTCCGATGATGTAACGGTTACTGTCAACTCTGTTCCAACAGCTCAAGCTGGTGAGAATCAAACGATTTGTCAAGGTGAAGCGGTTACATTGACAGCGACAGCAGAAGGTGGAGATTCCTATTTATGGAGCACTGGTGAGACTACGGCTTCGATTGTTGTAAACCCGAATGAAGATACTGTTTATACCGTTGAGGTTTCCAATGGTTTCTGTTCACATAATGATGATGTGTCAGTATTTGTTTTACCTACACCAGAAATCATTTTAAGTGAAGATATTGTTTTAGTTACTGGTAATACAACAACCCTTGAAGCCTCTGGTGCTGACACTTATTTATGGAGTACCGGTGAAACAACAACTTCAATATTAGTGAATCCAACAGAAACTACAACTTATACTATTACTGGATTTTTAAGTAATGGTTGTGAAAGTACAGCTCAGGTCATAGTTACGGTAGTTCCACAAGTCGTTGCAGATGCTGGTGAAGATGTTACAATATGTAGTGGAGAAAGTGTAACCTTAGATGCCAATGGTGGTGGTAATTACTCTTGGAATACGGGAGAAACGAGTGAATCAATAATTTTGACCCCAACTATTTCTACAACATATACTGTTACGGTAAGTGATAATTATGGAAACTCAGATTCCGATAGCGTGACTGTTACAGTTAATGAGTTGCCTAATATAAACTTGAGTGACAACATTACTATATTTGAAGGGGAAAGCACAACTTTAAACGTAACTGGTGCAGCCACTTATCTATGGAATACAAGTGAAACGACGGAATCAATTGTTGTTAACCCTTTAGAAACCACAACATATAGTGTTACAGGATATTCAGTTAATGATTGCCAAATTACAGATGAAGTTACAGTTACCGTAATACCAGAAGTCATTGCAAATGCTGGCGAAGATTTTACTATTTGTGAAGGAGAGAGTGTTACTTTAAATGCTATAGGCGGAGGTGGTACAAACTATTCTTGGAATACCGGAGAAACGAGCGCTTCAATATCAGTGAGTCCAACAGTGACTTCAACATATACTGTTACAATCAGTGATGATTTTGGCAACTCCGATACAGATAGCGTTACCGTTACGGTAAATGAGTTGCCTAATATAAGCTTGAGTGACGACATTACAATATTTGAAGGAGAAAGTACAACTTTAAACGTAACTGGTGCAGTTACTTATCTATGGAATACAGGAGAAACGACGGAATCAATTGTTATTGCCCCTTTAGAAACCACAACATATAGTGTTACAGGATATTCAGTTAATGATTGCCAAATTACAGATGAAGTTACAGTTACCGTAATACCAGAAGTCATTGCAAATGCTGGCGAAGATTTTACTATCTGTGAAGGAGAGAGTGTTACTTTAAATGCTACAGGCGGAGGTGGTACAAATTATTCTTGGAATACGGGAGAAACGAGCGCTTCAATATCAGTGAGTCCAACAGTGACTACAGCATATACTGTTACAATCAGTGATGATTTTGGTAACTCCGATACAGATAGTGTAAGCGTTACTGTAAATGAATTGCCGAGTATAACTTTAAGTAACGATATATCAATTATCGAAGGTCAAAGTACTACTTTGACCGCAAATGGTGCAGTTTCTTACCTTTGGGATACAGGTGAAACTTCTAATTCAATTACTGTTAGTCCTATAGAAACAACCACCTATAATGTTGTAGGTTTTTCAACCAGTGGTTGTGAAACCATAGAAGAAGTTACAGTTACTGTAATACCTGAGGTCATAGCAAATGCAGGTAATGACGTTTCCATTTGTTTCGGCGATAGTGTTACTTTGAATGCTTCAGGTGGAGGTGGTACAAATTATTTATGGAATACTGGACAAACTAGCCCATCAATAACAATATTTCTCACAGAAACCACAACCTTTACAGTCACTGTGTCAGATGATTTTGGAAACTCAGATTCAGATAGTGTAACTGTAATAGTCAATTCTTTAATTGAATTTGATGTTAGTGAAAACGTTACAATTTATGAAGGGGAAAGTGCCAACTTAACTGCAACTGGTGCAGCAACTTATTTATGGAATACGGGCGAGACCACTGAAACCATAATTGTTAATCCAACAGAAACGACTACATACAACGTTACTGGCTCTTCGTCTGGTAATTGTGAAATTACAGAAGAAGTGACAGTTACGGTAATTCCAGAAGTAAATGCTAATGCAGGTAACGATGTTGTTATTTGTGCAGGAGAGAGCGTTAATTTAAATGCTTCAGGTGGCACTAATTATTCTTGGAATACAGGGGAAACATCGGCATCTATTACAATGAGTCCAACAGTAACAACTACTTACTCAGTAACGGTTTCTGATGATTTTGGAAATTCGGATTCAGATAGTGTTACAGTTACCGTAAATGATTTACCTGAAATAGATGTTAGTGAAAATATAACAATATTTGAAGGAGAAAGTGCGACTTTAAATGTAAATGGAGCAGAGACTTATCTTTGGAGTACAGGAGAAACTTCAGATGTCATTAACGTTAGCCCAACTGTAACAACTACTTATACAGTTTTGGGTTTGACAAACTCTTGTACTAGTGAGGAAGCTCAGGTCACAGTAACTGTTACTCCATTATTTGTAGCTTCTGCAGGTACTGATGAGTATGTATGCGACAATCAAACCAATAGTGTGGTATTAACGGCAAGTGAAGGCGATAGTTATATTTGGAGTACTGGAGAAACAACACAGAGTATTGAAGTCAATCCATTGTCTACCACATCGTATAGTGTTACTGTAACTATTGGTGAACAAGAAGCTTCTGATAATGTGGTGGTACATGTTGATCCTAGTCCAAATGTAGAAATTGCCAATGGAGATAGTATAGAAATTTTGAATGGTGATTTTATCACATTATCTGCTTCTGGAGCAAATTCATACGAATGGAATAATGGTGCGACACAACCCAATATTGCAGTTAGCCCTTCTATTACGACTACGTATGAGGTTAGAGGTTATATTGGTGATTGTTATGACGACAAACAAGTTACTGTAAATGTCATACAGCCCGTTATAGCAGAGGCAGGTGAAGATCAAATTATTTGTTTAGATGAGGTAGCAACATTAACTGCAAATGGAGGTGAAGAATATTTATGGAGTACAGGTGAAACGACCCAAACTATAGAAGTGTCTCCTGAAGAAACAACGGATTATGTTGTTACCGTATTTAATGCTTTAGATTTTGCTGAAGATACAGTTAGGGTAGAAGTAGATACAGAATGTAATGAGCAAATTTCTAGTCCAACTGGTATTCCAAAAGATTTTAAATTTAAGTTGTATCCAAATCCAGCTTCAGATATTGTTAATATTAAATATTCTGGTGTACTAGTGGTATCAGATGTTTATATCTATAATGTTACAGGAAAATTAGTGCAGCGCACTAAAGTGCTTAATGAGAATATTAGTACAAGTGCAACAAAACAAATTGATATTAGTTCGCTTCAATCCGGTGTTTATTTTGTAAAATTAATTGGAGAAGAAAAGGACATTACCGAGAAGTTACTCGTTAAATAACGATAATAAAAGTAATAACAATCAAAAAAGCACCAAATTCATAATTTGGTGCTTTTGGTTTACCTGAAATTCGTTGTTACTTCCCAATTGAAGAATATTCAAATCCAATATTTTCCATTTCAGTTTTGTCCAATATATTTCTACCATCAAATATAAAGGCTGGTTTCTTCATACTAGCGTATATTTTTTGCCAATCAAAAGTTTTAAACTCATCCCATTCTGTCATAATCGCTATAGCATGAGCATCTTTTGTGGCTTCATATGGATTCTCAAAAGAAGTGACAAGCTCCTCATTTTCTTCCTCAGATCTTGAGTTAAGATAATTAAGGTCGGCTTGTACCTTTTTATCGTTTACTTTTGGATCGTAAACAGCGATATGTGCTTGTTCATTCAGTAAATGATCTGCTACATAAATTGCAGCAGATTCCCTGGTGTCATTTGTATCTTTCTTAAAAGCCCAACCTAACATTGCAATTTTTTTACCAGAAACAGTATTGTATAATGTGCTTATTAGATTATCCGAAAAACGTCGTTTTTGATGATCGTTTAAAATAATAACTTGTTCCCAATAGTCGGCAACGGCGTTAAGACCATAACTTCTAGCAATGTAAACAAGGTTCAAGATATCTTTCTGAAAACAAGAACCACCAAAACCAATAGAAGCGTTTAAAAATTTTGGTCCAATTCTAGAATCCATACCAATTGCCCTAGCAACTTCGTTCACGTCGGCTTCTGTATGTTCACATAATTCTGAAATGGCATTGATTGACGAAATCCTTTGTGCTAAAAAGGCGTTGGCTGTTAATTTGGATAATTCAGAAGACCAAACATTGGTTCTCAAAATTCTTTCTTGGGGAACCCAACTTCCATAAACATTTGCTAAACTCTCTATGGCTTCTTCAGATTCTCCACCAATCAAAACACGATCAGGATTCAATAAATCTTGAATCGCCGTTCCTTCGGCCAAAAATTCTGGATTGGATAAGATGCTAAAATTCACATCACTTCCTGTATTGTGCAAGATACTTTTTATCGCTTGAGCTGTCCTCACAGGTAATGTAGATTTTTCCACTACAATTTTATCAGTTGTAGCCACTTCAGCAATATTTCTAGCACATAATTCTACATACTTCAAATCAGCAGCCATACCTTTTCCTTTACCATAAGTCTTGGTTGGCGTGTTAACAGAAATAAAAATCATTTCAGATTCCTTAATTGTCTTGTCTATTTCAGTGGAAAAAAATAAGTTTTTTCCTCTAGTTTCTTCAACAATCTCTGCCAGACCTGGTTCGTAAATAGGTAATTTTGATACGTCTTTGTCGTTCCAAGCGGCAATGCGTTCTGCATTTATATCAACGATAGTAACTTTTATATTCGGATTCTTTTTTGCAATAACTGCCATTGTAGGTCCACCTACATAACCAGCTCCAATACAACAAATTTTTGTGATTTTCATTTTTTAAGTTTATAATGATTTGAGTCAAATTTTAGAATGTGCACAAATTTGACGTAAATAATTTAATTCAAATAATATTTTATACCAACGACCTCTTTTTACGATAAGTTTCATAACATCACGAAAAAAAGACATTTAGTAAAGATTTTCGGTTAATTATAATAGCGTTTAAACCAATCGATAAAGGATTTGACACCGTGTTTTATAGAGGTATTTGGACTGTAATCGTAATCCTTTATCAATTCATCTACATCTGCCCATGTACGTTCCACATCACCTGGCTGCATTTCCATCATATTTTTAGTTGCTACTTTATCTAGGTTTAGTTCAATTTCTTTAATAAAGTCCAATAATTTTACTGAGTTATTATTTCCAATGTTATAGACTTTGTAAAGGTTATTGGCTTCAATTCTCTTTGCTGGAGATTTTTCAATGATTCTGACTACACCTTCTACGATATCATCTATATATGTAAAATCACGTTCCATATTACCATGGTTAAACACTTTAATCGGTCTATCATTTACAATAGCGTCAGTAAACAGAAACATGGCCATATCCGGTCGACCCCAAGGACCATAAACGGTAAAGAACCTCAGTCCAGTAGTGGGTATCTTAAAGAGATGACTATAGGTATGAGCCATAAGTTCGTTACTCTTTTTAGTTGCTGCATACAAACTAATAGGATGGTCTACATTATCATCAGTAGAGAATGGGATTTTTTTATTCATACCATAAACACTAGAGCTACTGGCATAGACTAAATGTTTAATTGCATTGTTCCTGCAACATTCCAAAACATTCAAAAATCCTACCAAATTTGAATCTACATAGGCGTCAGGATTTTCCAAACTATAGCGAACTCCTGCTTGAGCAGCAAGGTTGCAGACGATATCGAATTGTTCTTTTTTGAATAATATTGGAAGTTCTTCTCTGTTTTCAAGATTCATTCTAACAAAGCTGAATTCTCCCGATTTACTTTTACTTAGTGTATCAAATTTTGAAGCTTCAATTTTGTCAATACCTAATTCGTTAAGTCTTGCAAATTTTAAATTAATATCATAATAATCATTGATGTTATCTAAACCAACAACTTGATGCCCTTTAGATAAAAGAACTTTTGAAACATAAAATCCTATAAAACCCGCAGCTCCTGTTACTAATATTTTCATGCTAAATGCTTTTTGCTATTTTGAAAAATAATTCCCAAAGATGACTATTTCAAATGACACCACTAAATTCTTACATCAACAATTTAAAATTATTAGATGTTTGTATAATTTATATCGAGGAGTGTCGCTATGGAATCACAATTCTTAACGGTAAGCTCCATATTTTGCTTTTTATAGCTATTATCGATATGATATATCTTGCATGTATCTAATTCCGTGTTGCTTTTAGAAAAATCCACACTTCCAAATTTTATCAAATTGGAAACTGTTAAACTGTCTAATTGATTATATTTAATGAATTCTGAAGCGTTCATTGAATAAAACAATGGTTTAGAACTAATGTTTTTAACTGTTCTGGCATTGGGACTGTAATCACAAGATGCATCTTTCCCGTTAAGAAAAAACATGAGAAGGATTAAGCCTATAGCAAAGCCACCAAGATAGTAGCCTAAACGGTGTATAAATTTCATAGTTAGAAAATCAATAAATTGGCATCGCTAAATTCTAAGCCAAACCATTCTGCAACCGATTTGTTAGTTAAAATGCCGTGGTAAAAATACAACCCATTTTTTAAACCGCGATCAAATCTAAGTGCATTTTCTATTCCTCCATAGTCTCCAATTTCCAAGAGGTATGGTGTACAAAAATTGCTAATGGAAACCGAAGCTGTTCTTGAGTAGCGCGCAGGAATATTGGGCACACAGTAGTGTGTTACGCCATTATATTCAAAGGTAGGTTTGTCGTGTGTGGTAACTTCGCTGGTTTCAAAGCAACCTCCCATATCTATACTCACGTCGATAATTACCGAACCAGATTTCATATGGCTCATCATACTTTCAGTAACTACAATTGGCGCACGATTAGTGCCTCTAACGGCACCAATGGCTACATCGCAGCGTTTCAGGGCTTTTAAAAGGTTTTTGGGTTGCATAGTGGAAGTATAAATAGTACGACCAAGATTATTTTGAAGACGACGTAATTTTGTAATGGAACTATCAAATACTTTAATATTGGCACCTAAACCAATAGCAGATCTAGCGGCAAACTCACCAACAGTACCAGCACCCAAAATTACAACTTCTGTGGGCGGCACACCATTAATATTACCTAGCATTAAGCCATTGCCGCCATTAACGTTGGAGAGCAATTCTGAAGCAATTAATATGGAAGCCGTACCCGCGATTTCACTTAAGGAACTTACAGCAGGATATGCGCCATCATCATCCTTTATATACTCAAATGCTAATGCGGTAATCCGCTTTTTCGCTAAAGCTTCAAAATAGGATTTATTTTGGGTTTTTATTTGAAGCGCAGAAATTAAAAGTGTTTGTGGATTGATTAATTTTATTTCATCTAAAGATGGCGGTTCCACTTTCAGAATAATAGGGCAGGAGTACACTTTTGCCTTATCCTTGGTCACTTCGGCACCAGCTTCGCTATAATTTTTATCTTTAAAGTTCGCACCTTCGCCAGCACCAGACTCGAACAAAACTCTGTGGCCATTTGCCGTCAATGCCGAAACAGCATCTGGTGTAAGGCAAATACGACGCTCTTGAAAATGGGCTTCTTTGGGAATCCCAATAAAGAGTTCTCCTTTCTGCTTAAGAATCTCTAAAGTTTCTTCTTGAGGTAATAATTGGGCTTTAGTAAATGGCGATAGCGATATGCTCATTGAAGTTGATGACTTTGGTTTACCATTGCAATATAACGAATTAGGCTATATAATTGGTTGTATTAATCGAACTTCAAATTACGAATAAATATTAAGATTGTTAAGTAAATCTAAAAATACTGCTTAACCTTGCTCCAAAGACCTTTAGGCTTAATCATAAACTCTTCTTCCATTTCTTCTAATGTTTTATCCGCATTATTAATCTTGTTAAACATTTTGGCTCTGATTAAATAGATTGAGGGTATCACTATTGCCATAATAGGTAGCAAATAAATTATTTGAGATTCATCTAGATTATTTTGATCTTCATTGAAAAGATTAAATATTTGATATATATACATGATTATTGGAACCAACAATGCATGATACCACCAATGACGACAGGTGAAAAACCAGAGAAAAAGCAATAGTAAGGGTACAGCTTTTCCAGTTAATATCCACATTACAAGATTGGCGTTTCCCCAAACTTTACTATCATAACTAAATAAAAAAGTGTTCCAAGTTTCTGTACTTGGAACACCTTCATATAAAGAGAATAAGTAAGGCGTAATTGCTAATATTATTGCAACCACAGTGCCTAATTTAAAGCCTGATTTAACCTTTGGTAGGTACTTTAAACTTGTGTTTCTCAATTTGTGTTGTTGTTTGTCCATCTAAGTCAATAATGTTAGTAGCTTGTACAGTAAATAACATTCCTCCAAAGATGGCAATAGCTAGTACTAAATTTTTTTTAGTTTTCATAATTTAAGGGATTTAATTAATTAATTGTAACAAAAGTAAGGGCATTGCGGGCTGCTTACAAATGGGAAACTGTTAAAATCCAAGAAATTTTGAGGCTTCAATTACGGTTTTTCCGTAATACTAGTGTATTATTGTAGGAATATTACTAATATTTTATTTAATACTTCACTGTTTTTAAGTCTGTTTTTTTGGTTAAATGTTTCGTGTTTATAGTTAATTTGAGGGATCTTATATGGTCCTTTAAGATAGTAATGGTAATGGTTTGAGAATCTTCTGGGATGAGTTCTTCAATACGTTCTGGCCATTCCATAAACAACCAATGGTTGTTATTTAAATAATCTTCGATTCCAAAGTTATAAGCTTCATCTATAGATTCTATTCTGTAAAAATCAAAATGATAGACTTTATCGTCTGGTAAGGCGTACTCATTTACAATTGAAAACGTTGGGCTGGTAGCAACATCGCTACTTTGCATTGCTTTTAATAGTGCATTAATAAAGGTGGTTTTACCTGCTCCCATACCACCATTAAAAAGTAGAGTTTTTGAGTCTACATGTTCCAACACACTGGCTGCAATGGCGTCTATATCCTTTAAATGGTATGTAAACTCTATCGTTTTCAAAATTGGTTAAAGTAGTAATTGGTACAAGATTAATAAAAAAAAATCAAATAACCTAAAAAAAAGTGTATTTCATCGATTAATTGTGCCGTTTAAGGATTTTATTTCAAGCTTAAGGTGACTAATTTTAGTTTATCTTACCACCAATATAATGCTTATATTTCCCTTTTGTCTCCATATACGAAGTAGAAAGAAAAAAGTTTTCGGCAGCCAAGCCGTTAATTTGTGCATATTGATTAGTGCCAATTTGTGAAATTCTTGTCTTTTTGGTTTTAATCGATGGCAATCCTGATAATCCTTGTCAACTTTTTTTTCTTCGACGGCCTTTGAGAAACCTCTTCTTAATAGTATTTATCTCAAAACCTAAAAGTTTTCAATGAAACTTTTGTCTAAATTCTAATATCTAAAAGAAAAGCGGTTTAGTTTCTTTCCATGCTACTTAGGATCCATTACCACAAAAGGTATAATCATTTCTTCCAAAGACACACCGCCATGCTGATAAGTGTTTCTGTAATAACTCACATAATGGTTAAAATTATTTGGATACGCCAAAAACAAATCGCCTTTAGCAAAAATAAAAGAACTGCTCATATTTAAGGAAGGTAAATGAATGGACTTAGGGTCTTTAACTGCCAATACATCTTTGTCTTGATAAGTAAGACTTCGACCTGTTTTATAACGTAGATTTAAACTGGTGTCTCTATCTCCAATAACTTTAGAAGGCGCTTTTACATTTATGGTGCCATGATCGGTGGTCAATATGAGTTTGAAACCCAATTGTTGCGATAGCTGAATCATTTCCAATAAAGGCGAGTTTTTGAACCAACTTACTGTCAGCGAACGATACGCCTTATCATTTGACGCCAATTCTTTAACCACTTCCATTTCGGTTTTAGAGTGAGAGAGCATATCCACAAAATTATAGACAATTACATTGAGGTCATTTTCCTTTAGCGATCTAAAGTTTTCAACCAGCTTTTTACCCGATTTCAGATTGGTAATTTTATGGTATTCATGTTTGATATGTCCTAATCCCAAACGTTTTAATTGTTCTCTTAAAAAATCGCCTTCGTGCATGTTTTTTCCGCCTTCGTCAGTATCGTTTTTCCAATACTGCGGAAACAAGCTTTCCATATCTGCTGGCATTAATCCAGAGAAAATGGCATTTCTGGCATATTGCGTCGCCGTTGGCAAGATGCTATAAAATGCTAATTCTGAAGCTTTTTTGTAGTAATTGTTAACAATAGGTTCAAAGGCTTTCCATTGGTCGTAGCGCAAATTATCAATAACAACCAAAAGTGTGGGTTGCTTATCGCTTAATTCTGGTACCACTTTATCCTTAAATAGCGTATGAGACATCACAGGTGCATCAGTATTCGGTTGGAACCAATCTTCGTAATTTTTCTCAATAAACTTACCGAATTGCATATTGGCTTCGGTTTTTTGGGATTCGAGAATGTCTGTCATTCCCACATCTTCAATCCCTTCAAGTTGTAATTCCCAGTAAATTAGTTTTTGATATAAATCCACCCATTCTTCAAAAGAATTGACCATGGACAAATCCATGGCAATCTTCCTAAATTCCTGTTGATAATTAGAGGTTGTTTTTTCAGATACCAAACGAGAATGGTCCAAATTCTTCTTCAAGCTCAATAAAATCTGATTCGGGTTTACGGGTTTTATCAAATAATCTGCAATCTTATTACCAATGGCTTCTTCCATAATATATTCCTCTTCACTTTTTGTAATCATTACAATAGGTAAATTGGCACGTCGTTCCTTTATTTCGTTTAACGTTTCCAGACCTGTAAGACCTGGCATATTCTCATCCAAAAAGACAATATCGAAATTAGTATCAGTAATAATTTCTAAAGCTTCCGTACCACTTTGGCATTTGGTAACATTATAGCCTTTTTGTTCTAAAAAAATAATATGAGGCTTTAGTAAGTCGATTTCATCGTCAACCCAGAGAATATTTATCATGTTATGGTATATTTGTTTATTAATTTTTGAATTCTATAAATTTTGCCTACAAATAATAAGCTTAAAATCTTTAACGATCCAATTTACGGATTTATTACGATTCCCAATTCGTTGATTTTCGATATCATTCAGCATAAATACTTTCAAAGGTTACGTCGCATTAGTCAAATGGGATTGTCCTATTTGGTATATCCTGGTGCGCATCATACACGTTTTCATCATGCGTTAGGTTGTATGCACTTAATGCAAAAAGCTATCAATGTGCTTAGTTTTAAAGGGGTTGCGATATCTGAAGATGAAGAAAACGGTTTGTTAATAGCTATTCTTTTGCACGATATTGGCCACGGTCCATTTTCGCATGCCATGGAACATAGCATTGTAAATGACGTTTCACATGAAGAAATTTCGCTTCGTTTTATGGAAGAACTCAATACAGAGTTTAACGGAAGTTTAACGTTAGCCATCTCCATTTTTAAAGGCGAGTATCCAAGACAGTTTATGTGCGAGCTCATTTCTAGCCAATTGGATATGGACAGGGCCGATTATCTTAAACGCGATAGTTTTTATACAGGAGTCGCGGAAGGGAACATTAATAGCGAACGCTTAATTACGATGCTCAACGTTGTAGACGACCAATTAGTAGTTGAGGAAAAAGGCATTTTGAGCGTTGAGAAATTTTTAATTGCCAGACGTTTTATGTATTGGCAAGTATATATGCACAAAACAGGTGTAGTTGCCGAGCAATTATTAGTAGGGACTTTAAAACGAGCCAAAGAAGTGGTGCAGGAAGGGATAAAGTTGAATTGCAGCGACGCTTTATATTATTTTTTGTTTTCAGAAATAAATGCCGAAAATTTTAATTCAGAAACCTTGGCTGTTTTTTCTAAACTAGACGATTATGATATTATTGCAGCCATGAAAGAGTGGCAAAATCATGAAGATTTTGTATTGAGCAATCTTTGTCAAATGATTTTGGATAGAAATTTGTTAAAAGTGAAGTTGAAGAATAAGCCTATCAAGACTTCAGACTTAAAAATGCATGTTGAAGCTTTGATTAAAAAACATAACGTTACAAAGCATGAAGCTTCTTATTTTGTGTTTCATGGTGAATTAATCAATCAAGCATATCAAAATAAATTTCAAAAGATTAATATCTTATTTAAATCTGGAAAAATAAAGGATATTGTTAAGGCATCGGACCAATTAAACCTAAAAGCATTGAGCAAACCCATCACTAAATATTATATGTGCTATCCTAAAAAGAAAATGTAATCCTTTTTTTCTATTTTTGTGGAAACCAACCATGACTTTAAAATCTAATAATTGAAACATTCATATCTAAAACGAAATGCAATAGGAGAATCATTAATTGGAATGTTCCATGCCTGTACTGAGCGAAGTCGAAGTATGACCGTTGTAAAACAATAGATATAGACACATGAAATTTACAGCAGAACAAATCGCAGGTATTTTAGAAGGAACTGTTATTGGCGACCCTAATGTTGAAGTTTTCAAGCTTTCAAAAATCGAAGAAGGAACAAAAGGCTCATTGACTTTTCTATCCAATCTAAAATACACACCTTATATATATAAGACAGAAGCGTCTATAACTATTGTAAATGCAGATTTTGAACCAGAAAAACCAATTTTCACAACGCTCATAAAGGTTGAAGATGCTTACGAGGGCTTTTCAAAATTGTTGGAATATTACAATCAAATTAAGTTAAACAAATCTGGTATAGAGCAACCAAGCTTTATTTCAGATTCCGCGAAAGTTGGTGCTGACATATATATAGGAGCGTTTTCTTATATTGGAGACAACGTGATTCTTGGCGATAATGTTAAGATATTTCCGAATGCTTATATTGGAGATAACGTTACAATTGGAGATAACAGCATTGTGTTTTCCGGAGGCAAGATATATTCAGATTGTGTTATTGGTAAAAGTTGTGTTATTAATTCTGGAGTTATAATAGGAGCAGATGGTTTTGGTTTTGCACCAAATAAAGAAGGTGGATATTCTAAAATCCCTCAAATAGGAAATGTGATATTGGAAGATTTTGTAGATATTGGTGCAGGTACAACTATAGATCGCGCTACCATGGGATCTACAATATTGAGATATGGTGTAAAATTAGATAACCAAATACAGATTGCCCACAACGTAGAGATTGGAAAGAATACTGTAATCGCAGCCCAAACAGGTGTTGCGGGTTCTACCAAAATTGGGGAACACTGCCAAATTGGAGGCCAAGTGGGTATCGCTGGTCATTTATTGATTGGTAATAATGTGAAAATACAAGCCCAATCTGGCATTGGTAGAAATGTAAAAGACAACGAAGTATTACAAGGTTCGCCAGCATTAGGTTACGGTGACTATAATAAATCTTATGTTTATTTTAAAAATTTGCCTAAGATTGTAAAAAATATAAACGAAATAGAAAAAAGAGTAGATGGCCATAATTAAAACGGAGACAAAACAAAAAACCATTGAAAAGGAAGTTACGCTAACAGGAGTCGGACTTCATACTGGTGCAGAAGTAAAGTTGGTGTTTAAACCAGGTGCAGAAAATTCTGGATTTGTGTTTGTACGCGTAGATTTGGAAGGTAGTCCTAAAATCGAAGCGGATGCCAATTACGTTACCAGTACACAGCGAGGAACATGTTTGGAAAGAAATGGAGTAACCATTCAAACTTGCGAGCATGTATTGGCTGCTTTGGTTGGTTTAGATATCGATAATGCAATTTTAGAATTAGATGCTTCAGAGCCACCCATAATGGATGGGTCTTCGAAATATTTTGTAGAGGCCATCGAAAAGGCTGGTATAGTTGAGCAAGATGCATTTAGAGAAGAATATGAAGTAACCCAAGTGGTATCTTACACAGATGAAGAATCTGGTAGTGAGATTATTTTAATGCCTTCTAATTCTTATCAAATTACAACCATGGTTGATTTTGGAACTAAAGTTTTAGGAACTCAAAATGCAACTTTAAATAATGTTTCAGATTTTAAATCTGAAATAGCAAATGCCAGAACGTTTAGTTTTTTGCATGAGATTGAAATGCTGTTAGAACATGGATTGATTAAAGGTGGTGATCTCAACAATGCTATTGTTTATGTAGATAAAGAACTCTCTCCAAAAACTATGGAAAAATTGAGAGTCGCTTTCAAAAAAGATAACATAGCAGTAAAGCCAAATGGCATCTTGGATAATCTAACATTACATCATCCAAACGAGGCAGCACGTCATAAACTATTGGATGTGGTTGGCGATTTAGCATTGATTGGTACACGATTAAGAGGAAAAGTCATTGCTAACAAGCCAGGTCATTTTGTAAATACTCAATTTGCAAAAAAGATGTCTAAGCTTATAAAAAACGAAAGAAGAAATAATGTTCCTCAAGTAGATTTGAATACACCACCTCTAATGGATGTGAATCAAATTATGGATATGTTACCGCACAGACAACCATTTTTGTTGCTGGATAAAGTTTATGAGCTCACGGACAACCATGTTATTGGTATGAAAAATGTGACTATGAACGAAGAGTTCTTTAAAGGACATTTTCCAGGAGCACCAGTAATGCCAGGTGTTTTAATTGTGGAAGCTATGGCACAAACCGGAGGGATTTTAGTTTTGAGCACAGTTCCAGATCCTGAAAATTATTTAACATTTTTCATGAAAATGGATAATGTGAAATTCAAACAAAAAGTAGTGCCTGGTGACACCTTAATATTCAAATGTTCATTAATTACACCAATAAGACGTGGTATTTGCCACATGCAAGGTTATGCATATGCCAATGGTAAATTATGTGCAGAGGCTGAATTGATGGCACAAATATCAAAAGTAAAATAAACACGTTGAATTAAAGTAAAGGTGATTGTAGTTTTATCTATGAACTAAACATCACAACTCAACAACAAATAATTTAAAAATGAACCAACCTTTAGCATACGTACATCCAGGAGCAAAAATTGCTAAGAATGTCGTCATAGAACCTTTTACAACCATACATAATAATGTAAAAATTGGAGAAGGTACTTGGATTGGAAGTAATGTAACTATTATGGAAGGTGCTCGTATAGGAAAAAATTGTAATATTTTCCCAGGAGCGGTAATTTCTGCCGTACCTCAAGATTTAAAATATAATGATGAAGACACTACCGTAGAAATAGGAGATAATGTCACCATAAGGGAATGTGTAACTATTAATCGCGGTACAACAGACAAAATGAAAACAGTCATAGGTGATAATTGTTTGATAATGGCCTATTGCCATATTGCTCACGATTGTATTGTGGGTAACAATTGTATTTTTTCAAACAACAGTACGCTTGCAGGTCATATTAGTGTCGGTGACTATGTGGTCTTAGCCGGAATGACAGCTGTTCATCAATTTTGCTCCATAGGAAACCATGCTTTTGTAACTGGTGGGTCACTAGTGCGTAAAGACGTTCCACCATATGTTAAAGCAGCCAGAGAACCTTTGTCGTATGTCGGAATTAACTCCGTAGGCTTAAGGCGTAGAGGCTACAGTACAGAAAAAATAAGGGAGATTCAGAATATTTACAGAATACTCTATCAAAAAAATTATAATAATACCCAAGCTTCAGATTTAATTGAAGCGGAAATGGAAGCCACACCAGAACGTGATGAGATTCTTCAGTTTATAAAGAATTCGCATCGTGGAATTATGAAAGGGTATTTCAAATCGAACTAGTAGATTTAAGTCTATTAGTTATGATACGAGTAAGGTCTAAAGAAGAAATTTTGAAGACTGTATGAGCTCGAGAAAAAGTAAACAACTATTTATTAATTATTAAAAGACACCCACTTTCGTGGGCAATATTATGGCAAGCACATCAGATATTAGAAACGGATTATGTATAAGATACAATAACGATATTTATAAGATCATAGAGTTTCTTCATGTAAAACCAGGTAAGGGACCAGCTTTTGTAAGAACTAAAATGAAAAGTGTCACAACAGGTAAGGTTTTGGATAATACATTTTCAGCTGGACATAAAATTGAAGACGTACGTGTTGAAACGCATAAATTTCAATATTTATATAATGATGGTGAATTTTATCATTTTATGAATGAAGCCGATTACACGCAAATACGATTATTGGAATCCGCTATAGATAGAACCGACTTAATGAAAGAAGGTGAAGTAGTCACCATTCAAATTAACACTGAGGACAATATGCCACTTTCTGTAGATTTACCAGCTTCGGTAATTTTAGAAGTCACTGCAACAGAGCCAGGTGTTAAAGGAAATACAGCAACCAATGCAACTAAACCAGCCACTGTCGAATCTGGAGCCGAAGTCAATGTACCATTGTTCATCAATGAAGGTGATAAGATTAAAGTTGAAACTGAAAAAGGAACTTACAAAGAACGAATCAAAGAATAAATAAGTTAAGCTAGTCTTCTGTTTTCAGTACTGCAAACTGATTACTGAAGACTGATTACTGAAGGCTGAAACATGAAATTCCCAAAACCATATACTTTAAAACAAATCGCAGCATTAATTGATTGCGAATATAAAGGTGCGGAAGATTTTGAAATTTTAGGCATCAACGAAATTCATGTGGTGGAACCTGGAGACATAGTGTTTGTAGATCATCCAAAATATTATGATAAAGCTTTAGAATCTGCTGCAACTATTGTTTTAATCAACAAAGATGTTGATTGTCCTGATGGAAAAGCACTTTTAATTTCAGATGATCCTTTTCGGGATTTTAATAAACTAACAGAACATTTTAAACCATTTAGAGCATCGAATTCAGCCATTGCGAGTGATGCTATAATAGGTGAAGGCACTGTGATTCAGCCCAACTGTTTTATAGGTAATAATGTAACCATTGGTAAAAACTGCATCATTCATGCTAACGTAAGCATTTATGATGATACTATAATTGGAGATGATGTTACCATTCATGCAGGAACCGTTTTAGGCGCGAGTGCATTCTACTATAAAAATAGACCGGAAGGGTACGATCAGTTAAAATCCGGAGGTCGTGTTATTATAAAAAACAACGTAGATATTGGTGCGCTTTGTACAATAGATAGAGGTGTCACTGGAGATACAACTATTGGTGAAGGTTCAAAATTGGATAATCAAATTCAGGTTGGACATGATACTGTCATTGGTAAAAAATGTTTAATAGCTTCACAAACGGGAATTGCCGGATGTGTTGTTATTGAGGATAATGTGACCATTTGGGGGCAAGTTGGCATAAAAAGTGGCATTACATTGGCAAAAGGAACTGTTTTGTATGCACAATCTGGTTTAGGGCATTCCACAGAAGAAGGGAAAACATACTTCGGTTCACCAGCACAAGACGCTAGAGCCATGTTTAAAGAGATGGCTTACATTAAAAAAATTCCAGAAATTCTTCAAAAATTAAAAAACTTATCATGACTGCAAAAGAAGTAGTTAAGGCATTTTATGAATCTGATTTGGCTAATGATCCAAAGGTTGTGGAACAGTTTTTTCATAAAGATTGTGAATTACACTGGACCAATAGTCAAGGATTTGTATTGTTGGATTATAGTGATTTGAAAGATTTTTTTAAAGGGACACGTAAATCATATAACAGTCTTCGTTTCGAATTTACCCATTTCATAGAAGCTGGGAATTTTGTCACGTCAAGACATACACTCTTTGGACACACCATAGAAAACCCAGAAACAGAAACTACCTTAGCACATTTTACAACGATTTGGGAGGTAAAAGACGGCAAGTTATATCGTGGTTATGAAATCAGTCAGCAAGCTGACGAATCCGACGATATTAGCATGGCATCATACATGTAAATAAATTTAAAAAAGAGGTCGCTTTTGCGTTTTAAATCTCTTATTTTTGTGCAGTACAATTAATAAAACTTAAAATCAACAATATCAAATGAGCGTTTTAGTTAATAAGAATTCCAATATTATAGTTCAAGGTTTTACAGGTAGTGAAGGTACATTTCACGCTGAGCAAATGATTGAATATGGCACAAACGTTGTTGGAGGTGTTACACCCGGAAAAGGTGGTCAAACACATCTAGACAAACCTGTTTTTAATACAGTTTCTGAAGCTGTTGAAAAAGTGGGAGCCGATACTACAATTATTTTTGTACCACCAGCTTTTGCTGCTGATGCTATTATGGAAGCTGCAGATGCAGGAATTAAAGTTATTATTACAATAACTGAAGGTATTCCGGTTGCAGATATGATTAAAGCCTCTAACTACATAAAAGATAAAGACTGTCGTTTAATTGGCCCTAACTGTCCTGGTGTTATTACACCTGGCGAAGCTAAAGTTGGTATTATGCCAGGTTTTGTTTTCAAAAAAGGGAATGTTGGAATCGTTTCTAAATCTGGAACATTAACGTATGAAGCGGCTGATCAAGTCGTAAAACAAGGTTTAGGAATTACAACAGCCATAGGTATTGGCGGTGATCCAATTATTGGAACCACAACTAAGGAAGCGGTTGAATTATTAATCAATGATCCGGAAACTGAAGCTGTAGTAATGATTGGCGAAATTGGAGGTCAGTTGGAAGCCGATGCTGCACATTGGTATAAAGAAAGTGGAAGTAAAAAACCTGTTATTGGTTTTATTGCTGGTGAAACTGCTCCTGCTGGTCGTACAATGGGTCATGCTGGCGCTATTGTAGGCGGAAGTGATGATACTGCACAAGCCAAAAAGAAAATTATGAGAGCATGTGGAATCCATGTCGTGGATTCACCTGCTGAAATAGGAAAGAAAGTAGCTGAAGTTTTAGGGTAATCTTAAACTGAAGAGATTCTGAAATAAATTCAGTTTAGTTCGAAGAAAAATTTTTGAATTATTTTCAAATTACTGTTAAAAACCTTACAAAATCTTGTGAGGTTTTTTTATTTGATGCAAATTGAAATTGGTATATTTGAAATAAAGTCCCATCTGACTCTTCGTTAAGGGAAGACACTCAAATGGTATACTCGGATATAATAATAGATTAACTATAGATTACTGACAATCAATCATAGGCAATTGCCAAATCTACTTCTAAGTGCCTTTACTGATCGCATTCGAAGTAGGAAGGCTTGGATGGCTTATAAACTTAACATTAAAATTATGAAACTTTTAGAAGGAAAAACAGCCATAATAACAGGTGCGAGTAGAGGCATTGGAAAAGGAATCGCTGAAATTTTTGCAGAGCATGGCGCAAATGTGGCGTTCACATACAGCTCATCCGTTGAAGCTGCTAATGCACTTGAAAAAGAATTAAATGCCAAAGGTGTGAAAGCTAAAGGCTACCAAAGTAATGCTGCAAATTTTGATGAATCCCAAAAATTGGCTGAAGAAGTTTTAGCAGAATTCGGTTCTATTGATATTCTTGTGAATAATGCAGGAATCACAAAAGATAATCTCCTTATGCGAATGGGAGAAGAAGATTTTGATAAGGTCATTGAAGTAAACTTAAAATCGGTTTTTAACATGACTAAGGCGGTTCAGCGTACCATGTTAAAGCAACGAAAAGGGTCTATAATTAATATGAGTTCTGTTGTTGGAGTTAAAGGTAACGCAGGACAAACTAATTATGCAGCATCTAAAGCCGGAATTATTGGATTTTCTAAGTCCGTAGCCTTAGAATTAGGCTCACGAAATATAAGAAGTAACGTCATTGCACCTGGTTTTATAGAAACTGAAATGACAGCAAAATTGGATGAGGAAACTGTAAAAGGATGGAGAGCAGGTATTCCATTAAAACGCGGAGGTACACCAGAAGATATTGCTAATGCTTGTGTATTTTTAGCTAGTGATTTAAGCGCTTATGTTACCGGACAGACGCTTAATGTTGATGGCGGAATGCTTACCTAATTTGTAGATCTAAAATCTTTTAATGCAAAAGGAAACAATAATATATATAACTATTGCTGCCATAACAGCGCTTTTATTAGCGCTGTTTCAGTATTTATATAAATCGAAATTTAAAAATAATTTAAAATATCTGTTCACAGCACTGAGAGCGATTTCAATATTTGGAATTTTATTATTACTTATTAATCCCAAGTTCGAATCCTTCACCTATTTTGATGAAAAACCAACGCTAGTAATTGCTGTGGATAATTCAGAGTCCGTTTCGTATTTAAAACAAGATGAAAAGGCTAGGGAAGTGGCAGATGCTTTAACTAATACTTCAGAACTTAATAATCGTTTTAATATTCAAACCTATAGTTTTGGGAAAACGGTTAAGTCCTTAGATAGTTTAAATTTTAACGAACGCCAATCTAATTTAGCTTTGGCGTTAAAACAGTTTGGCGAAGTTTATGCCAATCAAACCGCTCCACTTGTGGTGCTAAGTGATGGCAACCAAACCTATGGCTCAGATTACAGTTATATGGCAAAAGGTATTAAACAACCTATTTACCCAGTGATTCTTGGAGATTCAACAGTACATTCAGATTTAAGTATTAAGCAACTGAATGTTAATCGTTATGTCTATCTCAAGAATAAATTTCCGGTTGAAATTATTACGAATTATAGTGGAAATGAAGCAATAACTTCGGAACTTAAAATTTGGTCTGGCAATTCTGTAGTATATAGAAAAACGCTACAATTTAATGCCTCCAAGACTTCGGAAATTGTGTCAACAGCATTAACGGCAAATAGTGTTGGCGTAAAAACGTATAGAGTTGAATTGGTCCCTTTAGATAGCGAAAAGAATAAAATCAATAATTATAAGAATTTTGGAGTAGAAGTTATTGACCAAAAAACAAATATTGCTTTAGTTTATGATCGTATGCATCCCGATTTAGGGGCTTTTAAAAAGGCGATTGAAAGTAATGAACAACGAAGTGTCTCCATTATAAATCCAAAAGATTTATTAAGTAAAATTAATGATTTTCAACTGGTTGTATTGTATCAGCCAAATAATAACTTTAATACAATTTTAAAAGCGATTAAAGAACAGAAAATCAATACTTTTATTATAACAGGAGCAACAACCAACTGGAGTATTTTAAATCAAAGTCAAGAGTATTTCAAACAAAAGATAACTAATCAAACAGAAAACTACCAACCAAGTTTGAACAGAAACTATAGCACTTTCATTGTAGAAAATCTCGATTTCAATAGTTTTCCACCTTTAATTGCTGAGTTTGGGGCGCTTCAAATTTCAGTACCACATGAAACTCTATTATTTAAAAGTGTCAACGGAATTACAACTGAAGATATTTTATTGGCAACCTTTGAAGCGGATGGTACAAAACATGCCATTTTAAATGGAGAAGACATTTGGCGATGGCGAGCACAATCATTTCTCAATACCAATAGTTTCAATAATTTTGACGAATTTATAAATAAACTGGTTCAATATTTAAGTTCCAACAAAAAAAGAAAACGCATCAACATCGATTACAAATCTTTTTATAATGGTAATGATGATGTGATTATAACGGCACAATATTTCAACAAAAACTTTGAGTTCGATAATTCGGCTTCGCTAAGTATCGTATTGAAAAATAAGGAAAATGAAAGCATAAGAGAGGTTCCATTATTACTTAACAATGGGAATTTCACTGTAGATTTAAGTGGCATTAAGGCTGGCTTGTATGATTTTAGGGTAAAACATAATTCGGAATCCGTTGCTGCATCCGGAAGTTTTCAAGTTTTGGAATATAATGTAGAGCAACAATTCCTAAATGCCGATATTACTAAATTGAGATCATTAGCTGGAAACAGTGGAGGAGAAGCTTACTTTACAACTGATGTCGAGCAGTTGATTGATAATTTGCTAAATGACAATCGGTACAGAACCATACAGAAAAGCACTAAAAATATCGTACCTTTGATAGATTGGAAATATCTACTTGGTTTAATAGCTTTGAGTCTTTTTGCGGAGTGGTTTATCAGAAAATATAACGGATTAATTTAAAATAAAAATAATGGAAAAATTACCAAAGATTGGATTGCCGATTTTAATAGGAATAATAATATTAATAATTGTAATAGCTAAATCAGCTGTAACAATTGACTCAGGTGAAGCTGGAGTTTTGTTTAAAACATTTGGGGAAGGTGTTGTTACCGATGAACCACCAATGGGTGAAGGGTTTCATATTGTTGCACCTTGGAATAAGGTGTTTGTTTATGAAGTGAGAAGACAGGAGATTTTTGAAAAAATGAAAGTGTTGTCTTCAAATGGATTGGATATTCAATTGGATGCTTCAGTCTGGTACCAACCAGATCAAGCTAATTTGGGCAAATTACATCAGGAAATAGGAGATAACTATCTAAATCGTATCATACTGCCTACTATAAGGTCGGCAGCGCGTAGTGTAGTCGGTCGTTATACACCCGAACAATTGTATTCCAGTAAACGTGATGCCATTCAAGAAGAGATTTTTGAGGAGACTAAAAAAATCGTGAATGGCCAATTTATCGTTATTGACGAGATTTTAGTTAGGGACGTCACCTTGCCACCAACCATAAAAGATGCCATTGAACGCAAGTTGAAGCAAGAACAGGAATCTTTGGAATATGAATTCAGATTGGTCACTGCAGACAAAGAAGCACAGCGCCAAATTATTGAAGCCCAGGGTAAAGCGGATGCCAATAAAATTTTAAGTGCCTCTTTAACTGATAAAATCCTACAGGATAAAGGTATTGAGGCAACGATTAAATTATCAGAATCCACAAATAGTAAAGTGGTTGTAATTGGTTCTGGTGATAGTGGAATGCCTATTATATTGGGTAATTAGTAGTTTAAACTCAGACAGAAATTTTTAAAGCCCTTTTGAGAAATCATTAGGGTTTTTTTATGTAATCTCTTTCGGTCTTATCCTTTTTCTTCTGTCTTTGAAAATTCATGATTGCTACTTCTTGTCGATTATTATTATATTTTTAGGCATTTCATCTTTGAAATATGTATTTTACCGTTTCAATATTAGATCCTAAACTTATGAAACCTACTAAATACCCATTTTTATCTCTTTTAGTTATGTTGTCTTTTACACTGTCTTTCGCACAAAATCAATGTGGTTTTGATGCCCAAAGAGAACAACAACGTCAAGATCCTAACTTTGTTTCCTTGGAAAGAGCAGCTGAAAAAAGATTACAGAAAGCCATTGCGAATAGGAGTTTTTCTAGAATGGCAGGTGAAATACTAACTATACCTGTAGTAATTCATGTATTGCATTTGGGCGAAGCAGAAGGTACAGGAAGTAATATTTCCGATGCTCAAATACAGAGTAGTATCGATAATTTAAATGATTATTACAGAGGACAGGTTGGGACAAGTCCAATAGATTTTGAAATTGAATTTGTGCTTGCTCAAAGAGATCCTGACTGTAATGCTACGACTGGGATCAATAGAATAGATGCTTCTGGTGTAACCAATTACACTGCAAGCGGAGTATCTCTTTATGGAGGTTCTGGTGCCGACCAAGATACTTTAAAAGATTTAAGCCGCTGGCCAGAGACTGATTATTTTAATATTTGGATTGTAACAGAGATCAATGGAAATAATGGAGGTTCTGGCTATCAAGGTTATGCAAACTTTTACTATGGAAATACAAGAGAAGGTTCTGTTATGATGTACACCGTTTTTGGCTATGATCCTAGTAATTCAAATCCGTCTTGGCCATTAAGCTTTAGTAGAGATAATAGTACAGTAGGACATGAAGCTGGTCATTATTTTCATTTGTATCATACATTTCAAGGTGATGGTACTGGTAGTGATTGTCCTGCAGACACAACAATAGGTACAGATAGCGATGGCTGTGCAGATACTGTTCCACACAAAAGAGAAACAAGTACTTGTCCTGTAACAAACGATTGTACAGGCAATCCTTGGATAAATAATAATACCATAAATAATATTATGAGTTATTATAGTTGTGCTGACCGACTTACCAATGATCAAAAAACAAGGGTTCGTGCAGCCATGGAAGGAACTTCGCTTGCTAATTCTAAAGGTTCTCAACCATTGGATCCAACTTACGTAGCACCAGTTGCTGTTTGTAGCAATAATACAACTTCGACAAACAGTGCAGGAATTATAAGCGTTGAATTGAATGGTGTTTCCTTTACCTCATATTCTTCTGCAAGTGATGGAGGCAATATTGATAATAGTTCTAATTGTTCTAATTACTTTGAAATAGATGCATCCCTAACTAATACCTTAAACGTTGGTATGTTTCCTGTAAATTATCAGCAATTAGGCGTTTGGATAGATTGGAATGACGATGGAGATTTTAATGATGGGGCAGAACAGCAACATTTATCTCAAGACATACCTGGTGAAAGTACAGTTTCTGTTAATTTAGTCTACCCAACAACGATACCTTATGGAGATTATGTAAGGGTTCGATTTATTACAGAATTAGATGACAGACATGGGTCTGGAGTGTTAAATTCAGCTTGCTATTCATTGTTGAGTTACGGCCAATCCGAAGATTACACCATTTATGTTAAGCCAAGCGGTTCAACAACATATACCTATAATAATGGATGGTTGCCAAATGATCCCAATGGTATTTCAGGCGCAAGTGATGATATAATAGTTGAAACTGGTAGTGCTTTAATCTCAACTAATACCACTTGTAATTCTTTAACTGTTGATCCTGGAGCAGCATTGACTGTTAATTCCGGTATTACACTAACTACTAATGAATCAAATTTAAATTCTACGTCGCAAATATTTTCGAGTTTAATAGTAGATGGTACGATCACAGGAACCGTAAATTATAATAGACATACAGCGCAGATTGGAACAAATGACCTAATTTCAGCACCTGTAGTTGATCAGACATTTGGCTCCTTTGAAACTGCAAATCCAAATTTGGCTACATCAGGAACATTAAGGGCATTTGCGCCTTATGTTACAAGCGCAGGAGCATTTCAAAATTACGATACAAGTACAAATGCTTCAACGATAATCAATGCTGGTACTGGTTATAAAGCCGCAACAACAGATGGAAGTACACTAACATTTACAGGAACGGTTCGAACTAATGATGTTCTCGATGTTCCCATTTCTGATGCTACTGCTGGTTCTGCATGGAACCTTATTGGAAATCCTTACCCTTCGTATATGAATTTTGAAACTTTCTTTACGACTAATGCGGGCGAATTTGACCCAAACAATGCATTCCAAGCTATTTACGGCTATGATGGCAATGGAGGATGGACCGTTTGGAATTTTTCTTCTATAGTTGATATATCAGCTGATGAATACCTTGCACCTGGCCAAGCATTTTTCGTGAAAGCAAAATCGGGAGGCGGTTTAGTGGATTTTACAACAAATATGCGAACTACTGGTACTTCTGATGATTTTATTGCAGGAAGAGATAGTTCGACAACTGTTGCTTTATGCCAATTGAATTTAAATAGTTCCTCAAATAATGCATCAACTAAAATTTACTTTATTGAAGGAACAACCAGAGGATTAGACTTTGGTTATGATGCAGGTTCTTACTCAGGGAGTACGGCGGAATATTCAATTTTCTCCAACCTTGTGGAAGATAATTCTGGTTTGGATATGGCCATTCAAGCGCTACCGTTTAATGATTTGAATGACGTTATTATTCCTATAGGAATTAAGGCACAGGCTAATGAGCAGTTAACCATATCCATTGATGATGTTTCTTATTTACCTTCAGGTGTTAATGTCTATTTGAATGATACCGTAGAAAATGCATTTACATTATTAAATACTTCGGATTATACCTTTACGGCATCGAATGACCTTACAGGAACAGGTCGATTTTATATTCAATATGCAACACAAACGCTATCTGTTAATAATGATGAACTGAACAATTTAAATATTTATGCGACTTCTACACCAAAGGAAATTGTAGTTAAAGGTTTATTGGTGGGTAAAAGCAAAGCTAACTTATACGATATTCAAGGCCGATTAGTATTAAATGAATGCCTAGATGTTTTAAATACTTCAAATCGTATTGATGTTTCTTCTTTGAGCTCAGGAATTTACGTTATATCAATATTTAGTGATAATAAATCGAAAACACAAAAATTGATTATAAAATAAAATTTTAAGATAATAGAATTTAAAAGCAGCTATAATCATCGATTATAGCTGTTTTTTTATACCCATTCTAAAATGACTTAAGCGACTGACCAAGTTTAAAATTATTACAGAGACAATAACATAGATTATTATTCAGAAAACAATCTGCCGTTTATTATCTCATTTATTAATTGGTATTAGAAATTCTAAACCTATACATTATGTAAATAAATTTACAAATGATTTAAGAAAACACCTCAAAAACATTTTGTCGGAATAATATACTTTTAGTCGATTTTATATGAATTTTATCGATTCTTTATTTTTTTTAATCGATTATATTTGCATTTAATCGGTTAATATTAAGGATTTTATAAGTTTGCTATAACTAAATGTTTAACCCAAATCATAAAAACCCAAATCTTATGAAAAACTTAAAACCTACTTTGTTTTTTTTACTTATTTCGTGCATTTCAAATCCATTGATAGCACAAGAAAAATCTGGATTCGATAGCCAAAACCGAAGTACTGATGGTAATTATTCAGCTAGTGCAAGAGCAGAAACCTCAGGAATAACCTATACTTATAATAATGGTTGGTCGCCCAGCAGCCCGCTTAATGCAGCGACTTCCCTTGATGATATTATAATTGAGTCTGGTACGGCAAACATCTCGGCAAACACGTTATGTAATATTTTAACTGTAGATCCCGGCGCTGCTATAGTTATTGATTCTGGTGTTACTTTGACTACAGACGCTATAAACTTAAATTCCAATTCCCAACAATATTCAAGTTTGATCTCCGATGGAACTATTGTGGGAACTGTAACTTATAAGAGATATACATCTCAATTAGGCACAAACGATTTAATTTCTGCACCAATTTCAGGGCAACTTTTTCCTGATTTTGCAGGTTTAAACGTAAATTTAGCAGCTTCAGGTACATTAAGAGCCTTCGCCCCTTATGATACATCATCTGGAGCTTACCAAAACTATGACATCCTTTCACAGGAGACAACTTCGATTGATGCAGGCATGGGATACAGAGCAGCAACAATCGATGGAAGTACATTAACCTTTACAGGTGCCCCTAGAACTGATGACGTTTTAGATGTCGTAATTTCTGATGATGCTGGCGGAGGAGCTTGGAATTTAATTGGGAATCCATATCCTTCATATCTCGATTTTGAAGAATTTTTTACTCAAAATAAAACACAACTAAATAATACCTTATACCAAGCTATATATGGATATGATGGTGATGCTTCAAATGGTTGGACAGTTTGGAACCAGGCAACAATTGATTCTCCAGCTATGGAAGAGTTAATCGCTCCAGGTCAGGCCTTTTTTGTAAAATCAAAATCTGGTGGAGGACTAGTTGATTTTACAACGAGTATGAGAACTACAGGGTCTTCCGATGACTTTATTTTAGGAAGAACGACATCATCATCGCCGCATTATGGACATATAACTTTGAATTCATCTTCGGAGGATTTAGATTTTAATACAGATTTTTATTTTAATAGTAATGCCACTCAGGGATTTGACCCTGGCTATGATACAGGTTTATATAGTCAAATCCCTCCTGCGTTTTCAATTTATTCCCATTTAGTTGAAAATAATTCTGGAATTCCATTTGCTGTTCAGGCTTTTGATCCTGATTCAATGTATGATGTTGTGATTCCTCTAGGTGTAAATGCTAGTCAAGGCCAAGAGTTAACATTAAGTATTCTTGAAACTGATATGCCCGATGACATAAATATATATCTAGAAGACACCGCCGATAATTCGTTTACTTTACTAAATACTAACGATTATATATTTACAGCTGATGATAATTTAAATGGCACAGGTCGTTTTTATCTTAGATTTAGTGTTGATGTACTTAGTATTTTTGAATCAAACCTAGATACCATTAATATTTATGCAGCTAGCAAGACTAAAACAATTCATATTAATGGTGAATTACAAAGCAAAACAAAAGCAAAATTATATGATGTTAATGGTCGTCTTATTTTTACAAATGAGTTAAAATCTAATAGTTCAAGACAAATTATAGATGTTAGTCATTTAACTGCAGGTATTTACATTATTGAATTAGATAGTCAAACGAACGCAAGGCGAATAGAAAAGCTGATAATCAATTAATATCTGGAGAAATAATACTTTATAAGCGGAACTGCCATAGTCTATGATTATGGCAGTTTTATTTTTTGTTAAAGCCTATTTAGTAGAAATAATATTAGACTATTTGCTTAGTAACACCCAGCTTCTTTATTAATTGTTTATAAAAACAAGTATTACTTTCGGATTCTTAAAGAAATTAGCGTTCTTGTAATTATGTTTAATAAACGTTATTATTATCTTATTAAAATTCAATATTTGGGCTATCGTTTTCATGGTTGGCAAAAACAACCCGACGTTAAAACGGTACATCTAATGATTGATCGCACACTGAAGTTCATTTTTCAAGATACAAAATTTAAAACTTTAGGTGCCGGACGTACTGATGCCATGGTATCTGCCAATGAAGCTGCTTTAGAATTATTTATTTATAATGAACCTATTAAAGACTTCGAGGCTTTTTTAGAATTATTCAATCATAATTTACCACAAGATATAAGAGCTTTATCTATTGCTGAAGTTGATAAAGAATTCAATATTATTCAAGATTCTAAACTAAAGGAATATCACTACGTGTTTTCTGAAGGGAGAAAAAATCATCCATTTTGTGCTCCAATCTTAACGACCATTCTTGAGCCTTTAGATGTTGAATTAATGAAACAAGGTGCCAAATTATTTGAAGGTTCACATAATTTTAAAACCTACTGTTATCGTGCTACAGATAAAGGCGAATATTTTAGAACTATTAATGCTTCTGAAATTATAGATAATACGATCTATACGGCTAATTTTTTTCCTGAAGAATCATATGTTTTTAAGGTAATAGGTAAGGGTTTTATGAGAAACCAAATCCGGTTGATGTTTGGGTGTTTAATTAAATTGGGTAGAGGAGAGATCACACTTGACTATATCGAAGAAACTTTAAAAAAAGACAGCACTGAAGTTATGGATTATATTGCACCAGCTTCAGGTTTAATATTACATGCCGTTAATTTTGAATAGTTTCACTGCAAAAAAAAATATTGTTTTTTTGTTATGGAAGCGTCTTTTCAAAGATGTTCTTTACTAAAATGATGCATTCAATAATCTAGAAAGCACTTCGCAGATTTCAGATAAAAAAATCTTTAAAGTAAAACTTCATCCTGAAATATTTAAAGATTATCGAGATTTATATGATGATTTTATCTAAATACTTATATTTTGACTTACATAGAACGCCTTTAGTAATCCATAGCATAAACAAATCTTGTTTATTTGCTCTTTCTTAAAGTTGATAGTCAGAACTATAAATTAATTGAAACAGGCTTAATTGAGTTGCATATTAATTTTGACTCAATGTAAAGTATAATTCATATGAGACAAATTGACAGAATAAAAAATTATTTATTAGGTACGCCTTTGGCTGTTTTGCTGAGGGAAATACAAGCGACTGTTGTAAAATATAAAATTATCAATTCAGATAAAGAATTAAAAAATAATAATACGGTTTACTGTATTTCTCCATATAAAACTGGGACCACATATTTAGCCAGCTGTTTCAATTCAACAATTTCTCAGCATGAGCCAATTCATTATTTTTCGTTAAAGCATCTAGATCAAGATTTTGATTCCCTATTTGGTAAGCGATTAAATTATTTGAATTTAAAGCTAGAATGCTCGGGTTTTTGGAGCGTATACTTGGATGAATTGGCTAATCATGAAATTGCTAAGGATTTGCAATATATCTGTGTTTTGAGATTACCAAGTAAATGGATAAATTCGGTTATAAACTATTGGTATGATCCTGAACTCGAATTTTCATTTGATATGGTAAATGAATTGTTCTGGAAACCGAAAGTTGGCGTAGATCTTCGTTCGTTTGATTTTGGTATCGAAACAGAACATAATGAACAAATAATTGAACGACTCATTGAGTATTATTTTGATTTTACTAGAAAAACGGCGCTGCTGAAAAATATAAAATATATCAGATTAAAGCATCTGGATCAAAATCTATCTTCAGTTGGATCGCTAATCAAAGAATCTTATAATAAAAATAATAGTTGGCAAAGGAAGGCCAAACGAAAAATTTTCGTTTACAATAATGACTTAATCGATAAAGAATATAACGCTTTAGTATCAAAATTGATAACTAATTAAAAACTAAATTCAGACATAACTAAAAAGGTAATGGACTAATAACCATTACCTTTTTGTTTGATTATAAAAATTTAGTTAATCCAGTGCTTCGCAATAGCATTTCTTGCAAACCAAACTAGAAATAGGCATACAATAATTACCATTATAGGCATTACTAATACCATACCTGTGATTTCAACAGTCGTAAAAAGATAAACATGTTGAACAATGGCGCCTAATGCAGAAACGATAAATAATGGATGTGCCCATTTTTTTCGTATCAACAAAGCAATACATCCCAGTGCACCACAAAATACGGCTAAGGCAAAAGCAGCTGTGTACCACGCAGGATACTGAATTAAAAATTCGGCTTGTTGTTCTTCCGGTAATTGTGCGACAATGTCGTCCGTCATAAAGGCTCTGCCAATGTACGCCATAACACCAGCACCATTCCACAATAGTGCCATTACGCTTACAATCCAGAACCAAATCGGTGGTTTGTTCATAGAATTTGTCATAATAAAGTTGATTAGTTTAGTTTAAATAGGGTACAAGAAAGTACCATTTTAATCAACAATGTATGAAAAAAATTATGAAACGTTAATTTCTAATAGAAATTAAATTATAAAAAATGAAGTTGGAAATTAATCAGCAACGTGAAGTTTTGGCTCCTTGTCTACAAATTTTCCGTCAACAGATTCACCTAAAATGATCACTTCTTTTGAGCGTTCATACATTTTAATAGCGCGATGCATCTGTAATTTGGTGCCACTGTAAAGTTTTACACCTGATCTTGAGCCTTTATTTCTGATTTCGATATAGTAACCGTCCTTTAGTTTAGTTGGTCTTGTTGCTGGTCTACCCATAAAAAGTAATGTGTGTTTTAAAAGTAGTGCATAATAGGAAAAAATCTCACAACTCACAAGTTTATTTAAAAACATTTCTCAACGTAATTATTCAATTGTTAAATCTATTTAGGAATCAGCACATTACTTATCATAAATTTATGTTAATGAAGTCGGGCTGTTGTTAAACCTTGTTAAGTCCCTTTGGTAAAAGACATATATAATTAAATTATGGGGAACATTATTAACAATTAAAAATTTATAAATTATGAGTTATTTAAATATAAAAGACGATAAATTAATGCCTACGGTTGTAGAATTAAATACCTTATTGGCAGATTACCATATTTATTATCAAAATCTGAGAAATTTTCATTGGAATATTCTTGGAGAAAACTTTTTTGACCTTCATGTAAAATTTGAGGAATTATATAATGATGCGCGAATTAAGATCGATGAAATCGCTGAACGTATTTTGACACTGCGCTATCATCCCATGAGCAAATTAGAAGATTATTTAAAATCAGCGTCTATCAAGGAAGTTTCTTCTAAGCTCACAGATAAGGAAATGGTTGCTACAATTTTAAACAACCACGCCGTTCTTCTCAAGCAAATGTCTAATGTTGTAAACAAGGCAGATGAAATTGGTGACGAAGGAACCATCGATTTAATCGGCGCATATATTAGGGAACTGGAGAAAAACAGTTGGATGCTAGATGCATTTTCAAAGAAAACCACTTCGCAATTAAATGAAAGTTTGGTTTAAGTCAATAAGATAATTTTATAAGACTCGCATAAGGTTTCAATTTATTCAAACCTTATGCGATTTTTTTTGTGAAATATGATCGTTAGGTTTGGGGTTAGAGCTAAACCTTATAGGATACGAGCAAATACAATCTATGTTACATTCCGATATTTGCTATAAGTGTATTATTAAGGCTATACAAAACAGAAGAATCATAAATAAATAATAATCTTAACTGTATGAAAGATCAATTCAATACCGCTTTAGAAAATCTCGTCGATAAATTAATTGGATGGTTCAATGCCATTATTGCGATGATCCCAAATTTAGTTTTGGCCATTTTAGTCATGGTTGCTGCTTATTTTTCTGCTAAATATGTCAGTAAATTCGTTAGGAATTTAGTGGACAAAAGAGTTGAACAAGATTCAATTAAAAGAGCTATTGCTCGAGTAAGTGCTGTAGTGGTCGTTGTATTGGGACTTTTTATAGCACTCGGCGTTCTAAACTTAGGTAAAGCCTTAACGTCCTTACTTGCTGGTGCAGGTGTCGTTGGTTTGGCTATAGGCTTAGCGTTGCAAGGGACTTTAGCCAATACATTTGCAGGACTTCTTTTGTCCTTCAGAAAAAAAATACAAATTGGTCATTGGGTAGAAACTACTGGGTTTTCAGGTGAAGTCATGGATATTAATCTGAAAGATTTCACTTTAAAGGAAGCCGATAATAATATTGTGGTCATTCCAAATAAAACGATTTTAGATAACCCTTTAAAAAATTATTCATTAACTACGAGAATGAGGATTTTTCTAGAATGTGGAGTAGGATATGAGTCCGATTTAGAAAAAGTAGAACGATTAACCAAAGAAACAATTGCCAAAACATTCGACCAAGTAGAATCTGCAGACGATGTAGAATTTTATTATACGGAATTTGGTGGAAGCTCAATTAACTATTTATGCCGTTTTTGGATTGATGCCGAAAGTATGCTTGAAAAATTAAGAGCAAAGACCAAAGCTATCATCGAAATTAAAAAAGCGTACGATAAAGAAGATATTAATATCCCATTCCCAATTAGAACGCTACAATTTGATAATAAATTAGGCGTCAATACGGACGATTTTAAGGAAGCATTTGGAAATAAATAATGTTACGATTAGTATTAAATACTATTTAATTGAGTTAAAACTCTTAGGTTAAGAGCAAATAATATCATAACTTGTTGATGATATTTGTAGATATCAAAAGTGACTAACAATTAACCATTAAAACTAAAAACAATGAAAAAATTAAGTTATTTATTTATCGCCTTATTTAGTTTAAGCCTAATGACCACAAGTTGTAGAGAACAAAAATCTACAGGAGATAAAGTTGAAGATGCTGTAGATGATGCAGGAGATGCAATTGAAGATGCTGCAGACGATGTTGAAGATGCGGTTGACGACAACATGTAAGATTATCTAAAATATTAAAAATTATAAGCCATCACTTCGATGGCTTTTTTTTATTTTTATAAAAAATACAGCTAACAACATTGTAAAGTCTAGAATTAATATTTTACCAAACACCTTATGAGCCACACCATCCCAAAAGAATTACTGACGTTTTTTAAAAAGCTTGAAAAAAATAATGATCGTGATTGGTTTAACGAACACAAACCCGAATTTAAAGCTATTGAAACAAAAGTAAAAAAAGCCTACAATCATTTGGGTGAATTAATGGGTGTTCACGATCAAATTGAAAAAATCAAAATATTTAGGATTTACAGGGATGTAAGATTTTCTAAAAACAAATTACCCTATAAAACACATTTTGGAGGTTCTTTTTCTCGAAAAAAACCAGAGCTAAGAGGTGGTTATTACTTACATATTCAACCTAATAATGAATCGTTTATTGCGACTGGATTTTGGGACCCTAATAAGGATGATCTTTTACGTATCAGGAAAGAATTTGAAATGGATGATTCAGAAATACGTGAAATTTTAAAAGATAAAACCTTTAAATCCACTTGGGGAGATTTCACAGGAGATGAGCTAAAAACAGCACCAAAAAGTTTTGATAAAGAACATCCAGCCATAGATTTAATACGAAGGAAACAATTCATTTTTGTAAAGAAATACACGGACGAAGAAGTTCTTGCCGATGATTTTCTAGAAGAAGTGAATCAATCATTTAAAAAGATGAGACCCTTTTTTGATTATATGAGCGACGTACTAACTACCAATTTGAATGGCGAATCTTTATTATAAGACCTCTTTAATCAAATAACGCTTATCGTTAAATTGAAATTCGTCGCCTTTTTTACGATGTTTTAAAAGCTGTCCTAATGGAGAAGCAAGTGAAATAATATAATATTCCGAACCTTCTAATTCCACTTTGCCAATACTTAAGGCAATAAAAAAGGTTATGCTATCCGTTTTCACTAAACTCCCTAAAACAACCGTTTCAGAGACCAAGTTAGGCCTCACCAATTTTAACTGTTCGCGCATTTTATGGGCATCATTGAGATAGGTCATGTTTTTCTCAAGATCATCCAATAATTTGGAATTTCCGGAGTCATCTTCCTCATTGCTCACTTTATCATTGTTTTCAATAGATTCCTTTATTAAATCTATTTCATTTTTGTAGCCCAATACACGTTTGTCCGCATAGCGTTGGCAGAGTTCTAATAACTGTGTTTTTATTTTCATCGAAAATGGACTAAACCTCCTGAAGAGTTTCAGGTCGTATAAAAAGCTGAACACTTTGAATTAAACGTTCCTTCACAATATTCATCATTCGTTTATTGAGAGCTGATGAATTTTGAATGTAAAGTTTATATTCTTCAACCGTAAACTGACCAATTATCATTCCTTTTAATGAATTTCTGAATTTAATGTCTTTTTGAATAGCATTGGAAATATAGTTGAGCTGATCGTCCATGGACAAATCAAAAAATACATTTTTGTGCTTCACAATGTAGTTTTCAAAAACAGCGACAAATAAATTGTGTTGCAATTTGATTATAGGTCTTAAAGTTGTATTCTGAAAAGCCTCTTCTGCACTTATGCCTTCATACACTTTTGCAGATAAAATTTGAGGTCTAATGGATAGTAGGTTATTAAATCTTGAAGCCATAACAATATGATTAAGGTTTAAATTCGGAATTAAAATTAATGAAATAGCGAGCACTTCAATTTTCTGTGACAATATCTTGTTAACGGTCTTATTAACAATAATGATTTTAAGATTCAAAAATCGAATGCATTTCAATGCGTATAGTACCTTCTAAATTTTATCTTTGGGTAAATTATTTAAGGTGATGATAAAAAAATGCAAGGTCATCATCGATAGACGTTATTCCAATATATGTGCTACGATATAAAAGCAAGTTATGAGGCTCAACTTAAAAGAGCAAAAAGACGAGGAGATTTAGGAGCGGTTGAAGAAATTATGGAAAAGTTAATTCCGTTAACAGATCTACCAATTTTTCATATGTCTGGCTTTAATCATCCTGAAATGCTAATCTATACAAATGATACAGATGATTTTCCGATGGTTGCAACTTGGGGACTTGTTCCCAATTGGGTTAAGGATGCAAATCAATTAAAATCAATCTGGAACAAAACATTGAACGCGCGAGGAGAAACAATTTTTGAAAAACCATCGTTTAAAAATTCAGCAAAACATAATAGGTGTTTGATTTATATTGATGGATTTTATGAACATCATCATTTCAATAATAAAACATATCCGTTTTTTATTCAGCGTAAAGATGAAAATCCAGTGGCTTTGGCAGGTCTTTGGAGCGAATGGAAAAATCCAGAACATGGTGGTGTTACGAATACCTTTTCAATTGTAACAACAGAAGGCAATCATTTAATGTCAAAAATTCATAATAATCCAAAATTAAAAGGTCCAAGAATGCCGTTGATTTTATCTGATGATTTAGCCGATAAATGGTTAAAACCTTTAGAAAATGATATCGATAAAATTGAAATTCAAAATATGATCACCAGATTGCCTAAAGTAGAATTAAAAGCGCATACCGTAAGCAAATTGAGAGGGAACGATTATCAAGGCAATGTGGAGGGTATTTCCAAAGAAGTAAACTATGAAGAATTAATTTTTTAAAATTAAAACAATGAGATTCCATACCAGAAAATGGGTAAAACCCGAAGACTTAAATCCAAATGGTACTTTATTTGGCGGTCAACTTTTAGCTTGGATCGATGAAGAAGCAGCGCTTTATACCATCATTCAATTTGAAAATTCCAAAATCGTTACCAAATATATATCAGAAATCAATTTTATGAGTTCTGCAGTACAAGGTGATATTGTAGAATTAGGTATAGAGGTACTTAAATTTGGGAAATCTTCGATTACATTAAAGTGTGAAGCCAGAAATAAAATGACTAGGGAAACCATTTTAACCGTAGAAAATATTGTAATGGTTAATTTAGGTGCAGATGGAAAACCAGCGCCTCACGGAAAAACGCAAATAGAGTTTGTAAAAGATAGATTAAACGATGCTTATTGAATTGGCTAATAATTAACTTTTGTTGCCTAATGCCAATTCGTAAATTTCCAGGTCAAAATACTTCACGGCTGCCAAAACATGGTCAAAAATATCACCAATGATAAACTCGTAATTTTCCCAACGTTGATCTTTACTAAAACAATAAATTTCCATAGGAATGCCTTGAGGTGTCGGTTCTAATTGACGTACCATTAAAGTCATTTTCTCATTAATGGCAGAATGTTTTTCAACATAAGTTTGAAGATATTTTCTAAACACTCCAAAGTTCGTCAAATTGATGCCGTTAATCAACATCGATTTGTCAGCACCATGCGCGATGTTATATTCAATAATTTCTTTCGATTTAGATTCAATATATGCTGATACCAATTGAATTTTTTTAAGCTTTTCAATGTCTTCTTCAGTCAAGAATTTTATAGTTGAAACTTTAATGATGACCGAGCGTTTAATACGTCGTCCGCCAGAAGACTGCATACCTCGCCAGTTTTTAAACGAATCTGAAATTAAGGCATACGTAGGAATCGTGGTAATGGTCATATCCCAATTCTGAACTTTTACGGTTGCCAAATTAATTTCTATAACATCACCATCGGCACCATATTTTTCAAACGTAATCCAGTCACCAATACGCACCATGTCATTGATGGAAACTTGAATACTGGCTACAAATCCGAGAATGGTATCCTTAAAAATAAGTATTATAATAGCTGAAGCAGCTCCTAATGTTGTAGCAAATTTGAAGAATGATATACCTGTTAAAATAGCAATAGCAGAAAACGCACCTACAAGCCAAGCGAATATCATAAAGACTTGAATGTAACTGTCTATAGGCTTATCTCTATAGCTCGAAATAGTTTTAAGGTAATCTTTTATTGATTTTAATATACTACGTATAATGCTCAATGTGAGTATAATACCAATAACTTTCAAAGTTTTGGCTATAATGGTTTCAGCATATTGAAAATCAGAGAAAATTTGTGGTACAAATTCAATCAGTATAATTAGCGGAACAATATGCGCTACATTTCTAGGTAGTTTATTATCAATTAAAATATTATCAAAGTCCGTTTTTGTACGTTTAGCAACGCCTGAAGAAAATCGCCAAAGTAGTCGTTTTGTCACATAATCTATTGCAAACGCTACTACGATAACCGCTATTAGTAAAACTAGCATATTCAGAAAACTCGCTATATCTTTTGATAAGCCTTTTTCTATGAGAAAATCGTAAAGAATGTGTTTTATATTAAGCACGTCGGGATTTTGTTAAGTATTTTTTATCAATATAAAATGTGCCAAAAGGAATAACTGAAGCCAGTAAAACGACCCAAAGTGTTCGCGTTGGCCATTTCATGTCAGAACTTATGAAAATAGCGATAACCACGTAGGCCATAAATAAAATGCCATGTGGCATGCCTAACCATCCAACATATGTAGGATCATTATAAAACCATTTTAATGGTGACGCAATAAATAATAATAAAATATACGAAACACCTTCCAATAACGCTATAATCCTAAAAACAGGTAATAATTTTGGCATGATCTTAAATTTTCCGCAAAAGTACTTTAGAATTAATGAATAAACGCAGGTTTTAACAGCTTTTAAGAAAAATGTGGAAACTATAAAAAGATGCCATTTGTGTTATTCAGCATAAAAACATCCCGACTTGGGTTTCTAAAGTAAATAACTTGTTATGATTTGTCGTAGCACCCAATCTATTAACCTAAATCTATATTATGAACCTACTTAAAACTACATTGCTAGTTGCAATTATCAGTATTTCAAATTTTTCAATTTCGCAAAACATAACAAATAAAGACTCAAATTTCGCCATTGGATTTTCTAGTGGCTATAATAGAGGACTCGGGTTTAATTTAAACGTTACGCTCTAAAACCTATAGAATCTTTGCCAATGCATTTCCGTTTTGGTATAGGTTATACCAATTTAAATCCCGGAAATTCTACAGACGCTAGACGCATTTTTATAAATAATGCTCCAATGGTGTTCCTGAAGAGAAGGCGAAAGCTTTCGATTACAGATTAGACTTTATGTGGAAAACCGACTTACTTAATTTAGAAGAATCTTATATCGTTTTTGGGCCACGTTATTCTAGTTTTACTGCTAACTTTAATTATATTGGAGGTAATGAAGATTTTGACGTGACCTCTAAACAATTCGGATTGGGATTGGGTGGGGAAACACTCTTTAAAATTTCAGAACAGTTTAGGTTAGTCGCAGCTGTTGGACTCGATTATTTCTTTAATAATACTTTAAAAGGTCACGATACCTCATACAGTCCTGACGATGATAATGTCAATCCTAGAAACGATAACCAGAACAATGATGAGCTATTCACCTACAGTGATGCCAATAAAGCTATAAAACAGCCAAGTCTTATGCCTAGAGTACTGATAGGTGTTGTTTATCACTTATAAAATTAAATATTTGGCATATATATTGTATATTTGTAATCAGTTTATTGAAAATATTCTACACAAATAACTTTATCCTTAAGTTATTTCTCTGGATTTTAATACTATTCATTGTTAAGTTAATTAACTTGTCTGCATTATACATATTTTCAAAAGCACACGCACATATTAATTTTTAAAACTACGAATGGCTAAATCACAACAGACTTTTAGTAAAAGTGAAAAAGAAAAAAAACGATTAAAAAAACGAGAAGACAAGCGCAAGAAAATGGAAGCGCGTAAACTCGAAAAAGAAGAAAATGGATCAGAGGGGATTCCTATGGCTTATGTTGACCATAATGGAAATCTTACAGATACACCACCAGATCCTTCAATGAAAGTTAAAGTCAAGGCCAAAAATATTGTTCTTGGTGTTCCTACAAAGGAAGAGTCGGATGAAGATCCGTTTGACCCAATTAGAAATGGAAAAGTATCTTTCTACGATAGTTCCAAAGGTTTTGGATTTATTATTGATACCGAAACTAATGAAAAGCATTTTACTCACGTCAGTGGTATCATTGATGAAATTGTCGAAAACGACAAAGTAACGTTTGAACTTGAAAAAGGACAGCGTGGCATGAATGCTGTTCGCGTTAAAAAAGTATAAATAGAATCATTTTAGATACTCATTAAAGCCATTATAGTTTTACTATAGTGGCTTTTTTTATGGGCAATAGTTTGATTCTTAATATGATAATCATTTTATTTTAAAGAATACTTGAGTTTTTAAAACCAAGCTATTAAAAATGTCGTAGGTAGAGTAACAATTAATTTAAAACTTTAAAACTATGAAAACGAGAAAAATTATTTCAACAATGACATTGGCAGTAGCCTTAATTTTTGGATCTACAGTAATGGCCCAAAACAAAATGGAAAAAGATACAAAGATGGTTGGCGGTGCAGCAATGTATCCCTCTAAAGATATTGTGTCTAACGCTGTAAATTCTAAAGACCATACAACATTGGTAGCTGCTGTAAAAGCTGCAGAATTAGTAGAAACTTTACAAGGAGATGGTCCATTTACGGTATTTGCACCGACAAATGCGGCTTTCGATAAATTACCTGAAGGAACTGTGGCAACTTTAGTGAAGCCAGAGAATAAAGAAAAACTTCAAGCTATATTAACTTATCATGTGCTTGCAGGAAATTTTAGTGGAAAAGATATCATGAAAGCCATAAAAAAAGGTGGTGGTAAAGCGACATTTAAAACTGTAAATGGTGGCATGTTAACCGCAATGATGGATGGCAAATCATTAGTACTTGCAGATCATGCAGGTAACAAATCTATGGTAACCATTGCTGATGTTAATCAATCGAATGGTGTTATTCATGTTGTTGATACAGTGGTATTGCCAGGTATGTAAAATATTTAGTTGAGTTAGGATAAAGAATTAGTCCATAATAGTTGATTGGTGTTAATTACTAATTCTTGAAAGCACAAGTTTTTTGACTTGTGCTTTTTTTATACCTTTAAAATTTAGAATTTGTTTTTAGCTCATTTAAAAGTTTAAACGAGTTCATAATTTAAATAGCCAATGAATCCAGAAATAAAGGAGTGTTCCGATAGAAAAGTAGTAGGATTATCTGCAACAATGAAACAAAATGAGCATCATAAAATCCCTGAACTCTGGAAACGTTTTATGCCTAGAAAAAAAGAAATAAAAAATCTTGTTTCAGAGGAATTAATAGCGCTGCAAATATTTCCTGAGGGTACAAAGGTTGAGATTATTGACGAATATTATATTTGGGCTTGTGTTGAAGTTTCAAATTTTGAAACTATTCCTAAAGGTTTAGAAGTTTTCACTATCCCTAATGGTAAGTACGCTGTCTTTTTACATAAAGGAATGGACGCTTCTGCGACCTACCATAAAATTATGACCGAATGGTTACCAACTTCAGATTTTAAAATAGATAATAGACCACATTTTCAAATGATGGGAAGGAATTATGAAAATGGAAGTGATGATTCTGAAGAAGAGTTTTATGTGCCCGTAAAGGCCGAATTACATATTTAAATTTATTCAGCTTTAAGTAGTTGTAACATAATATTTATATCTTCTATTACTCCACCAATTTCTGGGTTTCCATTTGGATTTATGTAATTTTCTAGAGTCATACTCATCGGATTTTGATCTCTTATTCTTTTAAGCCTATCCTCGGGTATGCGTTTCAATAATGTATTCCTCAACTTAATAGCTTCCGCTCTTATTGACGATTCATACTCAGTCATCATTTTTTCATGCACAATGTCAGCTTTAGACATATTATTTTGTTTGATTAAATTGATCATTTCATTTCTAGTATTATTAAAGAGTAAACTATATTTATTAACGAATTTTGATGTTATATCAATTAATATTAGATTTGATAATTCATTATAATTTTGAAGTAATTCTTCATTAATTATTTCTATCCGTTTTTTCCTTTCTCTGACAACTTCAGGATTTCTTACACCTAAATAATTTTCTCCAGTATGTTTAAAAATTCTTGTTATTGTTGAAACTTTTGATTTCAAATTTTGTTCGAAATCCTCAGAATCTAAGCTAACCGACTGTATTCCATCATTAAATACTACGGCCATAGTGTTAGAATAAAATATACCTTTGAAATAAATTTTATTTTTTATAACTTCAATTTGAAGAAGTACATAGCCATCATTGTCAATTATCTCAATTGCCGTATCATCATAATTAATCGAAAAAACACTTGCTTTATTTAAGGCCCATTCACCATCCTTTAATTCGATTACTCTTGTGCCATTTTTTTCATGTAAGATTCCTGAAATCAAAATATCATCACCAGAGAATTTAACTGAAAATTTAAATTCTTTAGAAAAATTTTTAATTTTTAACATATTGTCACCAAGTTCAATACCTTTCTCAAGCTCTGTCAAAGATTTTTCCAAAAACATGTTATTACCATAGACAATTTCAAATTTTTTAAATTTTGATTTTTTTAGTTTTAAAATGCCTTTTTGTCTTTGCTCGTTTTTTATAATTCCAGACACTATATTGGTACTTTTTGTAATATTTGATATCTCATTGGTTAATCCTTCGATGGTTTTTGTATTAAAATCTATATCCTTTGAGAAGTTAAGAACATCCTTAGTTAAATTTTCAATACTATCGGATTTTGCCTTTAGTTCGATTTGTTTTAATTGTAATTCTTTATTTACCAAATTTAAGTCATTGTTTAAAGTAGATATTTCATTTCTTTGAGAATCAATAATATCGTTTTTATTTTTCTCGGTATTTAATAACTTTTTAACTGTTAAAATTACACCAGCAGCTGAACCTAAACCAATAAAGATGATTAATATAACAGTAATTTTATCCATGTTTTTAAGTTTATTTATCATGGTGAAAATTACTTATAAAAACCGATAGAAATTATATGAGTAAGTTAAACTACAAAAAAATTAGTTTTATGGATCAAAAACCAACCCGAAAATCACAACCGCTCTTATAATTACTACAACCAAAAGCCGATTTCCCTTTTAAAATTTTACCAGTTTTACATTTAGGGCAAGTTTCACCTGCTTTAACTGTCACTTTTTTAGTAACCTGTTTAGGTTCAAATTTCAACTTAAAGGCATCGTCAAATCGCAATAAGCCTTCCTTTGAATTTCCGTCTATTTTAAAACCTTTCAAGTTCACAGTAGAGCCTTTAGTCAATAACCGTATGTATTGCTTTTCAGAAATTTTCTTATCAGCAAAACTAAAGGGTAAGGTAAAGTCACATGATTTCCCATAGAGACTACAACCATAAGCAGAATTCCCTTTTAAAAGCGAACCTGTTTTACATTTTGGACAGGAACTTCCGACTAGTGCTTCAGACTTTGTTTTCGTTTTTGATTTCGATTTAGACTTTCCGACAGGTTTGTTGTTCACAGCTGAAATTCTGGTTTGTACCTTTTCACTTCGGACTTCGTAAACCAAAGCATCAACCATACGTTTCATACCTTTTATAAAAGCACTAGCGCTGAATTCGCCTTTTTCTATATCCTTTAGTTGCTTTTCCCATGAACCTGTGAGCTCCGCAGATTTCAACAATTCATTTTGAATCGTATCAATCAATTGAATGCCTGTAACCGTTGGCAAAATCTGTTTTTTATTTCGTTTTATGTATTTACGCCTAAATAAAGTTTCAATAATATTGGCACGTGTCGATGGACGACCAATGCCGTTTTCTTTCATTAAATCCCTAAGCTCATCGTCTTCCACTTGTTTTCCAGCCGTTTCCATAGCACGCAGTAGAGATGCTTCCGTATATTGTTTGGGTGGTTTGGTTTGCTTTTCTAAAAAAGAGGGTTCGTGTGTTCCTTTTTCCCCTTTGACAAAAGTAGGCAGTAAAGCGTCCTCTTTTTTATTGGACTTTTCAGACTCAAATACCACTCTCCAGCCTTTGGACAAAATCTCTTTTCCCGTAGTTTTAAAATTAACATCTGCCGCTTTTCCAATGACTGTAGTGTTAGAAACTTTACAATCGTCATAAAAAACAGCAATAAAACGTTTTACAATAATATCATAAACTTGCTGCTCATTGTATTGCAAATGGGTTTGCATACCTGTTGGAATGATAGCATGGTGATCCGTTACTTTTTTATCATTAAAGACACGTGAGGACTTCTTTATCTTTTTGTTTAGAATATAAGCCGTAAGATTCGAGTAATCAGTTAATTTAGATAAAATGCCTTTGACTTTCGGATACACATCATTCGGTAAAAATGTGGTATCAACTCTTGGATAAGTTACGGCTTTTTTCTCGTATAATTTTTGGGCGATTTTAAGGGTATCGTCTGCCGAAAATCCGAACTTGGTATTACAATACACTTGTAATCCCGTTAAATCGAACAGTTTTGGAGCATATTCTGTACCTTTCTTTTTGGTGATGGATACAATTTCGAATTCATGTTCCTTTACTTTATTGGCTAAAATTTCACCATCTTCCATCTTCAAAAAACGGCCTTCTTCATAACTAAAAAGTGTGTCTCTGTAAAGGGTTTGTAGTTCCCAATACGGTTGTGGCACAAAGTTTTCAATGTCTTTAAAGCGATTCACAAGCATAGCGAGCGTAGGCGTTTGAACACGTCCAACCGAAAGTACCTGTTTGTAACCGCCATGTTTTACGGTGTAAAGTCGTGTCGCATTAATGCCTAACAACCAATCGCCAATAGAGCGTGAAAAACCAGCATAATAAAGGTTATCGTAATTCTTCGAAGGCTTTAGGTTATTGAAACCTTCTTTGATGGCTTCGGTCGTTAAAGACGAAATCCATAAACGTTGCACTTCACCTTTATAGTTAGCTTTATTGATTACCCAACGTTGAATCAGCTCTCCTTCTTGGCCAGCATCACCACAATTAATCACAACGTCGGCTTTATCAAAAAGACTCTTTACAATTTTGAATTGCTTTTTAATCCCATCATTGTTCGCCACCTTAACCTCAAATTTTTCAGGCAACATCGGCAAGTTGTTTAAGTCCCAACTTTTCCAATACGGTTTATAATCTGCAGGTTCAAATAAGGTACAAAGATGCCCAAACGTATAAGTAACCGCATAACCATTGCCTTCATAGTAACCATCACGTTTTGTGGTAGCTCCTAATACAGATGCAATTTCTCTGGCAACACTTGGCTTTTCGGCAATACAGACTTTCAAAAGAATTGGGTTATTGGAATGCGAAAATACAGAAATTTATAGTTGTGGAGATTATTTTACTAAAGTTCTAGAACTAATTTCTGACCAATTTTTAACGGAGCGTTTTGTTTAATGGCATTGGTGTTACACAGCTTGGCAACTGACATATTATTACGTCTCGAAATATCATAAAGTGTATCCCCTTTTTTTACCACGTAGAATCTGGGTTGCTTTGCTAAACTTAACAAGGCAGCTTCATCAGCAGACTTAATAACCTTTACTTTACTCACACGTCTTGAGTTATGAAATCTGGCATGTGCCCATTTTTGGGTCACCCAAACTTGATCTGCTCTAATGGCATTTTTTGGAGAAAAATCGAAAAGATATTCAGGATGGATAGGTTGACCTTTATAGCTTAATTCCAGATGTAAGTGGCTTCCTCTGGAATTTCCCGTATTGCCGCCTTTTCCTAAATATTGACCTTTAGCGATAGAATCATTAGGTTTGACATCAATTCGTGATAAATGCGCATAGGTCGATTCCAAACCATTGTAATGACGTACCACAACTGTATTTCCAAATCCATTGGTATATCTGGCATAGCGGACAATACCGTCCAAAACAGAGACAACGGAATCACCTGTGATTAAATCAATATCAATGCCTCTATGAGCGCGTCCTTTTCGCCAGCCGTAATGCGATGTGACCACTTTGGTACGCGGCACAGGAGAAGCGTAAGTACTATCATTAAAGTTTAATACCATTGGAAATTGTTGCATGGTATTTCTATAGGGATTGTAAATGGTTGTATCCCAATATTCGGCTGTGATATCAAGTTGTTCTGTGATAGGAGCCACTAAAGGAATTTCAACGGTTTCAGTCAATACACCTTTGCTGAATTTGGCTATTGGTAATTCTATTTTTATGGAATTGGAAAGAGAGTCTTTTTGTGCGAACGTATTGAATGTGAAGCACACTAAAGCAAAACAGAAAAAAATGTATTTCATAGAGGAAAAAAAAGATCTTATCAGCATTTGAAACGTAAATATAAAATAAATATTGTTTTGTAAAAATTGGTCTATAAACTTTATGTTGAGCCTTGTTTGAAATCAATTAATTAGGATACTTTTTTTATGCTATAAAGTATTGTAAATTTGCAATTCCATTTAAAACTTCGAAATAAAATTTATGTCTGAAACAAATCAAGCTGTTCAAGAAAAGAAAACCGATAAAGAATTATACGACTATCAACATGGTGCCATAAGCCAGATTTTCGAAAAGTTTGATAACGAACGTGACGATTATCACTTATTATACCAACTGCCAACAGGTGGTGGAAAAACAGTCATCTTCTCTGAAATGGTACGTCAATACTTAAAAAACCATGATAAAAAGGTTTTAATAATGACGCACAGAGTGGAATTGTGTAACCAAACCTCAAAAATGTTAGATGGTTTTGGTGTGACCAACAAAGTGGTTAATAGTAAGGCGAATTTAGATGACCAAGGCGAGTATTCTTGTTTTGTGGCCATGGTTGAAACCTTGAATAACAGACTGAATGATGATAAATTAGATATTTCTGATGTTGGATTGGTAATTATTGATGAAGCACATTACAATTCTTTTACTAAGCTCTTTAAGTTTTTTGAAAAATCCTTTATTCTTGGAGTAACGGCAACACCTTTAAGTTCCAATAAAGAGTTGCCAATGAAGGACAATTATGACGAACTTATTACAGGGGAAACTATAGAGAACCTAATAGAGAATGAGTTTTTGGCAAGAGCTGAAACTTATGCTTATGATATGGGATTAACTTCTCTGGAAGTCGGCTCCAATGGTGATTATACCGTAAAATCTTCTGAAGATTTATACTCGAGTCCTGCGATGTTGCAAAAGCTAATTGATGCCTATAAAAAACATTCACTTGGAAAGAAGACCTTGATTTTCAACAACGGTATTAATACGTCTATTAGTGTATATTATGCTTTTAAAGAAGCCGATTTACCAATTATGCACTTGGATAATACAGCAACTAAAAAACAACGTAAACAGATTTTACAATGGTTTCACGAAACACCAGATGCAATTTTAACATCCGTGAGTATCTTAACCACTGGTTTTGATGAACCTACAATTGATACTATTATTTTAAACAGAGCCACAAAATCCTTGACCTTATATTATCAAATGATTGGTCGTGGATCTCGTATATTGAATAATAAATCGAAATTCACAACCATAGATTTAGGAAACAACCTATATAGATTTGGACCTTGGGGCGCAGATTTGGATTGGCAATTGATTTTTAAATCGCCAAACTGGTATGCCGATAGAATTAAGGATGACGAAGCTATTGAGGCCAATTTTAAACATGATTTATCAGATGAAGTCAAAGAGGAATTCTCTAAATCTGAAGATACGTATTTCGATATCAGACAAACCTACAAAGATGCTGTAGATAGTGGTGAATCTTCAAAAGTGGTTTTAGAACGCTCTATAGAACAACACGCAAAAATCTGTATAGAAAACAGTGAAGATGTTTATGATGCGCTGGCCTTGGCAAAATTGCTTAAAGACGACATCAACCAACGTATTGAAATCTACGCGAAATGCATAAGCAGAAGTACCTATAACTTTTTAAAATGGTTAAAGGATGATTATCAAAAGAAATTGAATTCGTATCTGCGTACCAATTTTGATGAGAAGTTTGAAGAAATTCATGGGTTTCCACCAGAGGAATAATATTTACCTCAAGTCAAACTTGATGATAAAGAATAAATTTAAAGCATCATCTAAAAAAATAGCGTAGTTTCGCGCCTTAATTGAAAAAAGGCTATTTATGAAGCGCATTAACGAGTACAAAAAACTATTTTCTGTAGAGGATTCTATCGATTTAAAAGTATTAAAGACATCCTATAGAAACCTAGTAAAAGAATGGCATCCAGATAAGTTTCAAGATGGCGATATAGGGCAAGAAGAAGCCGAATATAAAAGTCGTCAGATTATTGACGGTTATCATTTTTTAGTGAGTATTGCACCAGAAACTAAAGCTTCAAATCTCGAAGAATATAACGTAACAATTACGAATTCTAGCATTCTGGATTTTCAACATAAAGGACAACTCCTAGAAATTACCTTTTTAGATGGTTCTACCTATGAATACTTTGGCGTTCCAAAAAATGTTTTTATCAAGTTTTTAAATTCAGATAAACAAATGCGCTTTGCAAGACGCAGTATTTTTAATTCCTATTTATATAGAAAATCTAAGAAGGAGCTTCAAGAAGTTTAGAGTAGAGGTAGTGTTATTGAATAAAACAAATAAGTATTACGTTAAATCATAATGAGCAACAAAGCCAAAAAACAATCCAAAGACATTTCTTCCGAAGAGATTGAAAAATGCATTAGCATTTTAGAATATTTGGTGGCTAATACTAACGATATTTTTGAAATCCCAAAATCACAACGAACCGCTTTAATAAAAGCCTCAGGACAATTATCACGACCAAGTAGAGAAGAGTTTTCACGTCGAAAGAAAGATGCCAAGAAAGCCGCAAAGCGAAAGCAAGCGGCTAGAGATAAAAATGCTCGAAAAATTACAGGCATAAGAAGCGCAAGAGAGGCACATGTTTTTGTGGCTCCAAAATTATTACCAGAAGCCGACTTAAAAGCCAAGGAACAATTAGAGCTGGAATCGCCTCGGAACTGCTATGTCTGTAAAACCTTATTTACCAAACTGCATCATTTTTATGATACGATGTGTGAAGCATGTGGCGATTTTAATTATGCGAAACGTTTTCAAACGGCAGATGTAAAAGGGCAAGTCGCTGTAATCACTGGTTCACGATTAAAAATCGGTTATCACATTACATTAATGCTACTAAGAGGGGGCGCAACAGTTATTGCAACCACACGTTTTCCTGTGGATTCTGCGTTACGTTTTTCGCAGGAAGACGACTTTACAGAATGGGGACATCGCTTAAAAATCCATGGTCTCGATTTAAGGCATATTCCGAGTGTGGAAATCTTCTGTAATTTTATAGAACAACGTTATGAAAAGTTAGATATACTCATCAATAATGCAGCGCAGACCGTAAGACGTCCTGCTGGTTTCTATAGCCATTTAATGCCAAATGAAGAGCGACCGATAGACGAGTTACCAAAATTTGCCCAAGATCTGCTCAGAGATCATAGTGAATGTTTAACCGAACTAAAGCAATTGACTTCTGGAGCGTCATCCAATAAAAATATGCCAGTGACTTGGCATGGTCCAGAACCTGGTATTGGTTTAAGGGCTTCAGCAAAATTATCCCAAATTCCTTATAGTTTCGATAATGCCTTGGTATCACAAGAGGTGTTTCCAGAAGGGAAATTGGATGCCGATTTGCAACAAGTGGATTTAAGAAAAACCAACAGTTGGCGATTAAAGCTTGGCGAAATTGAAACAACAGAAATGATTGAAGTGCAACTCGTGAATTCTGTGGCCCCTTTTGTATTGTGCAATCGTTTATCTGAAGTCATGAAAAAAGACCACACAGGTCAAAAACATATTATCAACGTTTCTGCAATGGAAGGGAAGTTCCATTCGTTTTTTAAGGAAGATCGTCATCCACATACCAATATGGCAAAAGCCGCTTTAAATATGTTGACACATACAGCCGCTGGAAGTTTAGCCAAAGAAGGGATTTACATGAATGCAGTTGATACCGGTTGGGTCACTGATGAAGATCCTGCTGAATTGGCAAAGCGCAAACAAGAACTACACGATTTTCAACCACCTTTAGATATCGTCGATGGTGCTGCACGCGTCATGGATCCTTTATTTGATGGTATCAACACGGGCAAACATTGGTCTGGTAAATTCTTAAAGGATTATCGTCCTATTAGCTGGTAATTGATGATTGCTTAGATAAAATCTTTTTAAAGATCACCTAACTACTATTTTATATTTAAAAGACTGTTAATGTCATTGGTATTTGAATCTTTTGGTAGTATCTTAGAGTATTATGTTTAAAAGAGCAATTTACAAGAGACTGGGATTATTATTCTGTATAAGTATAATAGGTATATTTTGGAATTGTAAATCCAGCGACATCACTGATGACGAAAACTATACTACCGACATTAACAAGTTGGAAATGCTTTTGGAAAAAGAAGCATACAGCATAGATATTGAAGCCGCATTACCATTCGTTACTGCATCAACGCAACAGGTCGCTAATGCCTTATTTTTATCAAGAACTGGGAATACTGCTAGCAGAGTTTATGTAGGTGGAGATGGTCATTTTATCGAAATAAAAAATGACTCTGTAAAAGGTGATTTACCATTTTTTGGCGAAAGACGACTAAGTGGAGGTCCTTATGGTGGTAGAAATGGTGGAATAGCTTTTGAAGGCCTTCCAGAAAATTTCGAGAAAAGCCTAAATAAAAATAAAAGGAAGCTCGAGATTAAATTTTCAATCAGTCAAACTGGGGAATCATCTGAACGTTATGATGTGAACCTCGAGATATTCCCTAGTAAAAATGCAGTAGTTAATATAAATTCAACTTATAAAACATCTATGGGATATACAGGAAATTTAAGGCTTGAAAACGAATCTCAATAATATACATGAGTTTATATGTAAACATTCATAAACAGATATCGTATTTTATGACTAATTCACTGTTAATTCTAGTGAAATTAAGTTAAGATTTCTTAATTTTTTTGGCTTGGGTCCATTAGAATTGTATTTTAAAGTAAATCAAACTTTTACTTTATCATGAAAACAACACTATTTATATTGACCTTATTATTTACTTTTAATCTTTCTGCACAAGATCCAATATTGCAAAAGAACAATGAAGCATTGCAAGCCACTGCGACAAAAATCGCAAAAACCTATGACGATCAAATAAGTTTGGACGGTAAACAATTTATCTTATTTGAAAAAAAGATTGAAGAATTTTTAATCAAAGAAGAAGATATTCATGAAAACTTCGAAGGCGAGGAAAAACTCAATTTATTATACAAATTAAGAAAAGCGGAAACGATGGAAATGCGAAACATATTGACACAACCGCAATTCGATTTATACAGGCGTATTAAACCACAACTTCAACCACTAGCTATGGTGAATACTGACGATAAAACCGATAATAAATAAAGGTTGTTAACTTAAAAAACTGGAGACGTTCTAAAATATGCTTAGAACGTCTTTTCTTATTTACTTCAGATTATTCCGTTTTACGGCAATAATGTGAAACGTTAAAATTACCTTTGCCACAAAATAAAACGGACTGAAAATCCGTGACATTAATGAAATCCAAGAATTTAATGTATTAATCAATTTTCAAACTAGAAGGGATTAGTGCGAATTCGTAGAATTCATGTCAAAAAAAATAAATACTATGACAACATTTTCAGAATTAGGCATTCACAAATCATATATAAAAGGGTTAAAAGAACTTAATATTATCAATCCGACGGAAATTCAAGAAACCGTAATTCCTATTTTACTGGAATCCAAAACCGATTTAATAGGTTTGGCACAAACAGGAACAGGAAAAACGGCTGCTTTTGGCTTACCGGTTTTACATGCCATTGATCAAAATGCCGATGAAGTTCAAGCGTTGATCATTGCACCAACGCGTGAATTGGTACAACAAATACAAAGGCAACTCTTTAGATTCACTAAATATATTGACGGTAAGATTTTTTCTGAAGGCGTTTATGGCGGTGAAAAAATAGATAAACAAATTAAAAACCTGAGCAGGACTACGCACATTGTGGTTGCCACGCCAGGACGTTTGCTGGATTTGGTAGAACGTGGTGCGGTAGATATTTCAAAAGTTAAGATCTTAGTTTTAGATGAAGCCGATGAAATGCTCAGTATGGGTTTTAAAGAAGACTTAAATAAAATATTAAAATTCAATACGTCTAAAAGAAACACTTGGCTCTTTTCAGCAACTATGCCAGATGAAATAAAAAGCATCATAAAAAATTATATGTCGCCAAATGCTGTTAAAATTGAAGTCAATAAAAATGCGTTGGTAAACGAGAATATTTCCCATCATTTTATACACACCTCTATAAAAGATAAGGTGAATATGATTATCCGAATCTTGGATAAGCGTCAAGACGAAAGAGGTATCATTTTCTGTAGAACAAAAGCAGGCACAAAAACTTTAGCACAACAATTACAAAACGAAGGTTTTGCGGTGGACGCTTTAGAAGGCGACATGCAACAAAAAGAACGCGATAAAGTGATGCGTGCTTTTAAAAACGAAAGTTTACAGGTGTTGATCTCAACCGATGTGTCGGCAAGAGGAATTGACGTGAATAATCTTGCTTTTGTATTGCATCATCAACTTCCAGAACAATTGGAATATTATACACATAGAAGCGGAAGAACAGCAAGAGCAGGTAAAACAGGCCAATCCATTGCATTAATCATTCCTGGAGACATGCAAAAAGTTCTAGACATTCAGAAAGCTTTAGGCATTACGTTTAGGGAGCTCACAATGTAGTTTAAATTCAATTTTCCATAACATCACTTCGAGTGTCCTTACTTTTCTGTAAGGATATATCGAGAAGCTTATGTATTGAAACGGTTCTCGATACAAATTTTTCTAAAAAAGAAGAAAAATTCACTGGAACTGACGGAATAGTTTATCTTATTTCAATGGGCGAAATTAAATTTTAAAACTACAAAACTTACCCAAAATCGCTTACTTCAAATTTTAATATTATCTTGTGTCTTTATTAATAAATATACAACAAAACAGCAATGAAATCATTCTCAATAGAAGACATTAATGCCATTATCAATGGCGAAGTTATAGGTGAAACTACAAATCAAATAACCGGTTTAGAACAAATTCAGAAAGCCAATGAAAACCAAGCTACTTTTATTGGAAACCGAAAATTTGCAGGTTTATGGAAAGATTCAAAAGCCAGCTTAGCTGTTGTAAATGACAATATTGATATTGAACCAGGCGATAATCGGGTGTTTATAAAAGTAAAAAATGCGGATTTGGCTATGGCTAAATTGTTGGAGACCTTTACACCAAAAGCACCTCATTTTGAAACTGACATTCATCCTTCAGCAACAATAGATAAATCGGCTAAAATCGGTAATGGCAGTCGAGTAGGAGCTGGTTCTTACATTGGCAAAGATGTGGTTTTAGGCGCTAATGTAACCATATATCCTAATGTCACTATTTTAGATGAAACCACCATTGGAGATCACACAACGGTTTGGTCTGGAACGATTATTAGAGAGCGCTCTGTTATTGGAAGCCATTGTATTTTTCACAATAATGTGAGTATTGGAGCCGATGGATTTGGTTATCGTCCGAGTGATGATGGCAGAGGCCTGGTAAAGATTCCTCATATTGGGAATGTGGTCATTGGAAATGGGGTTGAAATTGGCGCTAATTCTTGTGTGGATCGTGGTAAATTTAGTTCGACGATTTTAGGTGATGGTTGTAAAATTGATAATTTAGTTCAGATTGCACATAATTGCGTCCTTGGAAGATCTTGTATTATGGCGGGAAGTTCTGGACTTGCAGGTTCTGTTACCTTAGGTGATGGCGTTGTTATTGGAGGATCCGCTTCAATAAAAGACCATACGACTATTCATTCTGGAGCCACTGTCGGCGCAGGTTCTGGTGTTATGAACGATGTTCCTGCCGGAAAAACGGTATTAGGTTATCCTGCGGTTGACTCTAGGGAAATGCTAAAGCAATGGGTGGCGCTTAGAAAATTAGCTAGATAAATTTTAATTATTCAATATTTTAAGTATCGGGCTATTAATCAGTATAGAGTATTGCCTCAATCACTAATAGCCCGATACTTGGATATGCTTTATAAATACTAAGCAGATTTGTGCTCAACATTTTGTTTTAAATGTAACAAACCAGCGACCATACCATCTAATTCGTGTTCCAGGAAATTCGCATTTCGTTTACTAAATCCTTTAATGGTATTGGAATAGAGCTCTACACCACAATGTTTTATACAAACGCTATAAGTGTCATTTTCTGCATCTAATTTTACCGTAGTTCTGTAATCGCTTGACACTAATAACCAGTAGCATAAACTATTAATCTGGTTAAATAAAGAGAATTTTGTATCCATAATATATAAGTTTAATAGACTGAGGGAGATCTTATTACTAAGATATTGGTCAATGGATTTCCATTCAAATTTCTATGCTGTAGGCCTTTGTTTTATCGTTTATATGTTTTTTTTCACATGAAAATCCGATTATTTACCGCTTTTATTTTTTGGCATCATTGTTGGATACTATTTTATAATTATTAAAATAAAATATAATACAATGATTAAAGGAACAGTAAAATTCTTCAACGACACCAAAGGTTTTGGTTTTATCACAGAAGAAGGTTCAAACAAAGAACATTTTGTACACATCTCAGGATTGATAGACGATATTCGCGAAGGCGACCAAGTTGAATTCGATCTTACAGAAGGCAAAAAAGGCTTAAACGCCATAAACGTAAAAGTTATTTAATATATCGCTTAACCTCAGTTATAAAGGCTCATCATTCATTTGATGGGCTTTTTTAGTTACAAAACCTGTTATTTAGCTGATTATAAATGCGTTTTAAACGAATTCTTTAGGATATGAAGAGAATATGACCTAAATTTAAATCAACCATTTCCTACCAGTCCATCTCCTTCGATTGTTATCCCTAATTTACCTTATTTGCATTTTCTGTTGATTTCGACCTAAATTGATTATGATTAGTTTTTAAAACAAATTTATAAGAAGGTATGTTTACATTACAAGATGAAATTACAGAAGAAGACCTTTCATACATTCTTAAGAATCCAAGGAAATTTTCAACGTATGAGTGGAAGCTTTACAATGTACATAATGAGAAAACAGCCTTTGACACTTTAATGGAACAATTTGAATTATCTAGAAAGGACGGATTTAGCAAAATATTTAGGACAGCAAATAATTTACCCTTACTTATTCTTATGGCTGTTAAAACTAGTTACACAGCATTACATTGCTATTTGGTAGCAAGTAAGCATATGGAAGAAAATAGGCAAGCCTTAAAAGTAACTTTCGAAATGCGCCAGATTTTAGAAGAGCAATCCTATAATTATAAAGGCTGTACCCTTGTGGTATATTCTCAATCTAGAGAGACCGATAAACAAATGTCTTGGTTGCGTTTTCTAGGACTAAAGTATAAGCCTGAAGGTAATGTGGGTAATTCTAAATATTTTGAATATGAATCGAGGGTAAAAGCCTGAAGATTTAGATTAGGCTATTGTGATTAACTAATAGTATCTGTAAACTTAAAATAAATCAATTAATAAAAAATTTTAACTTAAAACACACTAATTATGGGAGGAGGAAAACCAGCCGACACAGTCATTACGTTAACTGTGGATACAGACAACATTAAACCAAACGAACAAAGTATTAAGGACAACGTTGTTTTTACGGACAATCAAAGTGACCCTGCAGAAAATCCAGGTCATCCAGACAAATATGTATCTACTGTAAATAAAGGTCATAAATGCACATGGCAAGGAGCTGCAAAGAATAAAAGAGATACTATAAATATTACCGTTGTAGCCAAAAAGCCTGTTGGAGGTGGTGCAGATATTTTAGAAGAAATTACTTTAGGAGATCCAATAAATGATCCCAATGTAATCTCAACTGTAAAAAACTCCGTTATTACCGGGACTGAATCTTATAATGTCAGTTTCATAATTAATAAAAATGACAGCCAGGTTTATACAGTAGATCCAAAACTTCGAATGAATCCAAAGTAGTCATTATGTTTTTTAATAGAAAAGCCTGTTGTTATTTAATAGGCTTATTTTTTTTTATAACCTTATATAGTTTTGGTCAAAATCAAGAGATTACAGATAGGTTGACTAAAATTTATGAAAATAACGATCTAGTTGGTATCGAAAAATTAGAGTTACTAAGAGATTTATCTTTTAATGCTGTATATGATTTTGAATTATCCTTGAAATATGCTGAAGAATTAATCTCACTTTCAATTATTGAAGATAACAATAGGTATTTATTCCATGGCTATCTTCAAAAAGGAAACACAAATCGGTTTGCTGGAAATTTGAATAACGCCTTAAATGCTTTTTTTAAAAGTGTGGAAGTTGCCATGAAGTTTGAATATATTGCTGGTCAAGGCGCTGCAAATATTGCCATTGCAGATGTTTATTCAGAAATGGGAAATTCAACAAATGCAGCAACCTACTACGATAAGGGTATTCAGTTTTTACGTAAAACTAATGATACTGAATCCTTAGCAACTGCATTATTGAATGCTGGAGATGAAGCCTTTAATACTGATAATTATAATTTAGCATTAGAATATTTTGAAGAATCAGGAATTCTTTTTAAGAATGATAATTATTTGATTGGGACAGCCTATAATTTAGGTAATATTGGAATGGTCTATGCAGAACAAGGAAAAGATGAATTGGCCGAGTCAAACATTAATGAAGCGATTGCAATTCTTGAGGAATTGGAAGACTATTACCCAATTTCTGTGTATCTCACTTATATGTCAGATATTTATTCAAGGAAGAAGGATTTTAATACGGCATTGGCCTACTTGCATAGAAGTTTGAATTTAGCTCAACAATATGGCCTTAAAGATCAAATAAGCGATGCTAATTTAAAGCTTACAGAATTTCATGAAAGAAAAGGTGATAGTGCGACTGCATATAAATTTTTTAAAGAGCATATAGAATATCGTGATCTTGTTATCAACCTTAAATCAGTACAGGAAACGGCAGATTTGCGCACTAATTTTGAAGTATCTCAAGAACAAGCAAAAACTGAGATATCGGAACAAAAACGAAAAACTGAACGTCTCGCTTTATGGTCAACACTTGGTGTTCTTTTCCTAATCGGTGTATTAGCTTATGGTTTATTTAAGAAGAACAAATTTGTTAGGAAAACCAATAAAATCATAGCTTTTGAAAAAGACCGTTCCGATAAATTATTACTCAATATTCTACCAGAAGAAACCGCACAAGAACTTAAAGACAAGGGCAGAGTAGAGGCAAAGCAGTATCCTTCAGCTACGGTTTTGTTTTCAGATTTTAAAGGGTTTACAAGCTATGCAGAGAACCTTTCTCCAGAACAATTGGTGCAAACCATAGATTATTATTTTTCTAAATTCGATTTAATTATGGAGACATACGGACTCGAAAAAATTAAAACCATTGGTGATGCCTATATGGCTGTTGGTGGTTTAAGTTATGATAACGTTGACCAAGCCAAAGAAATGGTATTGGCGGCTAAAGAAATGAATGAATTTGTAGCCCAAGCAAAGAATGATGATACGACCACAGCCACTTTCGACATCCGAATTGGCATCAATACAGGACCCGTTGTTGCTGGAGTGGTGGGCACCAAAAAGTTTGCTTATGACATTTGGGGAGATACCGTCAATATTGCGTCACGTATGGAAAGTAATTCTGAACCAGGACGTATCAATATTTCAGAACATACCTACGAGATTATAAAGCATGATTTCGATTGTGAATACAGAGGTGAGATTGCGGTTAAAAATAGAGGTGTTTTAAAAATGTATTTTCTAAGCGTCTAAATAATAGAGAAAAGCCTTTTTCTAAATAAAAAAAACCTATAATTATAAAATCATAGGTTTTCTTTCAATACTTAATATAGTTTATTTGCTCTTATGACTTAGCAATCATAATCGATTTTACATTCACAAATTCCTTCATGCCAAATCCACCATGTTCTCTTCCAAATCCTGAGTCTTTAACGCCTCCAAAGGGCATATTTGGCTCTGCTAATCCAAATTTATTGATAAACACCATTCCTGTGTCAAAGTGATTTTCGGCTAGTTTTGTAGCGTGCTCTATATCTTTTGAAAATATACCGCCACCAAGTCCAAATCGACTGTCATTGGCAATGCGCATGGCATCATCTTCATCTTTCGCTTTGATCAATGCAGCCACAGGTCCAAAAAGCTCATCATCGTAAGCTGGTTGGCCAGAACTAACGGACTCAAGTACAGTTGCCGGATAAAAGTAGCCGTCTCCATCTGGTATTTCTCCACCACATAGTACTTTGGCACCGTTTGCGATACTTTTTTCAACTTGATCGTGAAGCTTTTCACGTAAATCTTTACGTGCCATAGGTCCCATATCTGAAGATTCTTCTGTTGGATCTCCAACCTTTAAATCTTTCATTGCTTTTACAAAAGCATCTCTAAAGTCATCATAAATAGCATCAACAACGATAAAACGTTTGGCGGCGATACAGGTTTCTCCATTGTTATAGATTCGTCCTTGTACACATGTTTTAACGGCGAGGTCTAAATCAGCATCGTCGAGTACTATATAGGCATCATTACTTCCTAATTCAAGAACCGATTTCTTTAAAGCTTTTCCTGCTTTTTCTCCTATGGTTTCTCCTGCCTTAGGGCTACCAGTTAAAGTAATTCCTCTAACTAATTTATTCTTAATGACATCATTGGATTGGTCGTGATCAATAACGAGTACACTAAACAAACCTTCTGGTAAACCTGCAGATTTATAGATAGATTCCAATAATTTTGCCGTTCCCGTCACATTAGCTGCGTGTTTTAAAAGGACACTGTTTCCAGCCATAAGATTAGAAATACTATAGCGAATCACTTGATAAGCTGGATAATTCCATGGCTGAATGCCATAAATAACACCAATAGGCGAGTAGGTGATAATCCCTTTTCCACCATCTTGCAATTCCCGTTCTTCATTTTTTAAAACCTCTGATGCCTTCTTTGCGGAATATTCACAAATGCCTGCACATAAATCAACTTCCTGATGACTCTGCTTTAATAGTTTGCCCATTTCATCTGTCATGATTTTTGCCAATTCAGATTTATGATTCTGAAGTTCTTCTCCTATGGCCTTAATGATCTTACCACGCTCTTCATAAGACTTTGTTTTCCAGTCCAAAAAAGCCTCGTGTGATTTTTTGATAGTGTTTTCAACGTCCTCAGAAGTCATGTATTCGTAAGATTTCAATTCTTTTCCGTTGGAAGGATTTATAGTTTTAATTGTTTCTTTTTCAATTGTCGTTTCCATAATTTTTTTTAAGTTTTTAGTTGTTTGTATTTTTTATTTCTGCTCACTCGGTACAATGTAAACATCATTGATATTCACACGTTCTGGTTGTGATAACGCATAGTGAATAGCGTTGGCGATGTCTTCGGCCTCCAAGGTGGTCATGCTCATCATGTCCTGCATATTTTCCTTGATATCTTCGTCTGTAATTGTATCTGTTAATTCTGTGGCCACAGCACCAGGTTCAATAGACGTGACATTAATTCCATATTTTGGTGCTAATTCCTGTCGCAAGCCTTCCGAGAACATTTTAACTGCAGATTTTGTAGCACAATACACAGCGCCTCCAGGGAAATAGCGATGTGCTGCCATGGATGAAATATTAATGATATCACCACCTTTATTATCGATCATTTTTGGTAAAACTGCCGCTACACCGTTTAAGACGCCTTTGATATTGACATCGACCATTTTTTCCCATTCATCAGTTTTTAGTTTCTTGATGTATGACAATGGCATCAGACCTGCATTATTTATTAATCCGTCAACCTTACCATAAGTTTCAACGGATTTGGCTACTACATTTTCGAAATCTTCTTTTTTGGTCACATCGCCCGAAGCTACTAATGCTTTTCCACCATTACTTTCTATAGCCTCTTTAATGCTATTTAATTTGTCTTCACGTCTGGCCATCAAGACGACGTTAGCGCCATCATTAGCTAATTTTTTAGCGGTTGCTTCGCCAATTCCACTTGATGCTCCAGTAATTATAATTGTTCTATTGTCTAAATTCATAGTTTTTTGTTTTAATTAATATGGTTTTAAAGATGCTGTGATTTAGACAATATGTTTGACGCTAACGTATTAATTATTAACGGATTTACTAATCCTATTGAATCAATTAAAATAGAAGGCTTTAATTAATTGATAAGCATTAAAATAATTCGTAAACGGGCTAAGTGCTAGACCTCGTATTCATTAGATTGTGCTATCTAAAAAAATTTAATTAAAAAGAAGATATGTTAAAACCAAGACAGAAAACACCAGAATTAACTATTAATCTAGTCAACGATACCGAATGGACCTTAAGCAAACAAGATCCAAAAGCATTTACGATGTTAATCGTTTATAGAGGGATTCATTGCCCAGTATGTAAAAAATACTTAGAGGAACTGCAGACCAAACTATCTAAATTCAACGATTTAGGCGTTAATGTTATTGCCATAAGTAGTGATACTGAAGAAATCGCCAAGAAAACCTATGACGAATGGGACATTGGAGACGTACCCATTGGTTTTGAGTTTTCGATTGAGGACGCTAGAGAATGGGGTTTATTTGTTTCTAAAGGGATTAAAGACGAACCTGAAACGTTTATAGAACCAGGCTTATTTTTAATTCGTCCGGATCAAGAGTTGTATGCCGCATCCATTCAAAGCATGCCATTTGCACGGCCTGGATTCGATGATATTCTAAACGCTATAAAATTCGTAAAGAAAGAAGATTATCCAGCGAGAGGAGAGGCTTAAATTGTAAAATTCAAATTTTAGACAGTGTATAACAACAAAATAATAACTATGGAAAGTATATTTAAAAATGATACCGATATTTTTGAACCTTTTAAATTGGGTGATATCGAATTAAAAAATAAAATAGTAATGGCGCCAATGACGCGCTCGCGAGCCATTGATAATGTACCTAATGACCTTATGGCTAAATATTATGGTCAGCGTGCTTCGGCAGGTTTAATTGTCTCTGAGGGTACATCACCATCCGTCAATGGTATTGGCTATCCTAGAATTCCGGGCGCCTACAGTCCTGAGCAAATAGACGGTTGGAAGGAAATCGCCAAAACCATACACGAGAAGGGTGGAAAATTCTTTGTACAATTAATGCATTGCGGACGCATCTGTGCAGCAGAGAATGTGCCGAGTGGAGGAGAAGTGCTAGCGCCAAGTGCGGTATTAGCCGATGGACTCATGTTTACCGATGAAAAAGGCGAAGTGCCACACGTTACACCGAGAGCAATGGCCATTTCAGATATTGAACATGCCCAACAGGAATATGTGGACAGCGCTATGATGTTGATAGAACGTGCAGGAGTGGATGGTGTGGAACTGCATTCTGCTAACGGTTATCTTATGGATCAATTTTTAAATCCTAAATCTAATTTAAGGTCCGATATTTATGGTGGCGATTTTAAAAACAGAGCACGTTTTGTGATTGAAACGGCTAAGAAAGTGGCCAGTGCTATTGGTGGCAACAAGTTAGGTATTAGGTTTTCACCTTATGGTGCAATGAATGATGTTGAGCACAATTATGATGATCTTGTAGAACTCTATTCGTATTTGGCGAGTGAATTGCGAACCATAGGTTTGGCTTATATTCATATTGTAGATCATACAGGAACTATGGGTGCGCCAGATTTTAAAACGGATATCAAGAAAACCATAAAACTTAATTTTGAAGGCCCAGTTATTAGTGGTGGTGATGTGGATTCTAAGGAAGATGCAGAACAGGTATTGAAAAATAGTTGTGATTTAGCCTATATTGGTAGACCTTATATTAGTAATCCTGATTTGGTGGAAAAATTAAAAGACGGTAAAGCTTTGACTGACCCTAATCCAGACTTGTTTTATACACCAGGACCAGAAGGTTATACCGATTACTAGAAAAACCGAAAACTGTTTGTAACCCTATATGATAACGCGTGACCTTTAAAATTCAGCATTTACCAAAACTATTAGTAGCCTCTGCTAAATCGTGGTTTAATGGACAACCTTTTCAGCGGAGTGCCATTGTGGCGTATTATGCCATTTTATCGTTACCAGCACTCATTATCATTATCTTAAAGGTGGTAGGTAGTTTTTGGGGAGAAGAGCTTGTGCAGGGCGAGATTTTAGCCGAAATTTCTAAGGCTATAGGATCTGATGCTGCAGATGCCATCAGAACCATGATTGAAAATCAAAGTGATGAAAAGACCTCTGTGTTTGCTATGATCGTTGGTATTGGTACCTTATTATATGGTTCTACAGGTGTGTTTTTTCAATTACAATCGGCATTGGATGATATTTGGGAAATGGAACCTTCTTATAAAAATGACCTTGTAGCGACATTGATGAGTCGGGTAAAGAGTTTTGGATTTATATTGATTCTTGGTTTTTTATTGCTGACCAGTTTTGTGTTGACCTCATTGCTCAGTACGTTTAGTAAACAATTGAATCGTTTTTTACCAGATGATCTGTTCGATTATATATTTGTAGTGGATTTTTTGGTTTCTGTAGCGTTTATTTATTTGTTATTTGCGACCATGTTTAAATTTTTACCTTCCGCTAAAATATCATGGAAATCGGTTCGGATTGGAGCCGCATTAACGACGATTATGTTTTTAATTGGTAAATATCTGTTGGCTTGGTATTTTAATACTATGGAACCTGGCTCGACTTATGGTGCGGCGGGTTCTATTATATTGATTATGCTTTGGGTGTCTTATTCTAGTTTGATTTTGTTGTTTGGGGCGCATTTTACTAAGAAATATGCTGATGAGTATGTGGAGAATGACTTGATTTCTTAACGCAGTTGTGTTTTTATATTATGTTCATTTTGTCTTGATACAAAACGAACCAATCCCGATAGCTATCGGGACAAAACGATTTGTTAGGAATTACTCATAGATTCTTATTTTATAATATGGAATTTGTGAATACTTCGCATTTCGCTAATGAACCTTTCGTACCTGTTTTTACACGTTCATTTTGTCTTGATACAAAACGAACCAAAAGATCATAACGATTTGGTAGGAAATCGCCAAGGCGCCATTCGCTAATACATTAATGAATTATAACTTTATTTCATTGTTTGTTCCAATCCTAGATTTAGTAAATCAATACTATTCATTGCTCATTATTTCTGAAAATCGTTGGTTCCGACGGTGTCGGAATTTGGGTGTTGAAGTTTGACTTATTTCTTTGCTTTAGAAATTCTCTGGTGAATCGTAGTGCTTAAAAAATCAGTAGTGAGTGCAGTTGCCAATGTATCAATATTGTGCGTGGCAGTTGTGTTTTTTTAATGTGTTCATTTTGCCTTGATGCAAAACGAACCAAAAAATCATAACGATTTGTTAGGAAATCGCCAAGGCGCCATTCGCTAATACATTAATGATTTATAACTTTATTTCATTGTTTGTTCCAATCCTTGACTTTTTTACATAAGTAACTCTGTGGCTCATTATTTCTGAAAATCGTTGGTTCCGACGGTGTCGGAATTTGGATGTTGACGTTTGACTTATTTCTGTCCTTTCGAAATGCTAGTGAATCTTAATTCCTTAAATAAATGATTTGTGAATGCTACGCATTTGCAAAACACAATCTATAGCTGTTTATTACATGTTCATTTTGTCTTGATACAAAACGAACCAAAAAATCATAACGATTTGTTAGGAATTACTCATGGATTCTTATTTTATAATATGGAATTCGTGAATGCTGCGCATTTGCCAAGGCGCCATTCGCTAATACATTAATGAATTATAACTTTATTTTATTGTTTGTTCCAATCCTAGATTTAGTAAATCAATACTAAACATTGCTCATTATTTCTGAAAATCGTTGGTTCCGACGGTGTCGGAATTTGGGTATTGACGTTTGACTTATTTCTTTGCTTTCGAAATGCTGGCGATATTTTTGGCTGAAATAAATTATTAGACTAGTTGTGAGTTTGTATAATTTATATATTCATTGTTCGAATATGTGTGTGTGTGTATGCTGTTTTATTTTAGTTTGTCTGAGCATCGTTGTTATTAAGTAGTTTGAAATGGAAGGTGGGATTCTTTAAAATACTATTTTACATAATATAAATTATAGGACAACTTACAACAGTTAGCGGAATAGCGCTTTTTAGCGATATTTGACATAATCATAGTTCTATGACAGCCATAGCTGTTATATAACGTTTTTGATTATGTACAAGCTAATTGTGGGTTCGAAAATTAAAAGTAAACTTAATTTAGATTTGACTTACTCATAGTTCTATTGACATGCAACTTAACTATGATTTGTTTTCAAATAAAAACATCCTCAGGATCTTCTTATTTGAAAAGTGTATAGGATTTGAATGTTGTGGTTTGTTGGTTGGTAATGGTTTTGGTTGTGTTTTGGTCTTGACCTGAGGGTTACCCGATGTTATACTGCATTTGATACGGGTTTTACCCGAGTTAGACCCGAAGTAACTACGGGTGAACCTTATGTTTGGTATGGCTGTGCATTGCTTTGGAGCGCCTATTATAACTGGGTTTAGCTGTGTTTTTGGTGCTTTTATTCTATTTTACATAATATTTAGGTGGTTGGTGGAATTTGGTGTTTTGCCTTTATAATATGGCTATGCATTCCATGGCCTGTGGTGTTTTGAACGTTTGGTAGGTTTGGTTTTGCTGTTTTTGATATGCGATGCCTAACCATACCGTTATGGCCACTTCTGTTGATATGCCGTTTGGTGTTGGTGAATGCCATTGTAGCTGGAGATAATTGTGCGTTGTGTTTAGTGGTAATGGTTCACTTTGTACGGCGGCTCCTAAGGTGTTTTGTTCTGGATGGGCTGTTTTATAGGCGTTTAAATGTGGTTGCCATTGCCTTTTGGAAATACAGCTTATAGCTGCTATGAGTTGATAATGTGTGGCGTTTTTGGGCATTTTATGCTGTTGTTTTGCTGTGCTTTGTGGACATTTTACCGTAATTAAGGAGCGTTGTGTATTGGCTGTGACGTTTATTTTTGAGTTATAGAGTTGATTAAACGCTACATTGCTATTGAGTTGAAAGCCTATGAGTTCTGATGGTGCATTTAATAGATTGGCTTCTCTTTGTCCTAACTGGCCACTCCCCTTTTGGATAATTTTACGACAGCGACCTGTTAAACGGCTCGCCATATGGTTGTATTTAAACTGTTGGGCTTTGTCTCCTAAACCTTGGCGAATGGCTTTTGATAGTTGTGATGCGGCTGCAAACTCTTGGTTGTTACCCTTTACATTTATAAAGGCCGGATCGTTGTTAATGCGTTCCCTTGATGGCCCAACGGCCTTACGAACAATGTATTGGCCATTGAGCTGGTAAAAGCATTTTCCATTTAAAGTGCCTACAAGTTTTAGGATTCCTTGTTGTCTGGACATCTGGTTTTGAGATGGTTATGGCTTGTAATTTAGTAAAAAAAGTTGGTAGTTAAATCATTGATAGTTAAATTTATAGTTCTAAGGGCATTGTTATGGCGCAATTATTCAATCTAAGTGTAGAAACCTACCGACTGATTCTACTCCTAGTTTGTATTATCATTTTCTTTGTGGTAGTAAGTTATATACCGAAAACTAAACGGCTCACTAGACGCCAATGGTATTATAGAAACGTTTATTTAAAATCTGATGCTTGGCGGCGTAAACGTTATGTGGTTCTTAGACGTGACCAATGGCGTTGTGTACATTGTGGTTCGCGTGCTACCCAAGTACACCATAAGCGCTATGCGAAAAGAAAACTTGGTAAGGAACCTATAAAATGGCTAGAATCTGTTTGTAAAGGTTGTCATGATAATTTACATAAGTAATTTAATCATTAAACTAAGTTATATATTAATTCTCCTAAAACCTTTTTACAATTTTAGCGCTACGATCAATAGTATCTAAATCTAATGATTGTATAAACAATTCATTATCTCCAATTATAAAATCTACTCCTTCCCTTCCACTCTGCTTTGGGATTAATTTTAATCTATGATTTGCTAGTTCTGATTTAACAAAACCAGGTATTATGTTTTGTTTATTCATTTAGAACAGATTTTTTCGAGTAAAGATTAATCTGCCTTAAAGTCAAACACTCCAGAGATATAGTCCTCGTCAATTCCTATTGAATATTTATCATTAAATTCTCTTGCTGGTACATATGACAAGCCAATTTCTTCGTTCATAATATAATTTTTATAGGTACTAAGAGATGAGAGTTTTGGCCCTTGTGAAGAAATGATAATATTAGAATTTTTATATTCTTCTATTTTATCATTTAATATATTAGTTGAGCCATCAACATCGTAACTATTGAACTCCACTTTTTCTATTTCTAAAAGACTATTAATGTTTAATCCATTATTTCTTTCCTCATTATCAAACTGATTCCCTGTTTGACTAAAAACTATAACTTTTGATGGTTCGTAATATTCTATAAGAGAATTTAAACGACTATTATCAAAACCAGTAATTATAAATAATACAAGATTTTTACTCAAGTCAAAAAGTCCTGAATGTTTAAATAATAAGCGAGGATTTTTATGATTTTTTGTTAACCAATCGTCACAATATTTTGCAGGTTTAAAATAAATATAGTTTATTCTGCTGTGTACTTTTTTAAGAAAAAATAGCAATGTCCATATGGTTTCGCGAGGAATAGTAGTAATATTAATTAATATATTATCCGATGTCTCGCAATACTTACTAAAAAATAAATCTAAAGTTTTCCAATTATTTATCGAAGTTGAATAGTTTAATTCTACTTGGTCTACCTTTATATTTGACTTTTTAACCTTTTTCAGAAAATTAGATTTATTTTCTAGATTCATAGAATTATAATCTTGAAAAGAAATTAATAAAATCCTTTCTATATTATATTCTTTTAGAATTATGTCTGTTCCAAACGAAAATCTATCTTCCCAACCCAAAACAGTTATTAAAGTTTTATTCTTCATTTAAAAAAGTAATTCAAGTTGATTATCACTAACGTCCTCATCTGCAAAAAATGGTATTTCTTTATTGTTTAAAGCAGCATCTAAAAATGCCTTGGCTGTAATTGGAAAATGTGAGTATTGACCATGTGAGTCTAATCCATATAAAGGAAACATAATTCTATTGGGCACGTACAAAGGTAGTTTTATTCCAGTCGCTTTATGCCCAACCATTCTTTTATATAATAAAGTACTTCTTAACGAAGCATTTATTATTTCGTCTATTTGTTTTTGTTCTTCATCAGTAGAGACTTGAGAAATAATAAAGTTCAAGGCTCTGGGCTCAGATATATCTTCATTTTTGAGTCTTTTTTTAAGATAAATAATTAATTGATTAAAAAAGTTATTTATTTTTTTTCCTAACTCTTCCGAGCAATTATCTATTTCAGAATCTATATCCTTAATTTTTTCCCAGAAAGTTTCGCTTCTATTTAAAATTATATCTCTTTGAATATTTGGAGGTATTTGTGTTATCGAGCGTGATGTAGAATTAGCAGATTCTTTTTCATACATAAAGTAAACAGGTGTCAATAAATTTCTAATTACGCCTGTAGAAATATCTACAAGGGTTTCAAATCCAGAATATATTGGGACATTAGCTTTTGAGTTTCTTTCTCTAAAATAAATAGCTCTTCCATATTTGGAAACATAATCGCTAATTTGAGTACCTTTCGGATTAGGATATTTCTCATTCGCTTTTTCGCGAGCTTTTTCTCTTCCTTCTTGTAAACCTAATTTGAAACTTTCACTCTCTGGCAAAAATTCATCAACACTAACATCGATATTTGCAATACTTAATCTTTTAGATATAACATCTTTAGCAAATTTATTAAATTCAGAATCCTTGTTATATAACCTTTTGGTAAGGTCAATTTTGACAAAGTCATGACCTTCCAATATAAGTCCACCTGTGGATGTAATAAATGAAGGTTTAATATCAGCAGTTGCTACTTTGAAACTAAACAATTTATTATCTCTATATGAAATCCAAGAATTAATAATTTCTTGATGTATACTTCCTAAATCTTGTACATCATCAAAAAATAAGGAGAAATGAGAGTCTTTTAATTTTGAGATATTTTTAAGTTGTTCTAAAAAAGGAATAACTGTATTATTAAATGAAAATGCAAAGTCTATAAAACTTTCAAAGTTCTCATTATTTAGTTTTTTTTGACTTGCGTTAGCCTCTTTATTAAGAAAAAGCTTAATACTATTAAATAAAGGCATATCTGCAGGAAAATCAGATTCTAAAATATAGGAAAGGTTTTTTAAAATAACATCTTCAATATCTTTAGTCAAGTCAAGATTAACTGAACTTTCTATGAATGTCTCGCAAATACAAGAAATTATATTTATACACAAAAAATGCTCTACTACTACATTTTTCTTATTGTTATTTTCATACAATAAATATTCTCTTTTACTAAAAAGAGGGTGCTTACTAGGTATATGAATTCCTATAACATTAAATTTATTTTTAACTTCTGGATTGGCATATTGAACAGGAAAAGAATAATATCTTAGAGTGGAAGTTTTACCACTACCTCTAACTCCAATCAATAAAATATTCCGAGTTGATTCAAGGAATCTTGTATAAATATTCTCTTTAATATAGAATTTTATAAATTGATCAACACCTACATTATTTGGTCTATCAAATACAAAAGGATTTTCCATAATTATTGTGCCTTTACAGAGTTTATACTTTTAATCAACGTTGAAATTTCATAGGATTTATCCATATTGACAAAATGCTTTTCAGCTTCTTCTTTTGTTTCTGCATTACCTTCTCCTGGAATTGGATATCGATCTTCAAAAGTGATACCATTAAGTTCTACTTGTATGGGTATTTCATCGATATAAAAATTATACTGTACTGAAACATATTTAAATTGTTTTAATACGTCAGAATAATACTTAGTATATCTTCTTTCTATATCTAATTTAACGGCTCTATGATAAGAAAAAAGCATTAGTTCTCTAAATTCTGCCTGTGCAGTTTCGTTAAAATCACTCGGTATGTTTATATCATAAGTAATGGAAATACGCTCTAAATTCCTATCAATTTCGATATCTGTAACTTGAGCATAGCGATGATAAACTTTACTCTCTTCTTCTATTAAGTCCTTTTCTAATAAAAAAGAACAGGTTCTTTGTTTCCCTTCTGCAAGTTCGTCTGAAAACCTAAGAATCGCAGCCAATTCTTTTAATTTTATTTTCTCCCCTTTGATACTTGAGTCTTCAACGTCTTTAGAGTATCTCTTGAACCACTCTTAGATTTACCACAATGAGAACTAGCTCCAAGTGTAAGTACTCTTTTTTCATCTCTGTAATTCTCAGGATTACTTCTATATTTATTATAAACTTCGGCAATTTTTTCAACTGCGTTATGCCCTTTTCTTCCAAAAATATTTCCCACATCATGAAATAAAATCATCAATGCTAAACAATATATATCTCTTGGAGAAAACTTAGAAAATTCTTCTGCTCCTATTACCTTGTATGCTCTTTCAAGAACATCTTGTATATGTTGTTCACTATGATCTGATAAATTGGGTTCTTGAGCTTTGATTTCTCTTAAGAAACTATCTCCTTCCATAGCATTTCTAACACTAGTATATTCACTATATAAATGTTCTCCTTTTGTTTCACCTAATGAAGCAATAAAGTGTTGTTTCATAGCCTTTTCAAATGTGGTTTCTACCCAACTCATAAAATAGAATATGTTTTAATTTTTTTAAAAATGGCTTCAGCTAATATTGGAGGCACAGCATTACCAACTTGCTGTTGTTTTTGGTCTAAAGAACCTATAAATTCATAATGATCTGGAAAAGATTGTAACCTTGCGGCTTCTCTTACTGATAAACCTCTATGTTCTAGTGGATGTATCATCATACTTTTCCTATAATTGGCTATAATAACCGCTGGCTCATTTTCGTTCAATCTTCTATAAATACTACTATGGCATCTTGTATGGTCTTTATAATTACTCATTAAATTAACAGGAATATCATTCCAATTATTACCTTGTTTAATATGCTTATATCTTTCAATTACTATTTCAGAATTTTTAGAAACATAATTTTGAGTTACAACTCTTTTACCTCCTCGCATTTTTTTTGCATACTCTGATATTGCTTGTGATTTATACTTTAATTTTTGTTCTAAAGATCCATTTTTTAATTTTGGTAAATCAGAAAGTGCTTCTTTTACCGTAATATGTTCGTTTTCATGTTTTCCGATAGGAAAATCAAATGCTATTCCTTTTTTAGAAGCAACAATAAAAATTCTTTCTCTTTTTTGAGGGACACCGAAATCGGCTGCATTAAGAATTTTAAAACTTGGAGTATAGTTTAATTTATGTAAGTCGTCACATATTGCCTTTAAAAAAAAGCCATTATCCATTTTCTTTAAACCAGGTACATTTTCGATAACAATCCAATCTGGATTTACCATTTCTATACTTCTCATAAATTCTTTAAAAAGCCAATTTTTTGGATTCTTAGAAGATCTAGTTTTTCTATTTGAATAAGAGTAACCTTGACAAGGTGGACCCCCAAATAAAATTACTTCTTGATTATCTCTTTCAAATTTTATTTCTTTTATATTCTCTATATCGTCAATTACTACAGCCGTTTTTTTATGATTAGCAAGATAAGTTTGTGCAGCATAAGGATTATTCTCTATTGCCATCAAAACATTAATACCTGCATTTACGGCTCCGGTTGCCATTCCTCCTGCTCCAGCAAAAATTTCAATTCCTATCATGAATGTAATAATAATTTTACAGGTAAATATAGCCATTTATATATGTTAATTAAAACATAAAAAACCTAGTCCAAACAAACTAATTTCTGAAGTTTAATTCTTCTAAATTTTAACAAACAACATTCCACTACGTTATTAAACGAACATATTCTAATTATTTCTTTCTCTATAATCTAAAAAAAGACAAATCCCAGCAATAAGACCTAAAACCAAATACAATAATGGGCTAGGTTCTTCGATTATAAATTTAAAAAGAGCTCTTTCAATTCCTTCACCAAAATCTTCCTTACTAAGTTTAGCAGAAATATTAAAAGCAGGCATTAATGCCACTGAACTTAAAAGAGTCATTGTTGTCCAAAATGCTTTATAGTACCTACGTTTTGGATTGAAAAACATAACTATGACCGAAACAGATAAACCTATGATAATTTCGTCTATCCAATCTGGTTGATTATTAATTATTACTTTTAATAAAATTGCCAAACTTCCACAAATAATAGCTACTATCCACCATCTTAATCCCACTCTTTCTGCGCTTTTAGAATCATTAGTTTTAATAGGGTTTGTAAAAGCCGTAATCTTTTTCAACAATTTATTAAATTTAGATTCGTTACCGCAATCAAAAATCACATCATCGCCTTTTAGCTTAATTGATTTCAGAGAATCCCAATTTGAACAATTTTTTTTGAGATTGTATATTGCTAATAATGAATCGTGCTTTGACCATATAGTATAATGTTTTTGATCTACTAAAAAAGGATGAATCCAATTCCCGCTTTTTTCAGAGTTAATAAGTTCATGAAAAGCTTCGAAAAATTGATTTGTATTTATCTTTCCGCATTTTAGTAAAGCAACTAAAACCCATGGTAAAGAATAATGATAGTAAGAAATACGCTTTCCTTCAAAATCTAATAGTTCCAATAATCCACCATTTTGAATATCTATCCAATTTTCATGTTCTTCATATTGAGCTAAGAGCCAACTACTTGCATTTTGTATAATTTCTGATTCCTTTTCAACACCACATAAAATCAAAGTTATGATAGCATGAGCTGTATGGGTAATTGTTGATTCATGACTTGCTGTGTCTCCCCATCCACCATCAGAGTTTTTAGAGAAACGTAACCAATTAAAAGCTCTATTGAATTCTTCGGTATTTTGCTTGCCATAGCGTTTTAGTACTTTTAAAGCTAAACAAGTCGCGTAAGTTCTTGGAATATCGTTTTTTATACTTCCCCATCCTAAGTCTTTATCTGAATCAGGATGATTGTTTAGAAGCCAATCTAAACCATTAAGTATTATTTCATTATCCCTATCTAATTCTTTTACTAATGAGTATAATGTCCAACAAGTACATTCAGTAGTTGGTGCTACAGAATAATTGGTTCTATAAGTCCAACCACCATCAACTTTTTTATCGTTTGCACCTTTTAATTGAGCGTCTTTTAAAGTTTCAATTACTTTATTTTTATTATCAAACTGTTTATCGAAGTATTGAAATATTAAGAGGGCTTGAGCATTTGCTATATTACCTATTTTTCCAGAACCTAAGTATTGATGCCAGCCATAGACATTATTGATTTCACGATATTCTCCAATTAAGTGTTTAACACTTCTATCTATAATTTCTTCAATATTTCCTTTTTGAATTATATTATTTGAACTCATTTAAAATTTTATTAAAAAACGGTAATAACTTTATTTTCGCTGATTCTATTTTATCCCAACCTTGATATTCTACCCAATTCCATGAATCTTTATTGTCAATCTTTTGTGATACTAAATATCTGATATACTGCCTTCTAACTTCTTTTATTACAAAATATATTTTTTTTATACCATCGTCCTCAATAAATAAATAAGGTTCATTATACTCTTTAGCCTTAATTCTAAAATCCTCCCAAGTGTCACAAATAATAGGTAATAAAGTCCCTTTTATTGATTCGCTTATATTTATATTTACAGGTACACAATGCATATGAGCATGATAACAATGTTTATTTGCATCTGTAAAGGTTAAACATGAACCAGTACGTCCATGTTCATAAAAAATACATCCACCATACGTTTCAATTAAGATATTTTTTACTACCAAAGTAACAAACTCAAATTCTTCGCTAAGGCTTTCAGAAAGTAAACTACAAGACTCAATGTGTTCTTTAGAGTTGATTAGTAAATATCCTTCAACAATTGGACCCAAAGAAAGCATCACATAGAAATTTTTCGTTTCAAACAAAATTCTACTTTTATCAGGGGGATTACAAAATCTACAATGTTCTTCAATATCTTTTTTTAAATCTTCTACTTTCATTTCAAATTAAATATACTGTTAAAACTTCTTAAAATTTAAAAACTTATCGAGTTAGGTATTTCATTAAAAATCGGTTTGCATTATCAAATAAAAATTTATTTACAATACTAATAGCTTTAAGTTGGTTATAATCTGGTAATTTTTTTGCTGTTTTAGTTCTTAAGAAGGCATTAGCCTGTTTTATGAGATATTCTTGTAATAAAGGCATTTCGGAATATGTCCAATACCCATCTAAAGGGTCTACAATACCATCAAAATCCGAACCAACAACTTGAAATCCCCATGGATCAATACGCTCAAATCCCATTTGTTCGTTTTTTGCTTTGTAGATTAGTAATGCCAAAACTTCTATTTGTCTCCAAACAAAAAATGCTTTTTTATATAAACCTTTTATATCTACATCATTTCTAATCCCTCTTCGTTTAGATCCATACTTCATTTTACGAAGTCGTCTGGCGTCTAACTGTACTCCGAAAATTCCACCAGAGCCTGCAATTTTTACAATTTCTTCTTTATAAAAGTTGATTTCGTTATCTGGTTGACTAGGCCAAGGTAAATAGTTAGTCGCACCATGACTTACTATAATGGGAATATCTTCATTAGCATATCTTGGTGTTTCTAAATAGTCATAAAATTCTTTTCTAGATTTAAGATTCATATGCTTTAAATCAATATAAATGCGTTTTTCATTTATATTTTTCAGTAATAAATCAATAACTTTTCTTCCTAGAGGTAGTAAACCTAAATCAGCATTTTCTTCTTGATTGTATGCTAAACTTGCAATGCCTGTTAGACTTTTAGCATGACCGCATAGTCCATTTGGAAAATGGTGAGCTAGTGATACAAAAAAAGGTGTTGGAATTGAACCTGTGTGCTTCAATTTACTAATATTATCGAATATTTTAGCCTGATTTTCTATTGTAGAAATGCCTTTATATAAAGAACTTCTTAGTGCGTGACCTCCTTCAATAGTAAGTACTATATATATTGTGTTTTCTGTTTGTAAATCAATATCTTCATAAGAATCTACTATCTTATATGTTGAGGATTTACCATTAATCGATTTGTGCTCATTTTCCAATTGCTTAAGAAAATGAATATTCTTTTGAAGGTCTTCAAAATAGTTATCGAGATTGTAGAGGTAATTTATGCGTTTTTGTCCGATACCTTGTACTAGATTTTTTATAAATTTACCGGTTTTTCTTTGCTTCGTTTTATTTTTGGAAAGAATTAGTTCTCGTTCCATTGGGTCTACAGATACCATTAAAATTTTTGCACCACCTTCTATTGCAGATGTAAAATCAGCTTGAGTAAATTTTGTTAAAGTTATAAGCGCATTTAGTACTTTTTTAAATAATTTAATATGCGTTTTATACCATATACTCCGTTTAAAATTAATATCTAATGTGTTAATGCCTTGAGTTGATTTTCTACTAAAACTTTTAGAAAAAGGCTTTAGAGTTGAATGACAATGAAGGTCGATGAACTTATTTTCCATATGAGTATTATATTTTAAGGTAAGCTTCAGCGTTTTTAAAGAAAAACTTATCAATCAATTCTTGAAGAGCTATATCTTTTAGAATTTCAAGATATTGATCGTGATAGTTATATTGTATACCATGATTAAATAATATATGGAAATCACTACCATACATGATTTTATTTTTAAATAAATAATTTGGTGTCTGTAATTCAAGTAAATACTTCAATCTTTTTTTAAAATTTTTCTTTTGCTCAGTATTATGAACGTGATCCAAAAAGGCGACTTCGCAATACACATTTTTATATGAAATACATAAATTGTAAACTTTCTCTGCATAGGTTAAAATATCATTTCCATTTGCATCTATCTCTCTTGGAAATAGTTGATTTTCTTCGAAGGGATCAAACCAACCTTCCACGCCTCCTGCATGTCCTAAACATAAAATTAAATCTGGATATGTTTTCAATAATTGCTCCCAATAATATGGATCGCTATTCAAACCTGAAACCTTTGGAACTGCTTCAAAACCAGTTGGAGTACAATGAGTAAATACAGGAACATTATTTGTTTCACAATACTTAAAAAACTTATCTATTCGTTTTTCTATGGTATTATTGGGATTTAAAGTCGCTCTATAACCCAATGGCGGATAAAATTTCACGCCTTTGAACCCATCAAATTTTAGTGCTTCTACAACTAATTTCAATCCATCTTTTCGCTTAGGATTGAATGGCACAAAACCAATTAATTTTCCTTCGGAATGCTTAATTAGTTTTTGCATTTTTTCTATTTTATAATCAATTGAAAATCCAGCTGTTGCTGAGTGTTTTCTCTTTCCGTGGAAAAATTTATCAGCGTCCATCATATGAAAAATAAACAACCCAATATTGTCGTAGTTTTGAATTAAGTTATTGTAGATATATTTTTCAGAGCGCATCATAAACCTGAACCATTTCAAATGATAAAATCCACTCATGAATTTGTCAATAAGGTAAGCCAGTTTTGATACTAGCCATCTATCATTACCAACTGTAAAATTTAGGTTAGCATCCTGCAAATCTATATACCACTTGTTTTGGAATAAACTTGATGATTCGAAATCATCAAAATTCAGGCTTTCAAGAGCTACACGAATTTTAACGTTAGACCCTATGTCTGGATGTAACACTGCACGTTCAATTAAATCTCGACATACATCTTTATCACTCAAATCGAGCAACGATTGAGAAAAATTAGGAATTGTATCATCGAGCAGGAACTTATAATCATAATTTGATTTATCCTCAAAATAACTTGAATTGGTTAGTTTAAGCAGTATGATTTCCAGAATTTTTGCTGCTTTTTTTGGCACACCATGAGCTTGTAATACTCCTCTAATTGGTAGATAATTAAGATTAAATACATGTGTATGTATGTCTATTATTTTTTGCATAATAATTAATTTTCTATTATTACATTCATTCCATTTGCAAGTGGCGCATTGAAAGAGCCCTTCTTAGGATTATAATCTTTATGTTCTCCATTTCTACGATAATGAAACTTAAATTCGTTGCTTTGCTCTTCTGTTTTATCCCAGTTTAAATCAATAAAGTATTGATTTAAGGTATTGTATTTATTGTATCTTCTAAATATAAATGTATGAAGTCTAACTTCACCATTTATAAATTCAATAGCTCCAAAATTTTGTTCAGCAGTAGATTTTCTAACCATAGGATATAGTGTCGCTTTTGTAGATGTTTGATCGTACTGAAAATATAGATGAGCGTCCCCAATTCTTTGTTGCTCTGTAATTTCAAACAACTTTTTTTTTGTATTAGATGTAATAAACTCATGCGAGAGTCCGCTAGCAATTATTTCATATCCAAAAACAATTGGTTTTTCAGGATTTCCATTTTTATCATTTTTTTTGGTATCTAACCATATCTCTATTAAAGCCGATTTGTGTATATCACCACTAACAAAGATCGGTTTGATATCTCTTTCTAAACGATGCTTTGTTAATATTTTAAATAGTTCATCTCTTTCTGCTTTATTAAAACCCGAAGACCAGCTATCTGCTATATCGTCTCGTACTTCAGAATCAATAGCCGCAAACGCACTCTCAAGTCTATGATTTGGTCTTAAGAATAAAGGAATTGAACTCACCAAAATAATGGTTTCACCATCTTCAAGTGCGTTTAACCATGTTTTAAAATGCGTCAATTGTTCGTCTCCCAATACCTGCGGAATTAATCGATCACGAGCACTTCTTAAGTCTAGCATATAGCCGTTTTTTCCGTGCACACTAAACGCGTAGTTCATTGTTTTATTCTCGTTTAAGGTTACAGAGGCATTTTGTGGTGGAAATTTAGAAATTAAAAGTTGATGATTTATAAAAGCTTCTTTGCCTAAATTATAAAACGGAGCAAATTCTGGATTCAATTTACCCTTTGAATATTCGTCACCTTGAGAACCCCAACCATCTCTAATTTCATGATCATCTATTGCAAATAGCGCAGGTAATCTTCTATGAGCCTTTTCTAACTCATTGAATGAATACGATGCATTATATAATTTGTTTAAAAAAATTGTATAGTCTTTGACATCAAGTAAAGGTTTTGGTTTTGCGTAAAACTCCCAAGCGCTTAAAGGGTTTTTATGTTTACCTTTTATTTTTGCAGCATAAGCAACATCCACATATACTTGATCTCCCGTACCAATAATAAGTTTTGGAGCACTAGTTAATAATGGTTTAATTAGAGTATTTGTTGAATCAAGATAATATTTATCACGGCGCTCATATTTGTCATACTTTAAGGATTCATGTTGTGCAACTTGACTGAATAATTTTCGCAAACGAAAGCTAGAATTTTTTAATCCAGTATATATGCTTACTTCAGGCTTATTTCTTCGCTTTTGTGTGACTTCAAATGGTTCGAAACAACCATAAAGTAAAATGGAAAAATTATTTGAGTCTTTTTCAAAATCTGAATTTGGATAAAGAACAATATTTCCTTCACAATCTCCAGTTTTATTACAAAATACGACTTTTATTTCGCTCATTTCTACGTCAAGAACGGCTGTATAAAATGGTGGTTTCAGGATATCTGTTTTATATACTTTATCAGATATCGGGTCGATTAGTTTTACAATTGGATGCGTAACGTTGCCTTTAACCCATACTCTATTCATAGAATTCATTGGATATGCCAACCGAGCATGAAATTCCGTATAGATATATCCTTTGCTTTCATCTATGGTTGGAAATTTACCTTGTGCATAGTTAGTCCAACTTATTAAAAGAGTAAAAATGAAAAAGATGAGAAATTGTTTTGTATCATTCATAAGCTAGCCTTAAAATTATCTAATATTAGATATTTAATAAAAAAAAACATACCCAATAGTGGGTAAATTTGATTATTGAAAAGAGCTATTAATTTTGTATAAGGAATATTAATCACTAAGGGATAAGCGATTACGTAAATATATAAAATTTATTTTAATCTTATCCATTCCACACACATTTTCCTCACTACTCCACCTTCACAGAAAAAGAATGTTTATTTATTTTAGAGGTGTTCATGAACCTCGCTAACTCGGTTTCATTAACTGAATAGAGAAACATTAAAAAAGAAATAAAGAAAAGTAATATGCCAATGCGCCAGCTGGCTCATTCACTAAAATAGTCCACAGGACTATTTCTAACGCTCTGCCCTGCTTTTATCCAAATCGAGGATTCATGAACTCATTAATTTAAAATAGAAGCTTTGTGAATAAAGCTCATCTTTATTCTTCACTATCCTAAGCATAAGCAACACACAAATACATTATAATAGGACAAATCCTACTATTGCTTACTACTTTTTTTCCCTCTTAACTTTTAAAATCGCCTCCTTAAGATCCTCAAATTCCGAATAGCCACTAGCAATGTTATACAATTGATCTTTATGTCTATAGATGACCGTGGGAAATCCGCGAACGCCCAATTCCCTGCTTTTTATAAAATCTTCTTGGGTCGCCAACTTCATGCTCTCAGAGGTGAATTTCTCGCTAAAGTCTTGAAAATTGATAGCGAGTGTTTCGCAAATCACTTGATAGAAATCCACTTGCTTAGGATCTTTGGATTTGGTGTAGAAATAATGTTGCACCAGTTCATAGAACGCCAAGGTCTTTTCGGGTGCTAGGGTTCTCGCGGTGATTACGGCTCTACAGGCTGGTTCGGTATCGTAATTGAATTCGTCTTTTTCTAATAGCTTATAACTAAAAGGTTGACCAGATTTTTCATGGACTTGCTGCCAGTGGTGTTCTAGAAAACGCTTAAAGGCGGTATCCCATGCTTCTCCTCCACCAGGTCTTAAGCCACCCATAATGAGATTGAATGGAATGTGCTCTTGCGTTGCGTAGCGTTGTAAAGCGTTTATCTGTGGCGAAATTCCCCAACACCAGCTGCACATAGGATCACCGATATAGAAGAGTTCTTCATCATCGTTCCATGCTATTGTTTTTTTGCTAGCTTCAAAATCTGGTATTTCGCAAAGTCCCGTTATGGAATCGCATTGGACTTGTATCTTATTTTCTTGACTCATAATTTTCAAATTAAAACAAGCGGTTAGTAAAATTATAAAAATGTACTTCATTAATGTTTGCATTAATTATAGTAAAAATACATCGTCTTTTTGAGATATGGGTTTGTTGAACTTCGACGATTAGACTATTTTTCTGTTGCTAGTTTTAAAAATACCATGAAAACACCTCTACTAATTTTTTTATGTTAGAGATGGCATAGGCTTCTATTCCGTAAACTATGCTTTTACCTCAAATCGCTTATGTACGCTTATTGAACTTAAAATTTAAAAAAAGAAATCTTGATACTAAAGCTCGTCTGACACATCGATAGCACTCTGTGCAAGCACCACTGATTTACACTTGCCTACCAGCAGGTTCTAGGACACTTTTAATAGTTGATTATCTGGTCGGTGGATGATTTAGCTAATGTTTTACTTTTTTAAAAGCGTAAAATAGAAGGTCGTCCCTAAGCCCTCTTGGCTCTCTAACCAAATAGAACCCTTGTAATAGTTAACGATTTTTTTAACAATAGAAAGCCCAATACCTGAAGAGGCGCTGGTACTTTCGAGTTTGGTAAACACTTTAAATATTTTATCGAAATAATCTGATTTAATACCAATTCCGTTGTCTTTTACAAAAAATTCAAAAGCGTCCGTTTTCTCTGTACAACCAATTTCGACTGTGCCTTTATCATTATGTGAATACTTTATGGCATTTTGTATTAAGTTTTGAAATATTTGCTTAAACCTCCAAGCATTACCGTATAAGCTTGGCAAGTTATCTTGAATAGTAATGGTTATGTGTTTTGGAACTAAAAGCGTCTGTATTACTTCATCTAACATAAGGTTAAAGTCGATCTTCTGATTTTCTGACTCTAGCCTATCTACGGTAGAATAATCTAAAATACCTTTTATTAAATTATCCATTTTCTCTACATTGAATAAGGCAAGATTCAATGGTTGTATATCCATTTCATCGCTAGTGTCCTTGTGATCATTGATAAACCATGTAATTAAGGTATGAATGTTTATTAATGGTGCTTTTAAATCGTGGGATACCACATGGGCATATTCATTTAATTGCTCATTTTGACGTGATAAATCTATCAGTAGTTTTTCTCGCTTTTTATCTTGTGCACTTAAACGTTCTTCATTTTCTTTTCTTTGAATAACGTTAACCAACATATTGGCATACACAAATAGAATTTCTTTTTCGTTTTCGGCATATTTATTAATTTTCTTAACCGCATCAAAGCCTATAAACCCAATTAACTCTTTGTTTTTAATTTTTGGAATAGCAATTAAGCTTTTAATACCTTGAGGCTCTAAAACTGCACGTAAGCCATTTTCTCCATCATGAGGAAGAAGGCTTACATCTTCAATAAGAAATACTTCGCCTTTTTTATGTGCCTCTACCCATTGTGGTATATATTCAATGGGGACATTTTGTAAATTATTTATTTCTGGTGCTATACCTTCGGCGCACCACTCATACGTATTGGATGTGGTGTTGTTTACCAAATCATAAGAAAATATATAACTTCTGTCTGCCTCTACAAACTCTCCCATTTGCTTTAAAGACTCTTGAATAAGTTTATCTATATCCGATAGATCGGCATTTATATAGGTTGTAGAAATACTAATTAATAAATCTTGAAAACGTAACTGTCTTTCTATAATTCTATCCTTATTAGTCTTGTCTTTGTTTTTGTTGGTTTCCATAACTAGTAAAGTCGTTGTAACTTTAGTTTCTTAAGTTAATTAGTAATTAAAAGTGGCGTTAAATTTACAAAGTATTATGAGAAGATAATTATGTATAATCAGAAATAATTTAAGGTTATTATTTTGTACATGTTAATCATAAGTTTGAAACTGAATTTGAATTATTTAAGCATTTTCTTAGGTGTCTATTATATTTTTAGTTTATTTGTTTTCCAACCTATTCCTATGCTTAGAAAAACTATCCAACACGCTACATTAGTCCTGTTTATTTTATGTAGTTTTAGTACTTGTTATGCCCAGATTAAAGTCAGTAATACCCCAAATTGGGTGGTCCATCAGTCTTATGAACAAAATCCAGATATCGATTTAAAGGAAATTTCATTCGGTTTACTGACGCTTCTAAGTGATGAACAAATTCATATTCCTAAAGAAGAACGTTATATCCGTGTAGTTAGGAAAATTACGGATCATGTCGGTGTACAAGATGGCTCTATGGTTTCTATTAATTATGATCCCACCTATCAGCAACTGTTATTGCATAAGGTCATTGTGATTAGAAACGGAAAGCCGATCAACAAGCTAAATGTTAATGATTTTCAGACCATACGGCAAGAGTCTAATGCAGAGAGTTACATTTACGATGGTAGTCTCAATGCCGTAAATAATTTAACCGATATCCGCAATGGTGATATTTTAGATATCAGCTATTCTATTAAAGGCTTTAATCCCATTGTTGGGAACCATTTTTCGGGTTCCACCACGCTAAACGATTTTGAACCTGTGGGTAAAGTTAACTACTATATTATCGCCGAAAACCCACTACAGTATAAAACTGTTAATTCCGATAGTTCCCCTGATATTGGAACTTACAAGGGTTATAAAACGTACAATTGGCAAGCTACTTTAACAGAAAAGCCTTTATTTGAAGATAATATGCCCAGTTGGTATTTACCATATGAACACTTATTTGTTTCGGACTATAAGGATTGGAATGCCGTTGTCAATTGGGCTTTGGGTATATACGAAACGGATCTACAATTATCAGCTGCCTTAAAAGCAAAAATAGAACAGATTCATAAACATTCGGAAGATGAAGGTGAACGTATTACGGCAACCTTAAAATTTGTACAAAATGAAATTAGATACCTCGGTTTAGAATCTGGTATTGGTGCTTATAAACCGTTTTCGCCCAATAAGGTCCTTGAACAGCGCTTTGGTGATTGTAAAGATAAAAGTTGGCTCATGGTCACCATGTTGCGTCATATGGATATTGAGGCGTATCCTGTACTTGTTAACTCACTTTTTGGGGAGTCCTTGCATCAGTTTTTACCTTCTCCCAATGTATTTGATCATGTGGTTGTAAAAGTTATTGATAGCGATAATAAGCCTTTCTTTTATGATCCGACCTTTAGCAATCAGTTTGGTAACTATAAGGCCGTGTCATTTCCAGATTATGGGAAAGCTTTAGTGATAAAGGAAGGTGTTTCAACCTTGGAACAAATAATACCTAACGACAAAAGTTTAGTAGAAGTTTTTGATATATTCGAATTACCAACCGTTGGCGGTCCGGCAACCTTAAGAGTTATGACAACCTATAAAGGTGCTGATGCTGATGCTATGAGAGGACGATATAAATCGAGCAGCTTATCCACTATCCGCGACGAATTTAAAAGCTATTATGACAACCTGTATAATGGTGTTGAAGTTATAGAAGATCCTATATTTGATGATGACAGTATCTATAATAAAATTATTGTCGAAGAATTTTATAAAATCAATGACCTATGGGAACCCATGGTGGGCAATGAGAAAAATATTGCTGCAAATTTTACACCATATGGTATTCTAGATGTTTTTCTCTCTCCTAATGAAAAGACCCGAAAAACACCTTTTGCACTATTTTATCCAACACATAAAAAACACAATATTACGGTTAAGCTACCAAGGCGTTGGGCAGCTGCAAAGGATGATATCAAAGTGAGTTCTAAAAGTTTTGATTTTTCGATGGCGAGTAAACTGGATGGATCAGGAAGGACGCTTTATCTCAACTATGAGTATCGCAATAAAAAGAACCATGTAGCTCCTGAAGATTTTGAAGACTATCACTCCAAAAATAAAGCGGTTGAAAACATCCTATCCTATTATATTTATATTCCTAAAAGTGAAGCGACTACTAAACCCATCTATAACACCTTTGATACTGATACCGATGTCGTCGTCTCAAGTATAGTTACTATATTTTATTGGGTTTTTGCTATCGTGATTATCATTGTTACTGGTCTGGTTGTTTTTGTAATTAGAAACAATAAGAAGGGATAAGTCATTGGAGTTTTAGGTCTTTGCTCTGCGCCAAGTCACTGTTGTTGGGCATAATTGAAAATTACCCTACCCAAAATAAAAATACATCTGATAAATGAACAACCCAACTCCAGCAATAACCAAATACACATTAGACGCTTTATAAAAGGCTTTATAACTCGGTTGTTCCTTCCATTTGGAAATTATAAATATAATGGGTATCAAGGCTGCTATTTGCCCAAGCTCCACACCAACGTTAAAACTGATAATCTTAAGTAAGATTTGTTCCTGTCCCATATCAAAGGATTGTAAGCGTGTGGATAGACCCAAGCCATGAATGAGTCCAAACGCAAATACCATGAGCAATAGGTTTGGTGGTTTGACCTTAAATAGTTTTTGGAAGCCATTTAGATTTTCGAAACCTTTATAGAGGACGCTTAGGGCAATGACGGCATCGATAAGGTATTCATTAACCTGAATGCCAGCAAAAGTGCCACCGATTAGGGTAATACTATGGCCAATGGTAAATACTGTAATAAATTTTAGGATATCCTTAAAGCCTTTGAGAAAAAAAATGACTCCGGCTAAAAACAACAAATGGTCATAGCCCGTTAGCATATGTTTGGCACCTACCCAAATGTAAGATAGCAGTCCGCCATTATCCAAAATGGCCTGATCGCCTGCGCTGACGTCGTGAGCCAACAAAAGGGTTGGACATAAAACAGAGCCGATTAATATAATAGTTTTTAAACGTTTGCCCTTGGTTTTAGCGGATGACCTTTTTAAAGATTGGCTAGATGCGGGTTTAAATTCCCAAACAATATTGGAGTTAATGGATTTTGGCTTTACAGGTAAGGCATTTAATGCACATCCAGTAAGTAGGGATCTGTACGAAAAAGGGGTTGACACCAATCAACCGCACATTACCGAAGCAGTTCATAAAGGCTCGTTGTTTTAGCACTGTTACCTTATCATTAATGCTAACGTACCAGCTAATTTTGGTTATGAAGTCATTTCATTGGCCAACTTTTATCATTAGTTGCGTATCCAAACTTAATAAATTCAAATAAACACTATAACAGTAGCCATCTTAGAAAAGCTTAGAAATCATGGCTCATTTCTTTTAGTAAGACTGCAAAATGTAAGTTTTCATAGTAGTGGTGTTGGGCAATAAAAGGCTATACAAAACTAGAGAAAGCAATAAAAGTGTATTTAAAATCGAAGCTGTATATCGCAAATTTCTTATACTAATTTTGAATATATCATTTTTTTAAATTAAATTTAACCTTCATTTACTCCACATAATACGTTTATTCATATTAGAGATATTCCCTATTCTACTCTAATAGCATTTAAACGATCGCAAAAATTTATTAATAGCATAAAACGAAGCACCCAAGTCTTGTTTAACCAGTATTTCAGGTTATTTAAGTATTTCCATACTTAAGTATCTCCTGATTTTTTACACCTATAATTATAACCATTTATAGAATAACCGTAAAATAATAATATTAACCAAAAACAAGCAACAATGAAAACAAATTCACTTTTTAAAAAAATGACCTTCGTGCTATTATGTCTATGCGCGTTACAACTCTCTTGGTCGCAAGCCATTAATTACAATGAAGCGATCTCTGGAGACTTATCAAACAACCCTTCTGCAACCTTATTTACAGTTGTGCCAGGCACCAACACTTGGACAGGAACATTAGGGCCAACAGGCGGAACATCAAATACTGGAGACAACTTCACCGTTGTTGTACCAGAAAATGTGGCTTTAACTAATTTGACCTTCACCAGAACTAGTGGTGGCGGCGGTAGCCTTTTTGACTATGGTTGGAATGCTTGCGGACCTTATACGCCATCTACGACGGGTACAAGTCTAAATCATGTGTTTAGTCCAGAGCTTGGCCCAGGTAACTATTGTTCCAATTTAACGGTAGGCTTTGCTACAGCCGGAGCAAATTGGACCGTCACTGTTGTAGCTATTTCAACAGGAACCGACCCTTGCGCAGCATTGGGTGGGGATTCAGACGGTGATGGTGTCTGTGATGTTAATGACGGTTGTCCAAATGATGCAAACAAGATTGCACCAGGAGATTGTGGCTGCGGTGTTGCTGATACCGATACAGATGGCGACGGTTCGGCAGATTGTTTTGATGCCTGTCCGAACGATCCAAACAAAATTGCACCAGGCATTTGTGGTTGTGGTGTCCCTGATGCCGATACTGACAATGACGGTACGGCAGATTGTAACGATGCCTGCCCCAACGACCCGAACAAAACGGCACCAGGAGCTTGTGGCTGTGGTGTGGTTGACACCGATACAGATGGTGATGGTACAGCAGATTGCAACGACTTTGACGACGATAATGATGGCTTAGATGACGCTGATGAAGTGGCCTGCGGATCGGATCCTGTAAATGTCAGTTCAACTTGTGAAATTTGTGATGGTCTGGACAATGATCTTAATGATGGTGTTGATGAAGGGTTTACTGATTCTGATAGTGATGGTAAAGCAGATTGTGTGGATATGGATGACGACAATGATGGTACAACTGATATAGACGAAATAGCCTGTGGATCTGACCCCTTAAATGCCAGTTCAACTTGTGAGGTTTGTGATGGTGTGGATAATGATCTTAATGATGGTGTTGATGAAGGTTTTACAGATACCGATGGTGATGGTAAAGCAGATTGTATAGATCTTGATGATGATAATGATGGCGTTGCAGATGGTGATGATTCAAGCCCATTAAACCAATTTGTCTGCAGAGATGCTGATGGCGATGGTTGCGATGACTGTTCTAGTGGCACTGATGATGCAGCAAATGATGGTACCGATACTGATGGTGATGGCCTTTGTAATGCTGGCGATATAGACGATGATAACGATGGTGTGGTTGATGTTGATGATTTAGAGCCCTTGAATCCATTTATATGCAGAGATGCAGATAATGATGGTTGTGATGACTGTTCTAGCGGCACCGATGATGTTGGCAATGATGGCACCGATACGGATGGTGATGGTCTTTGTGATACTGGAGACGTTGATGACGATAATGATGGTCAGTTAGATTCTGACGAAATTGCTTGCGGATCTGATCCCTTAGATAGTAATAGTCTATCTCCAGACAATGATAGTGATAATTCACCAGACTGTGTAGATCCTGACGATGATAATGATGGGGTTCTAGATGGTGATGATAATTGTCCATTGATCTCTAATGCCGATCAAACTGATGATGACAGAGATGGTATTGGTAATGTATGTGATCCTGTTTTTGATATTGGAGTTCTTATTGATGATGTTATTAATTACATTGAAGGTCTAGGACTAAATAATGGACAAACTAATTCTTTGGTTAAGCAATTACAGGATGGACTGGATAAATACTGTGATGGTAAAACAAATGCTGCATTGAACAAATTCAATGCGTTTATTAATCACGTTCAAGATCTTGCATTAAATGGTGTTATTTCGGTAAACACTGCAACTATACTTATTGATGCAGCTAATGTGACTATAAATGCCATTACCAATGGCTCCGTCGTTTGTCCTAGTCTAGGAAGCAGAAATGCACCAGTAGTTAATGAGGTATTGACGTTTAACGGAACGCAAATAAAATTGTATCCAAACCCAGCTGTGGATAATATTAAGATTTATATCAAATCCGTGCATGATAAAAATGCTGTCGTAACTATATACAATGTGTTAGGTGTTGTGGTATTGCATAAAAGTATAACAATAGGCAAATCTGAAGTAGTTATCGATTTGTCCGTGAATGAATTGAGCAATGGCTTACATTTTGCTAAAGTCCAGATTGGAAACGAAACCATATTACAGCGATTTATAATTAAAAAGTAACCCTGAACAAAAGCAACTGTATACGACTATGTAACAGATATGTGATTAAACTTCAAGAACAAGGAGGTATTTATGTAAAAAATAAATACCTTCTTTTTTACATTAAAAATGTATTTTTTCGGTACTTCAAGTTCAATCTAAACTGTGAATAAGCCAGCTCATAATTTCATTTTGCAACTTTATTATTAGTGTGGAACCCTTATAGAAGAAAAAGTAGCGTAAATTGACATGGTTGTTCTATCCGAAATAAAGTACTATCTGATAAAGAAACAGGCCTACACCAGCTATGACCAAATACACATTAGACGCTTTATAAAAAGCTTTATAACTCGGTTGTTCCTTCCATTTGGAAATTATAAATATAATGGGTATCAAGGCTGCTATTTGCCCAAGCTCCACACCAACGTTAAAACTGATAATCTTAAGTAAGATTTGTTCCTGTCCCATATCAAAGGATTGTAATCGTGTGGATAAGCCCAAGCCATGTATCAACCCAAACGCAAATACCATCAGCAATAGATTTGGTGGTTTGACCTTAAATAGTTTTTGGAAGCCATTAAGATTTTCGAAACCTTTATAAAGGACGCTTAGGGCAATGACGGCATCGATAAGGTATTCATTTACCTGAATGCCCGTAAAAGTGCCGCCAATAAGAGTAATACTATGGCCAATGGTAAATACCGTAATAAATTTTAGGATATCCTTAAAGCCTTTGAGAAAAAAAATGACTCCGGCTAAAAACAACAAATGGTCATAGCCCGTTAGCATATGTTTGGCACCTACCCAAATGTAAGATAGCAGTCCGCCATTATCCAAAATGGCCTGATCACCTGCGCTGACGTCGTGAGCCAACAAAAGGGTTGGACACAAAACAGAGCCGATTAATACAATAGTTTTTAAATGTTTGCCCATCTTATTTCTTTTTATTGAACCAAAAGAACAAAAGGCCTATGATTACAAAACTCGCTATCCAGAAAATGTAGGATGGAAAACCTTCATCGTCATGTTCGTCGTGCGAATGTGTGTCGTCATCATGGGTATGTGTAGCCTCGCCGTGTTCATGGTCATGGTTCTGGTCGTTTTCATGATCGTGTGCATGCTCGCTATTGTCTTGGTCATGATTGTGCGCTACGGTACGCCCATCACTGATACCAAAGGTAAGTGTTGCCCAATTGGATTCGTGAGTCAGTTTTTCATCCTTGGACTCTACCATCTTAATGGTTCGGAAGTACCAAGTGCCTGATTGGTTGATATCTATACTAACAATACCGTCGTCATTGGTTTGATATTGTTTCGTTTCAGGATGTTGATGTTCTGAGGTTTCCGTATCATCGTGCGAATGTGAATGCGAGTGTGCCTCTCCATTCTCGTGACTATGTGTCGGTGCCTCTTCTTTTGCCTCTGTATTTGTGCCGACGTATACGAAATGATTTTTAAGCGGTGCTCCGTTGAATAACAAACGTACTTCCAAATTGTGCCCTTCGTGAAGCTCATAGGGATTTTGAAGTGGTATAAATTCGAGTGGATAGCCTAGATTAACGTTCCAGTCGTTGCTAAGTTTATCGCCTACCTGAAAAATGGTTTTGACGTGTTTCGCATATTTTTCAACGGCATCTTTGTTTAAGGTATTTGTTTGTTTACGGTTTTCCAATATGTCGCGTACGCCATCGCTCTTTAAATACGTGTTGAACGCTTCTGCCGTAAGAGCTATATCGCTTGGTGTCGTGGATAGTCCGGCAACCCAAGTGCCTGCGTTTCCTGTTTTAAAATTTAAGAAGGTAATATTGTTTTTTTCGAACCAATCTGATGAATCGACTGCGGTACGTTTTCCATTGCCGACCAAGCTGACATCAAGCATTCTATTTCGGTCTATTACATTATCGCTTTTGTTGAAAGTACCATTGAAGAGTTGTAAAACAGCCTGAGTATTCGGTTGTAATTGGTAGACATCTAATTTTAAAAACATATCATGACTGGAAAGGAGAACAAATGCAATCAGTGCCACTATAGTCAGTTGGATTTTTTTCATTTTATGGTGTTTTAATTTTAATGATGTTCAATATATTAAGAAATTAAGGAATTCTCGGCAATAAAAGAAAAATTAGAAGTTAGTAGACAAAACAGTTGATTGCGCAGACAAAAATCTGCAATAGCTTTTTTTTTAGTCTTCTCCTTTTTTTGGACGATTATATCGAACACTTGTTACTAGACTATAGATCTCTAATATTATCCACAAGATTTTCATCACTCCTTGTTCCATAAGGATCAATAGCAATAAAGTTTGGTTTCTTTTTTACAATAATTTTAAATTCTTGAATCCCTTTTTTAATTACATTCGATTCGTAAAGGTTATGAATTAAACGTGGTCGATTACCTTTTAAAACCATTTAGTTTTGATAGACTGGTAAAAGCCGTCAATAAGGTTTCAGATTTGCAGGTATCTAAAACAGTAATACAAGAAGTTTCAAACAGCGAAACCAATCCTTCTAGCCTATTTGTAAAAGGAGACAAAAAACACCATCAAATTTTCTTAGACCATCTTTTATTTATAGAAGCCGATGGAAATAATACGAAGTTGTTCTTAAAAGAGGAAATGATTGTTAGTCATGAAAAAATATCACACTATGAAGAGGTATTAACTCCGACTAATTTTCTACGCGTGCACAAATCCTTTATCGTTGCCATTGATAAAATAAAATTTATTGAAGGAAATCGTATAGTCATACAGGATCACAAAATCCTACAAGAGCAATGAAAACAGGCTGTTTAACAAATAATAGCATCATGCTTCCCTCCTATATTAAGTATAGTCCATTTTGTGTCGTAACAAACTAATGATACTATGTGCTTGTAGTTGTTGTTGCAGCAATTGATGCCAACAAAACTACTGCTATAGCTAATATAGTCTCATGCATCTCATCTATAGTAGAACTAATAACTAAACTATTTTTAGAATCAGCAATAACGGTTCTTATGTTGGCTTTGCATTTTTTAGCACGATCATTCCCATAATTTTGTTATCAAAAGTATAATATGGAAATTTGTCATTAATATCTCTATTTATGTTGTAATCTTGTGAAGTCAGACTATAGATTACAATTATGACGTTGGATTTACATACCGTATTGACTTGGTTCACCGCTGCATTGTATGCTAGTCCAGAATAGCCTTCTTCGTAAGCAATGAAGTAATTATTTATTAAAGATTCTGGAAGGGTCTTTCGGTCTATTTCGCTTAAGGCATCAATAGATTCTTTAAAACGGCCTGTATTCACGAGAAGCAAACCCATTTTTAGGATGGCTCCATTTACTAGCAGATTCTCGTTAAGAGCCTCTGCTATTTGTATGTTTTTCTCAATATAATGGAGGGCATCGTTGAAACTATAAAACTGATACTCTTCAAAAATGGCATTGGTAATGTCTTACTGCTGTCTAAGATCATTGGTTTTATTGCTTTGCGCTACAAGGTTTTTTATGCGTTCTTCTTTTTGAAGTTCAAATACCTTATGATTGCTCATCTTAGTTTCTAGCACCTTAGTAAGGCTATCTAAATTTTGAGCCCAAATATTATTTTGAAAAAGGAATATTGAAATGATGCCAAAAATGATCTTTAATGTCTGCATTTTGGAACGTTAATTTTAGTGCTTCTATTAATTATGCCTCTAAAATTATAATAAATAATGTATTTGAAGGCTAATTTGAGTGGTTTTTGGTGGTATTGCTTTTAAGGAGTTGAATAAGCGTAAAAAATTAGTACTGCTAACAGGAATTATAATCGGTATCTTCTACATTTCGTACTTATAATTTCATCAATCATTTTCGAAATCTATAAACCTTTGTTAAAAAAAGAATGAACGTTCATTTTTTACATATTTTTGTATCAGAATTTGTAATGCATGGCAAAACTTCAGAAAAGTATAGATAAGCGTAATGCTCTTGTTAAAGCAACTATTGAGTTAGTCAATAACAATGGGTTTCACGCAACTCCTATGAGTAAAATTGCTAAAATGGCAAATGTTTCGCCTGCTACTATTTACTTGTATTTTGAGAATAAACAAGACCTTGTAAATAAAACTTACGTTGAAGTTAAAGCCGAATACACAAAATACGCTTTTGCAACTTATGATGAAACCATGCCGGTTGAAAAAGGATTTAAATTAATCTGGAATCGTATTGCCGACTTCAAACTTAAAGAAAGCGAAAATGCCATGTTTTTAGCACAATGTGATAATACTCCAATGATCGATGAGCAAAGTAGAAATGAAGGCATAAAACATTTACAACCACTACTCGACCTTTGGACTCGTGGTAAAGAAGAAGGCATCATAAAACCGTTATCAGATTATATTTTATATGCTTATGCGATTAACCCCTTATCATTTTTAATGATATCCCAAAAGCGAGGTGCATTTACATTAGATAGAACACATATAAAAGAAGCCTACGAATCAGCTTGGAGCAGCATAAAAGTTTGTCAATAACATGAAGAAAACAGCCATTATATTAGGTGCATCAGGGTTAACAGGTGGTTTACTATTAGACCTACTGATTAACGATGATCGTTACGAAAGTATTAAGTTATTTTCACGTTCAAAGCTTGAAGGTTTACCAAGTAAAGTCACACAGTTTATAGGTGATTTATTAGAGCTAAAACAGTTTAAAAACGATTTTACAGGAGACCAAGTGTTCTGCTGTATTGGTACCACCAAATCTAAAACACCAGATAAAGATTTATATAAGAAAATAGATCATGGGATTCCGGTTTCAGCTGCAAAATTAGCAAAAGCCAATGGTATTGAGACTTTTTTAGTCATTTCAGCTTTAGGTGCAGATGCAAAAAGTAGTGTATTTTACAATAAAACAAAAGGCGAAATGGAGCGCGATGTGTTAAAACAAGACATTAAAAAAACTTTTATCTTACAGCCATCATTAATTGGTGGAGATCGTAAAGAGAGTCGCACGTTAGAAGCTATTGGTAAAGATGTATTTATAGTCATTCAGCCCTTTTTCTTTGGGAAGTTGAAAAAATATAAAAGTACAGATCCTAAAAATATGGCGAAAGCCATGATAAATCTGGCAAACAGCACAAGCTATTCTGAAGTAGTTATTACTTCAGACGATATAAAGAGAATTACAATAAACAACTAAAGAACTATTATGGAATTATTAGATAAATTAAATTGGAGATACGCAACAAAAACCATGAATGGTAATATTGTTCCAGAAGAAAAAGTGGAACGCATTTTAGAAGCTGCTCGTTTAGCTGCTACTTCGAGTGGTTTACAACCTTTTGAAATTATTGTAGTAAAAAATAAAGATCTAAAAGAAAAAATTAGAGAAGTGGGTTGGAATCAATCTGTAATTACAGAAAGTTCTCATCTACTGGTTTTTGCTGCTTGGGATACCTATACCGAAGAACGCATTAATTATATGTTCGATTTAACCAATGAAATTCGTGGTTTTGAAAATGAAGGTTGGGAAAATTACCGTCAGCAATTATTGAACTCGTATCCACAAAAGGATGCGGAAGAAAACTTTAATCACGCATCAAAACAAGCTTATATTGCACTTGGTCATGCTTTAATTGCGGCAGCCTATGAAAGTGTAGATGCCACACCAATGGAAGGGTTTGATGCTGACGCTGTAGATCAGATTTTAGGTTTGCGTGCCAAAGGCTTGCGAAGTACCGTTTTACTGCCTATAGGACATAGAAATGCAGATGAAGATTGGTTGTCTGGTCTTGAAAAGGTTAGAAAACCAATGGAAGATTTGATAACCGTTATCGATTAAAAAAGAAAAAACTATGACAAAGACAATTATATTAAATAATAGACCTGAAGGAAAACCTACACTTTCAAATTTTGAATTTGTAGATACAGATAAAACACTAACTGTTTCAGAAGGAGAAATTCTTTTAGAAGCAGCTTATGTTTCTGTAGATCCATATTTAAGAGGACGCATGAGTGATGCAAAATCTTATGTTCCACCTTTTAAGTTAAACGAGCCTGTACATTCTGGTGTTGTGGCCAAGGTTTTAGAGTCTAAAAACGAAAAGTTTCAAGCCGGAGATTACGTTTCTGGTATGCTGAATTGGTCTACACAACAAGTGTCTAATGGCGAAGGATTAAATAAAGTAGACTCAGAAAAAGCACCTTTAAGTACCTACTTAGGTGTTCTAGGTATGACAGGTTTAACAGCCTATTTAGGTTTAACCGAAATAGGAAAACCTAAAAAAGGCGAAACTATAGTAATTTCTGGAGCTGCAGGAGCTGTTGGTAGTGTTGTTGGACAAATAGCAAAAATATTAGGTTTACGCGTTATTGGTATTGCTGGTACAGATGAAAAAATCGAGATGCTAAAAAATAAATTCGGTTTTGATGAAGGTATCAATTACAATACTACAACGGACATGACATCTGCCATTGCAGAAGCTGCGCCAAATGGTGTAGATGTGTATTTTGATAATGTTGGAGGACCAATTTCAGATGCTGTTTTATTCAGTATTAATCAGTTCGCCAGAATTATAATTTGTGGTGCCATTTCGGTTTATAATGAAACTGAATTACCTAAAAGCATAAGCGTACAACCATTTTTAGTAAAAAACAGTGCATTAATGCAAGGCTTTATAGTAAGCAATTATGCTGAAAAATTCCCTGAAGCCATGCAAAAATTAGCAGGTTGGTTAGCTGAAGACAAATTAACCTATACCGAAACTATCGTTGAAGGTTTTGATAATATTCCTCAAGCTTTTATTGATTTATTTGAAGGTAAAAACAAAGGAAAAATGATAGTAAAAATATAACAAGTAAAACCAAAAAAGAAAATGAACAATTTTGATTTTAAAAACCCAACCAAAATTATTTTTGGAAAGGACACAATAGAAAAAGTAAACCAAGAGATTCCTGCAGATGCTAAAGTATTATTGCTTTATGGTGGAGGAAGTATTAAGAAAAATGGTATTTACGATCAAGTAAAAACCGCTTTGGCCAATATTGATGTGACTGAGTTTGGAGGCATTCCAGCAAATCCAGAGTACGCAACCTTAATGGAGGCATTAAAAGTAATTAAAGATGAAAACATTACATATTTACTAGCAGTTGGTGGTGGATCTGTAATTGACGGAACTAAATTTTTATCTGCAGCTGCAGTTTACGATGGCGACACACCTTGGGATATTTTAACTAAAAATATTAGAACCGAAAAAGGCATGCCTTTTGGAACTGTATTAACCTTACCAGCAACAGGATCTGAGATGAATTCTGGAGCCGTAATTACACGTGAAGAAACTAAAGAAAAACTAGCAATGGGTGGACCTGGTTTATTTCCTGAGTTCTCAATTTTAGATCCGCAAGTAATTACGTCTATTCCACAACGTCAATTAGCAAACGGATTAACCGATGCGTTTACACACGTTTTAGAACAATACATGACGTATCCAATTGGAGCATTATTACAAGATCGTTTTGCAGAAAGTATTTTACAAACGTTAATTGAAGTAGCACCAACAGTTTTAAAAGACCCAACAGACTATAAAGCAGCCTCAAACTTTATGTGGAGTTGTACAATGGCATTAAATGGTTTAATACAAAAAGGTGTACCGACCGATTGGGCTGTACACGCTATTGGTCACGAGTTAACTGCTTTATTTGGTATTGATCACGCACGTACTTTAGCAGTAATTGCACCAAGCCATTACAAATTTAATTTTGAGTCAAAAAAGGAAAAATTAGCACAATATGCTGAACGTGTTTGGAATATAACTGAAGGTGGCACAGATGATAAAGCCTATGCTGCAATTGAAAAAACAGTTGCTTTTTTCCATGAATTAGGTATTGATACGAAGCTATCAGACTACACAGAAGATTACGAAGGAACCGCAGAAAAAATCTCTGAACGTTTTACAAATCGTGGTTGGACAGGATTAGGTGAACACCAAAGTTTATCGCCAGATAAAGTAGAGAAAATAGTGAAAATGGCTTACTAATTTTATAATTATTTAAATGAAAATAATAAAAACGGTAGCCTTAGCGCTAACTATTATTACATCTTCAAGTTGTAAAGATCAAACAAAAGAAACACCTTCTGAGAGCGTTTCAGAAGAAAAAATAGAAACCAAAAAAGAAAAAGAAATGAACGTATTATTTGTATTAACATCTCATGATAAATTGGGAGACACAGGAAAGAAAACAGGATTTTGGGTTGAAGAATTTGCAAATCCTTATTACACATTATTAGACAAAGGTGCTAAAATTACTATTGCAACACCAAATGGTGGTGCTGCACCAATAGATCCAAGTAGTGACTCACCAGATGCTGCAACTGAAGATACTGAGCGTTACAATAAAGATGAAGAAGCTAAAGCATTAATTGCGAATACACATAAACTAGCTGATTTAAATGCAGACGACTTTGATGCCGTATTTTATCCAGGAGGTCACGGACCATTATGGGATTTAGCAAACGATGAAACGTCAATTGCATTAATTGAAAAGTTTAATGCTCAAGAAAAGCCTGTAGCATTTGTATGCCATGCACCTGCGGCATTAAAAGATGTAAAAGGAACAGATGGAGAACCTTTAGTAAAAGGTAAAAAAGTAACAGGATTTACAAACTCTGAAGAAGATGCTGTTGGTTTATCAGACGTTGTTCCATTTTTAGTGGAAGACATGTTAAACGAAAATGGCGGAATCTATTCTAAAAAAGAAGATTGGGCAGCTTACGCTATTCAAGATGGTAATTTAATTACTGGTCAAAATCCAGCTTCTTCTGAATTAGTGGCAGACAAATTATTAGAGAGCTTAAAATAAATATCAAACTATAAAAAAGGTTGTCCATTGCGGTCAACCTTTTTTTTTTTAAATTTCTATAGCATCATAGGGTCACTATAGATTAAAAAATATAAGCCAATTCTTGGTTTAAGTTTTTTCAATAATATGATGAAATGGTAAAATGAAAAAATTGTAATCAACAAAATTTACTTGTACTTCTTATTAGTTTAAATCATTCCACACTCCTCTCCTCGCTTCGTAAAAAAAGTGTTCGATTAATTGAAAAGAGAAAAAAATTGAGAAGTTAGGTATAAAGTATAGTATTATATGCTTTTAACTTAAACAGAGAGGTTAAGATTAGTCCTCTTTTTCAAAAATTAATGCTCCTAGTAACCCATGTTATCAAAAGTATAATATGGAAATTTGTCATTAATATCTCTATTATTGTCGTAATCTTGTGAAGCAAGACTATGAATTAAAATAAAGACTTTGGATTTACTTACCGTATTGACTTGTTTTACCGCTGTAGCTTTTATTTACTTTGGAATTAATTGTTTTTATTCGGAGTTTATAAAGTTAGAATTTGAGCGCTATGGCTTACCAACCTTTAGAAAACTCACTGGCTGGCTTCAATTAGCAGGCGCAGTTGGTTTGTTAATTGGTCTTTATTGGAGTCCGATACTATATGTGTTGGCTGCGATAGGTCTATTTGTTCTAATGCTATTGGGATTTATAGTACGATTAAAGATTAAGGATAATGTTATAAAATCCTCACCATCGTTAGTTTTTGCCATCTTAAACCTTTTTATAGCCCTTAAGGTATTTACCAAATATTTTCTTTAGTCAAAAGGATAATCACCACATTGAATATCACAAATAAGAAAGCAGGAAAGGATTTGAACAAAGGATCTTATATTTTGATATGCATTGCTATGGAACCTAAAAGTAAAATCGCTAATCCTAAACTTCCGACGAGAGTCAGGTTTTGATATTTTATGGAAAGGAGTAATATTATGGCCAAACTTACTTTTAAAAAGCCAATAACGTAACAAAATGTTTTTGATAAGCCGTAAACCTTAAATTCTTCAATGATAGTTTTGGCATCACCTCCACGCCATTTGGTTTCTTTTTTTGGTTGAATGAGCCAAACATTAAGGATACTAAATGCGACTATGACTTTTAAAGCAATTACGATGTAGTCAACTAAATTCATGTTTTTGAGTTTTATTAATGGAAGTTAAAATTAGATTATTCAATATATTATGGCTGATTTCGAAGTACTTACAGAAAAAACGATTTAAAAAAAACCACTGTAATTTACAAATTACAATGGTTTTTCTGCTATTAATCTAAAAATGATCAATACTTATTTTGGCATTACAACCGAATCAATAGCGTGAATTACACCGTTAGATGCTGCAACGTCCGCCATAATTACGGTAGACATTCCACCATTAGCGTCTTTTAACATTACATTTCCATCACTAAGACTCAAGGTAATCTCTCCACCTTGTACAGTTGCTACTGTAAAAGATCCATTATTTTTCTTAATGGCGTCAATAACTGCAGAAGCTTCGTATTTTCCCGATACCACATGATAGGTCAAAATACTTGTTAATTTTCCTTTATTCTCTGGCTTTAGCAATGTTCCTACTGTGCCTTCTGGTAATTTGTTAAAGGCATCATTCGTCGGTGCAAATACTGTAAATGGCCCTTTTCCGCTTAGAGTTTCAACTAAATCCGCTGCTTTTACGGCAGCCACTAAAGTTGAAAAGTTTTCATTACCTACGGCGACTTCCACAATATTAGGGTCAGCCTCTTCCACTATTACCGCTTCTGCTATTTCTTTCGACTGTGTTGTTTCCATCTTTTCTTTTTTATTGGATTCACAAGAAAAAAACACGACTGTACTTAGTGCTAAAATGCTTAATGTTTTAAATGTTTTCATAGTTTTAAATATTTGGTTTGTTAAATTATTTGATAAAGATATAACATAACCATGCATGTTTAACTTATTTAACAAAAGATTAAACAAAAATACTGTTAAATTAATAATTAACCCTAAAACCTTAAGCGTATAGGCGTTATTCAGCTTCTTCTATTAAGCGTGATTTTGGCAGACCCATTTTATATAAATCCGATTTTACAGCTTCCATCATTGGCGGTGGTCCACATAAATATACTGGTTTGGACACTTCCAAATTATGCGATTTTAAATACGCTGAATTAATATAGCCATGGTTATAATCCTTATGGTTTTCATCTGAGAGTGTGACATGCAAGTCCTTATCCAACCACTCTTCGAGATTATTCTTGTAAATGATATCGCGTTCTTCTTTATTGCTAAAAAACAGTTTGTTGCCTTCAAGTTGCCCTTTTCTATTCAAATCCTTAAGAATTGCGATAAAAGGCGTCACTCCTGCTCCACCTGCAATAAAAGATCCGGTTCCTTTATAATTTATAGCTCCCCAAGCATCACCTATAATTAAGGTATCACCAACTTCTAATTTTTCGAGCTGCTCTGTTACACCATTGTGCGAAGGATATACTTTAATTGTGAATTCCAATTCCTTATCTTCAGGTAAACTCGTAAATGTGAACGGCCGTTTTTTATCGCGATAGTTATCTTTATCAATTGCCAATTCAGTAGCTTGACCAGGAGTAAAGCTGTATCCATCGGGTTTATCCGCAACAAGGTGTATGACATTATGATTGACGTGTTCTATCTTTTTTAGTTGTATCTTATATTCCATATCTGAATGCTTTTTATTTGTTCCCTATAAATATCAAGCTAATTAGGTGGTTTTATTAACCCTATTCATTCAAATACTAGTCGTTATGACGATGATGCGATTAAAACTTGAATTGCAGACAGAAATTTAATCTTGATTTGAAACGCTGTAAATAACTGGCATCTGCCCTTTCCATTGCGACCATAAGTCGGCATCATTAATTAAACTGGCCATAAAGTGTGCCACATTGATACGACTAACTTTTCCAGCATTAAAGATCGCGCTTCGAATTGGCGACACATGGATTTCGTAGTCGGATACGTCTTCCTCATTAATTAAACCATCTGGTCTAACAGCAACCCATTCTATAGACTTATCATTTTGTCCGATTTGAGTGCGTAAATAATCGGCGGCTTTTTCATTATCTACATGAGGAGGCAACAACAACCGAAGCAGTCCGATAACGCATTTTTGAGCAAAGGAAATCGGTTCGCTTAAATCACGATTACGATTACCTGTCGTATTCATTAAAACAAACTTTATAGGCGCTTGCGGATGGTTTGATTTTATGGCTTCACATAAACGTCGTGTGGCATCAGTTACTAACCGTCTTGGTTTTCCGTAAACACCTTTCCAGGTTAAATTATGACCAAGACAAGAGGCGACCGCATTGCAATCCTGAACTATTTCGGCCATTTCAGCATCACTTAAATCTAAAACACTTGCTGAAATAATTTCAAGATTACTATTGGTTTTCCATGATTCTGGCAATTTTTTTGGTGTTCTTACAATTACTTTTACTTTGTAATTTTCAATTAGTAATTGCTCTACTAATTTACTTCCTGTGGCACCACTTGCGCCTACTACTAAAACTGTCATATGATTTTTGGTTGATTGATTGATATGTATAAAAGACGAGGTATTACTGAAATTGTTTCAATTTTTAACTTAATTAAAAGTTGAAATTATTTTTTATGTTTTATAGCCCCTTTGCTTTACGCAAAATTTTAACAACGCGACTATGTGTAATCTGCAATAAATTCCATTGATAACCTTCAAAATCGGTGGTGTTCATAAACTGAACGACAACAGCATCAATATCTTTATGGTATTCGGCCATACTTTGGTAACCGGGAACCAATCCGCCATGATTAAACTCATAAATAGATTTGTAGATTTCCATTTCGTTTTCATTGAGCAGTGAACCATCGTTTAATGCCCTTAAAAAAAGGCCCACATCTTCTGCGGTAGCGATCATGCCTTGTTCCTCGGACTTGAAATCGTCTTCAATACCGACATAATAACCACTCATAACATCTTCTAAATTGACTTCACTAAGCGACCCGAACGTGTGCTTCAGTCCAAGAGGGATTAAAATTTCCTCTTTGAAATATTGCTGACGGCTATAACCAACCACCTTCTCAATGATTCTTGAAAGCAACAAATAATTGGTATTTGAATATCCATAATCATCGTCTGGTTCAAAGTCCGCTGGTAAGTCAAGAACATATTGAAGCACATCTATATCTGTGTTGGGTTGATTTTTCCAAAAATCTGCACTGTCTGTGAAATTAGGAATGCCACTGCGGTGTTGCACCATCATTCTCAAGGTAATGTTATCTGCATTTTCAATTCTTCCTACGAGTTCGGGAAAATAATCAGCGAGCGTTTGATCTAAAGATAAACGTTGCTCATGTGCTAATTTTGTAATCGCAACTGCGACATATAGCTTGCTTATACTTGCGATTTTGAATAAAGCGTTTGGTTTAGCAGGTATTTTTTCTTCTCGATTATGATAACCAGCCGTGTAGAATGCTGGTGGCTTACCGGCTTCATCTACATATACGATGACACCATCAAATCCATAACTCAACGTCTGGTCCACTTGTTCCTGAACCGTATCTGGTAAGGGAAGTATCCAAGCTTTTACTAAGATCCATGGGACGAACCATAAAGATATCAACGTACCAACAAGTAAGACGATTCTAAAGATTTGTTTTCCTTTTGAGGGCTTTTTTTTCGTGCTTACCATGATTACTAGCGTTTTGTTATTCTAATTTTACAGTACAAATATCATAAAAGATTGATAATGTGGAAAAAATGAACTTCTGAATTGTAAAATGATGCGGATGAATTGAAAAAATAAGGTGTTCAATACGTCAACTATTTTAGACGCCATAGTTCAGTTTACAAATCGTAAAATCAAAGATTGAGTCATCACAAGATTATGGGATGACACTATTTATTCTTTCCGCGATTTTTCTTTCTCCATAGAAAGTAGAAGGCAATAATAAGAATGGGTAAAATGATAAACACAATGACCTCAAACGGATCTGAAAAATCTATGGGCTTCGATTCCCCTGGATTAGGCGTGCCTTTTGGTGTTTGTGTAAGCAATAATCTGTAAATACTAAGCATACTTTATAATTAACGGACTAAATATTGAGTTTATGGTAAGATAAGTAATTTTAACTATATAATTATGAGTTGAAGAAGGTAAATCGAAGCGGAATTCTAGTTGGTAAATTAAAATCTAGTGATTTAAGCTTCAGGCTTAAAAGCTAAACGCCATGTATTTTAATTCAATTCATTCATAATCTCCGCGAATAATCTATAGGAACGTATTCTATCGTTTATATCATAAATATGTGTTACCGCTATGAGTTCATCAGCTTTAGTTTGTTCCAAAAAGGCCTTAACCTGCTCTTTAACAGAGGCTTTGCTCCCTATAAATGAGTATTTTAGCATCTGCTGCACCTGTGGATGTTGCATAATTTCCTTGAGGTCGGCTGTCATTGCTGTTGGTGGTTGCACATAATCACGTTTCCCAGTGAATATACCCACAATCATACGAATCAAGGATGTAGATAAACGTTGGGCTTCTTCGTCAGTTTCTGCTACAATAATATTAACACCTGCCATTACATAAGGCTTCTGTAATTCTTTTGAAGGTTGAAATTCTTCTCTATAAATTTTTATAGCTTCAAATAAATGGGTGGTTGCAAAATGACTGGCAAAAGCATAAGGCAATCCTTTTTTTGCTGCCAAATGTGCACTATCGGTACTCGATCCTAAAATATAAATAGGAACTTCAACGCCTTCGGCCACTGTGGCTCTTACTTTAGCATTGGCATTTTCTGCGGAAAAATAAGTTTCTAATTTTTCTAATTCAGTGGGAAATGAATGTGCGGCCTGCATAAAATCTGACCTTATGGCGTGAGCCGTCTCTCTGTCAGTTCCTGGTGCTCGTCCTAATCCTAAATCTATACGACCAAGATATAAGGAGCCGAGGGTTCCAAATTGCTCGGCAATAATCAATGGTGAATGGTTGGGAAGCATAATGCCACCAGACCCGACGCGAATGGTTTGAGTGCCTTGAGCAATATAAGCCATGAGCACAGCAGTCGCGCTACTGGCTATGTTTGTTGCATTATGATGTTCGGCAAGCCAATAACGCGTGTAGCCAAAAGCCTCAGCATTTTGTGCTAACTGCAGTGCGCCGTCATAAGTTTGTTTTAATGAATGATCTTGAGATACTAAGGCAAGGTCTAAAATGGAGAATGCCGTTTTTGGTTTTTTCATGAGTATTTCTTTTTGCAATAGATGTAACGCAAAAAGCAAACCACAATGTCAGCTTCTCTTAAATTTTAAACTTTTGTTAACACCTATAGTCATGCTGTGGTATTACCCAATATGACTTAAGGAGTGAATATTCATCCGACGACTTAAGGCGGAATGAAAATTTTTCAAAGATAGATTGCATGAAAAACGTGGTTAACTTCTATTTTCTCAGAACTACCTAAGCAACTTTACCAGATTTAAGTATAGCTAATTTTTATTATTCTGATCGTCCGATTCTCTTTTCCCAACTTAAATTCTACCACATCTCCAACTTTTTTTCCAGTAATCGCCATGGCAATGGGTGCGGTAAACGCTATTTTTTTTCGGGCAACATCTGCTTCATCTACGCCTACAATTTGAAATACTTGTTCTTGGTTGTTCATGTTTAAAGTGACCTGAGCTCCAAATCGTATTTCATCTTGATTTTGTTTCTTAGGTTGTAGAATTCGGGCAGATGCTATGCGCTCTTGCAATAGCGCAAATTTCCCATCAATGACAGCGAGTTCCCTCCTGCGCTGTTGTTCGTCCATATCTTTATCCAGTTCGCGCTGCCCCTCAAGAGCGGTTCTTTCAGCTAATAATTGTTCCATCCCCTCGGGTGTCACGTAATTGGTGACACTAGCGGGCAACGCAGCCCTAGGCGGTATAATGGGCGTTTCTTCTTGATCGTCCTCTTTTACAAAACCTCTGCTCATAACGGTATTAGATATTAATATCCTAACATCAAAGATAACAGGGTTTCTAATGATTTAAAAAGAAATATACTGGAACTTGTTTTTGCTCTACGCTTTACTTAAAGCTTATTTTATATGTGATGCCCAGACCTACTAAAATATTTGTTTTTATTTTGAGGGCTTTTTTTGTGCTTACCATTTATGAATTGATTTCAACACGTTTAAATTTAGGGTTCATTATCAAAAATTCTAACAGCCTGACTAGCTGTTAAGTGGAAGTATCCTATCAAAATTATTTATTAGACCTTTCTTGAATACTGAAAAGAATAGTTATATTGACTTCCTGAAATTATCCCCAAAAAATGAAATTCTTATAATGCCAAAAAAAAAGAAATTCGGAACCTTCGCAGGTGTCTTCACGCCTTCTGTCTTGACTATTCTTGGTGTTATTATGTATATGCGTTTGGGCTGGGTTGTTGGTAATGCTGGTCTCATTGGCGCCATTATCATCATCATCATTGCACATGTTATTGCAGTAACGACAGGTCTTAGTGTATCTTCGGTAGCAACCGATAAGAAAATTGGTGCTGGAGGTATTTATTATGTGTTATCTCGGAGTATGGGCGTTCCTATTGGTGGCTCTATTGGTATTGCCATATTTGTAGGCACTGCGTTTTCAATCGCCCTTTATCTTATTGGTTTTGCCGAAAGTTTTAATGCCTATTTCGGATTTGGAACAGCCATCAATGATTTAAGATTAACTGGCACAATTGCCCTTTTGTCATTGTCCGCTTTAGCGCTTATTAGTACATCGGCAGCACTAAAAACCCAATTCATTATTCTAGCTGCCATTATCGTTTCTCTAATCTCTATATTTTTAGGTTCTACAGAATTTGCACCAAAATCCATCAATTTATTTTCAACTGAAAGCGCAGTGCCCTTAGAAGTCGTATTTGCCGTGTTTTTTCCTGCAGTTACTGGTTTCACGGCTGGAATTGCCATGAGTGGCGACTTAGAAGATCCAAAAAAATCAATTCCTCTTGGTACCTTATACGCTATTGGCGTTGGACTTTTGGTCTATATCGCGCTTGCCGTTTTTATGGCATTTACTATAGATTCGGACTTATTAAAAACAGATTATAATATCTTAATGAAAATAGCACTCTTTGCTCCTGCGGTTGTTGCGGGAATTTGGGGCGCGACCTTATCCTCTGCCTTAGGAGGTATTCTTGGTGGTCCAAGAATTTTGCAGGCTATGTCTATGGATAAAGTGACACCGAAACTATTCAGTAAAGGAAAAGGGATCAATAACGACCCTGTCAATGCGCTGTTTCTTGCTTTTATTATTGCTGAAGTTGGAATTCTAATTGGAGAATTGGATATCATTGCACGTGTGGTTTCCATGTTTTATTTAACCGCTTATGGTTTTATAAATATTTCTTTTTTTCTTGAAAGCTGGGCGAACCCTGATTTTCAACCCTCTTTTAAAGTGAAACGTTGGATTGGTTTAATTGGGTTTATTGCTTGTTTCGTCGTGATGTTCAAATTGGATATCATGGCAATGATAGCGGCTTTGGCTGTTATTAGTGCAATGTATTTTAGATTACAGCGCAAAGAAGTAAAACTACAGTCGAATGATGTTTGGAAAAGTGTTTGGGAAAACGTAGTGAATAAAGGCCTGAAAAAGATTGATGCCCAAATTGAAGAAAACTCCAATTGGAACCCTAATATTATTTTGTTTAGCGGTAAAAGCGACCATCAGTCGTATCTTTTGGAATTATGCAAAACCGTTTCTGGGCGTACAGGTATTGTGACCAATTTTAAGCTTATTTTAGATAAGGAAAACAGTTTGCCACCTTTAAGGAAAACCGATCAAGTTATTAGGGATGATAAGTTTCAGGAACTTGGCATTTTTGCACGACAGATAAAAGTGGATAATATCTATAATGGTATTACCAATATTGCATCCACCTTTGGTTTTTCAGGTGTTGAACCCAACACAATTATGATGGGATGGCCAAAAGGTATTGAGAATTCCACAGAATACTCTAAGATGACTCAAACCTTATTATATCTCGATTATAATTTATTGTATTTGGATTTTGATCAACAAACGAAATTCGGGAATTATAGTTCTGTGGATTTTTGGTGGCGAGAAACCGATAGCAAAAATGCTGTGATGATGCTTAATATTGCACGTTTTATTATTGCTTCGCCAAAATGGAACCACACGAATATCAGAGTGCTTTTTGTAAACAATAACAATATTGATGTCACTATTATTGAATCTAAAATCAGGACTTTGGTTGAGGATTTACGTGTCAATGTGGACATCAAGATTATCAATAATGCTGTGGAGCAAAAAACATTTTATAAGATTATTGAAGAAGAATCGCAAGCCACAAATTTGACTATTATCGGTATTCCAGATTACAATATTGAGAAACAAGCCGAATTTGTTTTAAAAACCAATCATTTATTTGAATCCATTGGTTCTACCCTTTTGGTTAAAGCGGCACATAATTTTAATGAACTTGATTTAGACTTATTACATGAGGCGGAATAAGGGTTTACTTAAATGAATTGAACTAATAACGCGCTCCAATTTTTGGTTTAAAATCTGTAAGAAGTAATTGAATTGTTTTTTAGACTTGGTTTTGACAAATGAACTATAATTTCAACGTGATTTTTCAATTGATTCGCGACAAGAAATAAAAACCAATTTTAGTATCTTGCATAAAACTCATTTCATGAAAATCATTACTCGATTACTCCTATTAATATTAATATGTACGGGTTGCTCTTCGTCCAAGATTATTCCATCTCTATGGCAATCTCAAGAATTTAAAACACAAACATTTGACCGTATATTAGTTTATGCCAGTACAGAAGATAAAGAACTTCAAAGGCGTTTTGAAAATAAGATGGCGAAGCTCTTTGCAGAAAAAGACATTACGGCTTTGAAAATGAACGCGCTATTTCCTGAAATTGAATATAAAGAAAATCACACACAGGACGAAATCAATGAATTTGTTACCCGTTGTAAATCAAAAAACATTGATAAGGTTTTATTGGCTTCACAGAAATCAAAGAATATTGATACTGTTAATGCCAAAACTTTACATAATTATATGAATTCTTTGGAACCTTTGAATCTCACCAGCCAACGCAAGGATGAAAACGACTTAACTTACGATAAAAAAGTAATAATTACTTACAATATAGAGGCTGCTGTATATGACCTTAGCATATCGTCTGAAGATAGACCTATTGCATCAACCGCTTTGAAAGCGACAAATCCAAAATCTCTTAATCAACTGGAAGATCATTTTTTGAATGCTATTAAAAAACTCTTTAAGGATAAATAATTATTTGGTTGTATTAATGGTTGGCTACCGTATGCAAATTTATAATGCCTAACGAAAAAATGGTTTAATCTTATAGTCCTTGCTGACTAAATTACATGCTTAGTGGTTCATATTCATTTTTTTAAGCTTTGTTATTTGTCTAATATCTATATCTCATTTACGAATAATCTAAAAGTATTCATATCCAAAAATAAATTTATTGTGTATGCGTATACTGTTAAATTAAAATGAATATACTAGTGCATATCTACTATATATTGAAACAGATTTATCCGTGTAAAATTGACCATAATTTATGGTATTAATTTTCATTATGAGTATCTTTGTGAGGCACGTAACTTCAAAAATATAGTGAGCTTTCCTATCTAAAAAATGAAAAACTATAAACCCAAAAACAGACTAAGTCCAAAGGCCTACATAGACGGGATTTTAAGTGGTGATCGTGTCATTTTATCTCGAGCAATCACAATTATAGAAAGTAATTTAGAAAGTGATAAATTATTGGCTAAAGAAATCGTTCAAGAGATTTTACCAAGTTCAGGCAAATCAATTCGTATTGGTATTACAGGAGTTCCCGGCGTTGGAAAAAGTACGTTTATAGAAGCTTTTGGGTTGTATTTAGTTAAAGAAGGTCATAAAGTCGCAATTTTATCCATAGATCCAAGTAGTCAACGTTCAAAAGGTAGCATTTTAGGAGATAAAACCCGAATGGAAGAATTGGCTAATTTACAAAACGCTTATATTAGACCTTCTGCTTCAGGAGATACTTTAGGAGGTGTCGCAAACAAAACAGGCGAAACCATGTTACTTTGCGAAGCTGCAGGATATGATGTTATTTTAATTGAAACGGTTGGTGTTGGTCAATCTGAAACAGCCGTTCATGGTATGACGGATTTCTTCTTATTACTAATGTTAGCTGGTGCTGGTGATGAATTGCAAGGCATTAAAAAAGGCATTATGGAAATGGCAGATATGCTGGTGATTAATAAAGCTGATGGCGATAATATTACCCAGAGTAAAATCGCAAAAAGACAATATCAAAATGCCTTACATATTTTTCCTTTATCGGAATCTGGATGGAGTCCTGTGGTAAGCACCGCTTCTTCGGTTAAGAACATTGGCATATCCAATGTATGGAAAGAAATTTTGAAGTACAAAGCGCATGTTGATGCTAATGGTTATTTCTTAAAAAATAGAAACCATCAACAAATAAAATGGATGTATAATAATATTAATGAAGAATTAAAGCGGCTGTTTTACAATTCAAAAGATATTAAAAGTGAACTTTCCATTTTAGAAAAAGAAGTTATTGCTGCAGAAATCTCTCCCGTTAAAGCGGCACAGCAAATCATAGATAAGTTTAAAAAATCGTTTTAAAATAAAATTGTTCAAAATGAAGTTTGATAATTATTTTGATCAGCAATTTGAATTGAGATATTTTGAAATGAATGAACTAGGCTTGGCAACACCTACAATTATGCTAGGCTTATTAGAAGAAACTGCCGCAGACCACTGCTATGCTATTAATCATAGTTTGTTTGATCTATTCGAAAAAAAAGTAGGTTGGGTTTTAGTGTCTGGAATTTTACAAATGGACCGCTACCCTAGTTATAAAGAAAAAATCACCATTAGAACTTGGTTATCCCACTACTCCTCTATTAAAGGCTATAGAGAAAATATAATTTTTGATGATAACCAAAATATTATAGGCAGAGCTAAAGGCTTATGGGTTTTCTTTGATATTGAAAAACGACGACCACTCCCTATTTTTAATGACATTAAAGAAAAGTGGTCTTACTTTAACACCTCCTCTATTGAGCATGATATTAAGAAAAAGATTAATGCGATAGACATTGCCGATCATACCAATGAGTTTAAAGTTAACCGATTTGATACAGACATGAATAAGCACGTGAATAATATTAGATATTTACAATGGGTTATTGAGTCTATACCAGAAGATATTGTTGATCATTATTATTTACATACCATAGATGGTCGTTTTATTGCTGAAGCGCAATATGGTGATACCGTTTTGTCTCAAACAAAAGTATTGTCATTTCCAAATGCTTTTGAGCATACCATAAAAGTTGACGGTAGCGATAAGATATGTGCGACTGCGACTACGCATTGGAAAAAGTATTGATTTAAAAATTGTTCTTTCTATTCAATTGACTTACTGTTAAACGTCATTAATTATTTTCAAAATAAAAAAAGCCCAAACAGGTCAATGTTCGAGCTTTTCTACTAATATTAACCAGGTTCTCTAATCCTGTTCTAAATATTTATCCATAATAGTCATTGCTGCTTCTGAAATCACAGTTCCAGGACCAAAAATAGCAACAACTTTTCTTTCTAATAGATAATCATAATCTTGTGCAGGAATAACGCCTCCTGCAAAAACCATAATATCTGGTCGGCCTAATTTTTCTAATTCGCCAATTAATTGAGGAATTAATGTTTTATGACCAGCCGCTAAACTCGATGCACCTACAAAGTGAACATCGTTTTCAATGGCTTGTTTCGCCACTTCTTCAGGCGTTTGGAATAATGATCCCATATCCACATCAAAACCTAAATCTGCAAAACTAGAAGCCACAACTTTGGCGCCTCTATCATGTCCATCCTGACCCATTTTTGCAATCATAACTCGTGGTCTTCGACCTTCGATTTCTGCAAATTTATCAGCTAATTGCTGCGCTTTTGCAAACGTACTATCGTTATCGACTTCTTTTCCGTACACACCACTTATTAATTTAGTATCTGCTTTATGTCTTCCAAAATGAACTTCTAATGCATCAGATATTTCACCTAAAGTGGCAAAATTTTCAGCAGCTTCAACTGCTAGTTCCAGTAAATTGCCTTTAGCGCCTCCAGCACAGGCTTCTAAGGCTTTAAGTTTAGCCGCAACCACTTCTGAATTACGCTCAGCTTTCATTTTATTTAAACGTTCAATTTGAGAATTTCTAACAACCGTATTGTCAACTTCTAAAATTTGTATGTTCGATTTTTCAGTTGTTTTAAATTTATTCACGCCAACTAAAATATCTTGACCAGAATCTAAACGCGCTTGTTTGCGAGCAGAAGCTTCTTCAATACGTAATTTAGGAACTCCAGTTTCAATAGCTTTTGCCATACCACCTAGTTCTTCGACTTCTTCAATCAATTTCCAAGCTTTCTTCGCTATTTCTTGTGTTAAATATTCCACGTAATAAGAACCAGCCCAAGGATCGACAGATTTCGTCATCTGAGTTTCATCTTGAATAAAGATTTGGGTGTTACGTGCAATCCTAGCAGAGAAATCTGTTGGTAATGCAATCGCTTCATCCAAAGCATTGGTGTGTAATGATTGTGTGCCTCCTAAGGTCGCAGCCATCGCTTCAATGCACGTACGAGCGACATTGTTAAAAGGGTCTTGCTCACTTAAACTCCAACCAGACGTTTGACTATGCGTACGCAATGCCATTGATTTTGGGTTCTTTGGATTAAATGATTTTATGATTTTTGCCCAAAGCATACGTGCGGCACGCATTTTAGCAATTTCCATAAAGTGATTCATACCAACAGCCCAGAAGAACGATAATCGTGGTGCAAATTCATCAATCTTTAAACCAGATTTTAAACCTGTTCTGATGTATTCCATACCATCGGCTAAAGTGTATGCCAATTCAATATCTGCCGTAGCACCAGCTTCTTGCATATGGTAACCACTAATAGAAATGGAATTAAACTTCGGCATATTTTTAGTGGTATAATCAAAGATATCACCAATAATTTTCATAGAAGGTAATGGTGGATATATGTAGGTATTACGCACCATAAATTCCTTTAGAATATCATTTTGAATGGTTCCTGAAAGTTGATCCAATGAAACGCCTTGTTTCTTAGCTGCAGCTATATAGAAGGCCATAATTGGCAGTACTGCGCCATTCATAGTCATAGACACCGACATTTTATCTAATGGAATTTGATCAAACAAAATTTCCATATCTAAAATAGAATCTATGGCAACACCAGCTTTACCAACATCACCTGTGACACGCGGATGATCGGAATCATAACCTCTGTGCGTGGCTAAATCGAATGCCACGGACAATCCTTTTTGTCCTGCTGCTAAATTTCTTCTGTAAAATGCATTGGACTCTTCCGCAGTTGAAAAACCTGCATATTGTCTAATTGTCCAAGGTCGCATCGCATACATAGCGCTGTAAGGACCTCTTAAAAAAGGTGGTACACCAGCAGAAAAACTTAAGTGCTCTGCATCGGCAATATCATCTTTTGTAAAATGTTTTTTTACGGGAATGCCTTCAGGTGTATTCCAAATGTCTTGGCTTTTTGAAGGTTCAACTGTTTGTTTCACAGCTGAATTTAATTTTATATCTGAAAAATCGGGTTGCATACGTCTTAAGATTTAATGGTTTGTTGGACTTTTTTTTGAATGCTAGAAATTGCCGTAATGACATCAGATCTCATATTTACACATCCATCTAATCCAGCTTCAGTTAATTCGTCCATATTCGTTGGTGCTCCAGCTATTAATAACACTTTAGTGCTATTTAATGCTCTAAAAGTTTTAATAAAAGTCAATGCGGTTTCATTGTAATCTTCATCTGAGCTGCACATCACAACAACGTCTGAATCTGATTTAGCACTTAACTCTGCTGCTTTTTCAGCACTTTCAAAGCTTTTTTCCTGTAAGACGTTATAACCGCTAACGCCTATAAAATCGTAGGCAAAAGCTGCTCTTGCTTTACGCATGGTTAAGTTACCATAGCTAGCCAATTCTACGATTGGACGTTTATTTGTAGCTGAAACAAATTCTTCAGTTTTTCTTCTAATCGCTTCAATTTCCAAAGATGCTCTTCTTGGTGTTAACACTTTCGGATTGGCTGAAGTGCCTGTAGAAAGTAAACTAGCATCTACAGTTTCCATTAGGTTAGGATATTTGTTTACACCAACCAATGGTGTTCTACGTTGACTGATTAATTTCAGTTTTTGTAAACGAATTTCAGCAATTTGTTGTTGAATGGTTTCATCTTCAAAAGCTTTATAAAATCCTCCTGCCGCTTCAATAGATTTGAATAATTCTAATGCTTTTTCAGCTATTTTAGTGCTGACTTCTTCTATGTAATAAGACCCATCAACCGGATTAGACACTTTACCAAAATAAGATTCTTCTCTTAAAATAGTGGTGATGTTACCTGCTATACGGCTTGAAAACTCAGAAGCACTTTTGAATTCTTTATCGTAAGGATCAATTAAAACACCGTCTACATTCCCTAAAATGGCAGACATAGCTTCTGTAGTACAACGTAATAAATTGGTTTCGGCATCTGTAATGGATTTGCTCCAAATAGAGGTTTTCGCCGTTATGGTCTTATCGTAGTCTGTAACACCATATTTTGCAATGACTTCAGCTAATAAATTATTAAATGCTCTAAACTTTCCTATTTCAACAAAATACTCTAAACCAATGGCCAAAAGAACGTTTAAGTTGTTGAATACATCTTGAACTTCAACATCTTTTGCTTTCAGTTTTTCAGTTAAAAACACCAATGAATTTAAGGTATAAGCAATTTCTTGTACTTGATTGGCACCTGAATCTAAATACTCGGTTCCTGAAATGGTAAGAGCTCTAAACTTAGGGAAATCACTAGTTAACTTTATTAATTCTGCAGCAATTTTAATTTGATTGTCATCAAAAGTACCTGTGGTTACATAATTGGAAATAATACTTGTGTTAATGTAACCTTTAAGATCCTTTCCTTTTGCAAACGCCACCAATTCCTTGGTAAAATCTATGGCATTATTATAGATCTCAAAAGAAACCGTAATGGTGTTTAAATCGATATCCTTTAAAAGTTCTGCAACAGGAACCTTATCTATTAATTGAAAAATCAATCCAGTAATACCTTCTTCAATCGCTTTTTGAGCTAAATCGTTTCCAGTTTCTGCACAACACACAGGGACCGTACGATAATTCACTAAAGTTTGGGAGTTTTCTCCTGTATTTTTAAGCTGTGTAATGTCACTTTCACTATTGTAACAAGGCTGTATATTGATACCACTGAGGTTTTTCCAAACTAGTTTTTTATCAAAATCAGCACCTTTTAAATCGGCTGTCACTCTTTCCATCCACTGTTCTGTTGAAACTGGTGGAAATTCTGAAAAAAGTGGTTTAGTTTTATTGTTCATAATATATACTATTATTCAATTTTATTATACCATTAAACTACTTCCAAATCTTTCGAAAATAGCTTTATCTAATTCTTCCCTAGCGTCAGGATGTGCAATATCCCGTAACGATTGTGCACGTTCTTTTAAACTTTTACCAAATAGTTCAGCAATACCATATTCCGTTGCGACGTATCTTGCATGTGCTCTCGTGGTTACAACACCTGCTCCCGGTTTTAGCGAAGGTACAATTTTTGAAACACCTTTTAAAGTTGTGGATGTAATGGCAATAATTGGTTTTCCCCCTTTAGATAATGCTGCACCGCGCATAAAGTCCATTTGACCACCAACACCAGAAAACATTCTTGTACCAATAGAATCGGCACAAACCTGACCAGTGAAATCAATTTCAATAGCTGAATTAATGGCTGTTACTTTAGGATTTTGTCGAATAATAGCTGTATCGTTAACATAAGCAATATCATTCATTTCAATTTCAGGATTATCATCCATAAAATCATACAAACGACGAGTTCCCATAGCAAAACCAGAAATAATCTTATAAGGATTTACTTTTTTCTGAGATCCATTGACAATGCCTTTTTCTACTAAATCTACAATGCCTTCAGAGAACATTTCTGTGTGAATTCCTAAGTTTTTATGATTTGTTAGAAAGGTTAAAACCGCATTTGGAATCCCTCCAATTCCCATTTGAAGCGTTGCGCCATCTTCAATAATTCCGGCAATATTTTTACCAATGGCTTCTTCTTGTTTAGAAGGTGCAACAAATTTCATTTCATGAATATCTTCATCGACTAAAACGCAAGCATCAAATTTGTTTAAATGCACCAATGCATCTCCAAACGTACGCGGCATTTTGGGATTAATTTGCGCAATGATTTTTTTTCCTTTTTCAATTCCAGCAATGACAATATCCACAGAAACGCCTAAGGAACAAAAACCATGTTTATCGGGTGGTGAAACGTTGACTAAAACGACATCTAAATCCATATACCCTTCACGGAATAAACTTGGGATGTCACTTAAGAAAATTGGAATGTAATCTACAGTATTACCAACCATTTTTCTAACATTTCCACCTATGAAAAAAGCTTTGGTGTGAAAACTTTCGCGCAAATCGGGATTTGCATAACCGCTTTCACCTTCGGTATGTAGATGTACGATTTCAACATTTTTTAATTCTGGTGCTCTCGCCACCATGGCTTTTATTAATGTCTGTGGTGTTGCAGAACCGCCTTGTATTAATACACGATCGTTGGATTTTATGAGCTTTACAGCCTCGCTTGCTGTTTTTATATTTGGTATTTTCATAATGTAAAATTTAGTGTTCTGATATATTATAATAATTAATTAATATTTCATCCTAAGAAACTCAAAATAATACCTGCTGCAATTGCAGAGCCAATAACCCCAGAAACGTTTGGTGCCATGGCATGCATGAGCAAATAATTATGAGGATCCGATTTTAGACCTTCATGGTGAACCACTCTTGCACTATCTGGTACGGCCGAAACTCCAGCGGCACCAATTAATGGATTTATCTTATTATCGCCTTTTAGGAAGAGGTTCATGAATTTAGCAAATAACAAACCTCCACAAGTCGCAATAACAAAAGATATGGCGCCAAGTCCAAAGATTAACATTGAATCTTTAGTGATGAAGATATCGGCTTGGGTTGAGGCACCAACAGTTACACCTAAGAGAATCGTTACGATATCAATTAACTTAGTTCTTGCCGTGTCTGCTAAACGTTCTGTTCTTCCGGATTCTTTTAATAAATTACCAAAGAATAACATACCTAATAATGGTAAGGCACTTGGCGAGATAAACAAGGTTAAAATTAAAGCGACCACAGGAAAAATCATTTTTTCCTTTTGAGTTACCGCTCTTGGTGGTTTCATTTTAATCTTTCTGTCCTTCTTTGAAATTAACATACGCATTAAAGGTGGTTGAATAACAGGAACTAATGCCATATAAGAATATGCCGCAATAGCAATAGGACCGATTAAGTTTTTAACGGTTGTACCATCTGGCAATATGTTAATTCCGTTTGCTAATTTGGAGGAAAGGAATATAGCTGTTGGGCCATCTGCTCCACCTATAATTCCGATAGCTCCAGCTTCTGGAAGGTTAAACCCTAAATATAACGCTCCTAAAAAGGTTGCGAATACACCAATTTGTGCAGCACCTCCCAATAGCATTAATTTTGGATTGGCTATAAGCGATGAAAAATCGGTCATAGCTCCAATTCCCAAGAAAATTAGTGGTGGATAAACCCCTTTTACCACTCCAAAATAAAGATAATTTAAAACAGATCCTGTTTCATATATACCTGTTTGGTTACCAGCTACAAAAGGAATATTACCCAATATAACACCTATACCAATTGGAATTAACAACAAGGGTTCGTAATCGAATTTGATACCTAAATAGATAAAAACGATACCTATTATAATCATAATGACATTTCCAGAAGTTGAATTTGCAAATCCTGTATAACTGTAAAACGATTTTATGCCATCTATGGCTTCATCGAATATACTTTCTTCCTCTGTAATATCAACCTGTTCTATTGATACAGAGGAATTAGTTGCGTTTGTATTTGCGCCTAAGCCAAGTACTGGTCTAATAAAAACAAGCAATGAGATAGCACTAAATACTATAATTAGTTTCTTCATTTTTTAATTTTAAATAATGATTAGTTTTCTTTATTGAATAACCTGACATTGAAATTTTATTCGAGTTCTATTAATAAAGCATCTTGCAATACTTGTTGTCCTACTTCAACCTTTATAGACGATACAACTCCAGATTTTTCTGCGACTATATTATTCTCCATTTTCATGGCTTCTAGCACTAATAATAAATCGTTCTCTTTAATAGTATCTCCAACCTTTACATTGAGCGATAATATGGTACCAGGTATTGGCGCTACAATTTTAGTCTTTGTAGATTTTGGATTCACTTTTAAAGGCACAGACGGTTGTTTTGAAGCGGCACGAACTAAAGTTGGCGTTTTAGATTTCTTGATTTCCGCTTGCATTATCACATCATAAGATGTACCGTTGACCTCTAAATTGATTACATTATCTTCGTGGGATTTTATATTAACGGTATATCCGTTTTCGTTGACTTTGAATTTATAACTTTTCATTTCTTATAATCTATTTTGAATTCCATAAATCTTAGAACTCCAAGGTGAATATGCTTTTTTAACTTCTTTTATGGTAAGGATCCCACTTTCAATATCATGCTGCTCACTTAAGTACATATGAATTGAAGCACCAATTACAGCCGAAAGTTCTCCCGTAAAATTACTGTCGCCTTTTACCTTTATTTCGCTAATTTTTTTGTCTTTGCCTTTGGTGATTATCTTATAGACATATAGCATAACTGGTAACCCAAAATTGAAGAAAAGCGCAAGTGTTACCAAGGCGCTAAAAACAATTAATAATCCGGTAATTAGTATAACGTAGCCTTCGCTTATTGGATCTGTATATAATAGTAACTGTGTCATTATAGTGGAATATTTGAGTGTTTTTTAGGTGGATTTATATCTTTTTTATTTTGTAGTAATTGCAATGCTCTAATGATTCTGAAACGTGTATTTCGTGGCTCAATCACATCATCAATAAATCCATATTTTGCGGCTTGGTAAGGGTTGGCAAATCGTTCTGTATATTCATCTTCTTTTTTGTCAATATATTCTTGTTTCTCGTCGGCATCTTCTATTTTTCTAATATTAGAGCCTTCTAAAACTTCGACAGCGCCTTTAGCTCCCATAACTGCAATTTCTGCAGTTGGCCAAGCATAATTCACATCACCTCTTAGTTGTTTACAGCTCATAACATCATGTGCTCCACCGTAAGATTTACGCAACGTGATTGTTACTTTAGGTACGGTAGCTTCACCATAGGCAAATAATAATTTAGCGCCATGAAGTATAATTCCACCATATTCCTGACCTGTTCCAGGTAAAAAACCAGGAACATCAACCAGTGTTACAATAGGAATATTAAAAGCATCACAAAAACGAACAAACCGCGCCGCTTTTCTAGAGGCATCGATATCTAAAACACCTGCATAATATTTAGGTTGATTTGCCACAATTCCAACAGGACGTCCATTAAACCTTGCAAAACCTACACAAATATTTCTGGCATAGTTTCTATGAACTTCGGTAAACTCTCCTTTATCCGCAATAATTGAAATTACATCAACAATATCATAAGGTTGATTTGGATTTTCTGGAATAATTTCATTTAAGGCATCTTCCAGTCTATCAATTGGATCATCACATGATAGTATAGGTGCTTCTTCTAAATTATTAGAAGGCATATAACTTAAAATTTTACGAATCAATAATAAATTCGTTTCATCATTTTTTGCTAAGAAGTGTGAAACTCCAGATCGTGTTGAATGAATTTTAGCACCACCTAGTTGTTCTGCAGTGACCTCTTCTCCTGTTACCGATTTCACAACTTTAGGACCTGTTACAAACATATAACTCGTCTCTTCGGTCATAATCGTAAAATCGGTTAATGCCGGCGAATACACTGCACCACCTGCACAAGGCCCTAATATGGAAGAAATCTGAGGAATAACACCAGATGCCATAATATTACGTTGAAAAATCTCAGCATAACCTGCTAAAGATCGTACACCTTCTTGAATACGTGCGCCACCAGAATCATTTAATCCTATAACAGGAACACCAATCTTCATGGCCATATCCATGACCTTACATATTTTTAAGGCATAAGTTTCAGAAAGTGAACCTCCGAATACTGTAAAATCTTGTGCAAAAATGTAAACCACTCTTCCGTCAATTGTTCCATGTCCAGTGACTACACCATCCGATAGGAATATTTGTTTATCTAATCCAAAAGATTTAGTTCTGTGAGTTACAAACATGTCAAATTCCTCGAAACTATCGTCGTCTAAAAGAATATCGATACGCTCACGAGCCGTTAGTTTACCTTTAGCATGTTGAGAATCTATACGTTTTTCTCCGCCTCCCAACTTTGCTTTTGCTCTTTTTTCTATGAGCTCGTTAATTTTATCTTGATTTGCCATAATTTTCTTTACTTATCTAAATGTTATATCAAATTATTTTGGTTTTGAACATAGTTCTGTGAGTACGCCTAAGGTTGATTTTGGGTGTAAAAATCCAATTTCTAAGCCTTCTGCTCCTTTTCTAGATGTTTTATCAATTAAAGTGACACCGCGTTGTTCCACCGTTTTCAGTGCTTCTGTTGTATTATCAACAGCAAATGCTATATGATGTATGCCTTGTCCTTTTTTAGCAATAAATTTTCCTATTGGGCCATCTGGCGAGGTGCTTTCTAACAACTCAATCTTTGTGTTACCTACCAAAAAAAAGGCTGTCTTCACTTTCTGATCGACAACCTCTTCTATAGAATAACACTTCATTCCTAATACCTGTTCATAGTATTTTATGGCTTCATCTAAATTTTCTACGGCAATTCCTAAGTGCTCTATGTGTGATATATTCATAATGATAATATTTATTTCTTGTACAAATTTACTTTAGGTGTGTTTTCTATTTTATGACAGAAATCATATTATACCTTAGTATAATTATCCATTTTCTCTTATGAGATAGCACCAAAGCGTGAAGAGTAGCGTAATTAGTGGTTTACGAGAAATAATTGAGTTTTTGAAGAAATATTTTAAAATGAATATGACCTGTGATTTACGAAGTCTCTATTTTGAAGGTCTGATTTTTATTAATAATGCAGAAATAATACTATAACACTTACAAATATGAAATTTTTGAACGTGCTGGTTCAGGTAAATGAAATAATTAAATCGTAATTATAAATAATTCAAAGAAATGAGCTGCAAAACAGCCAGTTACGAAAACGTTATCGTAATTTTTAAAGCTAAAAAATTTAAATTATTTTATTGACGAATAACTATTTAAGTACTCCTAATTTACAGCAAAACCATAATTGATAGGTATCTATATATTTTGACAACTTGCTCTATTATGGAATTTATTATTTTTTGTACTGATTTGCAGTAGCTTTTATTTCCTGAAACAATTCTTTAAACAATCCACGAGCGATCAAAACCTTCATGATTTCGTTGGTGCCAGCATAAATTCTGGCGACCCTATTATCGGTATGCATACGAGCAATGGGATAATCCCACATATAACCATAACCTCCAAACAACTGTAAACATTCATCGACGACTTTGCCATGCATTTCTGTAGCTGAATATTTTGCAATGGAAGCGTTTTCGGCAGTAAGTTGATGCGTAGTAACTAATGACGTACAGCGATCAATAAATGCTTGGTGGACTTGCAATTGGGCTGCACATTCGGCGAGTTTGAATTGGGTATTTTGAAATTCCGCAATGGCTTGCTTAAACGCTTTTCGAGTAGAGGTATATTCAATGGTTTTTTCAATTGCGCCTTCTGCGCCACCAATGGCTGCAATTGCAACTGATAGACGTTCTCGTGCCAATTCCGTCATCATTATTTTGAACCCCATACCTTCTTCTCCCAGCAGGTTTTCCTTTGGGACTTTGACGTTGTCGAAAAACAACTCGCAAGTATCTTGGGCTTTTAAACCTATTTTTTTGAAAGGGACACCTTTGGTAAAACCTTCGAAAGCAGTTTCTATAATCAATAATGACACACCTTCATTATCAGTTCCAGAATTGGTTTTTACGGCGACTATGGACATATCACACATATAACCGTTTGTAATAAAGGTTTTCTGTCCATTGACTACATAATGATCGCCTTTATCCACTGCTGTTGTTCTTAGGGCTTTTAGGTCACTACCACAGTTGGGTTCGGTCATTCCGATGGACGTGATCATTTTTCCTGTGGCCATTTTTGGAAGGTACTTTTGTTTTTGGGCCTCAGTTCCATATTTTAAAAGATATGGAGCGACGATATCAGAATGTAAAGAAAAGCCAGGACCTGTAATACCTTCTTTATTCATTTCTTCAATCAACAACGCACAAAAACTAAAATCCAGTCCGCTGCCACCATACGCTTCTGGCATATCAATACATAGTAAACCCAACTCACCTGCACGTTCCCAAATATCACGACTTACCATGCCTGCTTTTTCCCATTCTTCAGTTTTATCAATCATTTCATTGTGGATGAAATCTTGAATCATTTGTTGCATCATTTTATGTTCTTCTGAGGCGTAGATGTCGCGTTCTAATAGTACGTTTTTTAGCATGATGGTAAGATCTAATTAGTAAATTCTTTGATAATATCTAAAGATACTATCTTTTTAATCCATGATTCTTATAAATTTAAGTCTTTTTAGATTTTTAAATAGAAACTGAAAACTCGATTTTATTCAAATCGAGTTTTAGGCATTGTATATATAATTTGTAAATGTGAATTCACTTTTTAATCATGCGGTCCGCATATGTGCCTTGGCTAGTAACAATTTCCAATGAATAAATGCCGCTTTGCAAATGACTAGTGTTAATTCTTAATGTGTTGTAAATACCCACATTTTGACCTAGCATGTTATAAATATTGATAGTTTGTAATTCAATATGATCATGCAATTCAATGGTTAATATATCTTTAACTGGGTTTGGATAGATTGAAAAATTAAACGAATCTAGTTGATGAGTTGATAAAACTGATGCTATATTAAAAACCCTAACATGTCCAGCATCTAAGCCGTTGGTGTCACTGTCTCCCGAGACTGCGAGTATCGTTCCGCTAGATGACAAACTTACGGAATACCCTGAGAAATTATCAGCACTTTCACCATCGATATCCATTCCCATTTGCATCCAATTACCAGCCTGTAATTGATAAATTCTGGTATGACCAGAATCTGTGCCATTGACGCCATCATTAAAAAAAGCACCAATAGCTACTACATCGCCATTACCAGACAAGCTTATACTAACACCGGAACCATCATCTGCAGCTTCACCATCAATATCAGCACCAATTTGAATCCAATTGCCACCTTGATTTTCATAAACTCTCACATGACCTGAATCCGTCCCATTTATACCGTCGTTTTCATTCGATCCTATAGCAATTCTACTACCATCAGAAGACAAACTAACACTTGAGCCGAAAAAATCATCAGCGGCTTCTCCGTCAATATCGGCACCTATTTGCACCCAATTGCCGCCTTGGTTTTGATAAACACGCGCGTGTCCAGAATCAATGCCATTAATACCATCATTAGCTAACGCTCCTATACCAACAATACTGCCATCACTAGACAAACTCAGACTATTTCCAAAATAATCATCTGCAGCCTCTCCATCTATGTCACCACCAATCTGAATCCAATTTCCACCTTGGTTTTCAAATATTCTGACATGGCCAGAGGCTATTCCATTTATGCCATTATTATTGTCTGCTCCAATGGCTAAAATTGTTCCGTCACTGGATAAGCTGATACTAATTCCTGAAAAATCATTTGTGGCCTCTCCATCAATATCGGCACCTATTTGTACCCATGTGCCAGCTTGATTCTCGTAAACTCTGACATGACCGGAATTTGTTCCATTGACGCCATCATTATCCCAAGCACCAATAGCAACAATACTCCCATCGCTCGATAAACTTACACTGACACCAGAATAATCTTCTGCTGCCTCTCCATCAATATCTGCGCCTATTTGTACCCAAGTGCCTCCTTGATTCTCGAAAACCCTTACATGACCTGAATCAATTCCATTGACGCCATCATTATCCGAAGCACCTACTGCCATAATAGTGCCATTTGAAGATAAGCTAATACTTTCTCCAAAAAAATCTTCAGCAGCTTCGCCATCAATATCAGAACCTATCTGAATTTGTGAAAAAGTTAATACTGGTACGAGCAAGAAAAAAAATAGTTTTGCTTCCATAAGTTACATTTTTTTAAGGTTAGACATTTATTTATATTTTTATTATTCTTCTCGTTGCTTTGGTTCTGTTTAGATTACTTTCTAATTCCATTAAATAAATTCCGCTATGAAGCTGTTTGATATTTACTTCTTTAACCGCTTCAAATTCATTTATTATTTTGCCGTAGACGTCAAATATTTTAATGTTAAAATCTTCATTTTCGGTATTGGATTTTAAATTCAAAATTCCGTTCGTAGGATTGGGATAAATGCTCAGACTTTTTATTGAAGGTGTATCAGATATATGTAAACTTGGATTGCAGATGTTACTGCTTAAATCTGGAACAATCATACTCTCTACAAAATTATTTGCGTCATAAGCAAATTGCAAAGAACATTCATCAGTAATATAAAGTTCAGTTATAAAACCATCATCATTTCGTTCTATCGTATGATATGTTATAGCGATGTTTGAGTTTGCATCTATAGTATAAAATTGACTATTTGTTGATTCAGAAGAAAGTACGTCTAACATTAATAGAAATTGATTAATTGGTTGTTCATAACCATTATTGAAGCGTTCAATTGCTACCTCAAGTGTTAAAAATGAATTACTGAAATACATATTGGCTAAGGAAGCAAAAAACTCTTGTGGATATACCTGAAAAAAATCATTACCGCCAATATCCAAAACTCTAGTTCTTAGAAACTCATTGTAGCTGGTACCTGCTTCAGTTAATAATGCTGTTTTCCAATTTAAAAGTCGGGAATTATTTAAAATATAGTCTGAGTCAATAGTGTGGCATATTTCATGACTTAAGGCAATTGAAAACTGATCTGATATATAGGATCCTGAACCCTCTGGAAATCCATTTTCTGTCCAAGTTCCTATTGGATTTCCAAATGAGTTAATGGCACTTACAAACTGAGTAATATATATGGCATTTTCGAAATTATCAGTATAAAACTCGCGAAACAAAATAACCTCTAAGTTGGTAATACCTTCCGGTATTGTGGCCAGTATGTTGGCAATAACGGACAGTTGTAATGGACTTAAGCTATGATTATCCACGACTAAAATACCATAATCACTCCAAATATTATAGTAGCTACTTGCGTTTGGATTATTTAGGTCTAAAGCTGCTAAAAATTGTGGTTCTTTCTCTGGATATTCCCTTAAATAATCCCTTAAGTACATGTGTATTTGTTCTCTAAAAGATCCTAAATATTTGTAAAGAACATCGTCAAATGTATAAGTCACCTGAAAAAACTCAGGATAAGTTATACAAAGGCTTTCTAAAAAATCGTAATATTCATCTACAATTTGAATCCTATTTGCATAATAAAATTGAAGTGTTTGAATTGTTTCAGTGACTTGTATTTCGTCATTCAAAAAACTAACTGCATTTCCTTGTTGAAAATTCAGCATAACATCGTCAACAAATAATTGAAACTCTCCTTGAAATGTGATACAATCATTAAAAGACACACCACAAGCCACATTTATTAAATTTGATGGTTGCTCACTGTTATATTGTGGCGGATTGGTGTTGTCGTTAATGTTAATTCTAACGCCATGGTTCTCATTTATACTGCAATCTTCAACATCGCAGCCTGTTTCAATATCATTTAATTTATAATAAGCCACTAGATTGGGTTCTACACCAGAAAGTTCCGTATTCATATTGTTTTGAAGTTCTGGAAGTGTTCTTATGTCGTCCCAAATTCTCACTTCATCAATAAACCCATTAAAAAAGAAATTGGTTGTTGAGAAAACAGAACGCCCTATCCATAGGTCATCATTATTAACAGCTCCAGCCGCGGCGTTTCTAACTAACGTGTCCGTGAGAGTTCCGTTAATGTAAAGATTTACATTGTTCCCGTTTGAAACGGCAGCCACATGCTGCCATATCCCAATTTGAAGTACTGAATTTGGACCTCTGCTAACTGCCCAATTACAATCTCCTGCAGATACAAAGGCCAGATTATTATCTTTTATAAAAAGCCCGTAGTTTCCACATTGTCCATTATTGCCTTTAATCAGTATTGTTTTTTCACCACTAATATCATTTGGTTTTATCCACGTTTCAATGGTAAAATTACCACTTATGTCTAATGAAGTTTCATTTTGTATAGTTATATAATCTGAAGACCCATTTAAGCTAATGGAGGTTTGTGATAGCATTATTAATGGAAAAAACAGCACTACAGCAACTAAAATAAATTTTGTAAAATTTTGCATGATTCATTGGTTTTAAAATGGATTAAAAACATAAATCAAAATAGGTCGCTATAATAGTTTTTGAGGTGTCTATAGCTTAGTATTAAACTAGTAAAAAATCGAATTTATTGGCAGTTACCTCCACATTCATAGGTTCTAACCTCTTTTGTTGTACTAATCTTAAACAGAATCAAATCAGACTCGGCTGATGGTGTTCTTGCATAATCTTTTGTGAAATTTATAATTTCAAATTCTGATTCAACACCTGTATCGTCATTGAATTCAAATTTGCGTATTTCAATATTTATAGACAGATTATAGTCTTCTGTACTTGGTGGTTGCGGCCTGACTGAAAAATAAACAGACATTTCATCCAATCCTCCTTGACTAAAAGAATAGGTTGGTCCAGCATTTAATTCCATGTTCTCGCTAGTAAACGACGACGTTCCAAAAGGATTAAAAGACGCTTGTTCTCCGTAACCATCTATATCCAGAAACTAATCAAACTCATCTATATCTCCAGTAAAGGTGACGTCAACTTCATAATCAGCCCCTTGTAGCCAATCGTCTTCAGAGCACCCTAAGGTGCATAAACATAAAAAAATAAGAGCCAGAGAATTCGTGAAAGTTCTCATAATCCATAGTTTTGAAATTAATAGCTCTTAAATTTCATGAATTATTCATTGATTTACAATACCCATAATTGGGTATTTTTTGAATATTTGGCTTATTTTGGTTATCTTACACTACTACATCTACCAATTTTGTGGCCTACATGAAAATTGAAGTTTCATGAATGAAGCCATAGTTTCTTATAAAAAAATCTTCAATACAGACCACCAATACGATGGAAAGGTGGTAATGGAGTACATCGAAAATCTTAAAAAACTCGATAACCATACACCTCCTTTAGAGTCTTTTATACTTGTTACCAATACGTCTAAGCACTCCTATGAATATATTGGGAATGATTTTGAAAAAACCTTGGGATTAGATCGAGATAGAATGCTCAATGAAGGGCTCAACTATTACTTATCGCATTACCACCCTCAAGATTTGCCTATATTATTAAAGGTTTTTGAAGATCTTATGATATTTACAATGAATCAATTAAGTATAGAGCAACGCCAAAGAGTTGTTTACACTTGGAATTATAGAATTAAAAATGGCAATAATAAGTTTAAAAATATGTACGTTCAGCAGACACCTATTTTTTTTGATCCAAGTGGGCAGCCTATCATAGGCTATTCACATAATTCAGTCGTAGGCGATAATATACCTAAGCCCATTATAGGAACTTGTAAATTCTTAAATGCAGATAATAAGTTTGAAACCTTATTTCATAAAAATTATTTTTTTGAATCATTACAACAACTCTTAACTAAAAGAGAATTGGAAGTGGTTAAATTATTAGCAAACAGTCGGACAACCAAGGATATAGCATTGCAGCTTTTTTTAAGTGTTCAAACGGTTAGTGTGCACCGAAAAAATATTCTTAAAAAACTGGAATTGAAATCGACCTCAGAAATTATAGAATATTGTAATAAATATCAGGTATTCTGAGATTTGATAAATACCACTTTGTAATTCCGAAGTCAACTTTTGCGAATATAAGCCTCATTAAGTGACACCATCATATCGTTTCAAGATATCATAACATACTTAAGCTTCCAGCATGTTTTCTGAAAAATTCATAATTATAAATTCAGCAGGTCTAAGCAGCGCCACATAAACTATTACATTCAATCTTCCTTCTAAAATATCCGTATTGGTCATACTGCTTCCCAAACCAACATTAACGCCAAACGCTTCATTAGGCGAAGCACCTGCAAGAGCACCTTGCCGCCACTTTTGGTTGAGATAGTTAGTGATCATGCTTTCAATTCTGGTCCATGTGTTGGCATTATTGGGTTCATAACTATAGGCGCGCAAAGCCAGCGAAATGGATTGTTGAAATGTTATTATCGTTCTTTTAACATTGATATATCTAAATTCGTTATGGTTACCATCTAAGGTACGGCTTCCCCAAACCAAGGTTCCACGGCCAGGAAAAAGCCGAATGGCATTAATAGATTTTCCTGAAACTGCATCAATGTTTAAATACGCTTGTTCGTTATTATTTATGTTTACCGCAGGCTTTATTACGGAAGCCACACTAACGTTCGCAGGTGCTTTCCATACACCTCTTGTGACATCAACGCTGGTGTAAATTCCTGCCATAGCAGGTGAAGGCGGCAGAAGATTCATTAGATTAAGAATGGCTTCTATAACACTTTGGTAGGTTGGACTCAAAGCCAAAAGTCCCAAATGCAGCTTTTTATCTTTTTCATTTAAATCAGTGGAGTTTAATGCGGTCTTTATCATATCACGTGCATCAGCTTCAGGTAATAAATTTGATAGACGCTTTATATCTAAATTAATATGCGCTAAGGTTACCTCGCTTTTTTCAAAAATAACGGTATGCAACCAAGGATAATACGCAGCTCCAAAACTTAAAGCATTAGTTCCTATTTTTGTCCTAAAATTGGTTATGATGTCATTTGAATTAGGTCCATTTGATACTGGCATATAACCATTATGAATATCCAATATGGCAAAACGGTTTTGCATTGTATAACAATGGGTTAAAACATGTTGGTAAACCTGAAAGCACTCGTCTTCTAAGCTTACAGCATCAGGGATCACAACTATGGTCGGTTCAGGAACATTTGATAAGCGCTTAAGTCCACCTCCAGTCGTGTTACCTAAAAGATCTTCAGCACTAACATCTAACTGGGTTTTACCTTCAAAGGTTCCAACAGATAATATATAACAGGATTGTCCGCCGTTTGCAAAGAATAATTTGATGCTAGCATACATAAACGATTTGGTATAGGGCTTAAAATCGATTACATAATCTTTTCCATTAAGAAGTGTTGTAGGTCGAGTATCATATGGTTCGGGTTTGAGAATATCGAATTTTGAATGGAATGCAGCACCAAAACAATGCTCGTATTCAGACAACGTATTAATTTTGAAGGCTTCGTTTATTAAGTTTCTGCCATTGTTCAGCGCTTTTTCTGTATAACCTATAAAAACAGGAATGGCCGTTGGAACTTCGGTTATTGAAGTTGGAATTTTAGGCACTTCTTCAACATAAATACCTGGAACTTTATATTTAGCAGCCATAATATGCTATTTAAGATGCATTATTTTGAATTTGAAGGTGCGATAATTTTTCCATTATGATCCAGAACATAAAAGTATTGTGGTTCTAACTCAATAGTTTCAATTAGGATTTTTGTTTCTTGGGCATGCAATTCCTCTACGCTCCAAGCCACTGGCATGGCTTTTTCTATTTTCCAACCGCTTAACATCTCATGTTCTGCATTTAGAAGTTTTACAATGAGATTTACGGGCAGCTTTTGCCTTTTTTTTATGACGTCCATACACCAAGTGACCAATTTTGAACTGGGTTCATAAGCACGTTTTAAAATGATGTTTCCATAATGAACACGCTCTTTACCGTCCGTTTTATCCACTCTAACCTGAAGTCCTTGAACAGATTGAAAATTTACATCTGCCACAAGTTCTTTCCTGTTGAAATGAACAACAAAATGCATATTCAATGGTGGATAATCGATTTGTGCCATGGTTAGCTATCTAAACGTTGAACTACAAATCCTTCATGCGCAAGCTCTAAAGTTTCAATTAAAATCTCGCTTTTAATACTGTTGAGCTCTGAAAACTCAAAACAAACAGGCCAAGCGTTTTTAACCTGCCATACAATAGTGGGTTCATGTTGATGGTTCAGTAATTTTATGGTTACATCGCGTCGTTCAGCAACCAATCCAACCTCATTAAACCAAATAAAATTTTCGTTATCATCTTTTAGCGCGCCACGTTTTAAAACGATATTCGAATACTTTCGAAGTCCAGGAATTTTAGTATAACTATAAGCCTTATCTGCACCACTTCGGTATTTTAGGACTTCGTTTTTTGCTTTGAGACCGCTTACTTCAGAAAAGCCTATTTCAGTAGATTCCATTTCCACTTGAAAATGAAAATTGACTACGGGTGAATTTTCCATAATACAGATTTTTGATGTTTGTAACTAACTGAATATAAATATACTAAAAAAACAATCATTAAGATACAGTGCTCAAGGTTTTCTGATTTTTAATTTGACTATTAACATTTTAATCACTAGTAATCGCATAAAGTGATTCTATTGTAAATGATATGGGAACATCATTTAACCAAGCTTAAACCTTTGTTAAAGCTGCTAAAAGAGGTTTAATTTTATATATTTTTGAATAGAGGTACTTTAAAATTGATATATAAAGGTATTACTACACAAATAACTTTAAATTGGTTTAAAATCCTCTTCTACGAATTAACCATTCCCATTAGATTAGTAAAAGTATATCAGCTCTAAAACAAACGAGACCATGATTCATACTATTTTATTAAAAAACCGACCAGAAGGAAAACCAACACTTTCAGATTTCGAATTTAAAAAAGAAGACACTGAGCTAAGTTGCAGTGATGGCGAACTCATTCTAGAAACGCTTTACGTTTCCGTTGATCCGTATTTAAGAGGACGGATGAGCGATGCCAAATCGTATGTTGAACCTTTTGAAGTAGGAAAACCTATACATTCGCTTGTTATCGCTAAGGTCATCGATTCTAAAAACGATAAATTTAATGTAGGTGATGATGTTAGAGGGATGTTGGATTGGAAAACAAAACAGGTCTCTAAAGGTGAAGGCCTCACTAAAGTAGATCCTTCAAAAGCTGACTTGAGCGCCTATTTGGGTATATTGGGCATGACAGGTTTAACGGCTTATTGCGGATTGACCCAAATCGGGAAACCTGAAAAAGAAGAAACTTTGGTCGTTTCCGGTGCTGCAGGAGCTGTTGGTAGTGTCGTTGGGCAAATTGGGAAAATAAAGGGACTTAGAGTTATTGGCATCGCTGGAACTGACGAAAAAGTTGAAATGCTTAAATCTAAATTTGGCTTTGATGCAGGTATCAATTACAACGCCACTGAAGACATGAGAGCTGCCATCAAAGAAGCCGCACCAAATGGTGTGGATGTGTATTGGGATAATGTTGGTGGAGAAATTTCCGATGCTGTATTATTTAATATCAATAAATTTTCCAGAACTATTAATTGTGGAGCCATAGCCGTTTATAACAATACCGAAACGCCTAAAAGTGTAAGTGTAAGACCATTTTTAATTAAGAATAGCGCACTGATGCAAGGCTTCATAGTTTCCAATTATGAAGATAAATTCCCAGAAGCTATCAATGAGCTATCAAATTGGTTAGCAGAAGATAAACTTACGTATTCTGAAACTATAGTTGAAGGTTTTGAGAATATTCCACAAGCGTTTATCGATTTATTTGATGGAAAGAATTCGGGAAAAATGGTGGTTAAGGTTTAAGGTTTCCAATCATTAATTTTAGGCTTAAATTCCTTTATAATCTCTAAAGCTGTTTTATGTGATCTTCCAGATGCTTTTTCATAATCTGAATTAACATTATTAGCTCCATTTCGTATACCTTCATAAATTCCCGCAATAATGGTTCCCATAAAATCCCCTAACTCTGCTTTCCTTTCTTTCGTGTAAGCTTCAACAGAAACCGAATTGAATATGAGATTTGTTCCATAAACTTGATTAATGGAATCTGCTAATTGCGCTTGCGTAATTGGTTCTCCAACCAAATTGTAAATCTGTCCGTTATACTTATCATCTGTAAGCATGTTAGCATAAGCATATCCTAATTCAGTTCTACTTGTATAAGCACATTTGCCTTCGCCAGCACAATTTCTAATCTCACCTTCTTTTACATACGTATCTATGTATTCTAAATCGGGCTCGATGTAAATTCCGTTTCTACCAATTGCCCAATCTAATCCTGAATTTTGAATGTCTTTTTCAGTTTGACGATTACTTTGTACAATTGGACTAAAAGCATTACCTTCTTCTGTTCCAATAATACTGGTGTAAACTATCTTTTTTACTCCATTGTTCTTTGCAGCTTCAATGACGTTTCTATGCTGTTGAATTCGTTGATGAGGTTCGTCCATTCCAGAAAGCAACATAACCGTGTCAATTCCAACAAATGCTTCGTCAAATTCTTCACGATTATTGTAATCTCCTTTTATTATTTTAATACCAAGATGTTTCGCTTTTTCAGGTGATCATGCAATTCCAATGACATTTTCTTTTTCTATTTCCTGAATAAGTTGCTTTGCTATTGCTGAGCCTAATTGTCCGCTGACTGAGGTTATTGCTGTTTTCATAACTATTGTTTTTTCGGTTTTAGTTCTATTAGTTCATTTTCCATACAATAAAAAACATGTTCACGTTCCGGAAAATTGACCTCTCCTCGAATGATATAATTGCGCTTTTTATAAAATTTAAGGACGCTTGTATTTCGAGAATAAGCATCTAATCTTATGGACGTATAATTATTTTCCTTGGCTAAATTTTCAGCAAAATCCATTAAGGTTCTAGCGTGACCTTTATTTTGATGTTTTGGATTTACAACAAGTCTATGAATTACCAATACTTTTGAAGCATTAAATTTCCAATTAACGGATTGATATTCTTTTTCCTGTTCTTCACTAATACTGATGGCTCCAATTAGCTCGTTACTATTTTTCAATGTAAAAAGGGTGCCGTTTTTTAAATCATTTTCAATGATAGCATGTGTAGGATAATTAGCTGTCCATTGATAAATGCCATTATTTTCCAGTTCATCTTTGGCATTGAGATACATTTGAAATACGGCTTCTAAATCGGATAATTGACCTTTCGCGATTTTTAATTGATGAATTTCTACTGTTTCCAATTCAGTATCATAGATCAATAGTCCTTGACTTTCGTCGTCAAGTTTCTCTAATAAATCGCCTTTATTATTCCATACTGCACTTTGACCAACACTTAAAAAATTATCACAAATGCCTATACAATTAGACATTAGAATAGGTGTATTAAATTCATTTGCCATTTTTGAAAAGTGAGAATAAGCTTTATCAACACCAGCTTTTGATTTGGCTACACTTGCAATATAAAGGTCTGCACCATTTTTGTTGGAATTTAAAATATGCTCTTGTTGTAAGGTTTCACAGCAAATGCCTAAAGCAATTTTCTTATCCTTAATATGTAAGTAGGTTTGATGGGTTCCACAAACAAAATAGGGCTTTTCGTCCGCATGTAATAGTTGTTTAGAATAGACCGTTCGTTGTGTTCTCGGTTGAAAAATAAGCATACTGATAAAGGTACCTTCTGTTCCATTGGTAGGCATTCCAATACCGATAGTGATGTCGTTTTTATCAGACACTTCTTGAAATGGATTAAACATGTCATTTTCAAAAGTTGTCGCCAGTTCCTTGGCTAAATCTGGCTCATAACCTGTGATGGACAACTCTGGGAATATGACTAAGTCTGAATGAAATGGTATTGAGCGTTCAATTAATTGTAGATGATTATGAATGTTGTGTTGAACCTTTCCTTTTAAGGATTTTGTTTGTGCAATACAGATTTTCATCAGTTTTGGTTCTTGTATTTTTTTAAATGATATCTAATGCGTTAAGACACCAAAGTAAATGTTTTTTTGAAGCGTTTTTATACTGTTTAAAGACATTGATAAACGATAACCTAATCTTTTTTACGATCATGACTTTTTATCATTTCGGATAAGGAAACTACCATTTATCATCCTGCCGCTCCAATCTCATCTCAAAAAATGGAAACCATTGGTTGCCATCAAAAGAGTAATCCCCTTTTTCAATCCATAAACCGTTTTCAGAAAAATCTTCTCTAAATCTCACGGTACCTCCACGTTCATCTTTAAAAGACCATTCCAATTTCATGTCTCCAATCAGCCTCATTTCGTTTTCCATTTTCCCTCCAGTTGAAGAAAAAGAGAGCATAGTAATTGATTTTAAGGTCTCGTTATAAGATATGACGCCAAAAGCATTATGTACAACCTTTGGCTCAACAGCGCTACTATCTTTCGCAATCCCAATTCCATCAATAACAAGGATGGTGTTATCCACTCTAGAATCAATAGTCTCGGTCTGTGTGAATTCTTTACGCTCCCTGTTCATCATAATCCAGCCATCGCCTTTCCATGTGCCTTTCATAAAGGCAAGGTCATCAACTGTTTTAAGGTTTAAGGAATCTGTGTGGTTATCACTTTGAGCGATACTATTGAATGCTATTAATAAGCAAAGCATCAGGATTGTAGTTTTCATGATATTGTTTTTTTTAAGTGGTTTTATAATAGTATTCAAATTAGTAATTTATCAATGTTTTCATTCTGAAGGAAGTATCATGGATCTCATATAGCCTCAATTTTATTAAAAGCATTAATATAATAAGGTTTAAAGTCAACAAGCACAATACTTAATTTATAAATTTGATTAAAACCTAAAGATATGAAAAGCAAAGACCATAACACTTCAGACAGACCTGAAAATTTTAAAAAGAGTACAACAAATGCAGATAGCAGATCTGAAACCAAAAATCAGGTTTATGATAAAGCCGAATTACTTAAAAAGCATAAAAACGAACCTGATTATGCGAAAGAAAATCTTGATATTCCAGGTGCTAGAACTGCACGACCATTAACGAACGATCGACATCCTGATGGTGAAAGCTGAAAAATAACTTATAATTTACAAAAGTGAGATATGATATGTATAGACTTTCTCCCTCGGGTCTTCTCTCTGTCTAAAGCGGGTCATAGGCGTATCATAAGCGGGTTCGCTATCGAAAATTCTTACATCAGAAAGTGATAACCATAAAGAACTACAAAAGCCCTCGATAACATCTAGGGCTTTTATATTTGAGTTAGTCGTACCGAATGTTTCTTTTTAGCGACTTCAAAAGTCAATTACTTTATGTTTCATTCAATAACTTAGACCCTAAAATTACACAGATAATCAGGTTTAAAAAACAACAATTTTAACCCATTACTAAAGGAAATTAACCATTTAAGAAACTGCACAAGTGTTTACAAATGATTGATATCCTGAAATATTATTTACAAGATTAAGATATCGTTTTTTTTATTACCAATCGTTCCAATATTATTTTTAGTATTTGGTCGTAACTTATTGATTAAATATTACATAACCCAATTCATTAATATCAAAACTTTTTATTTTAGTTGATAATAATAAAATGAATTACGTCAATATTATACGCTATAATGATACAATAAACATGTAATCGTCAGTATATTGAAACCTAACCATATGAAATAAAAGAAATGATAAGTTTAAAATTTACCTCTATCCTGTTCAGTCTGCTGTTATTATCTTCAACTTGCAAAAATAGTAATGAGAACAACCAAAACCCTATGAATACCTTCCCAGATACGGATGGCATAGGTTACATAGAAACTGACCAGTCTCCTGCCAGTGTTTACAATGCCATTATTTCAACTTTAAATGACAATGAAAACATTGGGATTGTTGCAGAAATCAATCATTCTGAAAATGCTGAAAACATTGGATTATCTTTAGATTTTACACGGACCGTGTATTTTGGAAATCCAAAGTTAGGAACACCTATTATGCAAAATAATATTAAAGCTGGATTAGATTTACCACAACGTATTACGGTATATACTGAGGAAGATGGGGATACTGTGGTCGCCTATAATTCTGTTAATTACCTTGTTAAGAGATATAATTTAGGTAACATTTCAACTACGGAAATGATTGAAAATGCACTCACAAATATTGTTAATAGTGCAACCAACAAAGACGCGATTCTAAACGCGGTAACTCCACGACAGGGCAATGGAATTATTTCCGTTGCCAGTGAAAATGACTTTAATACGACCTATAATTTAATTGTAGAAACTATAAATAAACTAGAAAAGGTGTCTGTAATGGCAGAATTAGATCATCAAGCCAATGCACAAAGCGCTTCCCTGACATTGACACCAGCTAAACTAATTATTTTTGGAAATCCTGCTTTAGGAACACCTTTGATGTCCGAGTCAAAAACCATAGCTTTAGATTTACCTCAAAAACTGTTAATCTACGAAGAGAGCAACGGAGACGTCATTATAATCTATAACGATCCTTTCTATTTGGCAGATAGACATAATGTTAACGATCACAATGACACTCTTGATATGATTTCGCAAACTTTACGAAATATTTCAGCATCTGGAGCTTCTTCCGAGTAAATAAAGAAAGTCATTTAAAGGACTCTTCCTTAACACTTATATTAAATTATGAGCGAATCATTTAATATAAAATTGGAAAATACTTGGGATTGAAACCCGGAATATGTCCTGTAACTTAAAATTTCAATAAACCATTTGAATATTATACCAATAAGACCCAAAATTTAATCTTACCTTCGCTCAATTTTCTATAGACCATTAAATTCATGACATCCTACTACAAAGACATCATAGAAACCGCTTATAATAAAGTACGTTTACTTAAAGACGAAGGGGAATTAGCGACCTATATTCCTGAACTCGCCAACATAGATCCTACAAAATTTGGAGTCCATATGACCAACATCGATGGCAGCAGTTTTGGAATTGGTGATCATCAGGAAAAATTCTCAATCCAAAGTATTGCCAAAGTACTATCATTAGCCTTGGCATATAAAATTATTGGAGAAGACTTATGGAAACGCGTCGATGTGGAACCTTCTGGCACTAAATTCGATTCCTTGTTATTATTGGAAACCTACAAGGGCATTCCACGTAATCCGTTTGTAAATTCCGGTGCCATCGTGATTTGCGACATATTAATGTCACATCTCGACAACGCCAAGAAGGAATTTTTGGATTTTGTTAGGGACTTGAGTGGCTTACCACATCTTACCTACTCCTATAAAATAGCCGATTCCGAAAAAAGAACCGGTTACAGAAATGTTGCACTCTGTAATTTTATTAAATCCTTTGGAAATATTAAAAACGAACCCGCAGAAGTACTCGATTTCTATTTCGATATGTGTTCTTTAGAAATGACATGTCAGCAACTGTCACAGACCTTTACCTTTTTAGCCAATAATGGTCATAAAATATCAGATGGTTCAAAAATTATTTCGAAAACAAAATCAAAACGTATCAATGCCTTAATGCTAACCTGTGGTTTTTACGACGAATCTGGCGAGTTTGCCTTTCGAGTAGGCTTACCTGGTAAAAGTGGCGTTGGTGGTGGCATCGTAACGCTCTATCCGAATAATTATGCAATTGCCGTTTGGAGTCCAAAATTAAATAAGCACGGCAATTCCTTTAGAGGCATGGAACTGCTTGAGGATGTCACCACATATTCTGAATTGAGTATTTTTTAATGTTTTTATTCCTAAATTAATAGTCTATTCTGCTTTTAACATATTTTTTCGTAAAAAGTGAAATAAACGTGTGATTTCAATACTTTTTCCTTATTTTAAAAACTTAAATTTGTTTCTGAATTTAGTAGCTTCCGAGCTATTTCATTTATAATATCTATTCTAATCTATGGCATTAAAAATTGTAATATCCCACAAAACCACCTATAAGTACGATCGTAAAGTCTCATTATCACCTCATGTGTTTAGATTACGTCCTGCGCCTCATTCCAGAACACCAATTGAATCCTATTCCTTAAAAATAAAGCCTGAAAACCAATTCTTCAATTGGCAACAAGACCCATTTGGTAATTATGTGGCGCGTTTGGTATTTCCAGATAAAACCGATGAACTATCAATCGATGTTGAAATTATTGCGGATTTAAAAACCATCAATCCCTTTGATTTCTTTATTGAAGAGTCTGCGGAAGAATTTCCTTTTGAATATTCAGAAACAGTTAAAAAGGAATTACAGCCTTATTTAGAAATTACGGATAAAGGCAAATTGTTAAAAGAATTTTTAAAAACTCTGGATTATACACCTAGAAAAACCATTTATTTCTTAATTCATGTCAATCAAAAGATTTATGAATATTTAAATTACAACATCCGAATGGATCCTGGTGTACAGACCTGTGAAGAAACTTTAGAGACAAAAACAGGATCTTGTAGGGATTATGCGTGGTTATTTGTGCAAACCTTACGACATTTAGGTTTTGGTGCACGATTTGTCTCGGGTTATTTGGTACAGTTAAGTTCGGATGAAAAATCATTGGATGGGCCATCTGGTCCTGAAGAGGACTTTACAGATTTACATGCTTGGGCAGAAGTTTATTTGCCAGGTGCTGGCTGGATCGGCTTTGATGCCACGTCTGGATTACTCGCTGGCGAAGGTCATATTCCTTTGGCCTGCACACCTTCTTTTGAAAGTGCTGCACCTGTATCTGGTATGACCGATAAATGTGAAACGGAATTCTTTTTTGAAAACTCCGTAAAACGAATTTTTGAATCGCCAAGAGTTACAAAACCTTATACCGAAGACCAATGGAAAGCCATTGATAAACTCGGTCATAAAGTAGAAAAGCAATTACAAAAAAATGACGTGCGCCTAACCATGGGTGGCGAACCGACTTTTATTTCTATTGATGATCTGGAATCTCCTGAATGGAATACGGATGCAGATGGACCGCACAAACGTCAACTAGCTAAAGATTTATCCAAGCGATTGCACCATGCATTTGGAAAAGGTGGTGTGCTACACCATGCCCAAGGAAAATGGTATCCAGGCGAACCTTTACCACGATGGCAAATAGAAATTTGTTGGCGAAAAGATCAAAGACCTATTTGGTACAACAAAAAGTATTTGGCCACTTATGCCGATGACTACACAGTACCGCCTGATACGGATAAATTATTTTTAGAAACCTTAACGACCTATTTAGGTGTTTCCAAAGCACATATTTTACCCGGTTTTGAAGATGCGTTTTACTTTTTATGGGAACACGGCAACCTTCCAATAGACATCGACCCTACAAAGGACCGAGACAATACTTTAGTAAAAAACAAATTAAAGGAGATTCTCGAAAATGGCACGTCAACACCTGTTGGGTATTTATTGCCTTTAAACCGTACAAAAGGAAAATGGTTCACTAGTGAATGGGAGTTTAGAAGACAACACTTATTCTTAACACCAGGAAATTCACCAATGGGATTAAGATTGCCATTAAATTCATTATTGGAAAAATCAGAACACGAAGTTTTCCCATCCTATGAACCCGATTTATTTTCTCAAAAGAAGCGTTTACCAAGTTTTAGGGATATTGTTAAAAAACGACATAAAGAATTTTTAGAAAAAGGATTAGATACTGATCAACCTAATTATTTTGTAAGAACGGCTATCTGTTCAGAAATAAGAGACGGTAAATTGTATTTGTTTTTACCTCCATTGGACTCGGCTGAGAACTTTTTGGATCTAATTGCGGCTATCGAATTTACAGCCAAAGAACTAAAAATTCCTGTAATCATGGAAGGTTACGATCCACCAAAAGATAACCGATTGGAATCGCTTAAAATAACACCAGATCCAGGTGTCATTGAAGTCAATGTGCATCCGGTAACCAATTGGAAAGATTTATGCCACAACACTTTTACATTCTATGAACAAGCCAAATTATCCCGATTAGGTACAGAAAAGTTTATGCTAGATGGTAAGCATACTGGCACTGGTGGAGGAAACCACGTGACGCTGGGAGGTACAAGTCCTGCGGATAGTCCGCTATTGCGACAACCAAGTTTGTTACGCAGTTTATTAACTTTTTGGCAACATCATCCAGGTTTAAGTTACTTATTTTCTGGTTCTTTTGTTGGACCTACAAGTCAGGCGCCAAGAGTAGATGAAGCACGTCAAGATAATTTGTATGAATTGGAAATTGCCTTTAGTCAAATTCCTAAAAAAGGTGAAGTGCCGTATTGGTTAACAGATCGTTTGTTCCGACACTTATTGACGGATTTAACAGGAAACACACACCGAGCGGAATTCTGTATCGATAAATTATATTCGCCAGATTCGTCTTCAGGACGTTTGGGTATTTTGGAATTGCGTGGTTTTGATATGCCACCACATCCAAAGATGAGTTTAGTTCAAATGCTATTGGTAAGAGCCTTGGTATCTTGGTTCTGGAAAAAACCTTATGAACATAACTTGGTGCGTTGGGGAACGGAATTGCATGATAAATTTTTGATAGAACATTATGTTCGTGAAGATATTAAGGACATTGTCTCTCAATTGAATAAAGCAGGTTACCAATTTGAAGAAGATTGGTTTAATCCATTTTTCGAATTTAGATTTCCACTTCATGGCATGGTAGAAATCAATACGATCCACTTAGAATTAAGAGCAGGCATTGAACCTTGGAATGTTTTAGGAGAAGAAATGACTGGTGGTGGAACAGCCAGATACGTTGATTCTTCTTTGGAACGACTGCAAGTAAAAGTCTCTAATTTTGTCGATGAACGTTATGTATTAACCTGTAACGGCGTAAAAGTGCAATTAAAAAGTACAGGTGTAAAAGGCGAATATGTTTCTGGCATTCGATACAAGGCATGGAATCCGTATTCTGCATTACACCCAACAATTGAAGCAGATACACCTTTGGTTTTTGATATCGTCGATACTTGGAACAAGCGTTCCATTGGTGGTTGTACCTATTTTGTTTCGCATCCTGGAGGTCGATCTTATGATGTGCATCCTGTGAATAGTTTTGAAGCAGAATCGAGAAGAATTAACCGTTTTTGGGAATTTGGACATACACAAGGAGAAATTAGTCCTTTTGAAAATATGACTTTTGATACAGAACCGACGTCCAGAAGCGTTCAAGAAAAAAGTAGCTCAAAACGTTTTTCTTATAAAGAATTACCAGTTAATTTTGAATTTCCTTATACTTTAGATTTACGTAAAAAATAAATAGCGTTGTTGCATATTATATGAAGACCGTAACAAAAACCTTATTTGAAAACTATTTTTCGGCATCTACACGCTATGATGAATTGCTCACGTCCAAAATGGACATAAAAGACAACTGGAAAGTATTGTCTCAGAATTTATCTAAAATAGGCCCTGAAAATTTAGCTTTAAAGCAAACAGAGATCGATTGGCTTTTGGCAGAGAATGGCGTTACTTATAATGTTTACAACGACCCAAAAGGATTAAACAGACCTTGGGATTTAAACGTTGTTCCTTATATTATTCATCAAAATGAGTGGAATAAGGTTGAAAAAGGCATTCAACAACGTGCGGAACTATTAAATCTTGTTTTAAAAGATTTATACGGAAAAAGAGAGTTGCTTAAAAACGGTATTATTCCTCCAGAAGTCATTTATGCCCATAGTGGATTTCTAAGGTCTTGCGATAAAATTCAGTATAAAACGTCTAAACAGCTTTTAATATATGCTGCAGATTTAGCGAGAGGTCCAGATGGCAGATTGTGGGTTGTAAATGATAGAACACAAGCACCTTCTGGTATGGGTTATGCTTTGGAAAACCGATTTTCTACTAGTAAAATTTTTCCAGAGCTATATACCAATATCAATGTTGCCCAACCTTCTAATTTCTTTAACGACCTAAACGAGTTGTTACTCAATTCGGCAACTACAAATGTAGAAAGTCCCATGGTTGTAATTCTAACACCAGGACCGCATAATGAAACCTATTTTGAACATTCCTATCTGTCTTCATTTTTAGGGCATCCACTAGTTAAAGGAAATGATTTAGTCGTAAGACACGGCAAAGTTTGGTTAAAATCCTTAAAAGGGTTAAAACAAGTCGATGTTATTCTAAGACGAATTGACGACAGCTTTATGGATCCCTTAGAATTACGAGAAGATTCTTATTTAGGTGTCGCTGGTTTATTGGAAGCCGTGCGTTTGCAAAATGTGACCATTGTAAATCCTATTGGTAGTGGTGTATTGGAAAATCCTGCTTTGAATCCTTTCATGAAAAATATTTGTAAGTATTTTTTAGATGCAGACTTAATGCTTCCACAAATAGCCTCATGGTGGTGTGGTCAAGAAAAAGAACGAAAACACGTGCTGGAAGATTTATCGTCCTTTGTAGTAAAACGAATTGATAGATCCAATAGAGAGCATATCTATTTTTGTGAATTTTTAGACAAAAAAGCACTCGAGAATCTTAAAAAAGAAATTTTGAATTATCCACATAAATTTGTGGCACAGGAAAAAATATCATTTTCCACCGCACCAAATTTTGTAAAAAGCGAACTGGAACCTCGTAAAATTTCATGTCGAACATTTGCCATTGCTAAAGATTCTAGTTATTCCGTGATGCCAGGTGGTTTGGTTAGAGTGGCTCCAGAACGGGAAGAATTGTTTGTTTCTAATCAACGAGGTGGAACCAGTAAAGATTTTTGGGTGGTCAATGACTTGCCACAGCCAAATCTTCAAAATTATTCTTGGAACAAATCGAATTCCAGTGCATCAACGGGATTGAATGATGTTCCTAGTAATACGGCAGAAAATTTATTTTGGTCAGGTCGCTATATTGGTAGAGCTTTGGTAACTGCCAGATATTTACGAATGGTCTTAAGTCAGATGACACATGCCCAATACAATGATCGAAAGCCGGAATCTGAAAGCCTTAAAATACTATTTCAATCCATAACAAAAATTACATCCACCTTTCCCGGATTTATGTCCGAAAATGATGAGGTACTGAATAATCCACTCAAAGAAATAAAAGCAATTATTTTAGATGAAAATAAAGTGGGTAGTTTTGCGCAATCCATGCAAAGTTTCAACACCTCCTATTATTCGTTACGTAATTTGTGGTCTAGGGATATGTGGCGTGTTTTTGATGGCATACAGAAGCATATAAAAACTTTAAAAAAGGAAGATAGTTACACCGTTTTTAAACTGACGAATTTCTTTGATAAAATCATTACCAGACTCATCGCTTTTATGGCCCTGACCGAAGAGAGTATTTTAGTACGTCAAGGGCTCCTACTCTACTTTATTGGTTTACAGCTAGAGAATAGTGCTATGAATATAGAAAAGTTTCGAGCGTTGTTGATTGTGAATTATGATGAGGAATTAGAATATGAAATTTTAGAATCCTTATTAAACAGCCATGAAAGTTTGAACATCTACAGATATAGTTATAACTCCTATCTAAGTTTAGAAAACGTTTTGAATTTAATCATTTTAGATAAAGAATATGCTAGATCATTAACCTATCAAATGCACCGATTAAAAAAAGACATTGATAAGTTACCTGTAACAAATAAAAATGCAGAACTAACGATTTGCCAGCAGAACATGAACATTGTTATTTCAAAAATGGAAGGATTAAATATAACAGACTTGTTAACGATCAATCCAGAATCCAATATGCGTGACAACTTAGATCATTCCCTTTCAGAGTTAAGTGATTTATTACATACAACGTCGTTGTCTATTTCAGATACTTATTTTAATCATTCACAACCACAAAAACAGTTGGTTGATCGTAATATAACGACTTAATATGATTTTCGATCTTTGGCACAAAACGAAATATACCTACGAGCATGGAGCTTCATTTTGTCATAATATGACCACTATAAAACCTAAAAGTTTTCCAGGTCAAACACTTTTGGATTATAAATTAGAAATCTCTCCTACGCCAACAGACCTCTCAGAACGACTGGATTTTTTCGGGAATGCGGTCACGCGTTTCTCTATACAACAACATCATAAGGAATTGGTGGTTATTGCAAGAAGCAAAGTAGAACGAAATTATGAGGCTCAATTTAATGCCGAACAATTTTCGATAGGAAAAAAAATCACTATTGAAGACACCTTAAAACATTTAAAAAAAACAGATGCTGATAGTATTGATGTACGACAATTTGTGATGCCTTCGCCTCTAATTTCAAAAGGAAATGAAGATATCGCCAATTATGCATCCATATCTTTTAAACCAGAACGTTCATTTTATGAAGCGACGTACGAACTAATGCAGCGGATTTACACCGATTTTGATTTTGTACCAGGATTCACAAATATTGCAACACCATTAACAGAAGTGATGGTAGCCAAAAAAGGCGTATGTCAAGATTTTGCACAAATAGCCATTGCCTGTGTTCGATCTATGGGTTTGCCTGCTAAATATGTTAGTGGTTATATAGAAACTGTTCCACCAAAAGGAAAAGAAAAATTAATTGGAACTGATGCGTCCCACGCATGGTTTTCTGTTTATCTCCCGAATTTTGGATGGGTGGATTTCGATCCAACAAATAACCAAATTCCAAAAGACCAGCATATTGTAGTGGCGCATGGTAGAGATTATTATGACGTACCACCTTTAAAAGGCGTTATTTACAGTATGGGTAAAAACAAAATGGAAGTTTCAGTGGATTTGAGACCGGCAACATCACATCTCAATCAAATGCAGAGTCAATCGCAACAGTAATTTCTATTTCATAATCCCTAACGTTTAGGAAGCAATAACTGATGAATAAATCTCAATTTTTCTATAATTACTGACGAAATCACAAACGGATAGACATCAGGAATTCCCATAGCTCTATTGATACTATTTACGGCCAATGATAACGGCACACACATTCTGACAATGACATCAAAGTTGTATTTAGTATAAGGATCAAACGACACTTTTGTAGTTAAGGCTTTATTGTTAAATTTTGGTTTTACATTAAGTCGAAAAAAATAAGCAGTTTCCACCATGTCCATAATATGCAAGTAATGGGCCCAAGTTTCTGCCCAATCTTCCCACGCATGAGAAGTTGCGTACTCACTTATGTATGATTTTTGCCAATCTTTAGGTGCACCTTCCTTGTAATACGTTTGAAGTGCTTGAGAATAATCTAGTTCTTCATTTCCAAAAATAGTTCTAAATTCTGCGAGCACTTTCGGGTTATCTCTCACTAAGCGATCCCAGAAATAATGACCGACTTCGTGTCTTAAATGCCCAACCAAAGTTCTGTAGGGTTCTGTCATATCTTTTCGGGCTTGCTCTCTAGAAACTGAATTTCCTTCTTTAATCAGAATTGTAATAACGCCATCGGCATGGCCTGTCATTATTTTGGGATTACCGAGTTTTTCAACAAAATCAAAACATAAGCCATCCTCATTTTGCAATTTACTCGGTAAGGACAAACCTATTTTTTGAAGTTGATAAATGAGGCGATGTTTAGCTACTTCAAGATTTTTCCAATTGTCAAAATTATCTGAATTGGCATTCGAAAGATTTGGTATCGTTCTATTTAATTGACAGGCACTACAATAATCTTCAAGATCATCTTTTTCAATGACCCAATTACATACATTGTATTCCTTATTTTTGCAATACTTGTATTCCTTATGATCTCGATCTGAAATAAGAGTCGCTATATCAGGCGAAAAACTGAGCATCATACGATCTGAAGCTCTATAACCTGTTAATTGGCCACAGTTGTCACAACTGTAGTTTTCAAAAAACAAAGAGGATTTACAGTTACCGCATTGAAATATTTTCATGTTATGATAACGACGAAACGCTATTGTATTTAATTAAAATATCGGGCAAAATTAGTAATTAAGCACCATTAAATTATAATTTTTCAATTAATAATTTAGTGATGAGTTTGGAAGTCGCACTACCTCGAATGCCTCCCGAAACTGGCATAGTTTGTATGGAATTGGCACTTGAAGCTATCGGGAAATGCGTATTTCCAGTTAAAACACCATGACTGGGATCTAAACCAAGCCAACCTGTTCCTGGTAAAAAAACCTCCACCCAAGCATGTAATTCGTATTCAGGGTGTTCCATATCAAAATAATAATAGCCACTTACAAAACGGGCTGCAAGACCTTGTTGTCTTAAAAGGTGTATTTGCATCCAAGACAAATCGCGACAAGATCCTTTTTTTAATTGAAAGGTTTCATCGGGTAACAATGGCGAACCGACGGCTCTGTATTCCACCTTAAAATCATCATGTAATTGTTTGGTAAGTAAGGTTAGATAAGGAATGGTTCTAAAATTAGAAGTTTTTATAATCGCATTTCCATAATCCAAAAGTTCTTCTGATATAAGTTGACCTTCTAAACTTGAAAACAATAATTTGCTCTGAGGGGTTTCATATTGAAGCGGAAGCTGATTATAATATAACGGATAAATAAGAAATTCAAATGGATTAAAGGCTTTGGTTTCCAATAGTGTTGTTGCTGTAATACTTAGCCTATCAGTCGTATCTTCAAACCAACAAAAGTTTAAAACATTTTGTTCCTCATCTAAGATGATTTTTTGTCCTGTGGGCTTTGGTGATATTTCAATAGAAAAGTCATTGACATCCACATAAGCTGTTTGCCTTGGTTGAAACCTCAAATAATGTGGTTCCAGAAATACTTCTGAATCAAAAACATATTCGGTTTGATGTGTGATTTTGAATATCATTTACACTTTATGTTCAATAGTTTTAATGCTGTCACACTGAGCGAAGTCGAAGTGTCTCTTTTAGAAGTTCACAATAAGGTCTGGGTCTGGTTTGAACTTTCTTCTTTTTAATTTTATCACACCAAACTAAACCTAACCATTTTCTATTGCACCTGACTCTGAGACTGATTTTGAACATAAGGTTCTATCGAAAAAAATGAATTATAAATAGCCGAAGAAATATCATTTAATTTCAATTGGATATTATCCAAATATTCATGCATGCCATTGGCTATAATATCATTGATATCTGCATATTCCAACTGGGATTTTAAAACACCCAATTGCCGTTGTGCATTGTTACTAAAACCAACAGAACTACCAGAGAGAGTAATCAGACAACGTTCCGCACTCAATAAACAAGCTAATATAGAACGTGGAAATTCCGTATCTAAAATCAAGAATTCTGCAATTCCTGAAGACGTGAGTTTTCCATTCTTTTTTCTGTACATATCAAAAGCACTAACCGATTTTAAAAGTGCAGCCCATTGAATTAAATCTAATGAAGACCCAATTAATTTTGGTGACTTTAATAACAAATGATATTTAGCATCTAAAACCCGAGAGGTTTTATCAGCACGTTCAATTATTTGACCCAATTTTGCAAAATGCCAACCTTCGTTACGGGAAATTGTGGCATAGTACATTCCGTAAACCAATTGACAACCATTTTTTATATCGGTAAACAAACGCCTCAATTCTTTATCCGATTGATTTTTTTTAGCTGCTGCGTTTTTTACTAAATAATAAAGCGCATTTATTTGTTCCCATACTTCTTTTGTTATCTCTGCTCTTACGGCTCTTGCATTTTCCCTTGAATTGAGGATACAATTAAAAATAGAATTCGGGTTTTCTTTATCGAAGGTCAAGAAATAAATAACCTTGCTTTTTTCAACATTCGGATATAGCGATTCATACAATTCCCAATCGCCTGTAATAAGAACTAGTGGCTGCCACTGCTCTACTTCATTAGGTGGTAATTCCAATGACAAATTATAATTCACATCCATAAAGCGTGCGTAATTCTCTGCACGTTCAAGATATCTATTCATCCAATATATAGTGTTTGCGACTCTTCCTAACATAAATTTTTTTTTAACTATTTAAAACCCAAGTATCTTTACTGCCTCCTCCTTGAGATGAATTGACCACTATAGACCCTTTTTTCAGTGCCACACGTGTCAATGCTCCCGGAATAATTTTTATATCCTCTCCATACAAAGCATAAGGTCTTAAATCTACGTGGCGTCCTTCGATGGTATTGTCTGCTATTGTTGGCACCCTTGATAAGTTAATCATCGGTTGGGCTATATAATTTCTTGGTTTGTTCTTGATTTTTGCAATGAATTCCTCTTGCTCTTTTTTAGTGGATTTTGGTCCAATCAGCATCCCATATCCGCCGGAAGCATCAGTTTGTTTCACTACCAAATTATGAATGTTTTCAATCACATATTTGCAATCATCCTTTTCATCACATATATACGTTTTTACATTAGGCAAAATCATATCTTCACCCATATAGTATTTAATGATTCTAGGAATATAGGCATAAACCGCCTTGTCATCCACAACGCCTGTTCCGGGTGCATTGACTAAAACCACGTTGCCTTTGAGATAGGCCCTAAAAAGACCAGGTGTACCTAATAAAGATTTCTTATTAAAGACTTCTGGATCAATAAAATCATCATCCACACGACGGTAAATTACATCCACACGCTTCAGACCATTGGTCGTAATCATGTAAACCATATCATTTTTAACAATTAAATCGCGTCCTTCCACCAACTCTGCTCCCATTTGTTGTGCTAAATAGGAATGCTCAAAATAAGCCGAATTATAAATTCCTGGTGTCATAACTGCAACAGTCGGTTTATCAATATCAACTAGCGATTCTAAAGTATCCCTTAAAGTATGGGTGTAATTATAAACTGGTTTTACATCGAGTTTTTCGAATAACTCAGGAAATGTTCGTTTTAAAATTTCTCGATTTTCTAACATATACGAGACACCTGAAGGACATCTTAAATTATCCTCAAGCACATAATACATGCCATCTCCACCTTTGATTAAATCAGAACCTGTAATATGGCACCAAATATCCTTTGGTGGTTTAAAACCGACTAATTCCTTTAAATAGGAAACACTAGACAGAATCATTTCTTTAGGAATAATTTTATCCTTAAACACATTTTGGTCATTATATATATCCTGAATGAAAAGGTTGAGCGCTTTAATGCGTTGCTGTAGTCCTTTTTCAAGGTGATTCCATTCGTTATTAGCTATAATTCTGGGTATGATGTCTAAATGAAGTATCCGCTCTATGCCTTGGTTGTCACTATACACATTAAAAGTCATTCCAAATGAGAGCTGTGCTCTGTCCGTGGCATGTTGAAGTGTGTTTAATTTTTTCTGACTCATATTCTGCAGCCGTTCTGCAAATAATTGATAATTAGGTCTTATATTATTGTTTTCATCAAACATTTCGTCGTAAAAGCCCTTGGTATCATAAGCTGAGAAATCTAATTTTGGCATAAGCGGTTTTTATAAGTTTTACAATTAATAGTGTTTTTTAGAAAGTTATAAACCCAATAGTTTGAGGTGAGTTTGAAATCTAAAAAATGAAATAAATTCAGTGTTAATAAAATAAAGGATACTAATGGATGGTGTCATTGTATTTCAACAAAGTACAAAAAATATTGCTCAAATACTAATAATAACGTGTACTTTACGATTCCTATAATTTATGGGAATAAAAATATTAAAATAGAAAAACGGTTATGGGAAAATTACCATATTCTAAAAAAACTTATAACTTTATTACAAGTTTAACTGGGGTTTTATATCCCACGATTTCAATTTTAATTCAGGTTATTTATAGTTTTAAAAACTTGTAAAATCATGTAAAAACATAAGTTGGAACATTATATCGTTTTCAATATTTCATTTAAAGTCATTAACTTGCTGTTCAAGTAAATTAAGTGATAAACTTCAATACTATATGAGTAAGTTTAAAAATACATATTCAAGAAGAGAATTTACCAAACTTTCTGCCATGGGATTGGCGGCAATGCCTTTATTCAAATTTCAAAATGCATTGGACAAAACAATTTTGTTTCCTGAGGACCAACTCGAAGTACATCTGTTTTCGAAACATCTTCAGTTTTTGGACTATAATGCCATGTCCGAAGCAGCTGCAGAAATGGGTTTCGATGGACTGGATTTGACCGTTAGGCGAAAAGGCCATGTGTTACCAAAAAATGTCAAGACGGATTTACCAAAAGCTGTAAAAGCTATAAAAAATCATGGTCTTAAAACGAGCATGATGTCCACCAATGTTTGGGATATAAACGATAACGTTAACAGAACCGTATTGGCAATCGCCAGCCAGTTAGGCTTTACACATTACCGCACGGATTGGTTAAAATATCCTGATGACCGGTCCATTCAGGAAAGTCAGTTAAAGTTTGGAGCTCAAGCCTACGATTTAGAAAAATTGAATGAAGAATTAGGATTAATTGGTGGTTATCAAAATCATTCAGGAAAACATGTTGGTGCACCTGTTTGGGATTTGCTTCCCATTTTGGAAACTACCAATGGTAAACATATGGGTTGTCAATATGATATCAGACATGCCGTTGTTGAAGGTGCTGGCAGTTGGGAACTGGGTTTACAACGCATTAGACCTTATATTAATTCTATAGTTATCAAGGATTTTAAATGGGATTATAAAGACGGTAAATGGCAAATTGAAAACGTACCTCTTGGCGAAGGTATGGTAGATTTTAAGCGCTATTTTTCAATACTCAAATCCTATAAAATTAATGTGCCTGTGTCATTACACTTAGAGTATGATTTAGGAGGTGCCGAAAAGGGGCTTTCAAAATTAACAATGGACAAAGAAGCTGTTTTCAACTCTATGAAACAAGATTTAAACTATCTAAGGGAAACTTGGAAAAACGCGGAATAATAATGAGACTATGATCTATACCATCATCGATGTAGAAACCACAGGACAAGGAAATCGCATGACCGAGATTTCCATCTTTAAATATGATGGTACAACGGTCATTGACGAGTTTACATCGCTCATTAATCCAGAAAGTTATATTCCTACCCATATCACGGCACTCACAGGAATTGATAACGGTATGGTTGCAGATGCACCGATCTTTGAAGAAGTAGCCCAAGATATTTTGAACATTACCGACGACACCATTTTTGTGGCCCACAATGTCAACTTTGATTATAACATTATAAGTGGCGAATTTAAACGTATTGGAATGGAATTTACCAGAAAGAAACTGTGTACGGTTCGTTTATCCAGACGTTTAATTCCAGGCCATCGTTCTTATAGTTTGGGGAAATTATGTAAAGCTTTGGACATCAATTTAGTGGATAGACACAGAGCTAGAGGCGATGCTGAAGCTACGGTCATTTTATTTGAAATATTATTAAGTCAACAAAAGGCTAATGACGTTTTTAAAGAATTTTTAAACAAGAATTCTAGAGAAGCGACCTTACCTCCTAACCTTCCCAAGGCAGTTTTTGAAGCTTTACCAAATGCAGCTGGTATTTATTATTTTAAGGATAAAAAAGGAAAAGTCATTTATGTTGGTAAAGCTATCAACATTAAAAAACGAGTGCTCAGTCATTTTTATAGCAAAACTAAAAAGTCGCTACAAATGGTGAGGGAAACCAGAGACATTGATTTTGAAATTTCAGGTAGTGAATTAATTGCTTTGTTAATGGAAGATGCAGCAATCAAGCATCACTTTCCTGTTTATAATGTTTCGGCAAAACGTACCATTCAATCGTTTGCCATTTTTTCTTATGAAGATAGAAAAGGGATTTTGCATTTGGCAAGCAATAAAGCACGTTTGGTACCAAATCCTATCATTACATTTTTTAATGTTCGGGATGTACGGTCGTATTTGGAAAAGTTGTGCGAACGTTATAATCTATGTCCTAAATATTGTCATCTACAGGAAGCCGTTTCAGAATGCTCACATTATAGTATTAAAAACTGTAAAGGCATCTGTAGGGATGAAGAAACGGTTGAAGCCTATAACAACAGGGTTCTTGACGCAATACACGAAATGTTCAATCAAAAGAAAAATATCGTACTGAAAGAAAAGGGCAGAAATCACAATGAAGAAGGTTTTGTGATGATAAAAGATGGCGAATATTTAGGTTATGGTTTTATAGACAAAGAAGAAAAAATCAATCATATTGACGATTTAAACACGTTTCTGATTCCACAGAAAAACAGTGTTGATGTTCAGAAGATTTTGAAACCTGTTTTGTTGAAGATTTAAATTAGGTTTTAAGTAATATAAGCCGTTATTGGGAATCCTCTTCATTTTTCTTGAAATGCACATCGAGTTGAGGAAAGGCTATTATAATCTCATTTTCTTGAAATTTCTTTACAATATTTCGTCTGATATCACTTTTAATAGAACCAATCCCAAAGGTATTCTTACTAAAAAATAACAGTTGAAAATCCAATGACGAAGCGCCAAAACCCATAAGCCTGCCTTGTGTTAATTCCCGGTCATAGACATCGGGATGCTCAAATGCACTTTCTTCGAGAATACGGATTACCTTATCCACATCACTCCCATAAGCGACACCAACATCAATCCTGAAGCGGGTTTTGTCATTCTGATGACTCCAATTGATGACTTTACTTGTTGTTATTAAGGAATTCGGGATAATGATTGAAATATCGTCAGTATTAAGACCTTTGGACGTTCTTATCCCTATGGTTTGTATTTTAACCACAATACCATCAATTTCCAACACATCATTGATTTTTATAGAACGTTCTGTAAGCAAAATAATTCCAGAAATAATATCATTAAAAGTTTGTTGCAACCCAAGCCCAATACCAACAAGTAAGGCGGCCGAACCAGCCAGTAAAATCGTCACTTTTATCCCTAGTGTTTCCAATATCAAACCAAAAGTGATGATCCATATGATATAGCGTATTATTTGATAAACCGCCTGGATATTCCCTTTTTCATGTTCGTTAACATCTGTACGTCTAAAAAGCATTCTTTTAATGATCCACAATAGTAATCTTGTGATCAGAATAATTATCAAAATCTTTACAATCATACTCACTTTTAGCGAATAGTCACCCACTGATAAAATCACGTAATCTAAAAGTTCTTGTAATGATTGCATAAACTAGTATAAAGGTTTAGTAAATATACTTCTAAATTTGAATGTGTATTTATTTTCATAAAAATAGTTTAAATGTTCAAACCGTGTGACGCGCTTTTAAGTTATATAATAAATTTTAGATTGGTCTGTCCTTCTTTTCCTCCACACTCTTAAATATGTACATTTGAATACACCAAGCGTATAAGCTTAAAATGCATAAAACCTCAAAAATTATAGCCTCTTTTATTTGGAACTTATCATTATTTTCCTTAATTTAGTAACATCATAATTGGGGTGCTTAAGTTAAACAGCTGAAATTATACCCATTGTACTTCGTCGGTTAATGCCAACTGTAGGAAATTATGATATCAAAGAGAATCAAGACTTAAAAAATCTTCATTCTCTTTGTTTCTTTTATACTATTGGTAAATTTTGTTTTGTAACCAAATTGATTTAAACCAACGATGGCCATAAAAAAATCCCGCTGCTGCGAGATTTTTAATTTTTTTATAAATTCTAGAAATCAATACTTTAAATCATCAAGGAAGTCATTTACGGTTTCCTTTGATTCTCCAGTACGTTTCTGAATTCGACCTAATAGTTCGTCTTCCTTACCTTCTTCATAATCTAGATCATCATCAGTAAGTTCTCCCCATTCTTGTTTTAATTTTCCTTTAGCAATATTCCAATTACCTTTTGCTTTATCTTGCCATGGTTTAGACATAATTCTTGAGTTTTAATTAGTTGTTTAATGCAAACCTCTTTGGTTTACTACTATAAAATTATATGAAATACTAAAGGATAATTATCGCAATCGATTTATAAATTAGTTCAAATAAAAATTTTAGGAAGTTTTAACTACTTCTAGTTATAAGAACTGATTTAAGGGAAAGTAATTCAAGCATTATCATCGAATCATAGTATAATTTGATCCTTTAAAAAACATTACGCCATATTAATAAACCAAAAAAACCATCGTGGTGATGGTTTTCTCATGTTATCTATGCTGTAAAACTTTATTTCTTAATGACGCGTACGTTAGTTGCAATCGGTCCTTTATCACTTTGTTCTATGTTAAAGGTGACGCGGTTTTTATCCCTGATTTTATCGACTAGGTTAGATTTATGTACAAAGATTTCTTCTTCGGAATCTTTAAGGGTTATAAATCCAAATCCTTTTTTGAAATTGAAAAACTTCACGGTACCCTCTTGGATTCCATTTGTTTTATTTGAATTGAATAATTTATTTATTAAATTTTTAAACATTGGTTTTGTATTATTGGCTTTGGTAAAAAATTTGATCTGCTCTGCAAATATAAGAAATTCAAAAAGGTGTGTGTGCTTTTTTACGGTAATTCGTTACCCTTCACGTCTTAAAACTTCCAATGGTGAACTTCGCAATACCGTTTGAATATTGCTCAATCCAATTCCTAAAACCAATAACGTAATACCAGGTAAAAACACTAAAAATGGAATCATTGATGGTGCGAATGGCTCTTTGAACACCAATAACGCCAAACACAGACTGCTTAATAATGCTAATAATATGCCGACCAAACTTCCAATTAAACCTAAAAATACATATTCAAATGCTGAAATTTGTAAAATCTGTGTGTTCTTTGCTCCCAAGGTCCTAAGTAATACACTTTCCTTAATACGTTGATATTTACTTGTGCGTACTGAACCTATCAACACAATGATACCTGTGAGTATACTAAAGAATGCCATAAAGTTAATGATCCACGTCACTTTATCCAGAATATCTTCTACAATGGTAAAAACTTGTCTTAAATCTATTATAGAAACATTTGGGAATTTCGCCACCAATTCACGTTGTAAGGTTGCTGAACGTTCTTGATTTGGAACATTAGTCGCCATCACACTAAATTGTGGTGCATCTTCCAATACGCCTTTTGGAAATACAACTGAAAAGTTTGGTTTTAGCTGTTGCCAATCAACCTTGCGAATACTTCCTATGGTCGTTTCCATAAGAACGCCTTGCACATTAAACACAATAGCATCTCCTACATCAATATTTAAATCCAATGCCAAATTATCTGAAATGGAAATCACTACAGGATCATCAGAATTTAGTTCAGGAGTCCAGACACCTTCTTGTAACTCTTCTGAACTCGTTAGAGAATCACGATAAGTGGTTCTAAACTCATGGTTTAACACCCAGCGCTTTATCTGTGTCGTGGAATCTTGTCGCAAGGCATTAACCAATTCCCCTTTTATGCTGTGCAATCGCATAGTTACTAATGGAATATTATCAATTACGGGTAAACCTTTTGAAGTAATCAATTGCTCTACTGCTTCACGCTGTTCCGTTTGCACATCCAGAATAATCATATTGGCGTTCGCAGAAGTGTCTATTTCGGATTTAGTCAATAAAATATCCTTGGTGAAATATAAAGTACTTATTAAAAACGTACCCAAACCAATGGCAACGACCAAAACAACGGTTTGATTGTTGGGTCTAAATAAATTCAATAAACTTTGGCGTAATGTAAAACCCCAACGTTTAGGAAAAAACTTCCGAATTCCTTTAATGCAAAGCAGAGCTGCACCAGCTAAAATACTAAACGTTATAAAAGTAGCTGCCACAAAACCAAGGGCATAAATGGCATCGTTAAGTAACCAAAATGAAAATAAAAATAGAAAAAGTATAATAGCCGCAAATACCAAATATCTTACTTTTTTGGGCTCTTGTGCCGCTTTTTCATCTACACGTAACACTTCTAATGGCGATACATACCAAGTTCTCAATAATGGTAAAAGTGCAAATAATACAGACATAAAAAGCCCAAGAAAAACACCCATAAAAATAGGTTGTGCTGAGATGCTAATTTCCACATCAAAAGGTAAAAAATCCTTTAACAGATAGGGGAATAATTCTTGGAGCCCAATGCCAATAAGCGCTCCAAACAAACCACCAATAATACCGATCCCTGAAATCTGAATCAGAAAAATCAGGAAACTTTGTAGTCTGGAAGCTCCCATACATTTTAAAACTGCAATCGCCTTGAGCTTTTCCTTGATATAAATATGAACCGAACTCGCAATACCTATACACCCTAACAACAGTGCAATAAAAGCCGCCAAATTCAAGAATTTACCTACATTGTCATAGCGTTTCCCTAAACGTCTACTTGTGCTGGTGTGTGTATCTAAATCCGCACTTTCAGCTTTCAACATAGGATCAATCTTATCTTCAAAACGTTTTAAATTCAAAGTATCTGATACTTTATAGAAGTATTGATACTCTTTTCGACTTCCAAATTGTATAAGTTTAGTATCCTTAATTAAACGGTACGGAATTAAAACTGGAGGCGCCACAGATGTTGATATTGCCGTACTTCCAGGAATAGCTTTTAATGCACCAGTAATAGGCAAGGTTAACTCGCCGACTTTAATTGAATCGCCTGGTTTTATATTAAATTGTAATAATAATGTAGCATCAACTAAAGCACCACCAGACTCTTGGTAAGTAGCTGCCGCTGAAGCAGGTTGCGTATCAATAGTTCCGTAAAACGGAAAGCCGCCTTCTAAACCACGAACCTTTACTAGTTTTGTACCTCCATTTTTTGGGAAGGCAATCATGGACACAAAATTAACTTCGGAAGCATCCGGTTGTAAGGAGTCTATAATGGCTTGGGCTCTTTCGGTTGGCACTTGTCTGGAGTCAATAATGTAATCAGCTCCCATTAAAGCCTTGGACTGCAATTGGATATTATCCTTAAGATTTGTACTAAAAAGTTGAATAGAGACCACAGCGGCAATACCCAAAATAATAGAAGCCATAAATAAGAGCAGACGTACTCTACTCGCTTTGGCATCTCTCCATGCCATTTTGAATAGCCAAATAGTTTTTTGATTCATATTAATTTGGAATGTATTTAAACGGCTTCAGTACGAAGATTGGTTAATATTTTTCCGCCTTTAAGTCTAAGAATTTGCTGCGTGCGATTGGCTAAATCCAAATCGTGTGAAATTATGACTAAAGTGGTTCCAGCTTCTTTATTAAGGTCGAATAATAATTTAATCACTTTTTCTCCCGTTTCTTCATCTAAATTACCTGTAGGCTCATCAGCAAACAAAATAGAGGGCGAATTGGCAAAAGCCCTTGCTAAAGCCACACGCTGTTGTTCTCCACCTGAAAGCTGGGAAGGATAATGATGAAAACGGTCTGCCAAGCCCACTTTATCCAGTAGTTCCATACTTTTTTTAATGGCATCGGTATTTCCTTGCAATTCTAGCGGAACACTTACATTTTCAAGAGCAGTCAGCGTTGGTAACAATTGAAAATTTTGAAATATGAATCCAACTTCCTTATTTCGCAGCTGCGCACGTTGGTCTTCGTTTAAGCGACTTAAATCCTGTCCGCATAATTCTACAGTTCCAGAATTTGGCTCATCAAGTCCCGCACATAATCCCAACAACGTGGTTTTCCCACTTCCTGAAGGCCCAACGATAGAAAACGTTTGTCCTTTCTCAACTTCAAATGTGATGTCCTTTAAAACCGTTAATTGTTTGTTACCACTAGAATATGTCTTTTCTAGCCCAGTAATCTTTAATATATTTGGCATATAAATATTTTAATTTAGATACAACTTATGTTGAAGGCTCAAAATAAACAATTGCGGTCATATTTACCAATCGCAAATGCCCATAAAATCTTAAAGTTTTGTTATTTTATCATGGCCTTTTCGCTCTTGGCTTGTGGGAACAATAAATCTGAAAAAACAACACCTGAAACCTCCTCTACAGAACAATCGGAAGAGCTGGCGACGGAGACTACCAAAACCAAAACTATTTTATGCTTTGGAGATAGTATTACAGCTGGTATGGGATTGGATGACAGTAAAGATGCATTTCCTGCTGTTTTACAGCGAAAAATTGATTCGTTAGACTTGAATTATACCGTAGTCAATTCAGGGTTAAGCGGAGAAACCACAGCTGGAGGCAAAAGCCGTATCGGTTGGGTGCTTAAGCAACCGATTTCTATATTTTTATTGGAACTTGGCGCCAATGATGGCTTACGAGGCGTCACGCTGACTGAGACACGTACTAATCTCCAAGCAATTATAGATGAAGTTAAACAAACAAGTCCAGAAACAACTATTATCCTTGCTGGCATGGAATTACCACCGAATATGGGACAAGACTATACGTCTGAATTTAGAACCATGTACGCAGAATTGGCTGAAAAAAATAATATAGAATTTATTCCATTTATTTTAAAGGATGTTGGTGGTATTGCAGAACTTAATCAGAGTGACGGGATACATCCTACTGTTGAAGGTCATAAAATTATTGCGAATACGGTTTGGGAAACTTTAGAACCATTACTTAAACCATAATGCCAGCTCAACTAAAGTGCAACAAATAAAAGCATACTTAGATCAAATAGCAACAATATCGGAAGCGGATTGGGATTTTTTTACGTCCAAACTTCAGCGTCGCGTGATTAAAAAGAAAACCGTTTTTTTAAAACTCAATAGCATTGAAAACCACATCTCATTTATAGAATCTGGTATGGTTAGATTATTTATTCCCAAAGAAAACCCTGAGAAAGAAATCACTTTTGGATTTAGTTTTGAAAATGAATTTATAAGTGCTTATGACTCTTTTCTAACTCAAAAACCTTCAGCTTACCAATTGCAAGCACTTTCCGAAACAACGCTTTTAAGCATCACTTATAAGGATTTGCAATTGGTATATAACAACACTCAAATTGGCAATCTCATTGGCAGATTAACAGCAGAACGTCTTTTCTTATTAAAATCTAAACGAGAACAAAACTTGTTGAACCTTACAGCAGAGGAACGTTACAAGAAATTATTCAAAGAGCGTCCAGAACTTTTAAAAGACATTCCTTTGAAATATGTCAGTTCCTATATTGGTGTCACCGCGCAAGCCTTAAGCCGAATTCGGAAACGTGTTTGAATATTATAATTAATTAAAATTCTGCTTGATAATCAGTTTTGGTATTTAAAGTTATAACTAAATCCAATTCCATTTTATTGACCTAAGTTCATTGTTTGGCATACATTATGCCCTTAACTTTGTAAAAAAAAAGTTATGATTATTATTCTTTTTGTCTTGGTGCTTTGGTATGGCGGTTTATTCTTTCAATCATTTTTCTTGCATCGTTACGCAGCACATCAAGTGTTTACGATGTCCAAAACCATGGAACGTATAACGTTTGTGCTTACATGGGTATTTCAAGGATCCAGTTATTTAAGTGCTTACGGATATGGTATAATGCATCGCATGCACCATGCTTACACAGATACAGAAAAAGACCCACATTCTCCATCCTATGACGATAATGTTTTTGCCATGATGTGGAAAACGAAAACAATTTATCAGGATATCAATCAACAACGAATTGCTGTCGATCAGCGTTTTACGAAAAATGTGCCGCAATGGAAAGGATTTGATAGTTTCGCAAGTTCCCGCGTTTCAAGATTGCTTTGGATTGCGTTGTATATCCTTTTCTTCGCTTTTTTTACAACCGCTTGGTGGCAATGGTTATTATTGCCCATCACGTTTTTAATGGCACCAATCCATGGCGTCATCATTAATTGGTTTGGACATATTTATGGCTATGTAAATTTTAAAATGAAAAATACAAGTAAGAATCTGTTTCGTTTCGATTTTTTAATGATGGGCGAAGGTTATCACAATAATCATCATAAGCATGCGAGTAGAGCCAATTTTGGCGTCAAATGGTACGAAATTGATGTCACATATCTTATTATAAGATTTTTAGATACACTTGGTTTTATTAAATTGAAACCAGTTAGAGTCAAGCATTGATAATAAATGAAAGCGTTTGTGTAAATAATCATTGGTATTTTACAATCCATAAAATGATTTAAACATTATACAGTTTTACCTTGTTCACTTGAATTACCAGCATCTTGAATTACTCGTAAAGGGATATCTTTCTCATTTCCATACAACTTAAGCTCTTTGATATCGGCAGGTAAATTAATACCTTCATCTTCTAGTTTTTGTTTCACTTCCCTAATAAGGTTACCTCTTACGACAATAGCAGATTTTCTATAGTCTAATGTATTTACCCAGAAAAATACTTTTAAGTTTACAGTACTTGCGGCAAGTTCATCCTCAAACACAAAATTTTCATGGTCTTGATCGTGAATAATATCCTTATTATTATCTAAAATGACATTAATTATTTGTTTGGCAGCATCAATATCGTCTTCGTAACCAATACCAACTACGAAATCATTTCTAAAGAAGCCGTCAGCGGTATAGTTTTCAACAGGCTTTGTAAGAACGTCACTATTGGGAACGTAAATATCTCTACCATCAAAAGTTTTCATATGCATATATCTGAAATTTAATGCTTTAACCTTCCCAAACAAATCTGCTACTTTAATAGTGTCATTAATGTTAAATGGTCTATTAAAAGCTAAAATAATTCCAGCTAAAAAGTTTTTTCCTATATCCTGAAATGCAAAACCCAATACAATCGCAGCTCCACCAGCAGCCGTTAAAATACCTGTGGCCACACCACTTAAACCAGCCACTTGAAGCGCTATTAAAATTGCAATTAGCGTTAAGATGATCTTTATAGATTGCGCTAAAAACCTTGCCATCAAAGGATCGTTGGCTTTTTTTAAAATACGTTTTCTATAAATATTTGTGAGTAGTTTTGCTATGAGGACTCCTACAATAATTATAAGAATCCCTAGGGCTATTCGCGGTAAAACCTCAAGAAATGTGTTGTAATAATTGGAAACAGACTCTGCTACAGTTTCTGTTGCAGATTGTTGAGCGGTTGTTAGATATATCATTATGTTGAACTTGATTTTAAGGCTGTAAAGTAAGTGAAAACAAAAAGAATACTTAACGCATTACGTACAAATACGAACACAAATAATTAATATAAAAGTGTTTTTATAGAACTCAGTTAAATTCATATCTTAGTCAATTCAACTGTAGCAATATATAAATATGTTAAAAAAACTAATGCTTTTATTCGTGTTTATGGTGTTTCATACTTCGAGCTCTCAAAATACTTCAATTCTCGTGTTTTCAAAAACTGCAGGCTACAAGCATAAATCCATTGCATCCGGAAAACAAGCCTTAAATAAAATGGCCACAGAGAATAATTGGAACATAACTTTTTCGGCAGACGCAAGTTTATTTAATCCAAAGAATTTGTCAAATTTTGATGTTCTGGTTTTCCTGAATACCACAGGAGATATTTTAAATGATGGACAGCAAAATGCAATGAAATCATTTTTGACCAATGGAAAAGGATTTGTTGGCATACATTCTGCTGCTGATACAGAAGCGGATTGGGAATGGTATGTGAATTTATTAGGAGCTACTTTCGGAAGTCACCCAAAAGCACAAAAAGCTACGCTACATATTAATAAGTCACACAAGCACAAAGCAGTAGAGCATCTCAATGATAGCGAAGTGTTTTTTGATGAATGGTATAATTTTTTAAATCCCGTTGCACAACATGTCAACGTATTGGCAACTTTAGACGAAAATTCTTATTCCGGTGAACAAATGGGAATTACACATCCTATTACCTGGTATCACCATTATGATGGAGCTAGAGTTTTTTATACAGGACTTGGCCATACCACAGAATCTTATGCTGATGAGCGTCTATTAAAACAATTAGAGGCTGGTATTAAATGGGCTTCTGGAATGGAACAAGCCACTACTCTTTCCGATAAATGGACTTCATTATTAGCAGGAGAACCAAATAACACTTGGGATATATTCATAGGAGTACCAAATAAAACAGTAAAAGATTTACCAATTATAGATCCAAATAGTAATGGTATAAAGGGTGAGCCTTTAGGTTTGAATAACGACCCGAAAAAAGTATTCAATTTTATTGCAGATAAAAACGGAAAACATACTGCACATATTACGGGTGAAATTTATGGTGCTTTAACAACAAAACAGGAATACGAAAATTACCATTTAAAATTGAAAGTGAAATGGGGTAAGAAAAAATGGGAGCCTAGACTGGAAAATTTAAGAGATAGCGGTTTATTATACCATTGTGTTGGTCCTTATCGGAAATTTTGGAATGTTTGGATGCGTTCCCAAGAGTTACAAATTCAAGAAGGAGATATGGGAGATTATTATGCTCTTGGAGGAGCTGCGGCAGATATACCCGCAAAAAAGGCTGAAGAAAATGGAAAGACTATGATGTTTTATGATCAAAACGGAGAATTTTATACGGGTAATACCAAAATAGCTGTAGATAATGAAAAGGAGAACGGAAAATGGAATAGCATTGAATTAATCACTTTTAATGGCACCAGTATCCATATTGTCAATGGTAAGGTAATGATGACGCTATATAATTCTAGACAAAAACATGAAGAAGGATTTGTGCCCTTAACTAGAGGGAAAATACAGATACAAAGTGAAGGCGCCGAAGTTTTTTATAAAGATATAGAAATTAAATCTATTGATAAGATTCCAAGTGAATATCAAAACTATTTAAAAGATTAGGATTATTGGTGTCTGGTTAAACCATCCAGTGTACTCTGAAAGTAATGGTGTTATCTAATTTTCAATAGTTTTGAAAATGATATCTTACTATTCCCACATTTGGAATAAAAAAAATGGCAGAAGGATTATTATTCTTTTATCAGTTGTTAAGCCAAATTCTTTCCCGAAACTTCAGGATTCTATTATCTTATATCAGTTACGACATTTTGCATCAGCATTTCAGTTTCCCTAAAAGCGTCTTTATTAATTTTGCGAATTCTTCAACTTCATTATTTGTGGAATTGGTGTTGTCGGTAATTTTACTTTAATCTGGGATAATTGCATATGGATTTTCACACTTCATCGACTTGTGATGGCTGGGAAATATGACTATTAGGATTATGCACCTGCTATTTTTTTGCTTTTTTCCATTCTAAAAGGACTCCAGCATAGAAAGGGCGAAGTAAAAGGATTGGTTATACATCAAGAATGGTAATTTTAAGTCTTAAAAGTAGACTACTTAAGCGACCTAAATATAGTTAAGAAATATTAGGAATTGATTTTAGCTGGAAACTATCGAAGACTAGCTTATACAAAACAAAAAAACATCCCAAATACTTTAGGATGCTATATAAATATTAAATTGTTTAATGCTTAGCTTTTTAATACAATATTACGTTCAGCAACTAACATTCCATCAACCTCTTTAGGAGTTAAGATTCTGGTTGGATCACCTTTTTTAGCCATACGTTTGCGACACGTTTTTGTTAACAAAGGGTCTTCATCAAAAAGAAACGTTTCAAGGACATAAGCTTGTTTCGATGCTTCTTTTACAATTGGGTGTACTTGTTGTAGCTGATTGAATCTTCTATCACCTCCTGGAACAAAAGTGTAAAACGTATATCTACCGTCGGCATCAGTTTTTACCCAACTTCTGTGTAAAACGTAACGTGCATCACCTTTATTTCTTAATTCAAAATCACCATCTTCATCAGGTTGTTCAATATATAAAATCACATCTTTAGCTGGAGTGACACCATCACTCTGATAAATAACACCAGTTAATTTCAATTGATTCGTTTTAGATCTAAAATCTGGAATCGTATCTGTATTTCTTAATTGATCTTCCGCACGATCATATATAGGAAGTTTAAAATCTGAATTAGTATGTGATTCTTGCGCCATAATAGGATTAAAAGCGCTATAAAAACAAACGAAACAAAAAAGTAGAATAAGATTTTTCATGGGAACAAGCCTTTAGATTAAACCAAAATTCAGGCTTTTTTAACCGAAACCCTTAAAAATCTTCTCTAAGCCTCATTTTTACGACGAACCGAAAAAACAAACCAATTTTCACGATGAAATACTATCGAATCTACTTCTGATAATATGACTATGTAAAAGCGAAGGACTTTAAACAATTAGAAAGAATTAATCCTATAAAGTAAGTTATTACCATCTGAAAATGAGAACATGAAGTGTTCATTAAAAGATAAAATTCATGGGTTATATTATACTAAAGATTCTTGATGATTTTAGTTAAAAATGACATGTAGGATTGAGATCTATTTTCTGAAATTCATTGAGATTTAGCTCTATAAAGTTGAAAAAATCGTCTAAAAAATAAAAAAGTATTTCACCGATAAAATATGCGTTTTATCCAGTAAACAAGCCGTTTAACCCCTAAATATGCATTTCATATGCAAAAATATTTCACTAAAAATGTCAAAATAAAATTGTTTTATTTAATAAATTGTATAGATTTGTTGCACTAAGATTAATTTAAAAGCGTGAATATGAATACCAAATCTACTTTATTTTGTGCTATTTTTTTTCTAATGATAAGCATGGGTTTTGCTCAAAAAAAGAATGAGACTCAAAGTATTATTAGTGGCAAAGTAAATATTTCAAAATATCACAGTCGTGAGGACCTAAAAAAGCTAAAGAAAGGCGATCTACTTGTTCTTTATATAGAACGGATTGAAGTTATTGTAAATATTTTGCCAAATATTGCATTTGCGACCAAGCCTGGAGTTACTATGCAGTCTTTAGGAATACCGGATACAAAAGATAATAAAAAGGCTTTAGAAGATAATATTGATGCCTCTGTCTCTTATTTCGATAGTACAATAGAATTTCAAAAAAAGATACTACCTTATTCCGACACCACAGATTTAATTGCAGCAATATTATTTTATGAATCTACTTTAAAAGCCTTACACACTTACGACGATTTTAAAAAGGATTAGTTAGTTTTATTTATTATATGTGTTTTAAACCTTGTCTATAATTTGGCAAGGTTTTTTTTAGTCCAACATTTTCTTTCTTCATTTTTAATGAACACTACATAATGTCGATAAATAGCAGTTTATTGTAAGAATATACCTGTTATTAAAATAATATTGTGTATTTCGTCGATATTATTTGTGTTTCATAGGTATTGTTGTTATGTTTGGTGTCATATAGTTTAAAAGCCCTCATTAATCTAAACTTAAAATTTACCTACTATGAAAAAAATTACACTCTCGTCACTTTTCTTTCTTTTAGTGTTCGGTAATTTAGTTGCCCAACAAGAAAAAGGAATTACTGGTTACAATAATTGGTTGAACACTTGGACAGACTTCAAACCCAATAATGCCAACTATGAAGAACCAACACAAATATTAACAGGCAACATTTCAGAAAGTACGACATTGACCAAAAGGAATACATACCTTTTATTAGGTGATGTATTTGTTACAGAATGTGCAACTTTAACAATAGAGGCTGGCACTGTAATACTTGGTGATTATAAAACTAAAGGATCTTTAACAATCAGTAAGGGTTCTAGAATCTTGGCTGAGGGAAATCCAACGGATCCTATCATCTTTACATCTAATAGAGCAGATAAAAAGCCCGGAGATTGGGGAGGCATCTTTATTCTAGGTAATGCACCCATTAATACATTTGGGAAGGTTGCTTCTTTAAACTATGGTCTAAAGCCTTCATCCACAGAAAACATTAGTTATGGTGGTGACAATACCAATGATAATTCTGGAATGCTATCGTATGTTAGAATTGAATATGCTGGAAAAAAGACCAAGGATTTTGGTAATTTTAGTGGACTTACATTAGCAGGAGTTGGACTAAAGACTGAGATAGATAAAGTTATGGTTAGCTACTGTCAAGGTAACTCCTTTAATATTTTAGGTGGTGAAGTGGATTTAATAAAAGCTGTTTCTTACAGATCTAATAAAAATGACTTTAATTTTAATTATGGAGCTCAATCAAATCTTAAAAATTCATTGGCGATTAGATCACCTTACATATCAAGTCCTGATGGATCGCGTTGTTTGTACGTAAGCTCCTATGATTTAAAAGAGGATGCAGATAGTTCAAAGAAAGAAACCAATGTTATTGCTAGAAATCTGACATTGATCAATGTAAGTGACGATTTAAAATCGGATATAAAAGTTGGACTGGTGCAAGAAGCTATATTTATTGGTCCAGATGTGTCCTTTACAATGAGTAAGAGTGTTATTTCTGGCTTTAAACCAGCGGTTATATTTGATGAGAGAATCGTTATTAACAATGAAAACTTGTCTAAGATAAAATTCGAATACTCTTATTTTAATAATTGTAAGGGCAATATTTATCTAAAAAATAATGCCAATAATGATGATTTAGAAAGTTGGTATGGAAGTAGAGCTTTTGATAATGTGTATTCAAAAGGTCCAGATTCCGAAACTTTTATCGATTCGCATGACAGCAGGTATCCAGATTTTAGATTAAGAATTAATAAAATTATTGCTTCAAATGATTTATTTGATGATGAAGAGGATGATTAATAAATACAATTTGATTAATAATTATAATACATACCCAACCCTAAATAGCGTATAGACGAAAAACTTTACAATCCCAAACTAATGCTTAAACCTACTTCCCTAACTCAATTCATAATTGGATTTTGCCTTTTTGCCGTTGTTTTATCAAAACATGGCAATGCGCAAATGGTTATTGGTACACCAAATTTAGGATTTAGCCAAGCATGTGCGAGCGATTCGTTTAACTCCTTTAATGCTACCTTTATTTTTTCACCAGAGTCATTATTGAATGCTTCAAATCAATTTATTGTAGAATTATCTGATTCAGATGGTGAGTTTACTGATCCAACTATTATATATACTTCTGCGACAGGAGCGATAACAGTTTCTCCTGCAACGTTTGATTTTTCATTTCCAGAGTCAACGGCAGGAGAGAATTACCGTATTAGAATTAAAAGTACTTCACCAGCCGCTACAAGTTCTAGATCTGTTCCGTTTGCAGCTTATTATAAAACACAGGATTCACCTTTTACTATTAACAATCTAGTATCTACTGGTGCATTCTGTACTGGTGGCAGTTATTTATTAACGATTGACAATCCTGGTAATGGATCAAACGACTCACCACTACTCTATCCAAACCTTACGTTTAGTTGGTATAAAGAAACGAGTCCTACAACCTCTGTTTTTGTGGCAGAAGGGCCAACACTATCTGTAAATACTAATGGCACTTACTTTGTAGAGACCAATTACGGCACTTGTACCTCCAATTCATTTTCTAATCGGGTTACCATTAGCGAAGCTGTATCTGGAGAAGCCAATGCTACTATTGCGTCTAGTTTAGGAAATCCATTTTGTCCTGAACAAGGGCTTACCACTTTAAGTACTATAGGAGGAAACACGTATCAATGGTTTAAGGATGGCAATATTATACCAGATGCCACAACCCAAATGTACCAAACCAATGAATCTGGTACGTTTTCAGTTCAAGTAGATTTAGGAGAATGTTCTGCTTCGGGTTCTATAGAGTTGGTTAGCGAATTATTTGAAAGCACTATCGATGTTCCAGAATATAATGAAATGCTTTCAGACGAATCATTAGTTGTGAGTGTAACCACTACAGCGCAAAACCCAACATATGAATGGTATTTAAACAACTCAACTATTTCAGGCGCAACTGATGCGTCTTTCGAAGCTACCGAATTCGGCGATTATAAAGTAGTCATTTCTGAAACCACAGGTTGTGAAGCCTCTATGGAATATGCATTTAGTATTGAAGAAGCCCTAGATCTTTTTCCAGATGTCGAAAAAATACCAAATATCATTAGCCCAAATGGGGATTTAATCAATGATACTTGGATTATACCGCCAGCATATGTCAGTGGCACTAATACCGAAGTTATTATAATGACCAATCGTGGAAACGTAGTTTTACAAACCAATGATTATCAAAACAATTGGCCAGAAAACGATTTAAACTTAACAAATATCAGTCAAGTGTATTATTACATCATCACAACGCCTGATAACGAAACAAAAAAAGGTTCTATAACCGTAGTGAAATGATATGAAAAAATATCTTTTGATATTAATAATATGCACCTGTTCTATACAGACGTTCTATTCTCAAGAAGATGATGGAGTGGTTTCGCTTGCAATTCCCACGAGGAATTCTTTGACGTTTAATAGATATACTATAAATCCAACATTCAGTTTCGTTAGGGAACAAACCAAGTTCATCAGTATTTACAATAAGCGTGAATGGGTACAATTCGATAACGCACCACTCACCTATTTAGCCAGTTATTCAGGGCGTTTTGGGGAAAACTTGGGAGCAGGTTTGGGATTGTTTCAACAAAATTATGGCGTACTTACCACCTTCGGTGGTATTTTGAATTTTGCCTATAATGCTAAATTAGGTCAGGATAGTAATCTTACGTTTGGTATTAATATTGGCGCCTATAAAAGTGGTGTAAATACAGGAAATGTAGTTACCAATTTTGATGATCCTTCACTGCAGAATGTACCAGAGAACTTTCTAATGACCATTAATCCTGGTATTAATTACGGCACGGAGTTTTTAGATTTTGGATTATCATTTAACAATTTGGTCTTATATAATTTTGAAACTTCGGCCATGATTGAAGATAATCCACAACAAAGTATTCAAGCACACGTCATGTACACAGGTTACATGAGTAGCAGAGGTTTTTTTGACGAAAGTAAGTTTACAGCTTTAGTACGATCCGATTTTCAGAAAGATGAAACCATCATTTCTGGAGTTGCTATGGTAACTGTACCTAAAGGAATCTGGGCACAAGCCGGCTATAATACACTTTATGGAGCTTCTGGAGGTGTTGGAATTAATATCACGAAGCAAATTGCAATTGAATATAATTATGAAAGAACTTTTGGGAATTTAAACAATTTTGGGTCTTCACATGAAATCACCTTGGCTTACCGATTCAAAAACGATAATTATTATGATTATAGTCGTGAAGATGAAGTAAGCAGTATTATTTCGGGAGGAAACAAAAGACGTCGTATTTCTAAATCTTCAAAATCCAGAACAGCAAGTCGTAAATCAACTAATGACACGAAACTTGGAACTAACGTTTCAAAAGCAAAATCTGAAGCTGATGAGCAGGCAAAATTAGTAGCAGAACAAAAAGCAAAAGCGAAAGCCCACGAACAAGCAGAAGTTATAGCAGCCCAGCAAAGAGCACAACAAGAAGCTGAAGCTAAAGCCAAGATAATTGAAGAACAGAAAGCAAAAGAATTAGCTGAAGTACAGGCAGAACTCGACCAAATTGAAGCAGAAAAAAAGGCTGAAGCAAGAGCGGCAACAAGAGCAAGACTCGAAGCAGAAAAAGCAAAAGCAGAAGCTGATGCACAAGCAAAACTATTAGCAGAGCAAAAGGCTAAGGCCAAAGCTGATGCGCAAGCTAAACTAATGGCAGAACAAAAAGCGAAAGCAGAAGCTGAAGCTCAAGCCAAACTGTTAGCAGAACAAAAAGCGAAAGCAGAAGCCGACGCCCAAGCCAAATTAATAGCAGAACAAAAAGCTAAAGCTGAAGCCGATGCACAAGCAAAATTATTAGCAGAGCAAAAGGCTAAGGCCAAAGCTGATGCGCAAGCCAAATTATTGGCAGAACAAAAAGCTAAAGCCGAAGCTGATGCACAAGCTGAGCTATTAGCAGAGCAAAAGGCTAAAGAAGAAGCCGACGCCCAAGCTCAATTAATAGCAGAACAAAAAGCTAAAGCGGAAGCCGATGCACAAGCAAAATTATTAGCAGAGCAAAGAGCTAAAGAAGATGCTATTTCTAATCCAACAGACGAGCTTGCGAAGTCTATGCAAGGCATAACGAAAATTACAGAGGCCTCTAAAGTTATTCAAAATGAATTGTTTGAACAGTTTAATGATATCGTTGATATAAAAGATCAAGACCTCAAGGATCTTAAAGAAGAAAATGATTTAAGTGACCAAGGAATTACAGTTCAACCAAAACCATTTAAAAGTGTAACTGCGGAAAACAACAAACTTAATGCTATTAAATCAGATTTAGAAAACGTCATCAAAACTAGAAGTGAAAAGATTGATGAATTAAATAAGCTTTACGAAGAAAGAACCGAAGTTGGAGAATATGCTTTAGATGAAGTCAACTTGTTTTACAAAAAAGAAATAAAGCGTTTAAAATCCGAACAATTAAAAGCGATTGAATTAAAAGCTCAATTAGATAAAAAACTGGAAGCTATCAAAGTGGCCACAGAATTTGAAAAAAGAAGACGTATTAAACGCGCCGCTTTCAATAATGAAGAAGATAGATATAGCCAAGATAGAGCAATGTTGAAAAACATAAAACAAACCACAAAACTAAGTGATAAACCTTTAAAAGCTGAAGACTTCGATTTTGGGGAAGTTTTAGGTAATAATATTAAAATTCTAAAAAATATTGATAATGTTGAAAGTGGCTATTACCTAATCATAGCTGTGCATAGCGACACAACCAAAAGAAATGAATTTGTGACCAATGTTGTTGCGTCTGGTCGATCTAATGTCGATTTTTTCCATGATGTCAACACAAGTAAGTATTACATATTCTATGATAAATTTGAAAATATCGGAAATGCTAATGAAGCCTTAAAAACAAAAGGAGACAGACCATATAATGGGAAAATGTCTATTGTTAAAATTGAAAATTAATTAGAGTTAAGCCTCTCTTTACTTGCTTCTCTGCCCCGAGAAAAAAGTGAAGAATTAAAACCAACACCATGAAAAAACCTACTTTTTCTAGAATTGCGATACTTGCGCTTTTCCTTATAATAGGACAGCAAATGTTTGCTCAAAATCTTGTACCATTTTCTCCAAGGTACGACCAAGCCATTAAAGGAGACATTTTATTAATTGGAAACAGTAATGTGGGATTACATGTTTCCGATCCCTACAATGGAAATGCAACCAATGATGGTGTGAACGCTGCGGTTTATGTAGATATTGATGGTGATGGAAGTACATTTAACTCTAGTAGTGCTAGCTTAGAAGTGCCAAGTGATAACGATTGTTATGTCATTGTCTACGCTGGTCTATATTGGAGTGCTGTGGTTGATGGTGATGAACCCATTTCGGATGTAAAATTCAAAGTGCCTGGTGAAGAATATGTCGATATTACTGGTACAGAGATTTATTATCAAAATGCTTCTAATAATAATCAGTCAAATACTTACGCTTATTATCACGATGTTACAGATATGCTTACGGCATTACCAGATCCAGAAGGGAGTTATTCTGTTGCTAACATTTCGACATTAGTAGGTCCAAAACCCAATTCTGAAGGACTTTCTGCTGGTTGGTCATTATTTGTAGTATACGAAGATCCAACGTTACCAAGTAAATATATTACCTCTTTTGATGGATTTACTAAAATCACAAGTGTGATAAATGAAACCTTTCCTGTAAGTGGATTTAATACTATTCCTACTGGTCCAGTTCGTGCAAAATTTGCATTTAGTACAATTGAAGGCGATAGAGGTTATTCTGGAGATTATTTAAGACTTAATGGTAGTACCATTAGTGTTACCAATAATGCAGGAACAACCATAAGACCAGGAAACAACTTTTTTAATAGTTCGGTTTCAGATATTAATCCCGTTACCAACACGTCTGAATTATTTACCAACAGAACGCCAAGCAGTTCTAATACTTTAGGTTTTGATGCAGGAATTATAAATATTCCAAATCCTGGCAATTCGCTGATAGCCAATAATGCCACCTCAGCTGATATTAGTTTGGGAAGTAATTTAGATATCTACTATTATTATTTTAGTGCATTTGCCATTGAAATTATCGCGCCTAACATTGTATTGACAAAGATTGTTGAAGATGATATGGGCAATGATATTGGCGGACAACTAGTCGGTTTAGGGTCGTCTTTGAATTATGTGATCGGGTTTCAAAACACAGGTAATGACGATGCTACAAATTTTACAATTAGGGACATCCTTCCTATAAATATCATTTATAACCATCCTACAGATCTAGTGCTACCAACAGGAGTTTCGGTGGTTAGTTATGATCCTACCACAAGAGAACTTGTTTTAAGTATTGATGATTCTCTTGTTGAGGAGAATGATCCTGTATATGAAATACGAATTGAAGTTCAAGTTGTTGATGATTGTGGTCAGTTGGAAGATGCTTGTTCTAACATAATAAACAACCAAGCTTATGCAACCTATCAGGGTACTTTAAATCCTAATTTCACAATTACAGATGACCCAAGTTTAAGTAGCAATACAGGCTGTTTAATTTCGCCACAGGCTACTAACTTTTTAGCTGATCTCGATTGTACTTTTGAATATAGCGAAATTCTTTGTGGAGAAAGCCTAGAGCTAACAGCTGCCAATGGCTATGATTCCTATGCATGGTCCACGAGTCCAACAGGAACTCCTGTAATTGGAACTTCACAAACGATAACAGTTACAGAAACTGGTACTTATTATTCCTATAATACTGCTATTGCGCCTTGTCAATCCATTGTACAGCAATTTAATGTACAACTCTTTGGTGCGAACACTACCAATCCTGTAATTCCTTATGCAGATGAAGTAGTCATTTGTCCAAACGATGGAAAGGAATTACCAAATATATTTTTATGTGGCGCAGATGATACAAGACTCATTCAAACCAACATATCAGATGCAACATCAGTAATATGGGAAGTACTTGATGAAACGAGTTGTGATGCCGTATCAGATCCTGATTGTGCTAATGAAGATGATTCATGTATTTGGAATACCATTCCAAGCGAAGCAGGCTTCTTGGTAGATACAGCAGGTCAATATCGTATTACTATCAATTATCCTGGAGGTTGTTTTAATCAATTCTACTTCAATGTCTACGAAAATGTATTAAATCCAACGGTCAATGCTACAGATATTATATGTGATACAGACGGAAGTATCATTGTAAATAACGTGCCTTCTAACTATGAATTTAGTATCGACGGTACAAATTTTCAAGATTCTAATGTGTTTTCGATAAGCACTGCTGGAACCTATACTATTTACGTAAGACAAGTTGGGGTTTCAACTAACCCATGTGTATTTACAGTACCTGACGTTCAAATTAGAGATCGAGAATTTACTGGTACAACAACGATTACTCAACCACTATGTCATGGCGACAAAGGAAGTATTCACTTATCGGCAAATGACGTCGATCCTCAATATACCTTTTCAATTTCACAAGGTGCGACTACCGTGAATAGCGTAGGACCTATTGTTGACAATAATTATACATTCCAAAATTTAAATCCTGGAACTTATAAGGCAACCATCGAATCTGAAAATGGTTGTACTTTCACGGAAGACATCACTATTGTTGAACCAGACTTATTAACAGCAACAGTAGCTTTAACAAATCCTTTAAATTGTACAGATGGAGAGATTACTGTTTATCCTGTCGGAGGAACACCGCCTTATTATTACTTTGTAAATGGTGCTACAGATTTCCAGTCTGTACCAGAGATTGTAGTGACTTCGGCTGGAGTTTACAATATTTTAGTGACTGATTCCAATAATTGTAGTACTGATGTATCCATTTCAGTTGAGGCCATTTCCCAACCCGATTTCAGCGTCAATACAACAGATATTTTATGTGCTGATGCAGATAATTCCGGAGCTTTAACGATTAATGTGACCAATGCTAATGGAAATAGTCTTGCTTACAGTATTGATGGAGGCGCCACTTTTGTGAATTCAAATGCATTTACAGGCTTAAGTGTTGGAAATTATGATATCGTAGTGCAATATACGTCTGGTTCTGATGTATGTGAAACCAGTCCACAGACGATTGCTATTAATTCGGCAACTGTTATTACAGGAACTGCGGATTTAACGGCACCATTCACTTGTATATCAGATGGAACGATAACTGTGACAGGAGTTACAGGTGGAAATGCGCCATATGAGTATAGTATTGATGGTATTAATTTTCAAACGAGTAATATATTTGATGATTTAACACAAGGGACATACACTATCATTGTAAAAGACGACAGTGGGTGTTCATCAGCAATGAATCAAATTACTGTTGAAGCCTTAGATCCTCCAACGGATTTAATGTTTGATAATTCACCAGTAACTTGTCCTTCAAACGCAGCGACAGTTTCCATAATAGGGACAACAGGAGGTACAGGAATTTTAGAATATCAAATCACAGCTCCTGCTTCAGCTGTTACCTCATATCAAACTTCAACTGATTTTTCAGGATTAGAACCTGGTACGTATACGTTTCAAGTTAAAGATGAAAATGACTGTGTGTATAGTGAATCTTACACTATTGACCCAATTCCTACACCAACCTTAACTGTTGTTTTAACGGAAGATTTAGATTGTACTGCCACACCAGATGCTTTGATTACGGGAGCCATTACTGGTCCTGGGCCATACACCTATTCAGTTTCTATTAATGGAGGGACTTACTCATCTTTAGGCGCTACAGGAACGCCATTTACATATTCAACAGGAACTGCTGGAACCTACCAGTTTCAAATTACGGATGCCAACGGCTGTACTGCCGAATCATCAGAACTTACCGTGAATCCATTATCATTGCCTGCTATAAGTTTAGTTACACAAACACAACCTATTTTGTGTAATGGAGATACCAACGGAGCAATCGATGTTACTATTGATACTTCAGTCGGAACACCTCCTTTTGTTATTAACGTAAACAATGATACCACAGGAACAGATTTCGGAACACAAACGACTAGCTTACCAGCAGGAACATATACAATAACCGTCACAGATTCGAAAATGTGTACGGCAAACGAAACAGTAACCATTGATCAACCTGATGCTATCGCTATAGATTACGATGCTATTGATATTACTTGTGGTGCTGGAGGGATTTCTCAAGGTTCAGTTATTGTTAATTCTGTAACAGGTGGAACAGCGCCATACAACTATTTTGTTACTGGAACTAATGGGTATTCAAACTCTGAACTTAACAATACAGGATCGACCTCCGTAAGTTTTGATGTTGTTGATTTTGGTTTATATCAAATCAATGTAGTCGATGCTAATGGTTGTTCTATCTTGGTTCAAGATGTATTGGTAGCTTCGCCTCCAACGGATTTAGATATCGATGTCACGGCAACGGTTGATTGTGCCTTGGGAGGAACTGTTGAAGTCAGTATTGGCTCTTCCTTAGCTAGTGCTGGACCATTCTTCTTTGCTATTTATGAAGGCCCAACAACTGTTTATCCAGTTGGAACATGGATAGCTGAAGATTCTACAGGAAGTCAATCAGCAACATTTACTGGCTTAACGCCTGGTGTGCTGTATACCTTTATTGTGTATGATCAATCTACAAATTGTAGTTATTATGAACCTTCTACGGTGCCAATTCCAACGAATTCAACATTAACCGCAACAGCTGTTAGTGCCAATAATATTACCTGTACAGGAAGTGCAGATGGAAACGTTTCATTTACAGTGAATAGTGTTTATGGAAGTGCCGTTAATCTTAGTTATGAGATATTTGATGCTTTAAGTTTAACTTCAACTGGCGTTTCAGGAACCGGATCTGTGCCAGCCAATGGTTCAATAGATGTAACCGATTTGGGACCACTACCATTTGGGAATTATTTTGTGTCCATTAGCGAAACTTCTGGTCCAAATGCTGGATGTGGTGTGGTTACCGTTCCTTTTAATATTACGGAATCTGCATTTCTCTTAGAGTTAGCAGTTTCCATTGACAACAACGCTAATTGTGATCCTAACTCTGGAGTTATTAGTGCGGTGGCTTCAAATGGAACACCACCTTATCAATATCAGATTACAACTTCCGCTACTGCTCCACTCCCATCAGATACTGCTTGGAATGCTTCAAGTACATTTAATTTGGATGCTGGTAGTTATTATGTTCATGTTATTGACGCCTATAATTGTATCGTAACAAGTCCTGTTCAAGTTGTGGATATGGATGCGACTCCTGTGATCTCTACAAGTTTTAACAATCAATGTACGGTTGGCGAAGGCGAATATGAAATTGACGTGAATTTAGATACTGCAGGAATTCCTCCATATAGTGTGAGTATTAATGGTGGAGCGTTTCAAACACAAACCTTCCCTTTTACACTTTCAAATTTATATTCTGGAACGCATACTGTAGAGATTCAAGATGTCAATGGTTGTGGAAACACAGTATCAGTGGATATTGTTGCACCAATTGCCATTACTCCAGAAGTTACCGCGCAACCATCCTGTAATAATGATGATGGGGAAATTACAGTTACTAGCTCTGGTGGATCTGGCTCCTATACATATAGTATTTTGCCAAATTCTGCTTCAATAAGTATTTCAGGAAATGTGTTTTCAGGTGTACCATCAGGAAGTTATACCATTACGATTACAGATTCAGTAACGGCTTGTACTGAAGAAGTTTCAATCGCAGTGTCAGAAGCCATACTCCCTACATTTACATTAACACCAAATGAGATTACTTGTTTCGGAGATAACTCTGGATCATTCGACTTAGATATTGCCAATTATTCAGGTGCTTATACTTATGAAGTCTTTGATGACTTAGGGGCTTCAGTAACAGGAGTTGTAAATGCAAACACATCCACAAATCCAGAAATTGTAACAGGAATGGAAGCCGGAACATTTTCAGTAGCGATTACAGAAACAGATATTCCTTTCTGTTCTGCTACTTCCAATGTGATTATTGCATCGCCTTTAGAAGCCATGACACTCAACGTTTCGGAAACTTCCAATGTGACCTGTAATGACAACGAAGGTACAATTACTGCTGTCGCTACAGGTGGTTGGGGTGATTACGAATATGAATTAACAGGAGCTGCAACCGCTGCATACTCATCTAACGGTTCATTTACAGCATTATCTGCTGGAACTTATACCGTTAATGTTAGAGATGCTGGAGGTTGTATTGTTTCTGAAACCATTGTATTAGAAACTCCAACGCCAATAACAGCGACATTTACGCCGAGCACAACGGTTTTATCTTGTTTTGGAGATCAAGATGCCAGTATAACAATTTCGAATGTTACTGGTGGTCAAGGCACAAACTACACCTACACGTTGAATACAGTTTTACCAACACCAAGTGTTTCTGGTCCACAAACCTCTAATGTATTTGAAAACTTAGGACCTGGAACTTATTTCGTAAGAATTACTGATGGCTACGATTGTGAATTTTCATCTGTAAACATCGTAATTACCGAACCGGAACCTATCGAAGCTAGTTTAGTAAGAACAACAACTCAAACCTGTTTAACAGAATCTACGTTAACACTTAGTGCTACTGGTGGAACAGGCCTATATTCATACAGTGCAAATGCTTCTTTTGCACCAATCTTAGGAACGTTTACTACTTCCACTACATTCCCTGTGTCAGATGGGACGTACTCCTATTATGTTCAAGATGCTAATGGTTGTGTAACTAATGTTTCTAATGAAATTTCGGTTGACCCTTTACTAACATTAGAAGTGGCTTTAGAATCTATAAATCCGACCATTAACTGTGCTGGAGACAATAACGGCTCAATTTTAGCAACAGCAATTGGTGGATTAGGAAACTACACCTACACACTTCAAGATAATTTAGGAAACCCGGTTACTGCGACTCAAGATAGTCCTGGGTATTTCACGGAACTATTTGCTGGTGACTATGTGGTGTATGTAGAAAGTGGCGATTGTGATGCGACTTCTGCTCCAATTAGCATTACAGAACCAGATGCTCCAATTGATGCGACTATTGTAGTCAACAATGTAAGTTGTGCCGGAAATAATAATGGATCTGTTGAAATTACGGCAACTGGAGGAACAGGTGTCATTAAATATGCTATTTCCCCACAACTCAACCAATTTTTTGAAACTAATACGTTTGAAAATTTAGAGCCTGGCAATTATGAAATCATTGTACAAGATGAATTGGGCTGTTTCTTAACATTCAATTTCGATATTTCTGAACCAAACCCTGTGATATTAAGTATCGTGGCCGATTCATTTTTCCCAGAAGTTTGTACAGGAAATGCAGATGGAGAATTTAGTATTGAAATTTCTGGTGGCACATTGCCTTATAGTGTAAGCCTCGATGATTATGACGGTCCTTATACAACAGGAAATGCGACACAAAGTGAATTCGACTTTACTGGTTTAGTTGGTGGAGACCATATTGTATTTGTTAGGGATGCAGAAGGCTGTGAATCGGAATGGAACATTACATTCCCAGAATCCGTGAGTATTCTACCAGAAATCATTATCGAGAATATTTGTGAAAACAATACGCAAGGAAATGCAGTAACCGTTACGGTCGATGCGTCTATCGATGATCTAACGCAACTTGATTATTCACTGAATGGTGGAACGTATCAGGAAAGTAACATTTTCTACAATATACCTGTTGGGACGGATCATTATATAGAAGTAAGACATACCAATGGCTGTATTCAATCGACAGAATTCTTTGATATTGAAGCTTCCGACGCTGTAACTTTAACCTTAACCGAAGGAGAACTAAATGAATTTATTGCCAATGCCTCTGGTGGTGACGGTAATTATCAATTTACAATGAACGGCGAAGATTATGGTGATGAGAACTCATATATCATTACCGAATCTGGAATGTACGAGGTTACTGTAACTGATAGTAGTGGTTGTTTTGCAACGGCTCAAATAGAATTGGAATTTGAAGACATCTGTATCCCAAATTGGTTCACGCCAAATGGAGATGGACAGTATGACACGTGGGCACCTGGTTGTACCGAAAACTATCCTGATCTAACCTTCGATATTTTTGATCGTTACGGAAGAAAAGTTGCGACTTACCATGTTGGTGAGGTTTGGGATGGAAAATATAACGGAAAGGAATTACCAATGGGAGATTATTGGTTTGTTGTTCAAACGAATGATGCTTCACATGACAAAGATTTTGTTGGACATTTTACACTTTATAGATAATAGCAAAGCACAATAAAAAGATAACATTATGAAAAAACTCACACTATATATTCTTTTTTTGGTCTTTGCAAATGGCTATGGACAAGAATTGAACCTACCTGTATTTACGCAATATTTAGCGGATAACGATTTTGTTATTTCGCCAACGTATGCAGGTATTGGAGATAATTTAAAAATAAGGGTTAACGGATTAACACAATGGGTTGGTATTAAAAACGCACCTGACAATCAATCCTTTTATGGCGATTTTAGGTTAGGAAACCGTTCTGGAGTTGGTATTTCGGCTTATAATGATAGAAATGGAAATACACACCAAAAGGGCGTTAAGATTTCTTTCGCGCACCATTTGACCTTAGACTATAAGTCTAAACAGTACCTATCCTTTGGATTATCTTATAACAATAATAATTTCAGAGTGGCCATTGAAGATTTTAATACCACTTACGACATACCAATATTAGATCCTGCAATAACGGATGACAGAGGTGTTTCCAATAATAATTTTGACGCAGGATTCTTATACCGATGGAAATCATTTTATTTGAGTTTGAATGCTAATAATCTTATGAAAAAGGACCTTAATGATTATGAAGGCGCAGAACCAATTGAGCTTTTAAATTATCAATTGTATTCAGGATTCGTCATAAAAAGTAAGCAAAACAAAGATGTGGAATTCGAACCATCTGTGTTTTTTCAAATGTTTGATAGTGACAAACGTTCTAGTACAGATGTTAATTTTAAATACCGAAAGTTTAACCGAAAAGGCGATTATTATTTTGTTGGTGCTTCATATCGTTTTCTTAATGACCAGTTTTTTAAACCCTTAAATGTTGGGCCGATGGGCGGAATCACATTCAATAAGTTCTTTTTTGCTTATTCTTATCAGCTAACCATAAATGATTTATCTGGTTACAATTCCGGTACACACATGGTCACTATTGGCCTAGATTTCTTACAAGGTATAAGTAATTGTGCTTGTACTAGAGGAACTAGTCAGAGCTATTATCGATAAGTGCTTTTTTTAAATTAATAAACTTCTGAATACTGAAATAGAACACTACTTTTAGCGGTAGAAACATTAGTTTATATTTCTCCTATACTGTGATTCATGTTGGTTTCATATTATATAGCTTGTTTAAGGTATTGTTTATTGCTTTACGTACTTCTGTTATATTCACTATATAAACTATTTGGAAATCTTCCATACTAAAATCTTCTCACTTAGATATTTATAATGTTAAGGATTCCTTTCTATTTGCCGTGTATTTATACTAAACCAGCAAACATTATAATCATATCAGCTAATTAAATTCTTCATCAATGTTTAGTTTTAAAAAACTAAAAAATTGAACTATGGAGAAAAATGAAAATAAAAATAAGGCCTATAACGCCGATGTTACAAAAGAAGATTTAGAAAAATTGGGAGAACGCAACGTTGACCAACGCAAAGATCACAAAGGTGACGATGTACAATTAGAGAACAGGGAACGCCCAGTAGACTTTACTGGTAAAAATCTAGATGTTCCTGGTAGAACAATTCCAAGTAAGCGTACCACGAAAATAAAAGATGAAGAAAATCAACTATATAGTCAAGGTAGTGGCCATAATGATCACTTGGAAGATGCAGAAAATCACGAAAAATAATATAAACAACTTATGCCATTTTTAACAAACAAGACAGAAACGTAAAATATTGATTTATTTTTTGAAGATTACGGACACGGACAACCTGTGATATTAATTCATGGTTGGCCATTAAGTCATAAATCTTGGGAACATCAAATTTGGGCTATTGTTGAAGCTGGTTATCGATGTATTGCTTATGATCGCCGTGGTTTTGGTAATTCCTCAGCACCATTCAGGGACTACGACTACTCTACTTTGGCTTCAGATTTAAACGCTATAATTCAGCAATTGGAATTAGAAAATGTCATTCTTGTTGGATTTTCAATGGGAGGTGGAGAAGTTGTTCGTTATTGTACAGATTTTGGTACCCATAATATTACCAAGGCAGCACTTATAAGTTCCATTATTCCTGTAGTGGCTAAAAAAGATGATAACCCTAATGGTGTCCCTCAAAAAGATTTAGAAGATATATTAAACGCTCTTCAATCCGATCGTGTTGGCTTTCTTAAAGGATTTCATAAAAACTTCTATAACTTTAAAGACGATGATAAAACAGTAAGTGAAGCGCAATTACATTTCGATTGGAGCATTGCTTCCCATGCATCGCCAATTGCTACAATACAATGCGCCAAGGCTTGGGCAGAGACTGATTTTAGACCAGAACTTAAAAATGTAGATGTACCTACTCTAATTGTTCATGGTGATGCTGACAATATTGTACCTAAGGCAACAGCAGGAGATCAAGCTGCCAAAGAAATTGCCAATAACACATATGAAGTGATAAAAAATGGTCCACATGGATTGAATATTATACAACACAATCAATTAAATAAAATTTTATTAGATTTTTTAAAATCGTAATTATTTCGATTACGTAAATAAAAGTGATGGTCAACCATCACTTTTTTGTTTTAATACTGATTCTTATAAGAGATATCATCCATAAAACTTAATGATGAAGATCGTTAATAAAATATTAGGTTTTCTAAGTTTCATTTAAACATCACGATGGTTATTAAATTGAAAATATAATAAAGCGTCATACGTTGCATCAGTCTCTAGCTTGAATAAATTTTCTCTTACAAATTTATCTTAATAAAACACCAGACTAAATAATCAAATAGAATTAAGTTTGAATTTACTTAAAGTATCACAATAATTAATAAATTTTAAAAACCTATATATTAACATTTTATGATAAGCAAAAATTATTTTTATTGAATTTTAGAGACCTAAATTCCTGATACTAGATTTGCAAATCTGACCCATTTTTGATAATGGCGTGATGAGTTCAACGTTGTAAAACGTATGTCGTAAAATATCCGTTCTTTTTTTAAAATTTTATGTAACAAGTTTTAAATTTCTGACTCTAAAAAAGTCAAATAAAAGACCACTTTGAAATCTGTATTTAGTCTAGATCCTCATGATTCATAGGCTTTTAAACGTATAAATTATGTTAAATTTTTCAATTCAAAGGATTTTTATTCAATTAGTCGATTATAAAATTTCTTTGGTAAGAAAATGAGTAGTTTTAAGTGCTCTAAATGAATAAACCTAAAATAATATCGCTTGTAAAATTATGTGCATTTACCGTATTTATCGGTAGAGCCTACCAGTTGTATTTTTTTGGTGGTCCATACAGAGCAATACTTTGGGATGAAAGTTTACTCACTCCCATTGTAGAAGGTGTTTTTAACTATACTTGGTTTGAATACGCTACAAGTTCAACAGTAAATAGCTGGATTGAAGGGTGGACAAAACTGAATAGTATCATTTTTTTAATTGCTGCAATTTTTTGTTTGTTTTGGAATCAAATTAAGTGGATACGATTAAAACGATTTTTTGTTGGATTAGGGTTATGGTTATTATTTCTGTTGGCCATTTGTATGGTAAAGGATAGGAATTATGATTTTCTTCAACTTTTTGAGATGAGTATTCAATTGACTGCACCTTTTTTGCTATGGAAAAATATTAAAATGAATCCACAAAACAAGAATCTAATTTTTGGTTTAAAGGTAGCCATTGCACTTACTTTTATTCCACATGGGTTATTAGCTATCGGATTTCCATATAGACCAGGATATTTCATAGATATGACCATTACGATTCTTGGCGTTAATGAAACACAAGCAACTCAATTTTTATTTATGGTTGGCTTTTTGGATGTTTTGTTAGCTTTAATGGTATTTGTTCCAAAATTATCCAAATATGCGCTATGGTATATGATAATTTGGGGATTTGCTACAGCTTTTGCCAGACTTATTTCTGGTTTCAACATTGATTTTATATCAAGTACCATACATGGTTCAACCTATTTAACCGTTTACAGATTGGCACATGGTATATTGCCATTAATAGTTCTTTTGCTAGAATTAAAAAGAACTGAACAACCCCAAATAATCGCATTGCATGAAAACTAAACAATTTATTTCGGCTTTATTGTTCTTAAGTGTATTCTTAGGTTATGCAGATACGGACAAGTATCGTATCATGATTGTAGATGATCCCTCTTCGACCATAACCATAGGTTGGAATCAAGTGTCTGGCTCCACTCCTATTTTGTATTATGATACTGTGGATCATGGAACCAATCATTTATTATACAATAATTCTAAAACCGTAGATAGATCCGTTTCCCATCAAGGGATGGATAATCAATTTGTTCGTTTAAGCGGATTATTACCAAATACTAATTATTATTTTGTTATTAATGATAGCAACAGCACCAGCCAACGATTTTGGTTTAGAACAGCGCCAGATGATAATAGTCGACTCTCTTTTATTGCTGGTGGTGATTCTAGAAACAATAGAACGCCACGAGAAAATGCGAACCTTTTAGTCGCAAAGTTAAAACCGCATGCTGTCTTTTTTGGTGGAGACATGACTGACAACAATACTTCTTCCCAATGGCAAAATTGGTTTGAGGATTGGCAATCAACCATCGCCAGTGATGGGAGGATGTTTCCAATCATTCCCGCAAGAGGAAATCACGAATCTGATGCTACAACGATTTATAAGTTATTCGACACACCAAATTCAGATTCTTATTATGCCATAACTTTCGGAAATGACTTAATCAGAGCCTATACGCTTAACTCTGAAATTTCAGTTTTGGGGAATCAAAAAACGTGGTTAGAAGGCGATTTATCATCTAATTCAAGTACGACATGGAAAATGGCGCAATATCATAAACCATTGCGACCGCATGCTGCTTGGAAAGCTGAAAACAACAATCAATATAATGCCTGGGCACAATTATTCTATGATGAAGGCGTGCGTTTGGTAGTAGAATGCGATTCTCACATGACTAAAACCACATGGCCAATTATGCCATCTTCCGGACCAGATAATGATGAAGGCTTTGTAACTGAACAAACCAATGGTACGGTTTACACAGGTGAAGGTTGTTGGGGCGCGCCATTACGGACGAATGATGATGATAAAAGTTGGACTAGGAATTCGGGTTCTTTCAATCAGTTTAAACTTATTTTCGTTGACCCTCTCAAAATCGAGATGAGAACCATAAATGTTAATAACGCCGTTTCCGTTGGCGAAGTTAGTAATACAGATCCTTTTACTTTACCATCACTATTAGATGTTTTTAATCCTTCAACAGGAGATGTGGTTACAATTCAAAATTCCGTAGATACGAGTTGTCCAGAAGTTAATACACCTTGTGATGATGGGGATCCTTTAACGGCTTATGATATTGAAGATGGATCTTGTAACTGTAATGGTTTAGATATAAATATTATAGAGGATTTAACTATTGCCGTAAGTTCTGGTAACGATGATGCAGAAGAAGACGTTGCATCTGGTTCCATGTATCTAAACAGTTCTGATCTAGAGCTCATTTATGATTCAGAGGAGCAAATTGTTGGTGTTCGATTTAATGAACTTTCATTACCAGACTCAGCTACAGTTTTGCGGGCTTATATTCAGTTTACATCAGATAATTTTAATCGTTATCTCGATCCTACGAGTCTATTAGTCCATGGCGAATTAGCGATCAACAGTGCCACTTTTAGTAATACTACGAATGATATTTCATCCCGGACACCCACAACAAACTCAATACCTTGGACTGATATAAAACGATGGGGATCGAACGATATTGAAGTGTTTAATGCGAGAACACCGAATTTAAAAGCTATAGTTGATGAAGTCATTGCTCAACCTGGTTGGATTTCTGGCAACCCTATATCTTTTATGTTTTCAGGGTCTGGCAGACGCACAGCAAGCTCATATGAAGGTGGTAGTCCAGCAAAACTTCAAATCATCTATCTTCATAACTGCCCTATTCTAGATGTTTCACTAGGTACGCAAGGCAGCTGCGACGAATTAACGGATACGTATTCTCAAGACATTGTAGTGAGTTACGCAAATCCGCCAGCAACAGGAAGTTTAAATGTTAACGGACAGCTTTTTTCAATAGGAACTAGTCCTCAAACTGTTACCTTAACAGGTCTTAACGCTGATGGAATTGATGTAGATTTGAATGTGTTTTTTACAGACGATGCCACTTGTACTTATAGTGAGGAAGATTTCTTTGAGGCACCAACTAAGTGTAGTTTAGGTAATATTCCAGATAACGTTCCCGATGATAATTCTAATTTAGCATTACTTCCTGAAGCTACGTTGAGTGGAAGTGTAGATGTCGGTAAAGGTACTCCTTTAGATATTTTATATGATCCCTCAATTAATGATTACCATTTAACTACTAGTTACAACGAATATGGTGTTTCACATAATTTAAATATCGGTACACCAGATGTTGATAATGCATATAAATGGCAAGTTAATTGGCCTAATGTAAAATATATTAATTATATCACTTTTGGCGGCACATACCCAAATCAGCCTCAACCAAACACCATGTGGCGAATTAGTTACCGATTAGATGGCAATTGGTTTGTATTAGATGAAGGCCAAGGCGGTTGGATTGACAGCGGCATTTATGAATGGGGAGGAGCGACCGAAAACCCTATCGAGACAGATGCTTTAAGAGTGCAATTGTATAGCGATGGTTATAATGATGTTATTAGTATACATTTAAGAGCCCGTGGTGGTACGTCTAGCGTTGTCAATGATAGTTCAACTACGCCAAAGGCGACATTGATACAATATCTATCTCCTGGAAATAACTGTGGTGTTACCATTCCTGTCAACACTACAATATATTGTAACGGATCTTGGATTTATAGCGATGGGCCAGATGAATTATCTGGTAGCAAAGATATAATTATTGCTAACGGAACCTATATCATTGATGTAGACACCGATATTGAAGTTAACGATTTAGAAATAAATACTGGAGCAACTATTATTGTCAAAGAAGGTGCAAGCCTAACAGTTAATGGTAATCTGATTAATAATGGTTCTTTAATTTTAGAATCAATATCTACTAAATTTTCAAGTTTAATTGTTGAAGGTACAAGTACAGGCGATGTATCTTACAAACGGCATATCAATGCTTTTAGTAATGGGTCTACTGGTAACGACTTGGTGTCTTCACCATTTGCAGGTCAGAATTTTGGAAATTTCGCAACAGCAAATCCTAATATTTATGAAAACCCTGGAAATACAAGTCAGAAATTATTCGGACCATTCGACGAGCCAAATGGAACATATCAAATATACGCAACAACCACCAATGCTGCTACAATTTTAGACAAAGGTGTTGGTTATAGAGCAGCACGAGATGCTACTGAGGATGCTATTAGTGGCACTACTATAACATTTACAGGCGCTGTTGAAACCGGAAGTTTCACATTGCCAATAACAGAATCTTTAATGTCTTTTAGTGGCTGGAATTTAGTTGGTAATCCTTATCCTTCTTATATGGATTTCACAACGTTTTTCAATCTTAATAAAGCACAGTTAGATTTGGGAGCTTATCAAGCTATTTATGGTTTTGATGGAGATGCCTCTAATGGGTGGACCATAATGAACAATCTAAGTATTGGAGAACTTATTGCACCAGGACAAGGCTTTTTTGTGAAAGTGAAATCTGGTGGTGGAACATTGTCATTCACTCCAGATATGCGCGTAAAAGGAGCGACAGATGATTTTATTCTTGGTCGAAGTCCATCGTCTGGCATATCAAATGGCCATATTAAGCTTGAAATGACCAACTCATCTTTAGAAAAATACAGTACTGCTATTTATTTTAATGAAAATGCAACCTCAGGTTTAGACCCAGGTTACGATGCAGCCCTATTTGGTGGCAATGCACCAGAATTTTCTATTTACTCAAATTTAATAGAAGGCGATACTGGTGACTTTATGGCTATACAAGCCATAGAAACAACTGAAATTGATAATACCACAATCCCTTTAGGAATCAGTGCATTACAAGGACAAGAAGTAACCATTACCCTATCAGAATCAACACTGCCAAATGGTATTGACGTATATTTAGAAGATGCTTTAACAAATACTTTTACCCTATTAACGAATCAAGATTATACATTCACTACTTTAAGTGATGTTATTGGAGTTGGTCGCTTTTATTTGCGAATAGAGTCTGATTTACTAAATGTTACTAAACAGTCTTTAGACGAATTACGTATTTATGCCAATTCCAATATAAACGCAATAGTTATAGATGGGCAACTACAAAATAGCACAGATTTTAAACTTTACGATATTAACGGTAGGATTATAAACTCTGAAAATCTTGACATTACACTTACGCAGCAAATAATTAATGTTGCTCAGTTAAGTGCTGGTATTTATATCGTTGAATTAGTTTCAGAAGGCAACCAAAAGCGCATTAAAAAATTGATTATTCAATAATAAAAAGAGTTGAAATAGTTTAGAAAAGTGTGTTTTAAATATGAAAACACACTTTTTTATTTAAATATAACATCCTAAAGTCGTGACACTTACAATAATCGATGATAATGAACATTTGTCGAAATGTTCATTACTTTACCCTAATTAGTCTCTTCATATTGCCTTTAATTGATACATTTACATAGCTATTAATCAATACATCTACCATATACTATGAAAAATTATATTTCCAAAGAACACTTTGGAAGTTTAAAAGCCTTTATGAAACCCAAATCTTTTAAGGTTAGAGTTATTTTAGTCATTTTTACTTCAGTGTTTCTATTTAGTGCTATTCCCTATTTTTCGGGCTCTGGTCTAAATACCGCAAAAACAATTGCTCCATTTGCTAATGGTGTATTTCCAGAATCTGTGGATACTGAATTAGATGCCACCTATAGGGTTGCCTTTCCTAATTTAGATTTTTTCTATCCCATAACATTTAATATGGTACCTAACCAAGAAACAGTTGTACTTGGTCAACTTAATGGTGTCATTTTTTCATTTGATAATGACGAATCTACTACAACAAAAAATGTGCTACTTGATCTTTCTGGTGAAGTAGGTTTGGTTTCCGACGGTGGATTCTTAGGCTTAACAATACATCCAGAATTTGATGCTCCAACCAATCCAAAGAATTATTTCTATATTTATTATGCAACAAAAAATGGTTGTGGTCAAGATCTTCCTGCATTCAATCAATATACTGGTCAAGGATGTAATTATAGTGATAATGAATATCAAGGTAACTTTTTAATATTAGAAAGATTTGAAGTCAATCCGTCAACCATGACAGTTGTAACGAATTCAAGAACAACAATTTTAAGAAACAAGATGTATGGGACTACACATTATGGAGGTGGTTTGGAATTTGGTGATGATGGTTTTTTATATCTCACTACAGGTGAAATGGGATCTTGGAGTAGAGCCCAAAATATTACAAATAATCTTGCAGGTGGCGTCTTAAGACTCGATGTTGATAAGAGAGGTGGATCAATTAGTCATGCTCCAATAAGAAAAAAGCCATCAGCTCCAATACTTAATCCACTTTATAATGCTAGCAACCCAAATTGCCCCGAATATTTAGCTGGTGAAATTTCTGGAGAGGAATATTTTATACCAAATGACAACCCTTTTTCAGATAGCAATCCAGGTTCTACAACAAGCTTATATGGGCAACTAAATTTGACTACACCAGATCCAAATGATGTTTATCAAGTTGGTGATTTTTATGAAGAATATTATGCCATAGGATTGAGAAATCCTTTTAGGATGACTAAAGATAGACTAACGGGCACCTTTTATATAGGTGACGTAGGTCTGGACTCTCAAGAAGAAATAGATATATTACAATCTGGTGCGAACTATGGCTGGCCAGAACATGAAGGAGTCATTGATGGACCTGGTTGTGATCCTAATGGAAATCTTTTTAATGAGATGTCACATCAAGGACCAATGACTGCCTTTACAAGTTCTAATGCTAACTCCATTACTGGTGGTTTTGTCTATCGTGGTACTGGCATACCAGAATTATATGGAAAATACCTTTGTGCAGATTATGGAAGTGGAGATGAAATATTTTCTGTAGATATTAATACGGGAAACTATGTTGAGATTGCAACATTGACAAATGTCATTTCTTTTGGAGAGGATAATGATGGAGAGCTTTTTCTTTTAACACTCGACAATTCTGGTCCAATATACAAACTGATAGATGATGATGTTAATGACGGTGGAGCTGCACCTATATTACTATCTGAGACTGGTGTCTTTTCTAATTTATCTACATTAGAACCCATTGATGGTTTTGTTCCTTATGAACTTTATGAATCTTTCTGGTCCGATGGTGCATTAAAAAAACGTTGGATTGCAGTACCAAATAATGACGGAGTACACAGTGGTCCAAATGAGCAAATAAAATATTCTGAATATGGCGATTGGGAATTTCCTGCAGGTACGGTTATAATTAAACACTTCGAATTACGAATAGATGACAATAATCCATCTATTACAAGAAAAATAGAAACCCGTTTCTCTATTATGGGTAACGACGGTAATATGTATTTTTTAAGTTATAATTGGAATGACGCCCAGACGGATGCTATACTACAAACTGCTAGATTAGACGAACCCGTTGATATTACTACAACTACAGGAGGAACTAGAACCCAATTATGGCATTTTCCTTCGGTTTCGGAATGTATCGATTGCCATAACGATGCAAATAAAGGAGGGCTTGGACTAAAAGCCAGATATTTAAATACAGACTATGATTACTCAAACTATGATTCCAATGGTCAAGTTGGAAACCAATTAGTAACCTTAAGTCATCTAGGTATTATCGATGAATCTATTTCTGATATCGATACTCCAGATATATTATCAAATAAATCCCTTCAAGATACAAGTGCAACTTTAGATGAAAAGGCAAGGTCTTATTTAGATTTAAATTGTGCTTATTGCCATAGACACGATAATAGTAACAGAGCTGAATTTGATTTAAGAATTTTTAATAGTCTTGAAGCTACCGAATTATTGACCTCTACGATCTTAAATCCTTTAGGAATAGACCCAAATGAAAAAATAGTGTACGCAGGCGATGCATCAAAATCTATACTACACCATCGAATGAATAGCGTAAATCCAGCTATTATGATGCCTCCTCTAGCTAAATCAATTGTAGATCAACCTGCTGTGGATCTCATAGACACTTGGATAAATCAGTTAGACGGAAATAGTACAAATACTCCTAATGGTCCAAATCCGGTTAGTAATTTAGCCTTACTACATTCGGCACAACTCAGCGGATCTGTAAGTAATGGTCGCGGTACACCTTTAGATATTCTATATGATCCGTCAGTAAATGACTATAAAATTATCACACCTTACTCAGAATATGGAGTGCCTTACAGCGGATCTGGTAATAATTTAGGTACAGTAGATGCTGAAAATGGATTCTTCTGGAGAGTAGATTGGCCTGAACCAAAATTTGTGAATTACATTACATTTGGAGGCGCCTATCCAAATCAACGCCAACAATATACAATGTGGCGTGTAAGCTATTTAAGAAATGGGGTTTGGCACACCATTGAAGAAGATCAAGGTGGATGGATTGATAATAGTACAGGAAATAACTATACTAGCGCGTCAATATATGAATGGGACGGCACAAATGACGCACCAGTATATGCCGAAGCAATCAGATTGCAATTGTTTAGTGATGGTGTTCACGATTTATTTCGTATTCACTTAAGAGGTCGAGGTGGAAACACTCAATTTAGTAATGGGCAAGATGTAAATACAACTCCCAAAGCTAGTTTAATGCAGTTTCTACCTTATGATAACTTAACAACAATCGATGCTATTGTAGCTGGAACACAAACAGCTTGCAACAATATTGACAATACATATTCACAAGAATTAACCGTAAGCTATACCAATCCTCCTGAAACTGGTTCCTTAGTTGTTAATGGACAATCGTTTCCAATTACCACTAGCCCACAAACTATTACGTTAACAGGGTTGGATTCTGATGGACTTGATGTGGAAGTTGAAGCAGAATTTACTGATGGTTATAAAACCTACTTTAAAAGTACTGGAACTCTTTTTACGGCACCATCTGATTGTAAAAATATGATTATTGGTATAGATGAAACTATGGTTATAAATGGAGATTACGAAGTAGGTTCTGGAAGTAGTATTGAAATTCTTGAAGGAGGAAGCTTAACTGTGAATGGTAATCTAACCGTTAACGGTCAAGTGGTGCTGAATTCTATTTCAAATAAATATTCGAGTTTAATCGTAACTGGCACTAGCACAGGTAATATATTTTACAAAAGACATGTCAATGCTTTCAATGGTAATGATCTTATTTCTTCCCCTGTAAATGGCGATGATTTTGGAGATTTTGCAACAAGAAATCCAAATCTATATGAAAATCCTAATAATTCAAATCAGAAAGTATTTGGGCCTTTAGACGAACCTACAGGTATCTATGGCATATACTCTACGGTAACAAATGCCAATACAGATTTAGTTTCTGGAAAAGGTTATAGAGCCGCAAGAGATGCATCAGAAGACGGTCTATATGGAACAACACTGACTTTTTATGGTGGTATTGAAACCGATATAGTGCCTGTTAGCATTTCAAATTCTGGTTCATCGAGTGGTGGATGGAATTTAGTTGGAAATCCTTATACATCTTATCTTGATTTTGATATGTTCTTTGCTCAAAACTCGTCACAATTAGATACGGGTTCTTATCAAGCAATTTATGGTTATGATGGAGACGCATCCAACGGCTGGACTGTTTTAAATAGCGCAACAATAGGACAATTAATTGCACCAGGACAAGGCTTCATAGTGAAAAGTAAGAATTTAGGTGGTCAAATTTCATTTACACCTCTAATGCGTATGTCTGGAACCACAGATGATTTTATATCTGGGAGATCAACAAATACAGCACACCATGGTCATATTAAGCTAAGAGCTAATACAACCAATTCAGCGAATGAATACTCTACTGATTTTTACTTTAACAGTAATGCTACACAAGGTTTAGATCCTGGATACGACGCCGCATTATACGGTGGGTCACCACCTTTCTCCATTTATTCCTATCTGGTTGAGAACGATTCAGGTACACCTTTTGCGGTTCAAGCATTAAGTGCTTCCGCTTTAAGTAATATTACGGTTGCATTGGGAATTAGTGCAAATCAAGGACAAGAAATAACGATTAGTATATTTGAGACGGATTTACCCGATACTGTAGACGTTTATTTAGAAGACACGTTTAATAATACTTTTACACTGTTAAACTCTGGAAATTATACATTCACTACAGACACAGACTTATCTGGTGCTGGCCGCTTTTATTTAAGATTTGAAGGCGAAGTGTTAAGTATCAACAATTCTTCTTTCGAAGACCTGAAAATTTCCTCTAATCAAACCAATCGTACCGTTGAGGTGACAGGACAATTGGAGGAGGAAACATCGTTAAAACTTTTCGATATTCATGGTCGCGTTATTTTAACGACACCGTTAGATGTAACATCATCACTACAAATTGTAGATGTTAGTCATTTGAGTTCTGGCATCTATATTGTGGAGCTTAGAACTACCTCTGGGAATAAACGAATACAAAAATTAATTATTAAATAGTAATCATAAAAAACCACAAGCTCAAAACTTGTGGTTTTTTAATTTAGTTAGTTAGGACAAAACTATAATACTTCAAGAAAGAAATCCATAAGTTCTTCTTTTAAATCATAATGCAGTTTAATATAGGTGCGCATATCTTCCTTAAGCGTGTGTTGCTCATTTTGAAGACGACCATCAATATTTTCATTAAAATCAGTATTATTAATATTCGCTATTTTATTTCGGCATCTGTGCATCAATTTGGAAATAGCATCCTTTTCTATCATAATGCGGTTCTGAAATACTTCGAGTTTCTTTTTAGAAAAATTATCTTCAACTCTAGGTACAATTTCTTCTAATTTTTCTTGAAAAGTATCCATTTCACTAAAATGAAAGCGTAATTCACGTTTCCACGTGTCTATATTAAACTTTAAGTCGCTTAAATACATTACTTTACTTAGCATATCTCGTGTGTTTTATGTGGTTATTAATTCTTTTTCTTTTACTAATTGTTTTTGTATATGATTTGGTACAGCACTATAACTATCAAATCGCGAAGAATAAGTAGCTCTACCTTGAGTTAATGAACGCAATTGACTAGAAAAATCGGTTAGTTCTGCAGAAGGAATTGTGCAATTAAGTATTTGAAAATGTGCTTCTGTTTCAATACCTTGAATTAATGCTCGTCTACTTTGTAATTCCGTCATTACACCACCAATCATTTGTTCTGGCACGCGCAATTGCATTTTTACTGTTGGCTCTAAAAGCTTAGGATTCGCATTTAAAAATGCGTCTTTAAATGCGTAAGAACCTGCAATTTTAAATGATATATCATTAGAATCCACAGCATGCATTTTGCCATCATAAACCATCACTCTCACATCTCTTATATAGGAATCAGTTAATGGTCCAGATTCCATAACTTCTAAAATACCTTTCATAATAGAAGGTAAATAGCGTTGATCTATAACGCCACCAACGATACAGTTATAAAATACCAACTTGCCATCCCAAGGCAAATCCACAACCTCTTTACCTCTAAGCGAAAAACCCTCTGGTTCTGGCATACCTTCATAATAAGGTTCTATTTTCAAATGTACCTGACCAAATTGACCAGATCCACCACTCTGTTTTTTATGTCTGTAATTTGCCGTTGCACTGCGTTGAATGGTTTCTCTATACGATATCTTAGGAGCTTCAAACTTTACTTTTACGTCATAAACATGCTCTAATAGCCAATTTAAAGTAGCTAAATGCAGCTCTCCTTGTGTACCAATTAACGTCTGATGTGTTTCGTTGTTATAGCTTAAATTTATTGTCAAATCTTGACTGCTAATACTTCTTAAAGCATCACTTAGTTTTTCTTCTTCAGTAGCTGTTTCTGCAAAAACCGTTTTTACGAGTCTTGGTTGAGGAAATTTAATTGGTTTTATAGTACCAGCTTCAGCATGTGTTGCCAAGGTATCGTTAGTCTCTGTATATTTTAATTTAGTGGTGGCACCTATATCACCAGCATTCAACTTTTGTACCGAATGCTTTTGCCTACCATCCATAATGTACAGTTGGTTTAAGGTTTCAGACTCACCAGTCCTTGTGTTAAATAATTTATCGTTTACCTTCACTTGACCAGACATCACCTTAAAAAAGGTAATTTGTCCTAAATTTGGTTGATATATATTTTTGAATACAAAAAGTGAGGCATCTGCATTAACATCAGATTTTATAAGATCACCTTCTATGGTTTGTTCTGGGTTTAAATCTGAAGCTGAAGGAGCAACATTATCAATAAAGCCCATTAAACGACCTGATCCCATATCATTTAAGGCAGAAACACAAAATATAGGAAATAAATCATGATTTAACATGCCCATTTTAATACCTTGTCTTAATTCATCTTCGTTAAGTGTTCCTTTATCAAAATAGAGTTCCATTAACTCTTCATCGTTTTCAGCTGCTTTTTCTACAAGCTCATTTTGAAGTTGTTTAGCATATTCCAATTGATCTTCAGGAATCTCTAATTTCTCAGGTTTCCCTCCTTCTGGACCAAATTTGTAACATTTCATTTTAAGTACGTCAACAATACATTGAGCTCCATCTAGTTTAATAGGATACTGAACTAATACTGCATTATTTCCTACCAGTGCCTGAAGGCTCTTAACGCTCGTTTCAAAATTGGCTTTTTCACTATCAATTTTATTAATGACGAAAAGCGTTGGTTTGTGGTATCGATCAACATAATTCCAGATAATTTCCGTTCCAATATCTGCTCCATGCTTAGCATTGATGACAGTAACTATAGTATCTGCTACGCGGATAGAAGATATGATTTCGCCAATATAATCATCTAATCCTGGAGTATCTATGATATTGATTTTATAGTTACGCCATTCTGTATGCAAAGGTGTTGAAAAAACAGAAGCACCGCGTTGGTGCTCAAATTCATGGTAGTCAGATACTGTGTTTTGTTGTTCTACGGTGCCTCGTCTGTTAATTAGACCTGCTTCAAACAACATGGTCTCAGACAGTGTGGTTTTGCCAGCGCGATGTGTGCCAACAAAAGCTACATTCTTAATGTGCTTATTATCAAAAACTTTCATAAACTAAGAGATTTTATATGGTTAGAATTCCTTAAAAATTACACCTGAAAGTTAGGTTTTGTTGAAAAGAAAAAATATGACATAAGTTAGGTTTTCAATATTTTTATTGTTTAACGTGCAGTTAGCATAGTATTATAATTTTTTGGAACATTCTATAAATTTTCAGGAAGTGCTTCAGTCTAAGAAAATATGTTTAGGAAAAATGTCAAAACGCTTTTTATCTTTTCAATTTATGATTCAATGTTATTACGTCAAATATTATCTGATTTAAGTCAAGCCAACTGTAAGGATATCTTTAATTTTATAAAACATTAAAGAAAACTAGACCCATATGAAAAATATAATATTCGAATATCACGATATTGCTAAGAGTGAAAGACTCGAAGCTTTTGCAAAAGAGAAGTTAGAAAACCTGTTTAAACGCTATGATTTTGTAATAAGAGCAGACGTTTTTTTCAAATCAGAAAACACAAGTAGTGATGAAACAGGAAAAAAGTGTGGCATTAGATTGAGAGCACCTGGTCCTCGTTTGTTTGCAGAATCGTCGCATGACAATTTCAATGATGCCATATCTGAAACTGTAAACGAACTTTTACGACAATTAGAAAAGCGAAATGACAAAATGAAAACATTTTAAATATATGGGAGTTATAAGTAGAGATAAAGGACAAATAAATTGTATTTATGCGAGTGAATCTGATTTTGGTAAACAATTAGAAGGTTATTTAGAATCATCAGGTAAAGATATTTTAATGATTAACCTTAGTAAAACCATGCCTACACCGACCCAATGGCAAGAATTGGCAAAAGAACTCAAAACAGATATTAAGGAATTCATCGATTTTTCGGAAGTTGAAAACGCAGAAAAAGATTCAAATTTTGATACCAATGATTATGTGACTATATTAGAAAATAATCCAAAATCATTTAAAGGCGCCATTATCGTAAATGGTAATAAAACAGAACATATTAAAACAGTAACAGAAGTTCTTAGTTATTTTAATATTGATAGTTCAGGAATAGAAAAGACTTTACATACAAAAGATCCTAACATTGATAAAACAACTGAGAACGACAATTTTGTTTAATTTATGCATATATTTAATGTGCAATGGATAAATGTACATTATTACGATTCCAAGGATACGACAAATCTTTTTCGTTATTTAACATCAATTATTTTAAAGCTATTGAACAGATTAAACTCAGTTCAAAACTTGAAGCTTTAAGTCTTGGAATTTTAGAGTTTAAAAACCAACGGTTAGGAAAGTTAGTTGAGGAATTTGTGTTTTTTCAGCTTAGACAGGATGCGTCAGTAGAATGGATAATAGAGAATATTCAAATTCAAGAAGAGCAAAGAACTATTGGCGAGCTTGATGCCATTTATGGTTCAAATGAAAAATCTTTTCATTTAGAAATCGTTTATAAATTTTATCTCTATGACACTCTTCAAACTTATAGCAATCCCCTCTCCTATTGGATTGGTCCGAATCGCAGAGATACATTGGACTACAAATTAGATAAATTAAAAACCAAACAATTTCCGCTACTCTTTAATAAAGTAACCCAAAAACAACTTATAAGCCAAAATATCAATACTACTCACATGCAACAAAAATTGTGTTTTAAAGCCCAATTATTTTTGCCTCACAATAATTCCGAAATTAATATAGAACCACTTAACACAAAATGTATAAGTGGTTTCTATGTATCATTTAAAGCTATTTCTACTTTTGAAAAGCTAGAATTCTATATCCCAAAAAAGTTAGATTGGCTAATTATTCCTCATCATAATGTCGATTGGCTTGATTATGATACTGCTATAATTTCTATTGGAGAACATATTAGTTCAAAGCGTTCACCTATGGTTTGGCTGAAATATAGTAATTCCGATATAAAAAAATGTTTCATAACTTGGTGGTAATGAAACACAGGTATTACAAAATTTATAAACCCTACGGCTATTTAAGCCAGTTTGTTAATCATCAAAATAAAAGGCGAAACAAGAAACTTCTATCAGAATTACAGGAGTTTACTGATGATGTTATGGCTGTGGGTCGTTTAGACGAAAAATCAGAAGGTTTATTATTATTGACTACCAATGGAAAATTCAGTAATTACATCACGAGTTCTAAAATCGAAAAAGAATACCATGTAATGGTTGATGGCATAATAACATCAAAAGCGATTTTAGACTTGCAAAATGGAATCGATATTTCAGTAGATGGAAAAATTTATAAAACGAAACCATGTAAAGCCGAGCTTTTAGAAGACACTTCTCACATTGTGGACCGTTTTGTAAGAGATGAAAAGCATGGGCCAACATCATGGTTAACTATAACATTAACTGAGGGTAAGTTTAGACAGGTACGTAAAATGACCGCAAAAGTTGGTTTTCCTACGTTAAGACTAGTAAGAGTTAGAATCGGGAATTATGAATTAGAAAACATGAAACCTAATGCAGTTAAAGAAATAAACCCTAAATTGCCCAAATTGAAAAGAAACCGCTGTTTAAACAGTTTTGAATAATCGGTTAAGACAAATCAGCATATTTTGTTCTGTGATGTCGAAATCACCATCAGCAAAAAATAAAGCTTTAATATCTTCCATGAGCAAATCGATATCTTCTTTATCATATTGATGTTGCTTTAAACTTATCATAATTTTTTTAAGACCTTGATAGTCGTTATCAGTCTCAAATTCCTCATGAATCTCCTGAAATGTTTGCCTATCTACTTTAGAAATAATTAATTCACGTTCTTCAGCAGATTCATTAAAATCTGCATTGGCAGCAAATAATAAAATATAAGCGACGAGTTCGTCCTTCGTCCAATCAATTGTTTTCATTGTTTATTCAATTAAGCTTCCATATTCTGTCCATGAACCGTCATAGACAACTAAATTTTTATAATTACAAAGTGTGGCCGCCAACGCTAAAATACAAGCCGTAATACCCGAACCACAACTAAAAACTAGAGTCCTTTTATTTTTTCCCATCTCTAAATTACTAAAGATAATTGATAATTGATCAATTGATTTGAAAGTATTTCCATCAAACAATTTGGTATAAGGCAAATTCATTGAATTAGGAATAGTTCCACGTCGCAACCCAACTCTAGGTTCATCAACGAGACATTTAAAACGTGCTTCTGAGCGTGCATCTATTACTTGCGCCTCTTCGTCTTCAATAAAATGATGTATACCTTCAAAATTGGTCATTAATTTTGAATTTAAATCCATCCCAATATTTCCTTTAGAATAGATTTCGTCAGTATAATAATCAACAGGAAAATTATTCAGTTTCCATTCTGGCAATCCACCATCTAAAACTGCTATATCATTAAACCCAAAAACCTTAAACAACCACCACGCCCTAGCGCTTGAGTAAACACCTTTATCATCATATACCACGATAATGGAATTGTTATTTATGCCAAGGTTTTTTGCTTCTTTTTCAAATTGTTCTTTTGAAGGCAAGGTGCTTGGAAAAGGTGCAGAAGTATCACTGAATTTTTGTTTAATATCGAAGAATCTAGCGTTCGGAATTCTTATTGCAATTTCATCCACTACTTTATTGATCGTAGCATCTAAGATGATTAAATTTGAGGCATTCATATTTGTATGAAGCCAATCGACTGAAACTAAATTTGAAATTTGATTTTTTTCTATCATCATGAATCCAAATCAAAAGTTTCCGACGGATTTTCATGCTCTTTATAATCCAGTAGATCTTCACCATCTGCAATAATGGAACAAACGGTGGCATCACCCGTTACATTCACAACGGTTCTAAACATATCCAAAATTCTATCTACAGGAAAAATAATAGCAATCCAAGCCGGATTTAATCCTACGGAACTCAATACAATAATTAACATTACCAAACCAGCACTTGGCACAGCTGCAGATCCAATGGAAGCTAAGGTTGCCGTTAACACAACTGTTATTTGTTGCCCTATTGTTAAATCAATCATATGCAATTGCGCTAAAAAAACAACAGCAATTGCTTGATACATACTGGTACCATCCATATTGACCGTCGCGCCAATTGGGAGAACAAAACTGGTTACTTTTTTATCAACGCCTAAATTTTGCTCCACACATTCCATGGTTACAGGCAATGTTGCTGCACTACTCGATGTAGAAAATGCTAAAGTTTGTGCAGGACCCATTCCCTTAAAAAATCCTTTATACGGAATTTTTTTCACGAATAGTTTAAGTACCATTGGATACACACCAAAAATCATAAGTAATAAGCCAACCAAAACGGTTAATGAGTACCAACTAAGACTTTTAAATATCTCTACCACTTTACCGATATCATCACCTGCCATTTTACTAACCACACCAGCTAATAGCGCAAAAACAAAAAATGGAGCGGCTTGCATTACGATATCCACCATTTTTAAAAAGACTTCATTGATACCATCGACTATGTTTAGTACAGGCTGTGATTTATCTGTTGGAATAAACAATAAGCAAACCCCAAAGAAAACCGCAAAAAATATAATTTGTAGCATTAATCCATTGTCAGAAAGCGAATGGAAAAAATTGCTTGGAACAATATCTATCAAGGGCTGTAAAGGTGTCGTTTCTTTACGTTTTTCAACTGATTCCATTTTATCGGCAACAGCAGCTTCCCTGAGTTCACTTTTAGATAATTCTGAGATTTCCTGCGCACGCTCAAAAAACTCAGGATCTTGAAGATAATTTATGCCATCCTTAATTTCGTAACCTTCAGCATCTGCCCAAATTTCATAACTGATACGATTGTCTATTCGGCTTTGTTGATCGATTAAAGCTCCAGGTTTAAAAACATTAACCAAAAGCAAGCCCAATGAAATAGCAAGAATAGTGGTAATCAAGTAAATACCTAAGGTCTTTCCTCCCATTCTACCTAAACTAGACGGATCACCAATATTTGCAACACCACCAATAATTGAGAACAGTACTAATGGCACTGCAATAAGCTTTAATAAATTAATAAAAATCGTACCAAAGGGATCAATCCAATTGATTGTAAATTCGCTCCAACCCAATGTGCTCGATAATAAAGCCCAAATGATTCCGAGTACCATTCCAATTATTATTTTCCAGTGTAGTGCTAGTTTTTTCATTTTATGCTGAATTTATTTCAGTATCTCATTCCTACCTAAATGGGAATCTTTTTAATTAACTTAAATTTATTTTGAATATGTCCTAAATCTCAAAGGTTTTGAAAGCTTTTATGGTATTTTATGGATACAAAGAGATTTCTGCTATCTTGTCTGCCGACAGTCATACGCAGAAATTTGGTTACCATTCACGAGTCTCTTGTCTACGCAGCAGCAAATTATCTGCAATAACCAAAGCAGCCATAGCCTCTACTATAGGCACAGCTCTTGGCACCACACAAGGATCATGTCGTCCTTTGCCTTGCATTTCAACGATATCGCCGGAACTGTTCAATGCATCTTGTTTTTGAATTACTGTAGCTACCGGTTTAAAAGCCACTCTGAAATAAATGTCCATTCCATTGGAAATACCACCTTGTACGCCTCCTGATAAATTGGATTTTGTACTTCCGTCTTCGTTAAATAAATCGTTATGTTCACTACCTTTCATTTTTGCGCCACAAAATCCGCTTCCATATTCAAAACCTTTTACGGCATTTATGGAAAGCATGGCCTTGCCGAGTTCTGCGTGTAGTTTGTCAAAAACGGGCTCTCCCAATCCGACGGGTACATTTTGAATCACACAGGTAATGGTACCTCCAATGGTATCGCCTTGCTTTTTGATTTCTCCAATTTTTGCAATCATTTTTTCGGCTGTAGCTTCGTCTGGACAGCGAATGACATTAGATTCAATCTTACCAAAATCCAAATCTTGATACGGTTTATCAATAAAAATATCGCCAACCGAAGACGTAAAGGCGTTTATTTTAATAGCGCTAATCATTTGTTTAGCAATCGCACCAGCAACCACTCGAGAGGCCGTTTCACGAGCAGAACTTCGTCCTCCACCTCTATAATCCCTAACGCCATATTTTTTATGGTAAGTATAATCGGCATGACTTGGTCGATAGACATCTTTGATGTGCGAATAGTCTTTTGATTTCTGATTGGTATTGTGAATCACGAACCCAATTGGTGTTCCAGTGGTCACCCCTTCAAAAATACCGGAATAAAACTCAACCGTATCCGGTTCTTTACGTTGGGTCACAATTTTGGACTGACCTGGTTTTCTTCTGTCTAATTCATTTTGAATCGCTTCAAAATCGAGTTTCAATCCTGAAGGACAGCCATCAATAATGCCGCCAATCGCCTTTCCATGCGATTCGCCGTATGTAGTCAGTTTAAATAATTTTCCGAAGGAATTTCCTGCCATTGCAATTTATTTTATGCTAATGTAATTGTAATATTATAAAAACGAAAATACCATACCATATTTCATTCCTACAGCCCGAAAATAGTCGTGATTAAATCCCATAACATTCAGGTCATATTTTAATAACAGTTTACTTATAATTAGTTAATTATAACTTAACTCGCATCCTAGAAATATTGAAGTTATTTGCATTAATGATTTCTATATCATGAAACTCAAACGGAAAGTTGAAATAGCGGTTATCTCTGACGTTCACCTTGGAACGCATGGTTGCCATGCCAAACAGTTATTAACTTATTTGAATAGTATCGAACCAAAAAAACTGATTTTAAATGGTGATATTGTAGATGTTTGGCAATTCAAAAAACGCTATTTTCCTAAATCTCACCTCAGTGTCATTAAAAAAATAATGGATTTTGCAGCTAATGGTACAGAAGTAGTTTACATTACAGGAAACCATGATGAAATGTTACGCAAGTTTGCCGATACTGAAATTGGAAATATTTCGATTGTCAATAAGTTGGTTTTAAATTTAGATGGAAAACGGGCTTGGTTTTTTCATGGTGACGTTTTTGATATTTCCATTCAAAATGCAAAGTGGCTGGCGAAACTCGGAGGCTATGGTTATGATTTTCTTATTCGAATTAATCAAATAGCTAATTGGTATTCAGATAGATTGGGTAATGAGCGCTACTCCTTATCCAAGAAAATAAAAAATAGTGTAAAAAGTGCTGTAAAATACGTCAATGATTTTGAAAAAGTAGCGACTGACTTAGCTATTGAGAATGGTTATGACTATGTTATTTGTGGTCATATCCATCAACCAAAAATTTTAAGTATAGAAAAGAAAAACGGTAAAACTACATATTTAAATTCCGGTGATTGGGTTGAAAACTTTACGGCTTTAGAATATCAGTTTAAACGTTGGAAAATTTACAATTACAATAAGGATAAATTGTCTGCATTTTATGCTGATGAAGAACTGAAAGATATGAATTTTAAGGATTTGATTGCGGCAATAACTATTGTTGAGCAACCAAAGACTGAAAAGAAGAAGAATAAAGAGAAAAAATAGTTATCGTCTATTGGCAACCTAAGGTAGAAATTCTCATAAATGCAACCCATATAATATTCAGAATTGAATTTCTAAATCCTCGCAATGACAATTGCATTATTTTTTTAATAATGCTTCTCTTAAAATCGTAATAGGATGCTTCGCTACTCTACCTGTTCCATCTTTAATCTGATGTCGGCAACTCGTTCCGTTTGCAGCAATAATTGTTTCATCTGATGCCTTTCTTACTGCTGGAAATAGGGTTTGTTCTCCAATTTGCATGCTTACTTCGTAATGTTCTTTTTCGTATCCAAAACTACCAGCCATGCCACAGCAACCACTTGGAATAATCGTGACCTTGTAGTTATCGGGTAAATTCAAAACATCAAAACTCGATTTCTGATTAGACATAGCCTTTTGATGACAATGTCCATGGAATTTGATGATTTTCTTCTCTTTTGTGAATTGTTCTGAATTTATATTTCCCAATTTAATTTCTTGCTGAATAAATTCCTCTATTAAATAAGTGTGTTTTGCAATTTCTTTTACTGCCTCTTTATCGTCTGCCAATCGAACATATTCATCTTTAAAAGTTAATATCGCTGAAGGTTCGATACCGATTAAAGGTGTATGATTAGATATTATAGTTTTGAATATTGAAACGTTTTCATCAGCTACTTTTTTCGCATCTTCAAGTAGACCTTTAGAGATCATTGCGCGACCAGATTGTGAATGTGATATGATGTTTACTTTATAGTTTAAACGTGTTAGAAGTGTGATGGCATCAAGACCAATTTCCGACTCTAAATGATTTGTGAATTCATCATTAAACAAATATATTTCTTTTATTTGAATAAGGCTATATAAATGGTTTTTAGATTTTTCATATAAGTCATTTAAAGTTTTGATTGACAATAGAGGTAAACTACGTTCTTTAGCAATTCCTCCTATAGATTTTATAATTGAACTGGTAAATCCATTAGAAAACATAAAATTTGTAAGTCTAGGAACTCGACTCGCAAAACCATTTATACTATTATTAAAAGCAAATAATTTTGTCCTGAATGAAATACCATTAGCTTTTTGATATTGGTATTGAAATTCCGCTTTTAAACTTGCCACGTCCACACTACTTGGACATTCACTTGCACAAGCCTTACAGCTCAAGCATAAGTCGAAAACTTGTTTTAATTCTTTATGGTTGAATTTGTTTCCTTTGTCAGTCCCGATAGCTGTCGGAATGGTCAAAAATTCACGTAAGGCATTTGCTCTCGCTCTTGTGGTATCTTTTTCATTCTTTGTAGCTCGGTAGCTTGGACACATTGTGCCACCAAATTCGGGTAATTTTCTACAATCACCAGAACCATTACACTTTTCGGCTTCACGCAAAATGCCTTCGGAACTCGAAAAATCCAGAATAGTTTCAATTTTAGGTTCTATTCTATCAGCCTCATAACGCAGATTTTTATCCATCGGATAAGCATCTACTATTTTATGTGGATTAAAAATATTACTTGGGTCGAACGCGGATTTAATTTGTTTCAGAATTCGATAATTGTCATCACCAATCATCATTGGGATAAACTCTGCTCTTACAATACCGTCACCATGTTCACCAGACATTGAACCATTGTATTTCTTTACTAATTGGGCAACTGCAGTCGTTATTTCCCTAAACAACTTAACGTCTTCAGATTGTTTTAAATCTAAAATGGGACGTAAATGTAGCTCTCCTGCTCCAGCGTGAGCATAATAAACCGCATTTTGGTTGTAGGAGGTCATCAATTCCGTAAACTCTGAAATGTAATGTTCTAAATCCTCAAGCGCAACTGCTGTGTCTTCTATGCACGCTACCGCTTTTTTATCGCCAATGAGATTACCCAAAAGTCCTAGTCCAGCTTTTCTTAATTCTATGGCTTTATTAATATCATCACCTTTTAAAACTGGATTTGCGTAACTCAGATTTAAGGTTTTTACGGTTGTCAAGAAGGCATCAATCTCAATTTGAAGTTCCGCCGTTGAATTGGCTTTAAGCTCACACATTAAAATCGCCACAGGATTCCCTTGTATAAATGCTCTGTTTTCTTGTTGTGTTTTGTTGTGTTTGGTCAAATTCAGAATGGAATCGTCCATCATTTCACAGGTATGCAAATTATGCTGCATAAGATGCAAAACTGACTTTAGGCAGGCTTCAATACTTTCAAAATGAAGCGCTATCATCGCACTTTCTGTTGGTGGCAAATCATCTAATTGCAAAGTGATTTCAGTAGTAAATGCCAAAGTTCCCTCGCTTCCTGATAAAAGCTGGCACATGTTGAAATCTGTACTTCGACTCACTTCGGCTTCGCTCAGTGACTCAGCGCTAGTGAACACGTCAGAATTTATCAATTCATCAATGGCATAGCCTGTATTTCTTCTGTGTATCGTTGGCTTTGGGAAATTTTCTTTTATTTGACGCTGTATATATTCAGGCTTTAAGGCTTTAAATAGGGTTTTATAAATTGTGCCTTCAAGTGATGATAACTTTGTTTTCGTCTGAAATTCTTCAATAGTTAAACTCGAAAATTCCACTTCACTTCCATCGCTCAAGATGGTTTTGAGACTTAAAACTTTATCACGAGTCACGCCATATTGAATCGAGGTAGTTCCTGAAGAATTATTACCAACCATTCCACCAATCATACAACGGTTAGACGTTGATGTATTAGGTCCAAAAAATAAGCCAAAAGGTTTGAGGTAATTATTCAATTCATCCCTTACCACGCCAGGTTGAATGGTTACTGTTTTTTCCGTGTCGTTAACATCCAAAATTCGATTGAAATATTTAGATACATCAACCACAATACCTTCTCCTACACATTGACCAGCTAAGGAGGTTCCTGCGGTTCTTGGTATCAACGAGGTGTTGTAAATCTTGGCAAAGTCAATTAAATGCTTGATATCTTCAGTGCCCTTAGGCAAAGCAACAGCCAAGGGCAATTTTCTGTACACTGATGCATCTGTGGCGTATAATTTTCGCATCAAATCATCAAAATGTAGCTCGCCTTTCAGTTTGTTTTTCAGGCTTTCGAGCTTCTTACTATCTACATTTTGCATAAGGGTTAAAAATTGACTTAAAAACGTTATAATTTTATCTTAAAATTAAAGTTAACTATTCAATATACTCATAACTTTGACGGGACATTGTAAAGCAATTTTAAGATTGCTAAAACTAACAATTAAAACTCAATTTTATTATGAAGAAATTATTTTTATTAAGTGCAATACTCTTTGGATCTATAACAGTTTCTAACGCACAAGACATTTCAAAAAATGCGATTGGCTTGCGAATTGGTGATAGTGATGGTTTTGGGACAGAGGTATCCTACCAACGTGCTCTAGGAGACAATAATAGACTGGAATTGGATTTAGGATGGAGAAGTGGAAGAAATTATAATGGTTTCAAATTAGCTGGACTTTACCAATGGGTATGGAATATTGATGGCGGTTTTAATTGGTATGCTGGAGCTGGTGGAGGGCTTGGGTCTTACAGTTTCGACAATTACTACTTTGATAATAACGGTAACAATAATAAAGATTATAACGAAACTTTTGTGTTTTTAGCAGGTGATATTGGTATTGAATATAATTTTGATTTTCCACTTTTATTATCATTGGATTTTAGACCAGAATTTGGTTTTGGTGATGTTAGAGATGATCTGGATTTTGATATTGGTTTAGGCGTGAGATATCAATTCTGATTTGAACACTATAATACATATAATAACCACTTTGAAAAATCAAGGTGGTTTTTTTGATACTTTGAATAGACTATGAAAACACTAGCAATAATTGGCTTTGGACCTAGAGGTTTGTACGCTTTAGAGAACCTTTTAATTGATTTATCAAAATCAAATAGAACGGTTGAAATAGTTGTTTTTGAAGCTTCAGAAACGCTTGGTGCTGGCCATGTATGGAAAGAAGAACAACCAGATTCTAACTGGATTAACATTACGGAACGTGCGCTTAGTGGTATTGAAAAGAGACCCAAAATAAAGTACGGGAATATAATTGTTAAAGGATTTCCATCTTATCACCAGTGGTGCAATTTTTCATTACAACCTTCAGAAAATGATACATTTCCTTCAAGGAATAAACTTGGTCGATATCTCAATGAGCGTTATGATTCCATTGAAAAATCCTTAGGAATATTAAACACTTTTAAGATTATTAGTGTGGAAGTGCAATCCATAGACTACAACGACAATGGTAAAGTCATCGTTCGCACTAATACTGAATCTTGGGTTTGCGATGATGTACTTCTCACTATTGGCCACCAACCCACGGAACTTTCAGAACAAATGAAAACATGGAAATCATATGCTAAATCGAAAACTAATGTATCAGTTTTTGAAAATCCGTATCCAGTTTCAAATTTGAATGTTGTAAAAAACACAACTGATATCACTATGGGTATTAGAGGTTTTGGCCTTGGAATGATTGACGTGATGCGTTATCTTGTTATCAATAACTTCGGGAATTTTAAGGTTGTGGATAATGCCACTTTAAAGACGGTTTATTATAAAGTAAAAAAACAGCACTTAACACTTATCCCTTTTTCTTTGGATGGCCTACCATTGGTACCAAAACCTCTAAATGAAATCATAGACAACTGGTACAAACCTACCAATAAAGAATTGGGATTTTTTAAAGCTGAAATTGAAGCCGTTGCACAAACCGAAAAAGAAGTTCATACTATCGACTTTTTAACCAAACCTATGGCCACAATTGCATCGCGCATATTTCTTGATTTAAAGGAAAAAGCATTTGCTCACAAGTTTTCCGCTATAGAACTCGAAGCAATAGTTACTAATTGGCTAAAAAATGATGATTTTCAACATGAATTACTTCAGGATGAAAATATCCCAATTGACAAGCTTATTCAAACCTATATTGATATGGCGTTGGGAGAAATTCCTGTCTCATTGGATTTTTGTATTGGACAAGTATGGCGCCATTGCCAACCGACATTATATGCCGCTTTTTCGCATGCGAAATCGAATAGTAAAACTATTAAAAAGGTTATCGATTTAGATGAACGCAGTAAGCGATATTCATATGGTCCACCAATTGAAAGTATGCAGCAAGTTTTAGCTTTGGTAGATGCCAATGTTCTAAACCTAGATTTTGTGAATGATCCTCATATCGAATTAGAGTCCGATGGATGGCTATTGACAAACGCAGAAAACAAAATTGTGCGCTGTTCAGTAATGATTAATAGTATTTTGGACGCTCCAAAATTATTAGAAATAAACACGGACTTAGTAAAAAGCTTACTTCAAAATGATTTAATTCAACCCATACATTCAGAATTGGGCATAGAAACTTCCGAGGATGGTTATGTGATTACACCAAATGATCAACCTAATGTACCGATTGCTGTTTTAGGACGATTGGCAAAAGGAAGTGTGATTGGTGTTGACGCCATTTTAGAGTGTTTTGGACCGCGTATTGAAGATTGGGCAACCGCTTATGTTGCTAAACTGGAAGATTAATTCGGTTGTTTTTCACTCAAATATTTCCAATAGCGTTTGGGTACATGCCTGACATGAAGTTTCATGTTTTTTCGGGATGCGATATTGGTAGCTTTAAAATAATCTTGCCATAGTTTTTGAAATTCGAATTCTTGGGTGGAGAAAAATTCGTCATCTGTTTTTGTAAAATCGAAATTTGCAGGAAAATCCATATTCACGATTTCGACGGTTTCTAAATCATAATACAAACCGTAGCCTCGTCGAATATCATAAATGACCCATTTTTGGTCTGCGTAACGTCTTTTAAAGTGCTTTTCAATTAAGGGAAGCACATTAAAATCTGGTTCTATATTGGCGAAGTATATATCATCTTTAGTTAAACGAAACCTTACAAAGGCTTCCATTCTGTGTTTTTCCCGTCCTACGGATTTGGCAATTTGGGCTATTTTTAAAACTGAAGGATGCGCATAATCTTTATCAACTGGTGTTACTTTAGATAACGCATATCTTATATAATCCAACAATAACGCCTCTACTCCACTTTGCTCGCTCAAAAATGCATAATATAATTGATAACTACCTCGAGAAGATAATTTCGATTTTATGCCTTTCCAAACCCGATTTGCTTTACCTTCATCTGTAATGATTCTTTCAACCTCAGAGAATAAACCTTGCTGCACCACAAATTCATTTTGAATGCTAGCGGATTTTAATTTATGTTCAAATACATAAAAAATAGCCGACAAAAAGCCATCGAACGTACCATCATAAATCAAGTTTTTATTTTTCATTCTTTATCCAAATAAATTCAATTGATTACTTAAACTTTTCTGGTATTTACTTGTTGAGTTTTGAAGAATCAACCCTTTTATTTTTTCCGAAGTTAAATCCCGTTTTTCAAACTGATGGCTATCGCAAACCATAAAATATTGTGCTCTATTAAGTGCTACTCCGATTTTTTTGAGGTGTTCCCAATTCAGTTTTCTAAAACGTCTGGCATTCAAAATTTTATAAACAGATTTCATACCCAATCCTGGAATTCTGGCTAGCATACGTTTGTCCGCTGTATTGACATCAACGGGAAATTCATGCAAATTCCGCAAGGCCCAACCCAATTTTGGATCGACTTCCAAATCTAAATGTTGATGTTGCTCGTTTAAAATTTCGCTCACATCGAAGCCGTAAAAACGCATCAACCAATCGGTTTGGTATAAACGATTTTCGCGAAGCATTGGCACAGCACTTCCAATTTGCGGTAAGCGATTATCATAACTAATAGGCACATAACCAGAGTAATACACACGTTTCAAATTATAGGTTTTGTAGAAAAAATTAGAGGTTTGCATAATTTGAAAATCATTTTCGCCACTTGCACCAATAATCATTTGTGTACTTTGACCAGCAGGTGCAAATTTAGGCGTGCTTTTTAAGATTTTCTTTTCGGCCTTATATTGAATGATTTCATTTTTAACTTTAACCATCGGTTTAATAAAGTCTTCCCGTTTTTTATCTGGAGCCAGTTTTTTTAGCCCAGCTTCTGTTGGAATTTCAATATTTACACTTAATCGGTCTGCGTAGAGTCCGGCTTCACGCATCAATTCATCGGAAGCTCCAGGAATGGATTTGAGATGGATATAACCATTGAAGTTTTCCTCTAAACGTAATTTTTTAGCCACGGCAACCAAACGTTCCATGGTAAAGTCGGCACTCTTAAAAATCCCAGAACTGAGAAAAAGACCTTCTATATAATTTCTACGGTAAAAATTGATGGTTAAATCCACCACTTCCTGAACTTTAAAAGCAGCACGTTTTATATCATTGCTTTTTCGGGTGACACAATAAGCGCAATCGAAAATACAATGATTGGTCAATAAAATTTTAAGTAAGGACACACAGCGACCGTCTTCAGTATAAGAATGGCAAATCCCCATACCTGAGGCATCTCCTAATCCTTTATTGGTGTTTGATCGTTTACTTCCGCTTGACGAACACGATACGTCATACTTTGCAGCATCTGCAAGTATTTTTAATTTTTCTTGGGTACGTTGAAATGACAACTAATTTTCCTCCTTTTTGTTTATGATATTTATTGGAACAAAAATACTATATATAATAGTTTTATACTGCTACCATTTGTAGCGAATCGGAAATTTATAAAATGATATTGATTCGAATTATCCATCAACTAAATGGGTCAACATTTTTACCAAACCCTTTAAGGAAAACAAAGCATTACACTTACATTTCATAATTATGAAACATTTCATAGTCCTAACTTTACTAATTACATTCCAAAATATGAGTGCACAGCACAAGATTCCTGAAGACATTAAAACCAACGTAAAAACGGCTATGTCTTACTATCCTCAACTCGATAGTACTAAAATTGAATTTCGGTTTAAAAAAAATATCAAAAAATCAACGATGCAAGCGAGACCTACTTTTGGGAGTTTTTTCAGAAGTAGAAAAAATAGAAATTATGTAATTTTAATAAGTGAAAAATTTAAGATTGCCGATAAGGAATTTTCTACACGACAGATTCCTGATGATATTTTTATAGGATGGATTGGTCACGAATTGGGACATATTATGGATTATCAACACCGAAGTAAATTAAATCTTATTTGGTTTGGTATTAAGTATGTACTTTCTGAAAATTCAATTGTTGAAGCTGAGCGCTGTGCGGATAGTTTTGCGGTTGCGCATGGTATGGAAGATTATATCCTAAAAACGAAGGATTTTATTCTGAACCATGCCGAAATCACGCAATCTTATAAAAATAGGATCCAAAAGTATTACCTGTCTCCAGAAGAGATTATGGAATTGGTGGATCATCGTGATGCGAATTAGAAATTAAATTATAGGATAAGTCTCTTCTCCGATTTAAATGTCTTAAAATCATTTTAAAATCAATTCTTCATATTGATTATAAAAAGTCTTTTAATGGACAAAAAAAGCGCGAAACAGGTAAATTCAAAGTTTGACCTTTGTTAATAAAGACTTCCCAATCCGTAAAATTTATCCTTACCCATAACACGCTATTAATCAATTATTTGTTTTTATTCCTCGTTAACAAACGCTTCCCAATCTGCAAATTTATCTTCTCCCATAACCCGTTCCATTTTAACTTGTCCGCCTTTTTTCTTATTGCGTTCATTCCAGTCATAAAATCGTTCCGGAGAAATTACCTTTACTTTTACGCCATGTAAAGCTTTACTTCTAGCGACTTTATAATTTTTGTTTGCACTCTTTAAACTTTCATCCAAGGCATTGGCAACTTCAGAATTCTCAACACCTTCCAATTCCGAACCTAAATACCAATAATGATAAAATTCACCATCCTCGCCACGTTTGGCACATATAGTATATTCAGGAATTGTGGTATCGAATTTTTCTTCCAATTCTCGCATGGCAGCGTCCATTTTATTTACGGATAATTGCGAACCAACGGTATTTAAAAAGAATTTGGTACGACCTGTAATTTTAATTTCGGCACGTTCCACATCAGTAAATTCTATAGTATCTCCTATTAAATATCGCCAAGCACCACTGACCGTACTGATTATTAATACATAATCTTGATTTAATTCAACCTCACTTATGCTTAAGGCTGGTGCTTCATTTTTTAATGAGCCATCCTCGTTTATATATTCGGGTTTGAAAGGCACAAATTCGAAATAAATACCATTATCAGTATTGAGTTGCATGGCATCGGTTTCTGGTCTAACTTGTGTGGCAATGTAACCTTCAGAAGCCAAATACGTATCGATAACCGTAACGGGTTTTCCTAATAAAGCCTTAAAACTTTTCTTATAAGGTCCAAAGGCAACACCTCCTGAAGTGTAAACTTGAAGATTTGGCCAGATGTCATGAATATTATCTAGGTTATGATATTCTATTACTTTTTGAAGCATCAATTCTATCCACGACGGAATACCGCTAAGTGCTCCAATGTCCCATTCCTCGGCACGTTCTGCAATCCGTTGCACACGTTCGTCCCAATCTTCAATTTGGGAAATTTCAATACCAGGTTTATAATAGCCTCTAAACCACGTTGGAATATTACTGGCTGAAATACCGCTAATCTCACCTTCGAGATGGTCGTCTTTTTCATCCAAATCGGTAGAACTACCCAACATCATGATTTCCTTTTCAAAAAAATCGGCGGGAAGTTCAAAATTCTTTAATGCGAAAACTTGCTTAATTCCAGCGTCTCTTATCGCTTCAATCATATCATCAGTCACTGGAATCCGTTTGCTTGTTTTTCCTGTAGTTCCAGAACTTATAGCAAAATAGGATGGATTTCCGGGCCATGTGACATCGGTTTCTTCATTATGAAGTTTGTGCCACCATTCGTCATTAATTTTATTATAATCAAAATAAGGTATTTTTTCAGCGAAGGTTTTTTGATTGTCTGAGGATTCCAAAATGTCGTCAAACTTATAATGCTTCCCGAATTGTGTGTCTTTTGCTTTTTCTAACAACTCTTTCAACACTTTTTCTTGTACTTCTGCATGAATAGTCTCAGAAGAAAAGGTGTCTTTTAAATCGATGACACCTTTAATAATATTTCCTAATATAGCCATGTTCTATTTTATATTAAGTGTTCCTTGATCATTTGTATCGCTTTTTTCTCCGGTAATAGCGGATTTTGCCATTTTGAAAATGGTAACAGCTTTATTATGTTTTTGATCCCAATAATAAGCATCTTCGATGGTAACGCATAGCAACGCCAAATTTGGATCGTCCTTTCCACTGAACCACACTTTTAAAAATGACGACCAAAGCTCGTCAATTTTTTGCTTATTCTCCGTGATTTTTGCCTTGCCATAAATAGACAAATATTCTTGATCATCTTGATTCGCATAGGTTAAATGCAATCGCTCATCTTTTTGTAACTCTCTATAATGTTCACTGTCTTTTCCTGTAAAAAACCAAAGTTTTCCAGTGCTATCAATTTCTTGTGTAGTCATTGGACATACCGAAAAGGGCATACTGTCCAATTTTGTAGCCATCATGGCTAATTTATTATTGTCTAAAAGTTTAGCTATTTTATCTATGGCGTCTTTGCCAATAAGGTCTTCTGTAGTCTCCATAAGTAATTTATAAGTTAGGTTATGCTGCAATTTTTTTGCATTCTTCTGCGCATCTTTTACAAGATGCAGCGCAATTTTTACAATGCTCGTGGTCGTGTGCTTCACAATGGTCTGCACAGTACTCGCATATTTCAGCACATAACAACGCGTATTGTTTTACATAAGCACTATTTGATGCTATCTTTTTAATTAGAACATCACAAGCATCCATACATTCAATGCAGCAATTTGGACAGTCGTTCATACTGTCCTGTCCTGCCATTTCACTTAAACAGATGCGACAATCGACTAAACAATTCTGGCATGCTTCTAAACATGCTTTATATAGATCATTCATATTATAAGGTTTAAATTAACTTATACTTTTTAGGTAAATTTTTATTCTATTTCGCACCTAGAAACTACTGTTATACCTTTGATAGTTAGCTCAGAATGAAAAGGTATTCTCACTCATTAGCTGAAGCAGATTTTCTATTTGCAATTAATAATATTTCAAATTTAAGACTAAGCTTAACGCTTTTATAATGCAATAGGTAAAACAATTAACGCATTTAAAGAAAACCAAAGTTATTTCTTAAAAATAGATTATATTGATACCTTAACTGACCAAAACATGACCAATTCCAAACTTAAAACTGCGTTAACCGTTTTTGGTTTTATCGCTATCTTATTTACCTTATTGCCTTTTGTAGCATTGGATTATTGGTGGATTCGAATGTTTGATTTTCCACATCTGCAACTTACATTTTTAACGGTTTCTGCGATTCTGTTTTACATTATTAAATTCGATTTTAAACAATGGCGCGATTATCTGTTTATGGGAGTACTCATACTATGTGCGATATATCAATTTTCTAAAATTTTTCCATATACGGCTTTTGCTGATTATGAAGTTCTTAATTCTGAAAAGACAAAACCTCTATTAAGTTTATTTACGGCCAATGTTCTTCAAGAAAATGATAAATACAACATGCTGAAGACCATGCATAAAACGATTGATGCTGACGTGATGTTATATACCGAAACCAATAGCAAATGGATGAAAGCCATAAACGGCGACCTCAATCCAACTTATATAGATAAAGTAGAAGTGCCCAAAGCGAATACTTATGGTATGTTACTCTATTCTAAATTTGAATTAATTGAGCCCACAGTCCATTATTTGGTTAGCGATAGTGTGCCTTCAATTCACACTAAAATTAAATTAACCAGTAACGACACTATTCAATTATTTGCCATACACCCAACGCCACCAATGCCTCAAGAAAACCCGACATCGTCGGATAGGGATACTGAGATGATGATGATTGCAAAATTGGCGTTAGACTCTAAATATCCTGTAGTAGTGATAGGCGATTTTAATGATGTCGCTTGGTCTGTAACCTCAAAACTATTTCAGAACGTTAGTCGGTTGTTGGATATTAGAAAAGGACGTGGACTTTACAATACGTATAGCGCAGACAGTTATATTATGAGATGGCCATTGGATCATATATTTATCTCCAGTGAATTTAAACTCCGAAAAGTAAAGCGCTGTGACGATATCAATTCGGATCATTTTCCGTTATTGACCATTTTAAGTTATGAACCTGAAGATCGAGAACTTCAACAACGGCCTTACCCCACAAAAGATGAATTGAAACGTGCTGAGGATCAAATTAAAAAATTTAAGGAAGAACAATTAAAACAAAATTAATATGAAAGAATGGTTTAAATTTTCAATAGATGGTTTTTTTGCTATTGTACTTACAGCAATTGGCATTTATATAGCCTTGGTTATTCTAACACGAATTAGCGGTAAACGCAGTTTTTCAAAAATGTCTAGTTTCGATTTTGCAATGACCGTCGCTATTGGCTCAGTTTTGGCAACGGCCGTAATTTCTAAATCGGTCTCACTGCAACATGGTATTACAGGTTTAGCGATTATATATCTCTTACAAATGGTTGTGGCTGCAGCCAGAAAATGGCGACCAATTCAAAAGATAATGGATAATAAACCGACTTTACTCATGGAAAATGGTAAAATTATTGAAGGGAGTTTAGAGAAATGTAAAGTTACTGAATCCGACATAAAAGCCAAGTTACGCGAAGCTAACGTCATCCAATTATCCGAAGTCAAAGCTGTTGTTTTTGAATCTACAGGAGATATTTCGGTTTTGCACGGTTCTGATGATAAAGCTATTGACGAATGGCTATTGGATTTTTGAACAATAGCTAAAAATTTGCTTAATTTTGCCCAACTTTAATTTGAAAATCGACTTAGAATGAAAGATACAGCTTTATCCGCAACACATCAGGCACTTGATGCAAAAATGGTCCCTTTTGCTGGTTACAATATGCCAGTTCAGTATGAAGGTGTAAACGCAGAACACGAAACGGTAAGAAAAGCAGTTGGCGTTTTTGATGTCTCCCATATGGGCGAATTTTTAATTGAAGGCCCAAATGCCTTAGCCTTGATTCAGAAAGTATCAAGCAATGATGCCTCTAAATTGGACGTCGGAAAAGCACAATACAGTTGTTTACCAAATGATGATGGTGGTATTGTTGACGATTTGATCATTTATAAAGTGAAAGATGAGACGTATCTACTGGTTGTGAACGCGAGCAATATTGAAAAAGATTGGAACTGGATTTCTTCTAAAAACGATGTCGGTGCCGAGATGAAAGATCTTAGTGAAAATTATTCTTTACTTGCTATTCAAGGTCCAAAAGCGATTGAAGCGATGCAGTCCTTATCGAGCCATGATTTGTCGGACATAAAATTCTATAATTTCATAGTTGGTGATTTTGCAGGGATTGATCACGTTATTATTTCTGCAACTGGCTATACGGGAAGTGGCGGTTTCGAAATTTATTGTAAAAATTCTGAGGTCAAACAAATTTGGGATAAGGTTTTTGAAGCAGGCGCGGATTATGGCATAAAGCCTATTGGTTTAGCCGCAAGAGATACTTTGCGTCTGGAAATGGGCTACTGTTTGTACGGTAATGATATTGATGAAACTACTTCTCCCATTGAAGCTGGTTTGGGCTGGGTTTGTAAATTCAACAAGGATTTTACCAATAGTGATGCTTTACAAGCCGAAAAAGAACGTACACCAGAACGAAAATTAGTTGCCTTTCAATTAGACGAGCGTGGCATTCCACGTCAAGGTTATGATATTGTAGATAGCAACGGAAACACCATTGGCAATGTCACTTCAGGTACCATGAGTCCGAGTTTGGGCAAAGGTATTGGTATGGGTTATGTGCCAAAGGTATTTTCTAAAGTGGATAGTAAGATATTTATTCAAGTGCGTAAAAATGCGATTCCGGCAACCGTTGTAAAACCACCTTTCTATAAACGAGTAGAAGGATAATTTTTTGAATGTAGTCTGATTGAATGAAGAAGGAAACTGAACAAAAACATCGCATACTTATTCTTGGAGCCAGCGGTTATATAGGCAATGCGATTTATAAGGAATTAGGCCCTTATTTTAGAACGTTTGGTACGTATCGTGTTGAAAAAAAGGAATACAAATCAAATCAACAGTTCATTCAGTACAATGTTGAAGAAGATGATGTTTATGAAATTCTTGAGTCTATAAAACCATCCATAATCATATCAGCATTACGAGGTGATTTTAATGCTCAGGTTATCGCCCATCAACATATTGCAGAATACGTTGCTGTTACTTCCTGTAAATTAATCTTTTTGTCTTCTGCCAATGTTTTTGATGCCTACAGCCAATATCCTAGTTATGAATTGGACAAAACGCTGAGTCATAGTGTTTATGGTCATTTCAAAATAAAGATTGAAAATTTGCTTTTGCGAATGCCTAAAAAACAGATCGCCATCATTAGACTTCCCATGGTTTTTGGTGCGGGTTCGCCGAGAATTCAGGAATTAAAAGAAGCTATTTCAGAAAATGAAACTGTGGAAGTATTTCCGAATTTAATAATGAATGTAACGCTCGATAAGAAAATAACGCAGCAAATCCATTATATCATTAATCGAAATAAGTATGGTGTCTTTCACTTGGGAAGTACGGATTTGGTGCATCATGATGAATTTATAAAAGAGGTTTTAGCCATTATCACTGAAAAAAAAGTGGTACTAAAACAGGTTTTTACTACAAATGACGATCGTTATTTAGCTGTGCTCCCGAAGTTTAATAAGTTGCCGAAGCATTTGCAGATTACTAGTGAGGTGGTTTTGGAGGAACTTTCTATATGAGTTTTCAGTCTCGTCTCAGTCTCAGTCTCAGTCTCAGTCTCAGTCTCAGTCTCTATGGAAAAACAGAAACTTTTCAATCCTAAATTAGTTATTTTGTGTTATTTTTAAACTAAATCATTACATTTAATACACAACTATGAAATTAGACGACGATACAATAGAAAAAAAATTATTGCATTTTCCAGATTGGGAATACCATGATAATGCCATCCATGCGGAATTTGAATTCGATAATTTTAAAGATTGCTTTAGTGCTATGAGCCGTATTGCTTTTGAGTGTGAAGCTTTAAACCATCATCCGGATTGGAGCAATGTTTATAATGTTCTTAAAATTTCATTATCTACTCATGATGCCGATGGTGTGACGGATAAAGACTTTAAATTGGCACAAGCTATTGAGGATATTGTTGAGGTTGAGGAGTGATCAGTTCTCAGTATTCAGTGTTCAGTAGGCAGTACTAAGTTTGGAGCTAGGTGTTTGGAGTTTGGAATAATTAAATACAACAATTAACATTCAAAACATTATAATCTCAATTTTTTGAGTGTCCGTAATTTCTTTTAGTTTCCCAATTTATACTTAATTCTTGTTACTTTTTACTTGGTATTCATAAGTCATTTCTTTCGAAAATTAATCGATTAAGATTTACTATCAATCATGCTCATACACTTTCAATATTTTATTAAATTTGCTATGCCTTCAGAACAATTCAACTTAAGGCACTTTAAGTACTCAATAACATGATTCCCATTTTGCGTGGGAACTAAAAATAAATTTTAAAATGGGAAGAGCTTTCGAATTTAGAAAAGCAAGAAAAATGAAACGCTGGTCTGCGATGAGCAAAGCCTTTACACGTATTGGTAAAGACATTGTAATGGCCGTAAAAGAAGGTGGTCCTGATCCTGATAGTAATTCCCGTTTAAGGGCAGTGATACAAAATGCCAAGGCCGTAAATATGCCCAAAGACAATGTAGAGCGTGCCATTAAACGTGCAAGTGATAAAAGCCAAGGCGATTATAAAGAAGTGGTTTTTGAAGGCTATGCCCAACACGGCATTGCGGTACTTATAGAAACGGCGACTGACAATAATACGCGAACGGTTGCCAATGTGAGATCTTATTTTAATAAAACCGACGGCAGTTTAGGAACCTCTGGCTCTGTGGTTTTTATGTTTGACCATACCTGCAATTTTAAAATTGAAGACAAGGATTTTGATCTGGAAGAATTGGAACTGGAATTGATTGATTTTGGCGTTGAAGAAATTTTCGAGGATACTGATGAAGATGAAAATGGCGACGAGCAAAAATGCATTATGATCTATGCACCTTTTGAAAGTTTCGGAAACATTCAGTCGTATTTAGAAACTCATAATATTGAAATTATTTCATCTGGTTTTGAACGTATTCCTCAAGTGACCAAAAAGATTACCCCAGAACAGGCAGAAGATGTTGAAAAATTATTGGAGAAGCTAGAGGAAGATGATGATGTACAGAATGTGTATCATACTATGGAAGAAACGGAAGAATAGCTTTTTTTAAAACCCATAAATTTTAATTCGTGAAGATTATAAACATCAAAAGCGAATAACTAAAAAAGAAAAAGAAGACGGAATTAAAAGACCGATTCAAAAATATTTTATGCAACCAAGTGCATTGATGTTTCTGTCTGTTATAGTAATTGGAAGCATAAGTGCTATTCTGTTTTTTACTTATCAAAGAAAATCTGTATTTCCAGAAAAAACGAAAAAAGAAATATTGGAAATGAGCGACAGAATGTAAAATTGGAAAGAAAATTTAGGAAAATATCCAACGGAACTGAATAAACTAATCGGAAATAGTCCTTTAAGACAAGATTGGAAAAAAGACGCTTGGAATCGAGAATATGAATTTACGATTACGGAAAACGGAAAAGGAATTTTAATAACGTCTGCTGGTTCAGATGGAAAATTTCATACTGACGATGACATTAAATCGGAATAAAAAAAAATTTAAAATTTTAAGACTTTATATAATTAGTTTAGTCTGTATTGCCTGCTTTTTTTTGTTAGAGAATTCTAACATCATTTCTGAACTTGTTCAAATATCGGAAAAAGGACGCTATGGTGGATTTCCAACATTTTTTTTAACAGGATTATTTAAATACGGATTGTTAGTAGTTGGAATAAGTATTATTACAATTATGAGTTTTCTGTTAATCAGAGAAAGGATAAAAAACGATTGAATAAATAAAAACGTGCTACAACAAAGTACTGTGCTAAAAAACAAGTAAAGCACAAAAAATTTCACACTCACTAAAATTAATTCTCAACTAATACAAAAGAATAAAGCGAACAAAATAGCATTCAGATTAATTAATCCCCAACAAACAATCTAAACTAACATTAAAAGTTCTATAAACTCAACCGTTAAACTAAACCTAAAAAAATTTGAAAAACATTCAACTTTCCTATATTTGGAGCACAACTAACTAATTTCCACATGCATCACATGAGACTCTGTCTTCTGCTTTTTATAAGCTCTATACTTTCAATACAAGCTCAACAACCAAAAAAATACAATGCTTCAGACATTTATGAAGCGGTTCAAAAACTCAATGTTTTGGGTTCGGTTCTTTACATTGCCGCACATCCAGATGATGAAAATACACGACTCATTTCATACATGTCCAACGAAGTTAAAGCGCGTACTGCTTATTTATCTTTAACTCGTGGCGATGGCGGCCAAAACCTTGTTGGGCCAGAAATCAGGGAACTTTTAGGCGTCATAAGAACACAGGAATTATTAGCCGCAAGACGTGTCGATGGTGGCGAACAACGTTTTACAAGAGCCAACGATTTTGGGTATTCAAAACATCCTGATGAAACTTTAGAGATTTGGAACAAAGATGAGGTATTATCAGATGTCGTTTGGGCCATCCGAGAATTTAAACCAGATGTTATCATCAACCGTTTTGACCATAGAAGAGCTGGACAAACCCATGGCCATCACACGGCTTCTGCGATGTTGAGTATGGAAGCTTTTGATTTGGCCAATGATGCTTCAAAATATCCATCGCAATTGGAATTTATCAAGACATGGCAACCAAAACGCTTATTTTACAACACCTCTTGGTGGAGATACGGAAGTCAAGAAGAGTTTGACAAACTGGATAAAAGTAATATGCTCAATTTTGATATTGGCGAGTATTACCCAAGCAAAGGTATGTCTAATAACGAAGTTGCTGCTTTGGCCAGTAGTCAGCATCTAAGTCAAGGTTTTGGGCGGTTATCGCAACGCGGTTCCCAACAAGAATATATTGAGTTTTTAAAAGGCGAACCTTTGGATGACAACAACGACATATTTTATGGTATTGACACCTCTTGGAATCGTGTTGATGGTGGAAATGCTATCGGAACTATTTTGAAATCCGTTGAGAACAATTTCAACTTTAAAAATCCTGCGTCACATTTACCACAACTTTTAGAGGCCTATAAATTGCTTCAAAACTTAAAAAATGACCATTGGAGAACAATAAAAACAAATGAAATAAAAACCATCATTGAGGCCAGCACTGGATTGTATATGGAAGTTTCTGCCAAAAGCCCAAATGCCGCGCCCAATGCTGAGGTCACTCTAGATATGGAAGTTTTAAACCGAAGCGAAGCCAACATCGATTTAGTGTCTTATCAACTTTCGACATTAAGTAACGGTATTTCAAAAAACATAGCCTTACCATCTAACCAAAAGTTGAATTTTGAAGAAGGCATTACAATTCCAAATAACAGCAATTACACGACACCATATTGGTTAAACAAGCAAAGTACTTTAGGCATGTACAGCGTAAACAACCAAGAATTGATTGGTCTGCCAGAAACACCAAGAGCAGTTTATGTGGATTTTAATTTAATGATTGAAGGCACACCAATCGATATTAGAAAACCAGTCATCTATCGCTATTCTAAACCCGAAAAAGGCGAATTATACCGTCCATTTGAAATCATTCCTGCGGTTTCAGCCAGTCTAAGTGATGAAGTTTATATTTTTGAAAATGATAATCAGAAAGAAATCGAAGTTACCATAAAAGCTGGTAAAGATATCATTGAAGGTTATGTGCAAATGGCTTACCCTAACGATTGGGAAGTCTATCCTGAAAAGCAAAAAGTTGAAATTGTTAATAAAGGTGATATTCAAAAAGTGGTATTTACCGTTATTCCTCCAAAAAATCAGAGTGAAGGTTTAATCACACCCATGGTTCATATTAATGGCGAATTTTATACGGACGAGCTTATAGAAATCGATTATGCACATATGCCGTTCCAGACGGTTTTAATGCCAAGTGAAAGCAAAGTGGTACGATTGGATATAGAAAAACGAGGCACCAATATTGGTTATATCGAAGGTGCAGGCGATGTGGTTCCTGAAAGCTTAAGACAAATTGGTTATAAGGTCACCATCATCAAACCCGAACAGATTTTACCTGAAAATCTCTCAAATTTTGATGCGATTGTGGTTGGCATCAGAGCGTATAATATCGTGGATGACTTAAAATTCAAACAAAAATTCTTGTTGGATTATGTGAGTGATGGTGGAAATTTAATCGTTCAGTACAACACCAGTCGAGGAATCAAAGTCGATAACCTAGCGCCTTATAATTTAGAATTATCTCGAGACCGAGTTACAGACGAAAATGCAGAAGTGAAAATCCTAGAGCCCAATCATCCGATTTTAAATTTTCCGAATAAAATTACGAGTACTGACTTTGAAGGTTGGGTACAGGAACGTGGTTTGTATTTTCCAGATAATTGGTCTGAAGAATTCACGCCATTACTAGCTTCAAACGACAAAGGAGAGTCTTCAAAAAAAGGCGCTTTGTTGGTAGCCAAATACGGAAAAGGCAACTATATTTATACAGGATTAAGTTTTTTTAGAGAATTTCCTGCTGGAGTCTCAGGTGCTTTCAGATTATTTACTAACTTACTATCCGCAGAAAAAGCCGATAAACGGTCATTCAAAAATTGACTTTTTCTTCACTAATAACTTAAAGCAACTAACAACAACTAACTAAAAGCTAGCAACATGAACCACCAAAATCAAGAAGAACCAAAACAAAAATGGAATAAGATGTACACGGCAGTTTTAATCGCCAATGCACTTTATATTGTTTTGTTTTACTTTATAACCGCCTCATTTGCATAAAAAAATATAATGCCTCAAACTTTAGATTGGATTGATTGGACGGTTTTGATTGCTACTTTAGCCACAATAGTTGGTTATGGCACCTGGAAAACCAGAGGTCGAAAAAATGCAGAAGATTACATAAAAGGCGGAAACACCACACAATGGTGGACGATTGGGCTTTCTGTAATGGCAACCCAAGCCAGTGCAATCACATTCCTTTCTACAACAGGTCAAGCATTTTCCGATGGTATGGGATTTGTCCAATTTTATTTTGGACTTCCCATTGCCATGGTTATCATCTGCCTGGTATTTATTCCACTTTACCATAGGCTTAAGGTTTATACAGCTTACGAGTTTCTCGAAAACAGATTCGACCTCAAAACCCGAAGTTTAACGGCTATTCTCTTTTTAATCCAACGTGGTTTAGCTGCAGGAATTACCATTTTTGCACCTGCAATTATTCTATCCGTCGTTTTAGGCTGGAACATCGTGACCTTAAATATTATCATTGGTGTTTTAGTCATTATCTACACCGTTTCAGGAGGCACCAAAGCCGTTACAGTCACCCAAAAGCAACAAATGTTTGTGATTTTTGCAGGAATGGTGGCCGCTTTAGTAATCATAATCAACTTAATTCCTGAAGACGTTTCTTTTAAAGATGCTATTGATATTGCTGGAGCAACCGGCAAAATGCAAGTTTTGGATTTCTCTTTCGATTTGGAAAATAGATATACCGTTTGGACCGGTTTAATAGGCGGAACGTTTTTAATGCTCTCCTATTTCGGCACAGACCAAAGCCAAGTACAACGTTACCTTTCTGGGAAATCTGTCAAGGAAATGCAAATGGGACTAATGTTCAACGGGATGCTTAAAGTGCCCATGCAGTTCTTCATTTTATTGGTTGGTGTGATGGTCTTTGTGTTTTATCAGTTTAACCCTTCCCCTTTAAATTTTATAGATAAATCCACAGAGACGGTTTTAGCCTCTGATTATGGAGACGATTACAGAGCGCTTCAAGAACAACAAGCAGAACTGTTCGATTTAAAAAACAAAGTATCCTTACAATTAGCAAAATCGGAAAGCGATGACAATGCATCAAGAAAACGATTAGCGGCCTTAAATATATTAGAAAAATCTTATCGTTTACGCTCTAAATTTTTGATTAAAAAAGCTATTGATCCAGATTATGCAATGGCTTATGATAAACTTCAAGCCGAAGTTAATAATTTAGAATCCAATCCAGAAAGCGAAACTTACAATGAGAAATTTGCCGAGCTAGATGCTTTATATAACGACGCTGCAAAAGATACCCAGACCAATGACAGGGATTATATGTTTATTCGATTTATATTAAACCATCTTCCTATAGGATTGATTGGTTTACTATTGGCCGTAATTTTATCTGCAGCCATGTCTTCGACGGCCTCAGAAATCAATGCTTTGGCTACCATAACATCTATGGATTTATACGGTAGAAATCTTAATGAAGATAAAGGCGAGGACCACATGGTAAAGATGACGAAATGGTTCACCTTGGGCTGGGGAATCGTTGCTATAATTATTGCGTGTTTTGCAGATTTAGCAGAAAATTTAATCCAACTCGTTAATATTATAGGTTCTATTTTTTACGGCAATGTTTTGGGTATATTTTTACTGGCTTTCTTCTTTAAACATATTAAAGGAAATGCCGTATTTACCGGAGCACTAATCACACAAGCTATTGTGGTTATTGGTTGGTGGTTAGAATGGATGCCTTATTTATGGTTGAATTTATTTGGGTGCATACTTGTTATCCTTATTGCTCATATACTGCAGCCCATATTACCTAAAAAAACAGTTTAATGAAGTCAAAAATAATTAATTGGGGAATTATTGGAGCTGGTAAAATAGCTTCAAAATTTGCTAGCGATTTAAGCACAGTTTCTAATTGTAATTTATTTGGTATTGCTTCGAGAAGTCTAGAAAAAGCTCAAGATTTCGCCAATGAATTTCATGCAAATAACGCTTACGGAAGCTATGAAGCACTAGCATCAGATCCAAATATTGATGCCATTTACATCGCAACACCACATAGTTTTCATAAAGCGCATACTATATTATGTCTAAACCATAAAAAAGCGGTATTGTGCGAAAAGCCATTCGCTATGAATTTGGATGAAGTGAATGAGATGATTGAAGTTTCCAAAGCAAACAACACACTCTTGATGGAAGCCTTATGGACGGCTTTTCTACCACATTTTGAATATGTGGAAAATCTATTCAATAAAAAACACTTTGGTAATATAATAAAACTTGAAGCCGATTTTGGGTTTCATCCTACTTATGATGAAAGCTCTAGACTTTTCGACAAATCCGTTGGAGGTGGCAGCTTGTTGGATATAGGAATTTATCCTGTCTTTGCTGCACTTTCAACCTTAGGGAAACCAAATACTATAGACGCTAAAGCGAAATTTTTTGATTCTGGAGCCGATTCAGAATGTCACATGGTTTTTCAATATGAAAACACCAAAGCCATTTTAAACAGCACATTACGAGAAGAAACGAATACAGAAGCTATTTTTTATTGTGAAAACGGCATCATAAAAATCAATGGTCGTTTCCATGAACCTTCAACGGTTACCTTAATTGATGAAAACGGAAATACAGAAGTAAAGGATTTCGACTATAAAACTATTGGCTACAGTTATGAAATTGAACATTTTAATCAATTACTTAGAGATGGCAAAACTGAAAGTGATATTATGACTTTTGAAAGCAGCCGACAACTGATTAAAACTTTAGATGAAATCAGAAGCTTAATCGATTTAAACTATAAATAAAAAAAACGCAACTCATCTGAGTTGCGTTTTCTGTATTGATTTCTAAGTTTTAGAATTGAAGCAATCTTTGTTCTAAATAATTACTTCGCTCCCCATTCTTTTAAAGAGTCTTTGTTCATTTTTACATAATCAGCATTTCCTGCTTCCTCAGCTTTAGCAAGCGATTTTTTGGCAGTAGCAATGGCATTTTTAGTATCTCCCATTTTTGCATATAACAAAGACTGTTGTCTTAGTTGCCAAAATCTTGGTTCTTTTACCATAGACATGGCTTTGTCCATCCACTCTTTAGCTTTGTCCAAATCTTTATCAGCATTCATATAATATACAGCAGAAGCATAATAGTCATTCGCTGAAGGACCAGCCATTATTTTTTCAATAGCAGAAGTTACTGCTTTATCAGTCGGAACCTCAAATTTTACAGCAGCATAAGTGTTAGCCCACATCATACCTAAATGAGCGGAATCATTAGTTAAATCGTCAAAACTAATAGTCCATGTTTCAACATTTGCAGGAATTTCCATGACGTCAACAGTGGCTTTGGCAGCAACTTTAGAGTCATCCCAATTTTGTGGTGTTCCCCAATTTTCGGTATCCGAATAAAAATAAACATCCCAAGTTTTCTCTGAAGGTTTAATAAATACAGCGTAAGAACCTGCTTTCAATTCGTTCCCTCCCACAGTAACTGGATTGCTGAACGTAATAATGGTATTTTTATTAGCTCCGGCTCTCCACATTTTATCGTAGGGCACTAAATTTCCAAAAACTTCTCTACCTCGCATGCTTGGTCGAGAGTATTCTAGCGTTACATCCGTTAAACCTACAACTTGTTCAATCTTCGCCGCAGGACTTGGCTGTGGTGTTTCAATTTGTGCATTTACCGAAAGCATCAACGTGAAGGCAAATGTAAATAGTACTAGTTTTTTCATAATGATTAGTTTTTAAGTGTTTGTTTTTATTGGTTTAAAGTTAAGGCTAAAGCCAAACCATATATGTTAAGGAATACTTAAAATGATAACGAACCTCATATGTTTTAAAAATCAAAACAATTGTGAAACTTGAAAGCATTATTAGTCTTTACTTGTAGTGTTAAAACTAGTACAGCCAAACCAAAACAGCTATAACCAATAAATTCTTGTTAATTTTTGTTTAACTATTATTAATTTAGGTTAAACATTTCGTATCTTTCCATCATAATTAAAAATAATTAATAATGGCTAAGAAAAAAGCAATCAAACAATCCGATCTTATAGATTTTTATATGGATTATATTCTGACACATAACCATAAGCCAAAATCAGTATATGCATTTGCAAAAGACAACAATTTTGATGAGCAAAAATTCTATGAGTTTTATGGTACTTTCGAAGCTTTAGAGCAATCCATCTTCAAAATATTTTTCGATCATACCATAGCTGCTTTAGAAAAAAGTGAAGACTATCATTCTTTTGATGCAAGAAATAAGATGTTGAGTTTTTATTATACATTTTTCGAGATTCTAACCGCAAACAGAAGTTATGTTGTCCACGTTCTGGACTCTAACAGAAATAAAATGGAATCCTTAAAAGTATTAAAACACTTAAAGAAAAGTTTTACCAATTACGTTGGACAATTAGGAATAGAGACTATCGATTTGAAACAAGAGCAATTGGAAAAGTTCCAGAATCGCACCTTAAAAGAATCCGCTTGGCTCCAATTATTGGTCACTATGAAATTTTGGTTGGATGACACCTCTGCTTCTTTTGAAAAGACAGATATTTTTATCGAGAAATCTCTTAAATCAGGTTTTGATTTAATGGACACCACACCTATAAAAAGCATTATAGATTTTGGCAAATTTTTGTACAAAGAAAAAATGCACTTTAACTAAACGATTACTGAAACCTGTATAACGGATATGAAAACCATAGATAGCATTCCAATTACTAAAATATCGCGAGCCACTAAATTAGTTTCGACTGGTGCAAAAGTTGGTGTCAATTACTTAAAGTATTATGGCGACAAAATGGTAAATTCTAAAGAAGATGCCAAAAATAGACTTAATGAAAATAATGCAGAGGATATTTATGATAGCTTAAAAAAACTTAAAGGAAGTGCCTTGAAAGTTGCACAAATGCTCAGTATGGAGAAGAGCATTTTGCCACAGGCGTATGTTGAAAAATTTTCATTATCCCAATTTTCAGTGCCACCTTTATCACCACCTTTAGTTATAAAAACATTTAAAAAATATTTTGGGAAACATCCCGAAGAACTATTTGATACTTTCAACGCAACTTCAGTAAATGCTGCCAGTATTGGTCAAGTCCACTTGGCAGAGAAGGATGGGAAAAAATTTGCTGTGAAAATCCAATATCCTGGAGTTGCGGAAAGTATTGCTTCTGATTTGGCTTTAGTAAAACCAATTGCCATAAAAATGTTTAATATTAAAGGAAAAGATTCTGATAAATATTTTAAGGAAGTTGAAAATAAACTCACAGAAGAAACCAATTATATATTGGAAATTGAGCAAAGCAAAACTGTGGCTGAAGCTTGTCAACATATTCCGAATTTGAAATTTCCGACGTATTACGAGGAATACTCTTCAGAACGCATCATCACTATGGATTATATGAAAGGTGAACATCTTTCGGAATTTGTAGCCCATAATACCGACACAGATATATCGAACAAACTCGGTCAAGCGCTTTGGGATTTTTATATGTTTCAAATTCATAATTTGAGAAAAGTCCATGCGGATCCACATCCTGGAAATTTCCTAGTTTCTGATTCTGGAGATTTAATTGCACTTGATTTTGGTTGTATGAAGACCATTCCCGAAGATTTTTATGTGCCTTATTTTGAATTGGCCAATAAAGACTGTATCAATGATCCTAAGAAATTCTCAGAAAAAATGTATGAATTGGAAATCCTTAGAAAAGATGATTCCAAGGAAGAAATTGAATTCTTTAGTGCTATGTTTCATGAACTGCTGAGTCTTTTTACAAAACCATTGCATTCTGAAGTATTTGATTTTTCAAATCCTGAATTTTTCAATCAAATTACAGAAATGGGCCAACGCTATTCTAAAAGCACCGAATTAAGAAACATGAACGGCAATCGAGGTTCACAACATTTTATTTATATTAACAGAACCTTCTTTGGATTGTATAATTTAATGTTCGATTTAAAAGCGCAAAACGTAAAAATCAATAATTTTATAAATCTATAGATGGCAGAATTTAGCGGTGATGATTTAGATCAGATGCACCATGTGTACAGAATCAACTTAATTAATAGCTGTTCTGGTTATAAATCTGCAAATTTAATAGGTACTAAAAGTAAAGATGATATTAGCAATGTCGCTGTGTTTAGTTCGGTGACGCATTTGGGTTCCAATCCTGCATTATTGGGCTTTTTTCTAAGACCAACAACTGTAATGCGAAATACATATCATAATATTAAAGCAACAGGTGAATACACTATTAATCACATTCACAATGCTATTTTAGAGGACGCTCATCATACTTCCGCTAAATATGATGGTCACATTTCTGAATTCGACGTTACAAAGCTGATAGAAGATTATAAAGATAGATTTTCTGCTCCATTTGTGAAACATTCACCGGTTCAGATAGCAATGCAATATGTTGAAGAATATCCTATTGCTGCCAATAATACAATTTTAGTAATAGGGAAAATCGAAAAACTTTACATTGAAGATGCGCTAATGGAGAAAGATGGATTCTTGAACTTATCCAAAGGCAAAATAGCAACGATTAATGGACTCGATGGCTACGCTATACCAGCGTTAAAGGAACGTTTAGAGTACCAAAGACCAAAACCAGAATTTGTAAACACCAATGACTAATGCGAATTTTAATCACAGGAACAACAGGCTATATTGCCAGAAGATTAGCACTACAACTGCTCGAGGACGAGCATGAACTCATTTGCTGTGTACGTGATTTAAATCGTATTCCCGATGAAATAGAAGACAATCCGCTTTGTTCTTTTATAAAACTCGATTTTCTAGATCCTGAACCCGATAAAATTCCCGACGACATTGATGCTGCGTATTACTTAATACATTCCATGTCCACGAATTCGGATGATTTCGAAGATTTAGAGCGACAATGCGCACAGAATTTTAAAAATCTTGTTAAGTCGACTAATTGTAAACAAGTGATTTACTTAAGTGGAATTGTAAACGATGAATCGCTTTCAAAACACTTAAAATCGAGATTACAGGTTGAAAACACATTGCAATCCGATAGCTATGCGTTAACCACTTTCAGAGCCGGAATTATCGTCGGTAGCGGAAGTGCTTCTTTTGAAATTATAAGGGATATTGTAGAAAAGTTGCCCTTTATGATCACACCAAAATGGTTGAATACTAAAACCCAACCGCTCGGTATTAGGGATGTCCTTAATTTTTTAGCTGGTGGACTGGGAAAACAAGAACTGCACAACAACGCTTACGATATTTATGGACCAGAAATATTGACTTACAAACAAATGCTATTGCAATTTGCAGAGGTAAGAGGCTTAAAACGATATATTGTTACACTACCCGTTTTAACTCCAAAACTATCCTCTTATTGGTTATATTTTGTGACATCAACATCCTTCCAATTGGCTTCTGCTTTAGTAGATAGCATGAAAGTGGAAGTCATTGGTAAGCCAAGTGATATCAATAAAATTATTGGTATCCAACCCATGGATTACAAAACAGCAGTGAATTTAGCCTTTCAAAGAATAGAACAGAACACAGTGGTATCGAGTTGGAAGGATGCAGTAAGCAGTGGACGGTTTAAAGATCAATTGTCGAAGCATGTTGAAATACCACAATACGGTTGTTTTAAAGACGTAAGACACCGAAAAGTAACTGATGAAACCTATACCCTAAATAAAATTTGGGCTATTGGTGGCAGAACGGGTTGGTATAGTTTTAACGGACTATGGAAACTAAGAGGTTATATGGACAAACTCTTTGGAGGCGTTGGTTTACGACGTGGACGAACAAGTGACACCTATTTAGAGGCAGGCGATGCTTTAGATTTTTGGCGGGTTTTATATGCCAATAAAGATGAAAAACGACTTTTACTTTTTGCAGAAATGCGTTTACCAGGCGAAGCGTGGTTAGAATTCAAAATTGTAAAAGGCCAACTCTACCAACGCGCTGTTTTTAGACCGAAAGGCGTTTGGGGACGATTGTATTGGTATTCCGTATTACCATTTCATGCGTTTGTTTTTAGCGGAATGATAAATGCTTTGGTCAATAAATGAAAGCAGTTAAAAAATCGAATCTTCCAACGAAAATTTGTCCAGTTTGTAGTAGATCTTTTATATGGCGGAAGAAATGGAAAAAAGATTGGGACAAGGTAAAATATTGTAGTGAAAAATGCAGGAGACAAAAGACAACATCAATTTAGTATGGTTTAGAAATGATTTAAGAACCATTGATAATGAGGTTTTATTTGAAGCTCAAAAAAATTGTGACCAACTTATTGCTGTTTACTGTTTCGATCCACGTCAATTCACTTTCGATAGGTTCGGATTTAAAAAAACCGAAAAATATAGAGCGCAATTTTTAATCGAAACCGTTACAAACTTAAAATTTCAGCTTAGGAATTTAAATATTGATTTACTGATTTATCATGATTTTCCAGAAGCTAAAATTTCAGAAATTTGTGAGCACTTTGAAATAAATTCTATATATTTTCAAAGGGAATGGACACAGGAGGAAGTCAATGTAGAGAACCATCTAAAATCAAAACTCGACAACGTTGAGTTTCATTCCTATTACAATCAATTTTTATATCATCCTGAGGATATCAATTTTGAGATTGCCAAAACACCACAAGTTTTTACTGTTTTTAGAAAGAAACTTGAAAAGCATATAGACATTCGAAAAGAATTAAAAATTAACAAATGTGCTGAGGAAAATCGAATTGAGAATACCACTGAAATTCCAACATTAAAAGATTTGGGGTTTGAACATTTTGAAACCCATCCAAACACTGCATTTCCCTTTAAAGGAGGCGAATCCGAAGCTTTAAATCGCCTAAATGATTACTTTTTTAGCACTAAGAAATTAGGATTTTATAAAAAAACAAGAAATGGATTAGTTGGATCTGACTACAGCTCAAAATTTTCAGCATGGTTAGCAAATGGCTCCATTTCTGCTAGAACCATTTATTGGAAAGTAAAACAATTTGAAGCTGAGCACTATAAAAACCAATCCACATATTGGTTAATTTTCGAACTTATTTGGCGTGACTATTTTAAATATGTGTCATTAAAATATGGCAATCAAATCTTTAAGATTGACGGCATTCTGAATAAAAATTACAATTGGAGTACCGATAAAGTTCAGGTTGAAAAATGGATCCAAGGAAAAACAAATTCCGACTTTGTAAATGCCAATATGTTAGAAATTAAAAAAACCGGTTGGATGAGCAATAGAGGTCGCCAAAACGTAGCGTCCTATTTTGCCAAAGAATTACAACTGGATTGGCGCATTGGTGCAGCCTATTTTGAATCCTTGTTAATTGACTATGATGTTCACAGTAATTATGGAAATTGGCTGTATGTAGCAGGAGTTGGTAACGATCCCAGAGATCGCAAATTTAATGTGGAATTGCAGGCTGCCCGTTATGACGAAAACGGAAAGTTCAGAAAACTATGGTTGCAACCCACTTTATTCTAATCGCTAAAACTATTAAAGAAATTGAAAGACAAAGAAATCATAATAATTTTCCCTCATCAACTATTTAAGAACGCAGCTATTTTAGATGCAGACTGCGCCATTTATTTGGTTGAAGAATTCCTGTTTTTCAAACACTATAAATTCCACAAGCAAAAAATAGCATTTCATCGTGCTACAATGAAATGCTATGAAACGTATTTAAAATCAAAAAATAAAACTGTTCACTATATTGAAGCTATCGAAAAGCACTCAGATGTGAGACAATTAATTCCAACACTTATTGAAGATGGAATTGAAACCCTTCATATTACAGACCCAACTGACAATTGGCTTGAAAAACATATTAAATCAGTTGCTAAAGAAATAACAATTGAATGGTATGAAAATCCATTATTCATTAATACAAAGGAAGACTTAAGTTCATTCTTTAAACCTAATAAAAAGAAATTCTTTCAAACGTCATTTTATAAAGAGCAGCGAAAAAAACGTGATATTCTGATGGTTGCGAAAGAGCCCGAAGGCGGAAAATGGACCTATGATTCAGAAAACAGAAAAAAATATCCGAAAGACAAAACACCACCAAACATTCAATTTCCAGATAAAACAGATTATCATAAAGAAGCCGAAACTTATGTCAATAAACATTTCAAAAATCATTATGGTCAGTTAACGGAGTTCGCTCTTTATCCCAATGATTTTGAGACTTCAGAAGCTTGGTTTCAACAATTTTTAAACATCAGATTCCATGAATTTGGAATCTATGAAGATGCCATTGTACGAAACGAACATATACTTAACCACAGCGTATTGTCGCCATTGATTAATGTTGGTTTGCTTCAACCGGAACAGGTCATACACAAAGCAATTGATTATGCAAAGGAAAATGAAATTCCCATCAACTCAACCGAAGGATTTGTAAGGCAAATAATGGGATGGCGAGAGTTTATACGAGGTGTTTACGAAGTTAAAGGGACGGAAGAACGCAATAGAAATTTTTGGGGATTCAAGCGTAAAATTCCAAATTCATTTTATAAGGGCTCTACAGGAATTCAACCTATTGACGATGTCATTAAAAAAGTATTGAAAACGGGTTACGCCCACCATATTGAACGCTTGATGCTTTTAGGGAATTTTATGGTGTTGTGCGAATTTGATCCAGACGAGGTTTACCAATGGTTTATGGAGCTATTCATTGATGCTTATGATTGGGTAATGGTACCAAATGTGTATGGTATGAGTTTGTTTGCGGACGGCGGATTAATGTCCACAAAGCCCTACATAAGCGGTAGCAATTACATTATGAAAATGAGCGACTATAAAAAAGGTGATTGGCAACCTATTTGGGACGGTTTGTTTTGGACATTTATGGATAAACATAGAGATTTCTTTTTGAGCAATCCAAGATTAGGGATGCTCATAGGAACATTTGACAAGATGGACACAGCAACGAAAGAAAAGCACTTTGAGGCGGCACGAGCATTTTTTGAAAATTTAGATAATGAGCAATAGAACACACATAAATGTAGTTTGGTTAAAACGTGATTTAAGACTTCAGGATAATGAAGCGATTTCGAACGCCTTAAAAACAGGCAAACCTACCCTTCTGCTCTATGTCTTTGAACATATGCTACTCAATGACGAACATTACAGCTCGCGTCATTTTAATTTCATCAAAGAATCCATACGTGACCTTAACACACAATTAGAACCATACAACACAAAAATATTAGCTGTCGTCAGCGATGTTACCAGCGCATTTAATCAGATACAAGAATTTTATCGCGTAGACGCGGTGTATTCCCATATGGAAACAGGTTTATTGGTAACTTACAATAGGGATAAAGAATTCACACGTTATTGCAGAAATAATTTTATCGATTGGATAGAAAACGCAAACAATGGTGTTAGACGCGGTTTGAAAAATAGAGATCATTGGTTCGAAAACTGGGAAACCTATATGAATAGCGCAGTAGAAGTTTTTCAACCCAAAGAAAACCAATTGTTGGATGATAAAGCTATTGAAGACTTGGAAAGCGTCTTTAAGGTTGCTAATTTAGAAACGTCAGCAAATACAATTTTTCAAAAAGGAGGAAGTACCAACGGATGGAAATATGCCAACACCTTTTTTCAAACTCGACATGAAAATTACATGCTCAATATTTCCAAACCAGAAGCATCAAGACATAGTTGCAGTCGTATTTCGCCTTACATCGCTTGGGGAAATTTATCAATAAGACAAGTCTTTCAAAAGGCCAAAGAACTTAAAACGAACGCTAAGGACATACGGCACATTGGTGCATTTATATCACGTTTACGCTGGCAAGCCCATTTTATTCAGAAGTTTGAAATGGAACATACCATGGAAGAAGCAAGTGTTAATAAGGGCTATCATAAACTAAAAAAAACAATTTCAGAAAGCTACCAAAAAGCTTGGAAAGAAGGTTTAACTGGATTTCCTTTAGTGGATGCGAGTATGCGTTGCCTTGTCCAAACGGGTTATGTCAATTTTAGAATGCGCGCCATGTTGGCCTCTTTTTTTACCCATATCCTTTGGCAACCATGGCAAGATGCAACAACGCACCTTTCTCAACAATTTTTGGATTTTGAGCCAGGCATCCACTTTCCGCAATTGCAAATGCAAGCGGGAGAAACAGGTATAAACAATCTAAGGATTTACAATCCTACAATAAATAGTTTGAAGTACGATCCTGATGCTATTTTTATAAAAAAATGGGTTCCAGAACTTGAAGTGCTCGATACCATTTTTGTACACGAACCTTATCTTATGACAGAGATGGAACAGGCGTTCTATAACTTCAAGCTAGGCGAAGATTACCCAGAACCTATTGTGGATATTAAAGTAAATCGAAAAAGGGCAAGCGATATTTTATGGAATATGAAAGATGATCCGGACGTACGACGTGAAAGTTTTAGGATTCTAAAACGACATACTATAAGTGAACGAAATCGCTTACTTAAAGACGATTGAGATAAAACTTTACGGAGTAAAACTTGTCAATCCTAATTATCTGTTAAAGTTGTTTAACTTTCTATGTAAAAGGTTAAACATTTTGTAACTTTGATTAACTATGCTATTAGAAACTACATATCACGACCCTAAACATAAGCAAATTATAAAAGATATAATTGGCAATTCCTTTAGTTTGGTACAGAAATTGAAATTAGGAGGCGTAGGATCTAAACGGATGATTATTGATGATGTAAGTCCGAATATGAAATCGATGATGAACAAGGTGTCTGATGTCAATTACGCCAATATAGAGATGCGACCTAAGGGTATACTTGTCATGATAAACAAAGGTTTAAAGAATTTTACTTGGGTTATACCCTATTATCAATTAGTAATTTATAAAACAAGCGGTTCTAGTATTCATGCACAAGGTCGGTTTGTTCGGTTCAGAAATAGTAAGACATTTAAAGAAAACAAAAAATTCTTCGATAAGCTTTTGAACGAAAAAGTAAAATATGATATGCAGTATGCAATGCCTCAAGATCTGATATGAATTTAGGAGAAAGAGAAACTGATCGTATTATAGAAATGGCATGGGAAGATCGCACACCTTTTGAGGCCATTACATTTCAATTTGGTTTGAAAGAGCAAGATGTGATTGCTATAATGCGAAGAGAATTAAAACCAAGTAGCTTCAGATTATGGAGAGCGCGTGTGCAAGGAAGAGCTACTAAACACAGTAAAAAAAGAACATTTGACAAAGGCAGATTTAAATGCTCAAGACAAAGAACAATAACTAATAACTCTATTTCAAAACGCTAACTCGTGCTTTGATTTAAGCTTGGAGTACTTAGAAACAGCACATTAAAAAGATTCTATGACTACAGAAACGATTCCCAAAAAAAATGGTCACAATTTAAACGGCTTTAGTCCGGAAGATATTGGAGACGATCATCTATTCACAAATTTAGATACACCAATGAAAGCAAACGCTTTCAAAATGTCAAATGAGGAAAAGAAAAAACGCATTGCGTTATTATTTTCCGAAATAATGGATGTTATTGGTCTTGATTTAAATGATGATTCGTTAAGAGGCACACCAGACCGTGTTGCAAAAATGTATATTGAAGAAATATTTTCGGGCTTAGACCCTAAAAACAAACCAAAAGTGGCATTGTTCGAAAATAAATATCAATACAATCAGATGTTAGTAGAAAAAAATATAACTTTCTATTCTAATTGTGAGCATCATTTTGTGCCTATTATAGGCAAAGCACATGTAGCTTATAAATCATCTGGTAAAGTTATTGGACTTTCTAAATTAAACCGAATAGTTCAATATTATGCTAAACGTCCACAAGTACAGGAACGATTAACTAACCAGATTGCCAATGAACTTAAAACGGTTTTAGAAACCGAAGATGTTGCCGTAATTATAGATGCCAAACATTTATGTGTTTCATCTAGAGGCGTAAAAGACGATACTTCTGCAACGGTAACAACTTATTATGGAGGCGAATTTAATGACGCTTCAAAAATTGTAGAATTGCAAAACTATATAAATAATTAGACTATGGAGACAATAGAGAAAGCTATAGAATTTGAAAACCGAAAGTTTTCATTTAAGACCACAAGTGATAGAATTTTGGCCGCAAGAGAAGCTAAAGATATCATCTTAGAGGTCAACGAACTGTATAAGGAAAAGAAAGATTCTAAACTCATGGATTTAATGAAGCGTTTAACATTGATTAAGCAAAAAATCGAAAAACGTTTAAAAGGACGTCCCTTAACAGCATCTTAAATATATGAGCAGATTAATTATTATTGGAGGAAGCAAAGGTATTGGCAAAGCTATTGTTGAAGCTTTGCTTTCTTCTTATGATGAGATTATTAATATCAGTAGAACAGCACCGGAAGAATCGCACCCTAATCTGAAACATTACAGTTGTGATATTCTAACTGAAGAATTACCTGATATTGAAGAAGCAGACGGTTTAGTATATTGTCCTGGAAGCATTAACTTAAAACCGATTGACCGATTAAGTATTGACGATTTTAAAAATGACTTTGAAATTAATGTTATCGGAGCAGTTAAAGCAATACAGAAGTATTTAAAAGCACTAAAAAATGGCAATAAACCGTCCATTGTTCTTTTTAGTACCGTTGCAGCCAAACTTGGAATGCCGTATCATGCAAGTGTAGCAGTTTCAAAATCTGCCATCGAAGGTTTAACAAAATCCTTAGGTGCAGAATTGGCTCCAACAATAAGAGTTAATGCTATTGCACCCACGGTAACTGATACCGAATTGGCTTCAAAGTTATTGCGTAATGAGCGCATGATTGAAAATATGAATGAACGACACCCTCTTAAAAAATATTTACAACCACAAGAAGTTGCAGATATGGCAGGTTTTCTATTGTCAGAAAAAGCAGCCTCCTTATCCGGTCAAATATTTGAAATGGATTGTGGTATTGTGAGTTTCAAATTATAAAGAATGAATCCGCTCAAAACCTTTATCAGCACTATTAATGTAACAGACAAAGATGTGAAGAACAAAGCAACAATACCGTTCTACGATATTCAAATTAATAGCTTATCAGGAGAACCTATAGATTTACATCAATTTAAAGGCAAAAAATTACTCATTGTAAATGTCGCTTCGAAGTGTGGATTTACACCTCAGTATAGAGATTTACAATTGTTACAGGATACCTACGAAAATAGGCTAGCAATTCTGGGAGTGCCATGCAACCAATTTGGTACGCAGGAGCCAGGAAGCTCTGAGGAAATTCAAGATTTTTGTGAAAAGAATTATGGTGTTAATTTTTTAATTACGGAGAAAATTGAAGTTAAGGGAGAAAATCAACATCCTTTATATGCTTGGCTGACTAAGAAGTTTATCAATGGTAAACAAGATTCTAAAGTAAAATGGAATTTCCAGAAGTACTTAATAGATGAAAACGGTGAATTTTTAAACTACTACTATTCTATCACAAGTCCTACGAGCTCAAGAATTACAAAATATTTAAAATAGAGAATTATGTTTGGACTGTTTAAAAAACCTTCAGAAATAGAAAAGCTTCAAAAGAAGTACGACAAATTAATGGCAGATTGGCATAAGCTTTCCTCTACTAATAGAGCCGAAAGTGATAAAAAATATGCAGAAGCACAATTAGTAATAGATAAAATTGAAAAATTAAAAGAGCAGTAAATTGAAAAAACTCTATCTGTTCATACTGTTCCTAATTATCAATTTTGGTGGACTTGCGTTAGGAAACTGGTTTATGGGAGATGCTGTTACTGGCGATTGGTACACCAGCTTAAATAAAGCACCATGGACGCCTCCAGGTTGGGTATTTGGTGCCGCTTGGACACTTATAATGCTTTGCTTTTCAATCTATTTGACCTATTTGTTCTCAATTCGAAATTCCAAATTCGTCATGTCTGTTTATGTTGTTGCTGTTTTGTTAAATGTCAGTTGGAACTATTTGTTTTTCAATCAGCATTTGATAAATTGGGGATTCGCCAATATCATTTTACTCACCTTGGTAATTGTCTATTTTTTTATCACTTTTAGAAATGACAAACTCCACAGTTTAAAATATTTACTGCTTCCTTATATAATCTGGCTTTGTATTGCTACATCGTTGAACGGTTATATTGTTTTCAATAATTAGCTTCGACTTTGCTCAGCTACCATGTTTTGACATCATTCTAAATTTATAATACGTACATGAAAATATACACGCTACATAAAACGCAAAATTTGCCAATTTCAGTTGAACAAGCATGGGAATTTCTCTCAAGTCCAGCTAATTTAAAAACCATAACACCAGATTATATGGGTTTTAATATTCTCTCTGGTGCAGATAGACCAATGTTTCCAGGACAAATTATTCAGTACATCGTCACACCTGTTTTAGGCATCAAAACCAAATGGGTAACAGAAATAACACACGTAAAAGACCAGCAATATTTTGTAGATGAACAACGATTTGGACCTTATGCACTTTGGCATCATAAACATTTTATAAAGGAAATTGAGGGTGGAGTTGAAATGGAAGATATTATCGATTATAAAGTGCCTATGGGATTCCTAGGGCAACTCGTACACCCTATTTTAGTAAAGCCAAAATTGGAAGAAATCTTTAATTACAGAACCAAAAAATTGGAAGAATTATTCGGGAAGTATGATGGGTAAAAAGTTATTTTTATTATTAAGTTGTCAGAGTAACCACTGAATAAACGAAAAACCAAAAATTGACTACCGTCAACATTTCCACTTAGGGGAAATGTGCGCAGGACAAAGGGGAATTAAAAAAGAGCTTACCAATTGCAATTAATCTGAAAAATTTAAAACTATCAATGAGTAAAAAAATAAACATTTTCTGGTTTAGAAGAGATTTAAGATTGGATGATAATCTTGGTTTTTTTGAAGCGCTTAAGGGCGATTTTCCTGTGATGCCTATTTTTATATTCGATACTGAAATACTGGAAAGCTTACCGATAGACGATGCTCGCGTGACGTTTATTCATGAAACGCTTCAAACTATGAGGCAAACATTACAAGACGAACATGATAGTAGTATTGCCATATTTAAAGGTAAGCCAGAAACTGTATTCCAACAATTATTTAAAGACTATGACATTGAAACAGTTTTTACTAATCACGATTACGAACCTTATGCTAAAGAACGGGATGAGCAAATAAAATCACTCCTGGAAAAGCATGATATCGAATTCAAAACTTATAAAGACCAAGTCATTTTTGAAAAAAGCGAGGTTGTAAAAAAAGATGGAGATCCTTACTTAGTTTACACACCATATATGCGCACTTGGAAAGAGAATTTTAAAGCTATTGATCTAGAAATATTTTATACCAATTCGTATTTAGATAATTTAATTCAACATAGTAGACTGCCTAATTTAAGCTTATCAGATATAGGTTTTGAAAAATCGAGTCAAGAAATTACACCTTATGAGGTGACACCAACTTTGATTCAAAATTATGAAGACACCCGAAATTTTCCGGCGAAAGAATCAACGTCGAGATTAGGACCACATTTACGTTTTGGAACGGTTAGTGTTCGGAAAATGATTAAAAAAGCCATTGCTGAAAATAACGAGACTTTTTGGCAAGAACTTATTTGGCGTGAATTTTTTATGGCTATCCTTTGGCACTTTCCAGAGACTACAGATAAAGCTTTTAAATCAAAATATGATCGGATTGAATGGCGAAACAATGAAGAAGAATTTAAAAAGTGGTACGAAGGCAAAACCGGTTATCCATTAGTTGATGCTGGAATGCGTCAACTCAACGAATCTGGATTTATGCACAACAGAGTACGCATGCTCGTTGGTAGTTTTCTATGCAAGCATCTATTGATAGACTGGCGATGGGGAGAAGCTTATTTTGCGGAAAAACTTCACGATTATGAAATGTCAAGTAATGTGGGCAATTGGCAATGGGTTGCTGGTTGTGGTGTAGATGCCGCGCCTTATTTCAGGATTTTTAATCCTACAACACAAATTGATAAATTTGACAAAGACAAAAAGTACATCAAAAAATGGGTTTCAGAATATGGAACCGATGCCTATCCAGAAAAAATGGTTGACCATAAGGAAGCCAGAGAACGCTGCTTGGAAACTTATAAATCCGCACTGAATTAGCAGTAAGAGTTAGTTATTTTTAAAAAATTTAAGTACAGCTCACATTAAAACCCTATTAATTACTTCAGTAACTATTAGATCTACAAAGCCTTAGATAAATTACCATTTCAACTTACAATTTTAAAAGCCTTGAGTAGTCCTCAGGGCTTTTTAATTATTGCAATAGTAAACCTATCCAATATTTATAAAAAATCGTAACAACTTTTCATTAACTTTAAAGCACTAATTTAAAATCAAAACAATTATGAGCACTTGGAATGTTGCAAAGAAATGGAAAGAAATGTGCGAACAAGGTAAAAACATGGAATGCATCAACGAGCTTTATGCGGACAATGTCACTAGCAGAGAAATGCCGGGAATGCCTGGCGATGAAGTTACATCTGGAAAACAAAACGTATGGAATAAAAGTAAAGATTGGTTAGATAATGTTACAGAATTTCACAGTAGCTCTATCAGCGAGCCTGTCGTGGCTGGCAATCATTTTACAGCTAAAATGGACTTTGATGTGACTTTTAAAGACAGAGGAAGATAACAGATGGAAGAACTCGCCGTTTTTGAAGTTAAAGATGGTAAAATTGCAAGTGAACAGTTTTTATATACCATGGAGTAATTTTTAAATGAGAGTAAAGTGTGGAGTAAATTTGTCCTCAGTGGGCAGTCTTCAGTAAGCAGTCTCAGTTTCAGTCTCAGTCTCAGTATCAGTCTCAGAAAAAAGTAAAAAGTGTGGAGTATGAAGTAGTAAGTATTCAGTACGCAGTTCTCGACTTGAACTTAAAATCAAAATTGTTTCGCAAATGAAGCTAATTTCCTTTGACAGGATAAATTGAAAAAAGTGTAAAATAATTGTTATTATTCATCAATTATTTTACACTTTTTACGTCACGCTTCAAACTTCATGCTTCGTGCTTCAACCTAATTCCCTTCCACACGTTCAATCTTAGCGCCAATCGCCCTTAAACGTTCGGCTATATTTTCGTAGCCTCTATCAATTTGTTCAATATTATGAATAGTTGATGTGCCCTTTGCAGATAATGCAGCGATTAACAATGACACACCTGCTCTAATATCAGGAGAGGTCATGGTTGTTGCTTTTAATGTCGATTTAAAATCATGACCAATAACTGTTGCCCTGTGAGGGTCACAAAGAATAATCTTCGCTCCCATGTCAATCAATTTATCAACAAAGAACAAACGGCTTTCAAACATTTTTTGATGTACAATCGCACTTCCTCTTGCTTGGGTTAAAACCGTAAGAATAATACTCAATAAATCTGGTGTAAATCCTGGCCAAGGTGCATCTGAAATGGTTAAAATAGAACCATCAATAAAGCTTTGCACTTCATAACCATCTGTATGCGCAGGAATGTGGATATCATCGCCTTGACGCTCAACCGTAATTCCTATTTTTCTAAATACGTTTGGTATCTGACCTAAATCATCCCAACTCACATTAGTAATAGTCAATTCACTTTTTGTCATAGCAGCCAAGCCTATCCAGCTACCAATTTCAATCATATCTGGAAGCATTCTGTGACTTGTTCCTCCAAGCGAATCTACACCATCAATAGTTAATAGATTGGAACCAACACCAGAGATTTTTGCTCCCATGCGATTTAGCATTTTGCACAATTGCTGTAAATAAGGTTCGCAAGCCGCATTATAGATAGTCGTTTTCCCTTCTGCTAAAACAGCAGCCATAACAATATTTGCAGTTCCTGTTACAGAAGCTTCATCCAATAGCATGTAAGTTCCTTTTAGCTTTTTTGCTTCTACGCCATAAAATAATTCTTCTCTGTTATAACGAAATTTAGCGCCAAGGTTAATAAAACCTTCAAAGTGTGTGTCTAAACGGCGACGACCAATTTTATCGCCTCCTGGTTTCGGAATGTATCCTTTACCGAAGCGTGCCAACAACGGCCCAACTATCATGATTGAACCTCTAAGCCCTTTCCCATCTTCTTTAAATTCTGCAGATTCTAAATAACCAAGATTGAGATCGTCTGCTTTAAAGGTGTAAGAACCTTTGCCTAATTTATTGATTTTAACACCGAGCTTTTTTAGTAAAGCAATGAGCTTATTGACATCAATAATATCTGGAATGTTATCTATCTGTACTTCTTCAGCAGTTAAGAGAACGGCACATAAAATTTGTAAAGCTTCGTTTTTTGCGCCTTGTGGTTGAATTTTCCCTTTGAGTTGGTGACCACCTTCAATAATAAATGTACTCATACGTTTTAGTAACGTTTTCTGTTATTGGAATATTTTTTCTTATTAGAGTTGCTACTCTTTTTGTTGGAATTGCTTTTACCACCATACTTAGACTTCGTTCGCATTAAACTTGTAGCATCCGTAAGATCTTCGTCGGTATTCTTCAAATTTATTTTTCCATCAGAAAGCTCATAGAGATGATTGTATATTACATCATCTTCAACCGTATCCTTGTTCCAATTAAGAAAACACTTTTTCATATGGTTGGCTATGGTATAAGTCAAGGCTTCTTTTAATTCTCCATCTTCCCAACTTACGGCCACATCAATCATGGTCTTTATATTATTCCCATAAAAACGGTATTTAGGATGGTTTTGAGGATATTTCAAAGGTTCTGGTCGTGCCTGTATTTCTTCTTTCGACGGTTCGCCATAAGGTGCGTCCACATCGATTTCAAAATTCGACATAATGAACAATTGATCCCATAGTTTGTGCTGAAAATCTGGCACATCCCTTAGATGTGGTTGTAGATTTCCCATTACTGAAATAACAGCTTTGGCTACTTTATTGCGTTCTTCTTTCGTTTCGCGAGTCTTAGCATAATTAATCATTTTTTGCAAATGACGTCCATATTCTGGTATAATTAAATGCTCGCGCTCTGTGTTGTATTCTAAATTGTCAATCAAAATTTTATAATAAAATGTGTAGTGTATATAGTTAAACCCGTAGTCTTTTTAGGTTTTGTTGCAAAATACGAAAAATTATGAAGCTTAACCGATATTTATAAAGAAATTACCCCTTCAACATTTTCAGCGACCTCCTTATATTTAACGATCACGGCCTCAGGGTTTTTCATCCTAACGTTTATGGAAACACTCGTGTATTTTCCATTTTTGGATTCGTTTGTGGTAATTACAGCGCCAAGGTCATTAAAAAGATTTTCTATATCCTTGATGCCAGAACCTTCGGAAAGTACAATGAATTTGTATAAATATTCCGCAGGCCATAGAGCTGTATCGTATAATTGCGATTTTAGTTTTTCGTAAAACTCTTCTGTTTTTTTAGAACTATCCATAGTATTTTTTTTCAGCTATAAAGATACATTTTACTTCACATTTTTTGGTTTAATTTTTTATCACGAATTTTACATCAAAAATTAACCCAATTTGAATTCAAAAAAAGTCGTCATCGCAGGTGGTCCAGGTACTGGAAAAACCACTATTATCAATGAGTTGAAAAAACGTGGTTTTATTTGTTATGATGAAATCTCTCGGCAAATTACACTACAAGCTAGAAAAGATGGCATTGAGCAACTTTTTTTAACCGAACCTTTATTATTTAGTGAAAAACTGTTGGATGGCAGAACGCAACAATTTAAAGCAGCTGAACAGGAGTCCGAATCGGTTGTTTTTTTAGACCGAGGCATTCCCGATGTTTTAGCCTATATGGATTATATTGGCGATACCTACCCAGACCATTTTGTTGAAGCCTGCAACACACATAACTATGATAACATCTTCATTTTAGCACCTTGGCAAGACATTTTTACAAGTGATAGTGAACGTTATGAAAATTTTGAAGAAGCTATTGAAATTCATCAGCATTTATTGAACACTTATAAGCGATTTGGTTATAATTTAGTTGATGTTCCTTTCGGTAGTGTAGAAATTAGGGCAGATTTTATTCTAGAGTCCTTAAATTTGCAGTAATGCATCCTATAGAAGTTTTAGAACGGTATTGGCATCACACGTCATTTAGACCGTTGCAAGAAAAGATTATCACTGCGGTTCTAAACCAAGAGGATACCTTTGCGCTGCTTCCAACTGGAGGTGGAAAATCGGTTTGTTTTCAGATTCCTGCGTTAATACAAGATGGGATTTGTATTGTCATTTCGCCATTGATTGCCTTGATGAAAGACCAAGTGAATACTTTAAAAGAAAAAGGCATTAAAGCCATTGCCTTAACTTCTGGTATGTCTTACAAGGACTTAGATACACAATTAGACAATTGCATTTACGGCAACTATAAATTTCTATACCTCTCGCCAGAACGCTTGCAACAAAATTTGGTACAAGAGCGGATTCAACAAATGAAAGTGAATTTAATTGCGGTCGATGAAGCGCATTGTATAAGTCAATGGGGAAATGATTTTAGACCTGCGTATAAAAACATTGCAGTTTTAAGACAGATGCATCCTCATGTGAATTGTATTGCCTTAACAGCTACGGCAAAACATAATGTCGTTGATGATATCATTGAAAATCTTGATTTTATCAATCCTAAAATATTCAAAGCCTCTTTTGCTAGACCAAACATCGCATACTATGTTATTCATACTGATGATAAATTATTTCAGCTCGAACGTCTGCTGAAAACCCATTCCGGTTCGTCTATTATATATGTTAGAAACAGAAGGGCAACGACAGAGATTAACAATTTTTTGAATGCCAAAGGTTTTTCATCCACGTTCTATCATGGTGGTATTACTAATAAAGAAAAGCAAGAACGTTTGTACCAGTGGACTAATGGACAGATAGAGATTATAGTGGCCACCACGGCCTTTGGGATGGGAATTGATAAAGCCAATGTAAGAACCGTTATCCATTATAATTTACCCGAAAGTTTAGAAAGTTATTATCAGGAAGCTGGAAGAGCTGGTCGTGATGGAAACTTGGCTCACGCGATAATTCTCAAACAACATATAGACGAAGATCATCTGCGAGGTCAATTTTTAAGCACCTTGCCTTCTGTAGCTTTTGTGAAAACAGTTTATAACAAGCTGAGCAATTATTTTCAAATTTCTTATGGAGAAGGCGAAAACACCTTGCATCATTTCGATTTTAAATCCTTCTGCACTCACTATAAATTAAGTGCGAGCATAACCTACAATGCCTTATTATTGTTAGACCGAAATGCGATTATTACTTTGACACAGCATTTTAATTTCAGGACTAAGATTCAATTTGTAACGACTAATGCGGTTTTATTTCGGTATTTAGAAACACATCTGGATCTGAACATTTTAGTAAAAATATTACTTAGAACTTATGGAGGCATTTTTGATTATGAAACCAAAGTAAACCTTAGTTTGATTATTAAAAAAGCCAATCTTTCAGAGAAACAAGTGATTGAGCAATTGCAACGTTTAGAAAAAGATGAAGTGATCAGTCTTCAATTGGCAAATACCGATTCTGAAATCACCTTTTTAAAACCTCGTGAAGATGATATTACTATTAATCCCATCGCCAAAACTATAGAACAACAGCACACTTTAAAACATCAACAAATTGAATCTGTGTTGCAGTATATCCAAAATGATTCGGTTTGCAGAAGCCAACAACTTCTGCACTATTTTGGAGAAAAATCCAACAAAACCTGTGGTAGATGTTCCGTTTGTTTAGCGCAAGCTTCAAACATTAATAAGGCTTCAACCAAAACTATTTCAAATGAAATTATAAAATATTTAGAATCTGGTCCGTTATCTTCGCGACAACTATTACCGAAGATTAATTGTTCGGAGAAGTTACTTTTAAAAAGCCTTTCAGAATTAATAGAACTAAAAAAAATTAAATTAACCACAGCTAATACTTACACCTTAATATGACGAAAAAACGTGACTTGCGCATTGTTTTTATGGGTACACCAGATTTTGCGGTTGCGACATTAAAAGCACTAATTGACCATAAATATAAAGTAGTTGGCGTCATCACAGCACCAGACAGACCAGCAGGAAGAGGGCAAAAACTGAGAGCTTCAGCCGTAAAAGAATTTGCTTTAGAACACAATTTGAACGTGCTGCAACCAACCAACTTAAAAGCCGAATCTTTTATTGAAGAACTAAAAGCATTACATGCCAATTTACAAATTATCGTGGCGTTTAGAATGTTACCAAAAGTAGTATGGCAAATGCCAGAATATGGCACATTTAATCTTCATGCGTCATTATTACCACAATATAGAGGTGCTGCACCAATCCATTGGGCAATTATCAATGGCGAAACTAAAACTGGCGTGACCACCTTTTTTATAGATGAAAAAATTGATACTGGAGCTATCATTCAAAACCAAGAAACTGATATAGGAAATTCTACAACCGTTGGCGAATTGCATGATGAGTTAATGGCTATAGGAAGCGATTTGGTTATTAAAACAGTTAAACAGATTGAAAACGATTCTGTAACAACTACAATTCAGCCACCAAACGACGACTTAAAGACAGCCTACAAGCTCAATCGTGAAAACTGTAAAATTGATTGGTCGCAACCTATAGATACCATATACAATAAAATTAGAGGCTTAAATCCGTTTCCAACGGCTTGGTGCTATTTAGATAATAATGAAAAAAAGCAGGTATCAGTAAAAATTTACGGTGTCGAAAAAATTAAAGAAGACCATGATTATGAAAATGGAAAATTAATCACTAGCAAAGATGAGTTAAAAGTCGCATGTCAAGGCGGTTATATAAATATCCAAGAAATTCAATTGCCTGGAAAACGCAAAATGGATGTAAAATCGCTTTTAAACGGCTTCGATTTTTCGGAATCTGCAAAACTGCTGTAAACCCTTATTACCATTGGTTTTGTAAAAAAACCGTTAAAATACATAGCCTTTATTAACAAATGCTATAAGTTATCAACAAAATCCCGTATTTCCCTTGCTATTACTTGTGTAGCTTAATATTCCTAATAATTTTGTGTACGGATTTTAAAGAACTACTTTTTTAGAACCAATTTTTAACAATTAAAATAAACATTTATGAACAAAACAGATTTAATCAACGGAATGGCAGAGAATGCTGGAATCACAAAAGCAGCTGCTAAAAAAGCATTAGACTCATTATTAGTTGACATCGAAGGGGCATTACAAAAAGGAAACAGAGTTTCTTTAGTAGGATTTGGTTCTTGGTCAGTTTCTAGAAGAGCTGCAAGAGATGGAAGAAACCCACAAACTGGAAAGACTATAAAAATCAAAGCTAAAAATGTAGTAAAATTTAAGGCAGGTTCTGACTTAAGTAGTGCTGTAAATTAAGACATTTTTTGTTTGAAATACAGAACCTGCTCCATGAGCAGGTTTTTTTTTGCTCTAATTTTGAGCTAATTAGTTGCTTTTTAAACAAAAAAAACATAGATTTAATCAACCGTTAAACTTAACAACCAAAATGAACAAGCCCGAAAAAGGCAATTTATTAATTGCTGAACCATCCATTATCGGTGATATTTCATTTAATCGTGCCGTGATTCTTTTAGCAGATCATAACGATTTAGGTTCGGTTGGGTTTATTTTAAACAAGCCTTTAAATTACAATCTTAAAGATCTTATTGAAGATACAGAATCTGAGTTTCCTGTATATAATGGTGGTCCTGTAGAACAGGATAATCTTTATTTTATTCATAAATCTCCAGAATTGATTCCAAATAGCATAGAAATTTCCAATGGTATATTTTGGGGAGGCGATTTTACAGTAGTGCTTAATCTTATTAATGAAGAAAAAATTTCTAGTGAAGATATTCGTTTCTTTTTGGGTTATTCCGGTTGGGACGAACAGCAATTAGATAGTGAACTAAAATCTAATGCATGGTTGGTTTCAGAAAATATATATTCTAAAGAAATTATTTCTAAATCGTGTGTTACCTTTTGGCGCGAAAAAATGTTAGAACTTGGAGGCGATTATAGTATTTGGTCCAATGCTCCTGAGAATCCTAGTTATAATTAATAGTCTATAGTAGTCTCAATTTTGCATTTAACTTGTCAACAAGACTCTGAGCAAAATCAGTTCCATATTCTTTTTTACGATACTTAGTGATTGGAACAATCCCTTTTATAACATTGGTAATAAACAACTCATCAGCTTTTTGAAGTTCAAATGGACTGATGGAGGCTTCTTCTATAGTGATGTTAACGTCTTTCGATAATAATTCTAGAATTTGCTTACGCATCACCCCTTTGAGACATCCATCTTCTAAAGGCGGTGTCTTTATAGTATCACCTTTTACCAAGAATAAATTTCCGTTTAAGGCTTCGATGACACTTTTGTTGGTGTTTAAAACCAAACAATTGTCAAAATCATTTTCCATGGCATAGATACTACCAATGACTTGTATATTTTTACTATTGGACTTTAAACCAGATAATAATCCAGGCGCCATTAAATAATCCTTATACAATTCTACAATGCACTTCCCATTGGTATCAATGGTATAAAAGGGATTGAGGTGCGGTTCTACACTGATATTAAATTGCACATTAGCATCGTCTGAAGGTAAGTATTTGCCACCTTCACCTCTATCGACATTCAGTCTTACTCGAGCAGAAGCTTGTAATAATTTGTTGGCGTCTAGAGTTTTTAAAATTTCGGACTCTAAGAATTCCATAGTAAAATTCATGGGAATATCCATTCTAAGAATGCGCATGGAAGACATCAACCTAAAATAATGATCTTCCCAAAAAAAGATAGTTCCATTGACGACTTTTAAGGTTTCGAAAAGAGCGTCGCCATATTTGTATCCTCTATTTTGAATGGAGAGTTTTGAATCTGTTTCAGTAAGAAGTGTTCCGTTATAATTGATCATAAAAAAATCCCGATTTAGTTTAAAAATTAAATCGGGACAAAGATATATTAGTTTAATTATTTAGCGGCTATCGCGATCCTAAAACTTGTTTCAGACTTCCTATTTGGTTTGTCCATAACATTTTTCCTTCGTCTATCTCATCTTCTTCTGCAAAATCCGTAATCATCAAAGACACATCTTTTGTGATTTCGTCCACTTGAATACGAATTTCAAAATAATAGGCAGAGCCATCTTCATCATCGCTTACCCAACGGAACTTAATACGTTCACCAGTCTTTTTGCTTAATAGTTTGGCCTGCTCCTCTGAACCATCCCAAATAAAAGTGAATAGTTCGCCACGAGAGTTAACATTATCCGCAAACCATTCTGATAAGCCTGAAGGCGTAGATATGTATGTATATATTAGTGCTGGTGATGCTTGGATCACAAACTCCATTTCATATTTTTCTTTATCGTCCATAAATACATTAATTATTTGCTCAATATATACAATTATAGTTGAGTTTTAAACATTAAGTTTAAAATTATTTTTTTTAGTTTTTATTGTTTGTCATCGCAGAATTTGTTTTTATATTTGCAGCCGCAATTACGTATAGGTTTTAGGGTTCGAAACTCAAAAAAGCGATGTAATTGAAAAATGGCGAGGTAGCTCAGTCGGTTAGAGCGTCGGATTCATAACCCGGAGGTCACGAGTTCAATTCTCGTTCTCGCTACACATCTTAATTGGTTACAAATAAACGGTTTAGTTCACTCTAAACCGTTTTTTTATGCTTACAATTAATGAATTTCTTACCTTTGAACACGATTTGGAACACGATTCAGAACACGATTTGGCACACAAAAGAGATTTTTCACCCCCAAAAATTTACACCGCAAATGGTGATATTTCTAAGCGTTGGTACGTTTATTTTTCATATAGGGATCCAAAGACAAATAGGCTTAAACGTCAAAAAAACATCTATGGCAATGCGAACACATATAAAACTAAGGAAGATCGTTTAGCCCTATTAACACGTTATCGCAGAAGACTATTAAAATTACTTCAATTAGGTTTTAACCCTTACAGCGATAATACAGAGATTTATAAAACTAAATTTTTAAATGGTCCTTCAAAAAAACCGAGTCAAAAACCGACAACGTATAATGAGGCTCAAATTAAGGATCAAAATATAATTCCTAAAGCGAACACAAAACCGAACATAAAACCGAACACCGATAACTCGAAATCGAAAAATGAATCTACAGAAGAAGTTGGCATGTCTTTAAGTGAAGCTTTTAGCTATAGCTTAAAGTTAAAAGAGAATCAAATTGGTGCCAGGTCGCTAAAAGACTATGAGTACACCACAAAGGCATTATTAAAATGGATAGACAAAAACTGCCCAAATGTAAAGACGATTAACCAATTAGATAAAAAAGTAGCATCGAACTTTTTGAATTCTGTATTAATAACTACGAGTTCTCGCACCAGAAACAATTACAGACTTAATATAAGTAGTTTGTGTCAAGAGTTAGAGAACAACGATATTATTCAATCCAACCCTATTAAAAAAATAAAGCCATTACGTAGTGTACCAAAACGGAATAAATCTTATACCTCAGCGGAACATAAAAAGATTTTCGAATACTTAAAGAAAGAAGATCCATTACTTTTACTTTATATAAAATTCATTAGTTATAATTTTTTAAGACCTGTTGAAGTATGCCGTTTACAAATAAAGGATATTAATATTGAAGATCAAACCTTGCAATTTAAGGCAAAAAACAGTCCCTTGAAAACAAAATTGATTCCTCAAAAAATAATTAATGAATTACCCGATCTCACTAAATTAGATCCTGAGTTCTATTTGTTTACACCAATTAAAATTGGAGGCGAATGGACTACTAGTGAAAACAACAAGACTAATTATTTTTCTAAACGCTACAAAACTGTTGTTAAAGAACACTTTAAATTAGATAAAGATCAAACACTTTACAGCTTTAGGCATACATTCATATCCGTATTGTACCATGCGTTACTAAAAGACTCCTCACCATTTGCTGCCAAAAGTAAACTTATGGAAATCACTGGCCATACTACAATGAGTGCGTTAGAAAAGTATCTAAGAGGCATAGATGCCAAATTACCAGAAGATTATTCTGATTTATTATAAAATATGAGTGGAACCAATGACATACTGGAACTGAGCACTCAACTTATGAGACCGATCATTTGCTATTTTCCACAAGAAGTGTTTAACGATATTGACACAAAACATGCTGAAATACTTGAGAAAATACAATTTACAGATACCTTAATACTTCTTGACATTAATGGAGACCCCTATTTATTTGAAAATAAAATTGAACAAATTGAACTTCTAAAAAAAGAAAAAGTCTTAAAATCGAATACATTAAAACTTATTGAATTTAAAGCTAAATATGACATCGAGACCTTTAAATATCATTTTGAATCTTACATTGAAGATTTAGAAACTTGGGTAGAGTCCTCTGATTATATTAGATTAAATGCTAAAACCGAAGCTAGTAATTATTTTGAAGAGATCCAACCTTACCTCCAATTGCAATACGATAATTTAAAACAACACCATACAGAACTACTTCAACGCTTTTCTAACGTAATGTATAAACCGTTAAAAACCGAAGAACTGGTAAAAATAAATATCCCAAAGTCTCAATCTTCAGAAAAACCTAAAAAAGGAAGAGAAAAACGGATTTTACCAAACGATAATGAAATTGATAATTACTTGCTAGAAAGTATTTTCGGTTTAGATTTATTAAAAATAAATAAGCAAAAACCGAAATAATCCTTAAATTAGCGTAATACAAACGTTTATTTTACGCTAAATGAAAGAATCTCGATTTTATAGTTGTGCCTATTGCTCAAAAGAATATGAACCTAATAGACGTCGTGTACAAAAATATTGTAGTAATACGTGTAGATCTAAAGCCCATCATGCCAGAAAAACTATGTCTCAAATAGAAACCACCAATCAAAACAATAAATTAACAGTTCCTGAAAACGTTCCACCTACTAAACCAGCACAAATGTCCATAGCTGGAGTGGGTAATGCAGCCACAGGTGCCCTTTTGGCTGACGGGCTTAAGAGCCTTTTAACAAAAGATGAAAATAAACCTGCTACTAAAGGTGACCTAACTAAGATTTTTGAAAAATTAAACAGTAGATATCATTTGGTAACGAATATGGCACCTAATGCATTAGGACAATATCCTTACTATGATATGGTTGAGGGTGTGGTTGTTTATTTGAAGACTTAATCTACTAATACTAATTAACCATTAAACCTCTTGAAATTCTCTGCCTGCTCAAATATCTCCTTGAACACCTCATCTTTTGTTATTGGTGGGTAATCATTTTCAGCTAACAGTATGATCAAATCAACTTTTAATTCGGCTTTAATATCATCACGTTGATTCCAGTCCGTATATTTTGCCTTATCGTCCACTACTTTTTTAACTTCTTTAGCAAGATGAATTAACTTATCTTCTGGATAATCAAAATCATATTTGTGTGCTATTGCTTTCAGAATATCATAGAATGCTTTTTCTTCAAAGTCAATGCCCATATCTTGAAAAGAATCTTTCTCCTTTCTAAGCTCATGATATAAATCAATGATTTCATCAGTAAAATCTTCCAAAACATTACTTTGTAAAATATCTTGTTCACTACGTTCGTTGTATTTATCGACTATACTCTTAAACTTTTTAGAGAAGTCTATGCCTTGAATTTTATTAGTTTTCTTCAATTCATCAATTGCCTTTTGCAATAACTGTTGTAATAGTTTAATCTTAGTGTTTGGCAATTTTATCTTTTCAATTTTAGCTAAATAGGCTTCGTCAAAAATGTCTATTTCTTTTTGTGCGTCGTCACCTAATTTAAATATCTCTTCTACACCATCACTTTGCAAAGCTTCTTTTATCATTTCGCGAACTTTAGCATTCATTTGAGCCGTATCTGGTGCATTTCCCTTTGTAAGCTTAAAAACGATGGAACGAATGGCTAAATAAAAATGAATTTGGTCTTTTTGCTCCTCTGTAAAAGCATTGGCACCACAACAAATATCATAAGCTGCTTTCAGACGTTTTACGATATTCATAAAACGTGTTTCAATGTTTTTGGTGCGCTGTACAAATTCTGCTCCTAAGTTTAAACAATCTAATCGCTTGATACCTTCTCCAAAAAAATAGTCTGAAACATCAAACTTATGAAACAACTTAGCCAATAAATCTAATTGGTCTTTAACAACTACTATAGAGGTTTCTATATCCTCAAAATTTTGACCATCGACAGCTGAATACTGTTTTAAGGCTAAATTCATTTGCTTTTTAAATCCAATATAATCCACCACTAAACCTTTTGATTTCGATTTATATTTACGGTTGACTCTAGAAATGGTTTGAATCAAATTGTGTTGCTGTATAGGTTTATCTATATACATGGTGTCTAAAAAAGGCACATCAAAACCTGTTAGCCACATATCCACCACAATAGCAATTTTAAAGTTGGACTTTTCATTTTTAAACTGTCTGTCTAACTCCTTTCTATCGTCTTTTGTACCCAATAAGTCGTACATATCTTTTGGGTCGTCCTTACCACGCGTCATTATCATTTTAACGCGCTCCATCGGTTTGATTTCTTTTTGCTCTTTGCCTGTTAATGTAGAACCTTCTTCAAAAGCTTTTACTAATGTCCATTCTGGTCTTAAGGCAATAATTTCTTTATATAGTTGAAAAGCTATTGGTCTAGAACTACATACAAACAAGGCTTTTCCTTTAATGGTTGCACCTTCAATGATCCTAGTTTCGTAGTGCTTAACAAAATCTTCAGCAACTGCCTTTATGCGGTCAGGATCTCCAATAATGGCATTCATATTAGCAGAGGCTTTCTTACTTTCCTCTATTTGATAATCATTAGCACCTTCTTCTTCGCACATTCTATAATACTCCTCTATCTCGTAGAGTTTCTTATTTTCTAGAACTACTTTTGCTGCGCGTCCTTCATAAACTATTCGAACTGTAATTTCATCTTTTTCAGACTCGGTCATGGTATATGAGTCTATAATATCTCCAAACACATTTAAAGTGGCATCTATTGGTGTGCCTGTAAAACCAACATAGGTTGCATTAGGCAAGGAATCGTGCAAATATTTGGCAAAGCCATAGGTTTTTTCTACGCCGTATTCAGTTACTTTTATTTTTTGATCTAGGTTTATTTGACTTCTGTGGGCTTCATCAGAAATACAAATCACATTAGTTCTGTCCGTTAACAATTCCAAATCTTCTGTAAACTTATGAATGGTGGTTAGGAACACTCCTCCACTTTTTCTGCCTTTCAATAACTTTTTTAATTCTTTTCTACTTTCTACACTTATAATATTATTATCACCAATGTAGGCTTTAGCGTTCGTAAACTGTCCTGATAATTGATCGTCCAAATCAGTTCGGTCTGTAATAATTATTAAGGTTGGACTTTTAAAGTGTGGACTTCGCATAAGCAGTCTAGACAAAAACAACATGGTGTAGCTTTTACCACAACCAGTAGCACCGAAATATGTACCTCCTTTTCCGTCTCCCTCTGGTTTTTGATGCAACTTTATATTTTCTAATAACTTTGTTGCCGCGTAAAATTGTGGATAACGACACACAATTTTCAACTCATGTTTGTTGCTATCAGGAAAGTATATAAAGTGATGTATTACTCGTCTTAATCTGTTTTTATTAAACAAACCTTGAATCATAGTGTACATACTATTTATACCATCTACCTCCTTATCTAAACCTAGTACTTTTCGCCAGGCATAATAAAACTCATAGTTAGCAAAAAACGAACCCATTTTACTGTTTACACCATCACTAATCACACAAAAGGCATTGTATTTAAATAACTCTGGAATATCACGTCTGTAACGTGTAGTTAATTGTACATAGGCATCGTGTATGGTGGTATTTTCTCGTATAGCAGTTTTAAACTCAAAGACTACTAAGGGCAAGCCATTGATATATAATATACCGTCAGGAATGCGTTTTTCATAGCCGTAAATCTCTAACTGATTGACTATTTTATAGCTATTGCTATCTGTATCTGAGTAATCTATAAGGTGAATGTATAAGTCTTTTTGAGAACGGTCTTCACGCTCTAACTGAAAACCATTGCTAACCAATTTCATAATTTGCTTATTGGACTCATAAAGGTCTGAAGAACTAAACATCTCTAATTTACGTATAACACTGTTAATTTCGGTATCTGTTATATTGTCGCTTTTATATTGGTTTTGCAAATAGTTTTTAATATCCGTTTTAATGAGCACATCATTAGGTTGGCGCACAATGTTGTTCCCTAAGACATGAGGGATACCTTCATTACCCAACAATTCTATAAAAACATGCTCTAATTCTGCTTCTGTGAATTTACTCATCTTATCGTTTAATTTTCTAAGTACAACTCTTTTGTATGGGTTACATGAGGTGTCTTAATCTCTCTTACATCAAATTCTTGTTCTAATACAATAGCTGCGATACTTACTAAAACATTAATGCCATAAGTAGTGTCTGGGTTTTTAATTCCTAAATATATTTGTTGAGAAAACGAATTACCGACCTCAACATTTGCTGCTATAATATTTTCTCTAGTTCCTATAGAATAATGACTAAAATTATTTTTATTCAAAAATAAGTTTAGGTTTGCATGATCTAATAAATACACATCACAATAGTCTGCTCCTGGAGGATTAGCTAATTGGTCAATTGCAAATCCTAAACTTCCTGAATTATCAATCAATCTAGATAAGTCTGAAACCAAATTAATTTGGCTCGATGTACTTTCAATAATGTTATTATCTCTAAAAGCAGATACTGTATAATACCATTTTACAGTGTTTACAGGTAAATTAAATGGTAACGCTACCCTAGATTTACCACCTTTAAAGTAGGCATTAGAACCACTATTCACATAAAAGTGTTGGTTTTCAGTAATTTTTTTTACCTGATAAGCTTCACTTTTTACGTAACGTGCTTGCCTCACTGTGTAGGTTGTATCTGTCAAAGTACGTTGTTTAACTGTTGTGTTAAAATATGCCAATTCCTCTGATACTGGAATCCTATCTATTCTAAATTTACATATACGCCTTGCTAAAGAAGTACTTTCGAACTTAAAAATATAAATTCCAGTTTTTTTTATCGTAATTTCTTTATTGTCAATATTTACTACATTAAAATCAGAGAATATATTAGAGCCTTTATACTCTAATACCTTAAATTTTTTAAGCTTTTTACCTCTTTCTTCAGAGTAGTTAATTATTATTTTGTCTCCTTCAGCAAATCCATAAGCCAACTCATGTGTTGTCATTGCGGACATTCTAAAATTTAAATCGACGACGTTTATTGGGTTAGTTTCTGCTTGTGATTGTATTGAAATAGTAAGTAATAATTGTAGTAGGTAAAATTGTTTCATTTTTTTCTTATTGGGTTTTAACTTAATTTACAATTGCTCGTAGTACTTTTTAATTTTAGCAGCCATTAATTTACGTCTCTTTATTAAGAAATCTTTATAATCTAAATGAATAGCTGTATATAATTTATTAGGTATATCATTTAACAAAAGATTTTCTTCTAATCCTTTTCTAGAATCTAAGGTGCTAATATCAAAAACACCAGACTGTATTTGTTCCATAACTTTAGACAAATAGTCTTTTGGTGTTAACATGCCGATTTTAATATTAGTAGCTTGTTCGGTATAGACAAAATTAGCTACTTGATTGTATTGTTTTGGAGCATAGCTATTTTGAGCTAAATATTTTTTTGGAAAAATATGATGTACATCACCTCTTTGTTCAATAAGGCTACTTATTTTCATACTTTTTGATAAAAACGCAGGTGCGTTACCATAACATTGTGCTGCTAAATAGACGTTGTAAGCATTATTATTAATACTAGAGGATTCTAACTGACTTACTAATGCAAAATCCCAAAACCCTTCCCCTAAATAGTTTTGTTCCATTTGCTTTAAATAGACTTCTATCCCTTTTTCATTAATTTGCTTAATATCTTCATCTATCATGGATTCTGCAGAACCAGAATAACGCCCAATTAATAATGACATTACTAACCAACGCTTAACGTAATGCTGAATTTCAGATTCTGGCATCCCTTGATTTCGTAATTTTAAATACAAGGCATACGAAAAGTTTAAACTATTTTTTGACGAGATTAGTTTTTGATTGATTAAACCTGCCGACTTTATCAGCATAATAAAGCGTTGATAACTTGTTTGGTTAGCAAAATCCATTAAGCCTTCTGATAGCATTTGATAACTGCGTTCTGCAATATCGTTTTCATAAGTCCTGGTCTCAAAATTACGTCCAGAGAGTAACGCTACTAAATCGCTAAACTTTCCGCGACTAAATTTATATGTAAATGCTACACGCAACACATCAATGTATTCTGGCACATATAAATCATCATGACCAGAAGCCATCCATTTTATGGCACTGTAATACTTATGTTGCGAAAACTCTTTATCGTTATCTAGAATATGCTTATTAAAATCCTTATCTACAATGAGACGACAAAAGTAATCTACCAGCTTTCGCATTTTGTTACCTTCATGCGCCTCATCAGAAGCTATTTTAGACATTACAAAATCTGCGTTACTCAATACAACCCCTTTTTGGTTGATACGAATAAAAATATCTGTAACCGTATCTATGTCTAAAGAGTGGTCTAATTCTATTATACCCACTTGCTTGGTTTTTATACGTTTTAAACTTTCTATGCGATCTTCAATTAAATCCTCATCAGCTTCTGGGTTTAGTTTTAGATATTCTCTTATAGCTTTTGTTATAGAGATCTCATCGTTTATTATGGGATTGATGTTATTAATCCATTCTGGGCTTTTCTCAAATGCTTTATTTAGCACCTCAAATGTTTCAGTAATTGGGTTAAAGGCAATACGTATATTAATTTCCTTATAGTTTTTATTTAGTACACGTTGCCCAACTACAGCAGCTGTTAAGGCCGTAATACGTTGTTGCCCATCTATTAATACTTTTTTGCCAGCAGAGAGTTCTCCGTTTTTTAGTTTTACGTCTGGATTACGCCATGTAATGATATAGCCTACAGGATAGCCTTGATATAACGAGTCTATTAAGTCTCTTACCTTTTTACTTTTCCAAACAAAAGGGCGTTGTATTTCTGGTATTGCTATTTCGCCAGACTTTATCCAGCTTAATAAGGTTTCTACGGGTTGTTGGTGTACTGAGTATTTTGACATTTTACTTTTTAATTATTTAATCTTTTGAATTTGAATTTTCATCATCAGAATCTTTGGTTTCAGGTTTTATTTTAAATCCGAGTTCTCTTGATAATTCTTGAATATCTTCATTACTTATTCTTGCCTTTAAACCATCTCTAAAATCATCTTTGGATTTACCTGATTTACTTAAAATTGATTTGATACTCTCAGAATTATCCATCATTTTTTTGACACACTCTTCGAAATCTAATAATTCTGTTTTAAAAATCGTTCGCATAACGTCACTAGCTTTGTCCACCATACTTGCATGTGTTAAAAGAGGTTTTACAAAGAGAGTAAAGATCTCTGACTTAACACTATTTTTTTCAATTAAGCGGTCACGCATGTTTTTAAGTGTGTTATCTAAATCTCTATCACTTTGTTCAAAGCTTTCGAGTAACCATGCTACAGTTTCTTTGTTATCAATCACTGAATCATCAGCTATTTTTAGTAATAGCGCATCAAAAACTTCTAAAGCAAAATGATTCCAATTAATAAATCCGATAGCTTTTAACTGCTTGAATAACTCACTGTTTAAATCTTTGAAGTTTTCTTCCCATCCATCTTTAGACCTGTTTTTATAATAATTATGAAAAATATCAATTACTTTAGATGCTATATTCGATGAGCTAACTTTAAGAATTGATAATACCGAAGGATCTAGTTTTAACAACCTTTCCTGATCTAATTCATATTGGTCTTCTATGTGAAGCGTATTTAACAATTGCTCTACTTCAATATGATTTTTATCGCAAATAGAGATAATATTTCCTAATATAGGCTCCACTAAAAAGAATCGGTGAGTAGGATTTAAACTGATAAGCTTTTTAACAACACCTACAGTCAGTTTATTAGTGAAGGAAATGGATCCGACTAAGAAATCACTGTAATTAATATACCATTCTAATTGACTAGCAACTCTTCCATAAAACTCCTCATCTTCACTAGTCAGAACTTTTTCGTAAACAGATCTATAAGATGGACTACTAGCTGTGAGCAATGATAATCGTAGTGCAGCTAAATCAACAAAGATATTATCTCTAATTGTTGTAATACTTATCAAATGATGTATATCAGCGTCTAGAATCTCAGATTTTATCCCTAATTCTTCATTAGCTGTTAATTTCAACTTATCTAATATTTGAAATAATATAGTGTCATCTGTTTTGTTTGAACCTATAAATCCAAGCAATCTCTGATGAAATTTTTTTAAGTTTAATCGATCATCAATAAATCTTATAAAAGATGTTTCCTCTATACTTTCGGCTTCAAAAGTTATTAAATAATCGTCGACTTTTTCTATTTCACAATTCAACTTATATTTTAAATAGTCAACTTGTTTATAGTCAATTGCTAACCTTAGATTTTCAGGACTTATTGATTTAGACATTAAGTTATCTAAAGGATTAAGCTCTAAATTGTTGTCAGAACAAAATTTTACCACTATATCAATATTTTCGATATATTCAATAATATCAAATTTATTATTTTCCAGCCACAAGCTTCTTAAAATATTAGATAACCATCCTTTTTGCTTTCCTGACAAAAGATTTTTAAGCAAAATCAATTGATAATTTTCTACAGTCCCTGGATTTAATTCATTTGATTGCAAGTTTGAATGTATTATATTCCAAATCCAACTTTTTAGGCTACTAGTAATTTTTTTACTTTCATACAATCTATCTAGTACAATAATTGGCTTCCTATAATCCTCCAACTCAGAAATGACTGGTTTTATTATATACTTAAAAGCTGGTATTTCTTGTATCTCTATAAATTCTTCAACTTTATTATTTACCAGACTGTCACGTAATTGATTTTTATAGATTACTTCTATCGCATTATCTGAATCAATTTGATAAGCGAGTGCTGTTATATATTTTTGAAAATCTTCGTCGTTTTTATAAATAGGTTCGAGCCCTCTTAAATAACTAAACTCGGTAATTGCGGTAAGGGTATTGTCTAATATTTTTTCCTGACGCAATAAATAAATAGCTATATACCTATCTGGTATTTTATCATCGATTAATTTAATTGAAATAAAGTTGTTGATAAAAGCAACTATTTCTCTCGGTGTTATTGCTGAGTTCAATACTTCATAGGCTTGTTCTACTCTTTCAAATTCATTTTCATCAAAATTCGTAAATGCAGCTTCCCAATTCTTTTTGAAAAATTCCTTCCAACTAGACATTATTGGTGGTGCTACTCTAAATACTATATCAAAGGTTTTATTTATATAGTCGTCTGCATAATTTGTGTTAGAATCGCTATTTAAATCTGAAAAAGCATTTTTAATATGCTTTCTATCAAATGGAATAATTACTTTGATTTTATTATACTTCTTTTCAGCAAAAAATACGTGTATAGAAGACCAAACGTTTAAAATGTGTTTCTTTGGTAATCTGTCAAAGTTATCAAGAACCAAAACTAAATTTTTATTCAAATCATTATCGATTTCAGTCATCCATTCCTGAAAATCCTTCACACTTGGTTCTTCTTCTGAAATACTTTCAATTTTAGTTTCTTTCTTTTGCTTATTTGTATAAATCTGAAACGTTTCTTGAGCTGATAATTTAAATGATGTCCAAAATCCATTACAATCTTTCCAATTCTTAAATAGATTCCAAACGTAAATTCCAGCTACAATAAAAATTGGAAAAAGAACTAAAACCAATCTCCATAAAACACTTTTTATTCCTAACCAATTAGATAACTCTCCCTTAAAGGCAGTAACTGTAGGTGCATAAATTATTGCAACAAGTGCAAAAATAAAACCTACACTTAAATAAGGAAGGTTTTCTGTAGTAACCTCCTTTTTCTTAGAAAGTAAAATGGTTAACTTTTTTTCCCACTTGCCCTTTTTAATAAAATTATTCTCTTTTTTAGTTAAATAGTTAGTTAATTCTATTAAAAGTGAGCGTCTTTGTTCATCTTCCTGATGTCCCCAAACATCATAAATAAAAAATATATGGTCGCTTAGTTTGTCTTGAACTATTTTTACAAGATTACTTTTTCCAACGCCCCAACCACCATCTATACCAATAACTTGAAAAGTATTTTCTTTTATAATATTAGTAATTACATTAGAAGTTCTTTCTTGCGATTTACCTTCAAACAAATCTTTACCTAATGGCTTATTGTCAATAAAGTTATATTGCTTACTCATAATTATATGGTTATTTAAACTACTACTGTTTTAGTTTCTACTTTTGACATTTTGGAAAGAAGTAAATCTTTAGTTTTAATTAAAAGATTCTTTTCATTAGAATTTGATTGTAACATTTTTTGAAATTCAAAAAACTTATTTTCAAAAACCAGAATAATTTCTTTTGGTGGAACTATAGCTGGAAAAGTCGAAATAGTTTGTCTATCAATATTGGGAAAAGTTGAACCAGTAGCAAGAGAGATTATATCATTTAAATTTCTCTTATACATTAAATCTACAAATATTTGGGATACTTTCCCTCTTAAACTACAAACTCCCCTTCCTAAGCAATATTCTCCATTACTCTTAACGTATCTACCAACAGTACTTCCTCTAACACAAACAATTAAATCACCTTTTTTAGATAATTTTGTTGGCGAAGTAGTCCATTTTGATTTGATAGTAAAGTAATCCCCAAACTCAACTGGACCATTTACTAATGGTGTGCCAATTCCTTCTAAATTGTATGTATCTCCTTTTGGCGATTGTCCCATTTGAATTTCTATATGGTCTAAAAACACTCCACTTTTCCACCCCAAAGGAATCTCCAAATCCAACTCCTCATTATAAACCATCTCGCCACCGGAAGATTTATAAGGTTTGCCATCTGCATTAGGAAACTCAAAATCTACAAACCAATGTTTATACAAGGCTTGTGCAGTGTCTTCTAGTTTTTGGTTTAGGGTTTCGTTTAGTTTAATACGGTTTACAATGGTGTTGTATTCTTTAACGATGTCGCGTTGTTTTTCTATGGATGGGATTGGTAGTTCTACTTCGCCTATTTCGTCCCATTTAAAACCTCCTCTAATTGCACTATCACATCTAAAATCTGCATATCTATCAAACTCAGGTCTTCTAAACCACATCATTAAATACTCAGAGTCTAAAATAGATTCATCAATTACTTTAAAAACTGTATAAGCAGGTGATACGATTATTAATTCATCACTATTTTGATGTACAACAGGTAATTTATGTACTCGTATAACTGACATAAAATCACAAGCAAAATGATTTTTAGGCACCAATTTATATTTAGATAAATCTACACCAACAATATTTGAAGTAGAGTCTCTAAATTCTTTGGTCATACTTAAACCTTTAAGATTAGTTGTTTCTAAGTTCTTATTTCTTACATCAACTCTAGTTATGTAATCTCCTAATAATTTATAGTTTGATTTCATAACCTAAATTTTTAAACACGTTTAACAATTCGGTTTTAGATTGTGCTTCTTCTTTTAAAAGTGCAGCAAATTCGATTTGTAAGCTTGCCATCTTCTCCTCAAAATTGATGTTCTCGTCGCGGTTTACAAATTCGATATATTTACTTGGCACTAATGAGTAATCTTTTTTCTGTATTTCTTCAATTGAAGCCGAGTAACAATATTCTGGGATATCTTTATATTCTTTTTCACTTTGCTGCCAATCGTGATAAGTCTCACTTGCTCTTTTAATTTCATCTTGTGAAAACTGAATGTATTTCTTTTCAAAAGGGATTCCTACTTGTCTTAAATCCATAAATAGGATTTCATCTTCTCTGTTTCTGTAGTTTTTCTCTACGTCATACAATTTTACTTGTCGTTCTTTTTTATTGTTGTTTATAATCCAAAGCGTTACCGAAATATCCGTAGTATAAAACAAGTTACGTGGTAAAATTAAAATCGCTTCTACTAACTTATTTTCAATCAGTTTTTTACGTATGTCGTATTCGGTTCCTCCTCCAGACAATGCACCATTAGCTAGTATAAAACCAGCCACACCATTGTCTGAGAGTTTAGAGACCATATTTAGTATCCAACCGTAATTAGCGTTTCCTGTTTGTGGTACATCATAACCTCGCCAACGTGGGTCGTCTAATAACTCGTCTGTAGCTCTCCACGCTTTTTGGTTAAACGGTGGATTTGCCATAATGTAATCAGCCTTTAAATCTGGGTGTTGGTCTTTGGCAAAGGTATCTGCTGGCACATCGCCTAAATTGGCAGATATACCACGTATGGCAAGGTTCATTTTTGCTAACTTATAAGTGGTAGACGTGTATTCTTGCCCATAAATAGAAACGTCTTTTTTGTTACCATTGTGGCTGTCAATAAATTTCATAGACTGCACAAACATACCACCAGAACCACAAGCAGGATCGTAAATTTTACCTTTGTAAGGTTCTATAAGTTCTGCAATAAGGTTAACAATACTTTTTGGTGTGTAGAATTCGCCTTTTCCTTTGCCTTCTGCTATAGCAAACTTGCTTAAAAAATACTCGTACACTCGCCCAACAATATCTTGTTGTTGGTCTTTTAAAGTGTCTATATTGTTTATGGTATCTAGTAAAGCGGCTAGTTTACTCACATCCATATTTAAACGCGAAAAGTAGTTGTCTGGTAAGGCACCTTTTAATGAGGGGTTGTTTTTTTCTACCGTGTATAAAGCAGTATCAATTTTTAAAGCAATATCGTCTTGTTTGGCTTGGGCAATAATATAGCTCCATCGCGATTCTTCAGTTAAATAGAATACGTTGTTTTGTGCGTAAAACTCTACCATATCGATAAACTTCTCCTTTCCTTCATCTATGAGCTCTTGACGACGTTTCTGGAATTTATCACTTGCGAATTTTAGGAATATTAAACCTAGAACAACGTGTTTGTATTCTGAGCTTTCTACAGTTCCTCGTAGTTTATTTGCCGAATCCCAAAGGGTTTCTTCTATTGATTTAGTTTTTTTGGTTGTTTTTTTGGCCATTAAATCGTTGGATTATTTATTCGATTTAAAAATAGGATTTATTATAAGAATCTTAAAGTTATACCTTACATAACTTTTGCAGCCAAATACTTTTGCACCTCGTATACGTTGATACTTTTATTAAACTTTTTACTAACAGAAGGAATGTTTTCGCTTGAAATCCAAATTTTTAGCTCGGCATCCAAATCAAAAGTGCCGGAAGTTTCTAATGAAAAGCGAGATATACTTTTGTAGGGCATTGATTTGTATTCTACCTTGCTACCTGTTATACCTTGAACATCAATTAAAATAAGACGTTTGTTAGTAAACATAAAGACGTCCCTAAAGAGTTTAAAGCCTAATTCTATTTGCTCGTTATCTGTTAATAGACGGCTATACTTTTGGGTAAGTTCTTCTGTTGATGTTTGGCTTGCGTTTCCTAATATTTTGTTTAGTAATCCCATTCTCTGGTTTTTTTAATTTTATTTAAGCTACTTTTTTTTCTACTAGTTAAATGTTCTTTTTGATTGTTACATATTTTGCTAGTTTAACCCCTTTATTAATTTCGGCAAAATAGGTCTCTGATATCTTAGCTGCTTTAGCAATTTCTTTTTTATTGAACTTGCTTTTTTTGATTTCCTCAGCATACATAATTCCAAACAAATGAATCATTGCTGTTTTATCACCTTTTGGTGCTTCTTGGCACATTTTGCTTAATGCTGAGCCTAGTTGGTTTATTGTCATGTTTATTTAATATTTAAAAAGTTAATAAATAATTAAGTCAAAAAAAGTCAGAATATAAAAAGAGAAAATTACAGTAAAATTCGAATGAATTATTATGGGAATCCGTAATAATGGGATTTTATATGAGAGAAATTAATTCTTCATTATGATTTCAATCATTTCAGCCCATATTTTGTATTTATTTTCAAATTCAGGCACATAATTTTTATACAAGTCTGTTATGACCTTAATATCTTGTTGAATTTTAAAAATTTTATTGAGTTGATTGAGAATTAGGCTTCTTTCCCCATTATCCATTCCGTTTTCATCTAAATTAGGAATTTCTAGATTAGGCATTTGCTCTTTAAAACATGTTATCATTTCTTGTAAAGCGCCACTGCTAATTAGTTTAAAGGAATTGTTCTTTATTATGTAATAATCTTGATAGAACTCATCACAGTCCAAAAACTTAAAACAGGTATAACATGTATAAAAGTAATTAACGCGACTAAACACTTCAAATGGATAATTTTCGATAGTCACTGAATCTCCATCACGCAAAAAAGAATCTGCAAAAATGAAATAATTATTAGTTCGGTCATATATATACGCACTTACAATTGTGCAACAATGTGCACCGCCTGAATAAGATTGAGTAAATAAATATTTATTTTCATTTATATCTACAAATGTATGAGATGAATATCCTTGAATTCTTACCAAGTAATCGTCTAGTTTTAGAATCTGGTTAGATTCATTCTCTACATCTTTAACAAAGTAGTTATTGTCGTTTTGAGCATAAACTGAAGTAAACAGCATTAAAACAAGTATTGGAAAAATTGATTTTTTTAAATTCATCTCTTTTAAGTTTTAATTATATTAATGTTGATAACATCTACCACTCGTATTCTTAGTTTGGCGCTTACATCGCTTACCAGCTTTAGTTTTACCAGTACATTGTGACGATGTAGTTTTCTTTGTTGGTATCTTGCGGTTATCCTCTGGCGCTATGGAACTGGGTTCTGACTCACTTATTTTTATGTTTTCCATAGTTGGTTTACATACTTTACAAGCCGCGTAGCCTAAGGCTTTAGCTTTATTTAGATCAATTGCTTTTTTTGAATACTTAAGATATCTACAGTTCTCTGTATGATATTTTTCGCCAGTTTTGGTGGAATATACCGTTTGCGACATAACATTAGAAGACCATGCTATAGTCAGTAAAAACAATATAATTCTAAACTGTTTCATTCTTTAGCTTTTTTCTTTTTATGGCTGCGCCAGTTCCAAGGTGGTATGGCATTAGGGTCTGCCCAAAGTCCAGTCTTCTTTTTTCTAGCATTATCTTCTAAAACTTGTAAGGTAGAATCATTAGAGTATTTTACGAAGTGCCAGGCCATACCCGCTTTTAATAGTTCTTTACTTAGGTTTTTATTGTCATCATAAATTACATTGGCTATAAACCGTCCGTACCGATCTTTATTTAAGACTAAGATTTCTACATTTTTACCAAAAATAGCATCAGATGTAAATTGTTTTGCGCGCTTTGAAAATGGTTGTTTACGTTCCGGGCAATCTATATTTGCTAAGCGTACTCTAATAAGCGTTGAATCTTTTTTTAGAAGTTTGAAGGTGTCACCGTCTGTTATGGCGGTTACTTTGCCATGAAAGGGTTGATTAATGTTAGTTCTACCCAAAAATGTATACGAACTCAAACCTAATAACAATACAATAAATAGAAGCTTATATATTTTCATAGCATTTTTTAATAGGTTTTTGTTGAAATGTAATATGAGCTTGAATATTCCCCAAATAAACTTTCGGTCCCTGCAAAATTCCTCACATTTGAAGCATTAACAGAAGCTGCTATCTTGTATACTCCACTTTTTAGTTTAATAGATGTTTGACTAAATGGTGCAATACTTATTTTTTTTACCTCTGCTCCACTATAGCGCAAAGTAAGCGTATACTTAGTATCATTTTTAATATCTACCACTGACTGCCTACTATTTCTTTCTCCCAATAATTGAGATGCTGGAATTTCGCCGTATTCTCCCTTAAATATTTCTGAAACTTCGAGCATAATAATTGTTTTCTCAATATCATTTTTCTTAGGATGATTAGGGTAATCTTCTAAAAACTTCTTCCAAGTACTAGATGTTTCAGTTTTTACGGCATTAGCGTAAGCATTTTGTTTAGCTATCTCCTTAAGTACATTTATTTTATTATTAGCTAATGCTGAATGTTCCTTTACTTTATTCTGATTTAGATAGTCTTCTAAATCTTTTATTTCCTCAGCATTCTTAATAAGCTCTTCTATCTTATTACTTGCTGCAATCGCGATATCTGGATTAATATTATTCTCTAATAAAACTAAGACTGATTGAATATTGACTGCTTCACTTATTTTAATAATTATTAATTTAATTTTGGAATCTTTTAGTAGTTCTTGGGCTTCTAACACCTCGTTATATGTAGCAAAACGATTAATTAAATCCTCTAAAGTTAAGATTGTATTTTCATAGTCTTCTTTTGCATAAAACACTCTTGAAATACTTAATAATTGCTTTATAGAATCGTGCTCTCTTTTCTTTAGTTCCTCTAAACTATACTCTGGTAATTTATTGTCGTTTTTACAACTGAAAAAACATGTTGTATACAACACTAATAGACTAATATATAGTAAACGCATTGGTACTGGTTATTTGGTTATACAATTCACTCGTTAAAATAATCAATAGTGTACTAATGGTAAGCCAAACAACAGCATGTAACCAACTATTATTTAATTTTATAAAAACGTTACAGATTAATTTACTTAGCACGTAAGACACTAAAAGCAACACAACGTTAACAACAAGTACAATTGAGCAAATACCAAAAACGGTTAAGAGGTTATCATTGTTATTTGTTTGATATGTAATAAAATTAACAAAGGGTTTAGCTAATATTAACAGTGATATTGTAACTGAAAGATTACCTGCTATTAGAAGCGGTAAGTTTAATTTTAAGTCTTCTTCTTCTAGCTTAAAAAGCTTTATCCCTTTATAAAGTATAGCTCTATTTAATACTATTAATAACACTAGATAAAATAGCAGTATAAATAGTAGCATAATTAAAAAATTTGATGATTCCATAGTCTATTTATTTAATATTTAAATTCCAATAATTAGTATTTTGTAAATCTTGTGAGATTTCGCCTATTTTAAATCCTTTACTCGTTGTTTCCCATAAATAATAGTCTTTTCCATTATGATTGATAGACGTGGTATTTTCAATTACAATAGGTAATTGTATACCTAATAATGAATGTTTATAATGATCACTACCAAAAATAGCAACATTATAACCATAATGTTTTAATATAGTGAATAAGAACAATGTTCTTGAATCGCAATCTGCTTTTAAATCTTTTAAAAATTCTGAAGGTGATTTTAATCCATACTTTACATAACCTTGACAAGGATTGTGCTGAAGCAATTTTCGTAAAGACTCATCTTGATAATCAAAAGGATTACAGGACTCGTTTAAGATAGCCACATAAGGAATATGTTGTACCATTGATACAATAACATCTGGAAAGTCATTTTTTGAAATATTGTTTCTAGACTTTATAGAATCTAAGGACTTGTATACAAAATATAAAGACTCTCTAGATTCTTGATATAATCTCTTTAGAAGAAAATTATAATCTTGTTCTGATTGCAGCAAAGGAAAGGAACGCTTAATATTGTTTTCATAACTCACAAAATCACTATTAACTTTTAAATTTGTACTATAGTTATTCCTTTTAGAATCTATCCATTCTATAAAATGTATATAATCTATTGAATTGTTTTCTTTAACACGTTCTGTAGTCTCAGGAATTTTAATTGGCTTTTCTTGAGTTACGACAGTATTAAAATCTATTACACTGAATAAATTAAACAATGTAAATCCAATTATACCAATGAAGAGTAGGTTTAACAAATAAACTAAGATGTTGAACCTTCCTAGAAACTCAAAAAGCTTAGGAACCAACCATAGCCCGAATAGAATGCCAAAAAACCATAAGCTATCCCAACCGAAAGCTGATATCACTACAAATAACAAACAAAGTCCTATTCCTAAATAGAACAAATACCCAATTACTTGAAAAAGCAGAGCAATACCCTCAAGTAAAGAGCCCATGCATCCTACCTTTTCTTCCTGTTCATTTTTACTTTTATAACCTGAACCCTCCTGATATTGACTATCTACATCACCAAATAATGAACTTAAACGTTTATTAGAGTTATATGCATCTTTAACATCACTCCAAAATGATCCTGTTTTTGGACTTGGTACATTTTGATATTTTGTAAAAAGTGCTGTAAAATGTAAATCCTTTTCTATTGTGATTTCTAGCTCTTCCGAATCAAAACTTCTAAAATCATCTTGCCACTCAATAAAAGTTGCATTAGTATTTGGGATAGCTCTTATATTGACCTTTTCACCGATTGCATAATATTCCTTTTTGGGTTCAATTTCAATCTTTCCTTCACCTAAAACACTTGGGAAAAGTTCGTAAAAACTAATTTTTTCTATTTCTTCTCTATTGTTCTTTTTTAGTCCATATACCTTTACATTTATTGTAGAATATATCTTGCCCTCATCTTTTATTGTGTTGAATCGATTTATTTTTAATTCACCATTTTCTGTAACAAAAGCATCATCGCAAATAATTTTATCAAAATTGGCATTAAATGCGAGTTCTTTATCACCATCATTAACATAAGTAGAAATGTTATAAGGTAATTGAAGTGCAAAAACTCGATCTTTATTTATGCCACTTGGCAGATCTGGAGCAATATATTTTTTATTTACATGTAACTTTGTAGAAAGAATACTTTCTACAGAAAATTCATCACCATTTATAAATTGATTTAATCTGCTCCCTGAAAATTTAAGCTCTAAATCTCCTTCTACATAGTTGTAGTCTTCATAAACGATTACGGTTTCAATTATTTTCATTCAATAACCATTTAGAAAATTCTGAATCATTTTGAAAGACTACATTATTAATTTTAATAGTATTAAAAGGTGGGTCTTTATACTTAGTTTCCCATGATAAGTTCAGCGCTTCGTACTCTGTATGTAATATTTTATTATAAGCCTTTACAAACAAATCATGATGCTCTAATACTAACTTGTTTTGTATTCTTTTTTTATTTTGATAATAATTAGACTCTAAAGAAATCCGAGACTTGATTAGTACTGGTGAAATGAAAATTATTATAAATAAAACTGAAAATAGCCATATGAACCATGTGCTAGAACTAGTATCCATTAAAATCATTTTTTTAATAAAAAAATTTCGTGAATATTGATAATCAACATAATTTTTTAACCTTTCGGACTTTTCAGCCTGAAATCTAGCAACCTCTTCATTCAAAGTCTCATGTGGTAAATTTAGACTTTGTCTTTCCTTTAATTTATAAACATATTCGTTATTTAATTTTTGATTCCTATTTTCTATTTCTCTTATTATATCTTCATGCAATAGAGCATCTACCTTATTAGAAAACAAACTATATTCAATTGGTTGAGATACTATAACACCCAGAAAAAGTAGAAACCCTACTCTAATAACATATGACACAATTATTCCAGATTTGTTAGCCTTCCTTTTAGGCAGAACATTTTTGGTAAGTGTGTGTAATATAAATAAGTACAGGAATAATATTATAAAAGCAAAATAGACACCAATAGCAAAACCATAATAATATGACTCTAGCAGTTCATATACGCCATAAGTAAAGCTTATACCTGTTACTAACAAAATGCTAATAACTAGTAGCCCTATTATACTAAATTTAACCCTCGTTTTCTTTAGGCATCCAGATAGTATAAATGGGTCTTCACCAGCAAACCACCAAAGAAATTTACTATGTTCTAAATATTTTAATTTCATTTAGGAATACTTAATAAAATCTTCTGGATTTTCGTCTATTTTTTTCTTTTCAGATTCCTCAAATTTCTCAATAGCATATTTAGTAATTCTAATTTGAGCATCGTGAAATTCTTTTTTCTCTTGAATTTCTTTTTCGGCATTGAGGTAACGAACTAACTCTCTTTGCACACCCTGTTTATCTTCATAATAATCTTCTTCTATATAAATTCCATTTTTAGCTAATTCCAAGGCTTTATAATTGCTAGACATATAATCATATGGTGATTTGATTAGCATTAATTTAAAGAAAATTGGAGTTAGCTCTATGGCTAAAAACAAAAGCATTAAGAAAATTGAAACCATAGGATATTCTTCCTCTGCTATTGTAATTCTCTCAGCCAAACCATCTAGACCAGATAACCCTACGCTTATATTATCAATTTCTTTATTTTTTTCCTCGACGTATCCTTTAATCTCGTTATTTAAATCCGCAATTAATGGGTCAATCCTTGAACGCTTATTGTCACGGTCAAGTTTACGGTCTTGCATAATTAAATCTAATCGTTTTGCCTGTGGTCCATAACCTCTACTTCCAACTTGGGTCATCTCTGCATTAAGATTCATTTCAGCTTGGGTTAAAGCGTCTTCTGCATTGTCAATTTCACGTTGATATTTAGCAATTGAAGCATTTTTCTCAGCAATTCTAGACACATATTTATCTTCAATTGTTTTAACGGCGTCTTCTTTTAATCGTTCTTGTTTTACCTGTAATTTAGCATCTATCTCACCTTTCAAAATTCTTATTTCCAAAGGTTTTGATATAGAAATTGCAATAATACATCCCATAATTATTCTAGGTAACGCACTTTTTAGCTCTCCCCAAGTAATCGCTTCACTACCATCACCTGTTCCAGTACTTGTAACTATAAAACGATCTATATTATAGATAATTAATCCCCAAACTAACCCAAAAATCAAAGCAATCATAGTGGTTCCTACATCTGTGCTTTCTGTAAATCCTGAAACAGTATTTAGAGCATCAGTACCACCTGTCATCTCCCATAAATCGGACACATCTGAAGCCTTAGGTTTAAATATGGTATAAAAAGCGTAACCACCAGATAATCCAGCCATTATTGCCGTCGCGACAACAATACCTCCCAAACAAAAGTATTTTATCTGGTCACTATAAGTAGATTGACTTAAGATGTATTGATCCCCTCCAGCCGCTTTCCAAAACAGCTTCATAATCTTAGACGGTTTAGGTGTTTGATAAGTTTGTTTGCTCATAGTTGTTCGTAATATTGGTTAGCGTATAGTTTTGGTTTCTTATTTTTGTTTCAAGTTTTAAAGTTTTTGAAAAATTTACCGCCTGGGTTCTTTCCATTCGTTTCTCTACCCTAACATTCAATGGAGTAATTATAGAAGAAAGATAGAATTTTTTGTGATAGACTATTTTTATTGGTTCTAATACAGATAAAGTATTTATCTTTTCAAATAAAGAAAAATTGACTTCAAGAGAGGCTACTTTTAATTGTAGAAATACAGTTTGACTGTTAAACAAACCACACAGTTTTACTTTTATAGTATGTGTATTCTTATATCGAGAAACTAAATAAACACTTTGTTTAGGGACTAATACATCGTTTATATATAGTTTTATACAATTTCCATAATAAAGTGATACATGAAAAAGTTGCTTATTGTTGCCATCATAACTACACACATGAGAGCTAATTAAATTACATTTAAATATATTGAGTATGGATTTAAGCATAAAGTTAGTTGGTTAATTAAATATAGATAAATAAAGATATAGTTAGAATTATTCTACTTAATTAATTTATAAACTTAAATTTTTATACAGAAATATCCTTACGGAAATCCGTAAACATAATAAGTGCTCAGTTTTACCTGTGCACCCTTCCCTAAGAAATGTATTATTAACAAATAATACCTTATGCAAAAAATAGAGCTATTATATGGGTATTAATTACGGTTTTCCTCAATTAATGAAATTAAATAAGCCCTAGATCTTTTGCTGTCGCCACCAAATGGATCGCGTTATTAGCTTTAAATTGTATGCGAAGTTTATTTAATCTTTTTTCTATAGTACTTAAGCTGTTTGGACTAATATCATTTGCTTTGAGTTTATTACTAATCTCGTCTTGAGATAAGCCTTCGGACAAAAGCCTTAGCAAATGTATGTCGTAGTCATAAATTTCTAAATCGTTGTTGGGATGCAATGCTTGTGACACTTGTGGTGAAAGAAAACGCTCGTTTTCTGAAACTGATTTTATAGCCTCAGCTAACTCCATAGAACCTTTTCGGTCTTTACACACATAGGCATTTATTCCGTATGCATTCAGTAAGTGACGTACTTTTTGTAGTTTATCACTCATAGAATACACTATTATGGACATATCTTGGAATTCTTTGCGGATTGTAGCAATAAGTTCTTCCCCAGATTCTAATTGCGTATTGCGGTGATCTTTTTTAAAAGATAAATCGGTAATTAATAAATCGAACGGATCGGCATCGAAAGCCGCTCTTTTTATTTTTAAGAATGCTTCGTCTCCGTAATGTGCTATCTCAATATTCGTGATATCGAAACCTGATAAAATTTCATGTACACTAGTGCTTATAGCATCGTGATCGTCTACAATTAAAACTTTTTTGAACATCTCTAAATAACTATTTTTGCTTTAAACCCTTTTTCTTTTTCTGATTCAAAAATAATTTTTCCTTGAATAGATTGAATACGGTTTTCCACATTTTGCAATCCCGTACTTTTTTTCAAATCGCAACCTACTCCATTATCACTGTAACTTATCACTATGTTTTTGCCCTCATGTTTGAATTGAATTACGGCTACAGAAGCATTACTATGTTTTTTCATATTGATTAGTAATTCTTGAATAACCTTGTAAAGGGTGTGCTTTTTTAGTGTAGGAAACATTTCCCAGTCTATAGTCGTACTTCCTTTAGCTATTACACTTGTTTTCTTATCACTGTAACTTGACACAAGATCTTGTATGATTTGAATATACGGCGCATCGTCATCCAATAAACTATGCTCTTTAGAAATATCTCGCGTTTTACTATAGATGTCGTGTAAGTCGTCTATAAGTATAGGATTAGTTAGGGACTCTGCTTCTAAACGTGTTAAAAACTGATACACATCATTGGCTACTTCATCATGTATTAACTTAGAGATTCGTGATTCAGTTTCATAGACTTCCTGAAGCTTTTCTCTTTTATGTTTAGCTCTTAAATAGAAATATAAGAAAAGCGATACTAAAACAATAAACACTACCAATGAAAACGCTAATATTGCCCTAGAAGACTGCTTTTCGCTTTCTAACTTACTTTCAACAGCTTTTCGTTCTAGCTTATCAGTATCATATTTTAAAAGTGCAAACGCGTTTAAACGCTCTTTTTCAACAGTAATTAAACTGTCATTCAGCCGTTTGTATTCACTAGCATATGCATCGTCACTTAAGGAAGTCAGCAATGCCAAAGCATCTTCTTTATACGCTGCTGAGTTTAATGCCTCTGCAATATTAAGCGCTTTTAAGGCATTTTCTTTCGATAATTCTAAACTGTCAACATCATAATAATATTGAGCAATACTAGAATAGCTTGTGTAAAGAGCTGATGTATCCTTTAACGAGGACCTTAATTCTAATGCCTCATTCATAAGGCTTAGACCAGATGTATTACCGAGTTTGGATTCGACATAACCTAAGTTATTTAGAATTAAAGCAATCGTATGCTTGTCGTTAATTCTCGGAAGCATATCATAGGCTTTAAATAGAGAAATTTTAGCGCTCTTTAAATCATTTTGGTCTTTGTAAACATTAGAAATATTATTATAAATAATTGCGCTGTCTTTAGCCGTATGCCCTGTTTTTAATACTTGAGCATATAATTCTAAAGATTTTACTGTATGCTTTTGTTCGCTATAAAGTATGCCTAAAAGTGTATTGAAACTTTTACGTAATTTATCGGTGTTTGGAATATTAGTATGGTTATCTAATAGTTCTAGTGCTTTTACTGCTGATGCCTCACTAGCATCATACGCACCATTTTTATAATTAATGCTGGTAATGTAGTATAGATCGTTTAAAGCCATTGGAAAGTTCTTTTGACTCATAGCTTTTTCATAACTAGAATGAAAGAACTTATTAGCTTTACTCAAATCCATTGCATTTTGAGGCCTCAAAGCTAATTCTGAATAATACGTTAAACTATCCCTATCATTCTGTGAAAAGATAATTTGTGTATGGACTAAAATAGTCAAATAAAAAAAATAGAGGAACGAAGATCTAATGGCTTTCATTCCTCTAAAGTAATAACTTAATTATTATTATCTATAATTCCTGCAGGCGGTGGCGGTGGCGGTGGTGGTGGAGGCGGTGGAATTTCACCATACTCACCACAGCACGCTTGAGGTGATATGTCATCTACAATACTTTCAGGATTACAGGATAAAAAAATAGAATTAAGGAAAACCGTAAAAACTATTAGATATATTTTTTTCATTTTACATTGTTTTAAAATTGAACACTAGTGTTGCCCTCTGAGAAAATCTCAGAATTATAATTACAAGGCAACACACAAAATTTTGAAGAGAAACTCTTCGTTGGGAAGGATGGATGGCAGGAGTAAAACAGAACTATTTCTTCCCAAAAAGAGTTTGAATTTACTTTACCAATCCATTGATAGAATTGAAATCTGTAAACCTTATTACACCTAAGGTGGTATTCAATTCTAAAGCAAAAGAATGAAGTTTATAATGGAACTCATGGAAACAGCTTGGAAAATTTTTGGAAAAGAATTTCCACGTTTATTCCATTGTGAATTTGTAGTTTTAACAGGGAAAAAAATACATGACATGCAGGAAAAATTACTTTTAGAAGCTTTTGAAAAAGCAAGGAAAGAAGTGAATTCAGATAAAGTTTTTACGAGGGCAAGACATTTATCGGAACAGATCTATGAGATAAATCAATTTACTTTTGGAGAAAGGAGCTTAACTGAAAAATTTAAAACAATAAAAAGTAATCATGAAGGCGAAATTAATCTTAGAAAAGAGGTATTGGAAGCATTAAGTAAATATTTAAGTTATGATAGTTTTTTTAATTTTTCTAAAGTTCATAAAATAGAAACGCAATCCAACAAGATTAAATTAGTTGTATTTATAAAAAAATATAGTGCAGTACTTATAGTTTCCATTTTACTAATTTCTAGTATTTTAATTTATAAATACACCACCAGACAGCGATGGATGGTTTGGCAAAATGACCAATATATAGAGGTCGATTTCGATGTTAAAAAATATGATATTAACCAACTTAAAATTTATAAAGAAGAGCGAATTAAGTATTTTAAAAAAGTATTCCCTTCTTGTGAACATATTTTTTTTGAAAAGGATGGTAGCATAAGAATATGGTATGGAAAGAATAAAGAAAAAGAATTAGAATATTTTACAGCACTAGGTTTGCATCCTGAAACAGGAAAAACACTTAAGCCAATCACAGAATACATGATCAATAAGCATATTTGTAAATAACTATTTTTCAAAACATGTAACAATTATTTGAAATAAGTGGGACTTAAAATTAAATATATATTCATCTCAGAAAATTTCAGACTTAGTATAAGTCTCAAATGAATAAAAAATAAATACTAATATATATTTCTAATTAATTATTGTTTTTATTTAAAAACAATCAGCAATAAAAAACAATAAAAAGTCCAATAATTTTTATAAATTTGATTGAACACTATTTATTAACTTAAAGTGAACACAAAACTGAACACGTTTTGGAACACGATTAGGAACATGGTCATTTTTTAAATATTTGATAGTCAGTGATTTAAAAATCACAAAAAGCTTCAAATTAAAATTCATAACCCGGAGGTCACGAGTTCAATTCTCGTTCTCGCTACAGCAGTAAAAGTCCAGCACGAAGGTGTCGGACTTTTTTTATGCGTTGCGCCGAAGCTTGCTTCAAAGCGCACAGGCATAAAAAAAGTCCGAAACAACGCCTTAGCGTTGTGTACTTTTGCTATTGTATAGCTCACCTTGCGAAGAATCAGTAAAGCTAATTCCTAATTTACGCAGAACTTTATACGTTATGCTAAAACCCACTTTAAAGCACAAATCCATAAAAAAAATCCATAGCAATGCTTTAGTGTCGTGAAATTTTACTTGTATAAAGCTCAACTCGCAAAGAATCGTTGAAGCTAATTCGATATAGTCCAATATGGCTATTTTCCATTTGTATTTCTCAGTACTTATCCAACACACCATCATTGACCGTCTCGAACATTAAAGGGATATTACGGCGCCATCTAACCTAATAAAACCATCTGATTGAGCTTCTTAGTTTTGAACATGATAGAAATTATTTTGGAAAAGCTGTTAACCGCAATTCTTTTTCAACTTTCTAAATAGGAATAATTAAATACCGTTTTTTTTATTAACTTAGAGCTTCTAATACTAAACCACTAATGAATCTTATTAAAAAAATAGGCCCTTTAAATTTATTTATTTTAGGGCTTTGTGCCCTAATAATTGTGGTTGCCGAATATCTCTTTTTAATAGGAGATGAACTGCACGCCATATTTATTGGACTTTGGGCACCAACACTTCTATTGATTGTTATATTTATAAAACAAGTTTACAATGGAGGCAAATGAAATCATTTTTGGGTTTTCCATCTTCGTGTCTATCTGTGTCATCGTGTGGGCTGTATTGGCCATTCGTGCTTACGATAAAATAGATCGTGAGAATCAGTAAATAATATTGCTTAACTGTGCCTTGCGTATACCTAAATTTTTGTTACGTTATAAATTGAGAAAGGCGAATAGGCCAGTTATAGCAAACGAATTGATTAAAAAACCTACCAAGAACGGCCATTAGATGTTATTGCCAAAACTTTTAAAAGCTCTATTTACGATAAGATTTAGACACCGCAGTTTTACCACATCGGTTAATGGGAAAAATGCTAGTTCGTAAGATTATTATGTGGACAGCTTATCATGCAAAGCATCATACTGAGATTTTGAAGGAAAACTAGTCACTTATTAATTTCAAATGCCAAAGCAATGGCAATTAATCATTGAATCAAGTTATTTATTCCATCAAAATTTCTATCTTAAACACTTAATACCAATTTATTATGAAATTTAATATAACTATTCTTCTAATAATATTCTTTGGTTTACCCAATTTAATGCTTAGTCAAGGTAATGTCGTTATTGGCAAAATTGATAGTGTACCATCAAGTATTCTTGGTGAAAATAGAAAATTAATGATTCATGTACCTAACGATGGTTCTAATTCCAAAACCTTTCCTGTAGTTTATTTATTGGATGGAGGTGATCACTTTACTTCGGTTGTTGGTATGATAGAACATTTAAGCAACAATTCACTTATACCTAAAATGATGGTAGTTGCTATACCTAATACAAATCGCACACGCGATCTGACGCCTACCAAGGCAGAAATCAATCCTCCAATGGTGCCAAAAGGGATTTCAGAACAGTCTGGTGGTGGCAAGAATTTTTTAAATTTTATGGAACACGAGTTATTTCCATATATAGAAAAAAACTACCCTACATCTACCTATAGAATGTTTATAGGTCATTCCTTTGGTGGTCTACTAGTAATGGATGCACTTTTTGATAAGCCAGAATTATTTACAGGCTATATTTCCATAGATCCGTCAATGTGGTGGGATAATAAAAAATTATTGAAGGGATACAAAAACTCTAATTTAAGGGATGATAAATACGACAACAAAGCACTTTATATGGGTATTGCCAACACTTTAGAAGAAGGTATGGACACTACGACGGTAAAAGCAGCTAAGGGACCTATGGTTGACCATATAAATTCAATTTTTGAAACTAGAGATGTTCTCAGAAATACAAAAACCAGTGCTATTAAATTTAAATCCAAATATTATGAGAATGATAATCATGGTTCTGCAACTTTAATAACAACTTACGATGGCCTGCTGTTTCTTTTCGAATTTTACCAGTTTGAAGTCAAATTTGCAGATGTAATGGCTCCTAACACTGATATCGTTAATAGGATGAAAACACATTATTCTAAGGTGACAAAGATTTTAGGCTATGAAAATAAACCTGACGAAAGAATGATTAATGGAATGGGCTACCAACTCATGGAGATGGATAAACACGATTTAGCCAAACAGTTTTTTGAAATGAACATAGACTACTATCCTAAGAGTTTCAATGTTTATGATTCTTTAGGAGACTATTATTTGGCCGTTGATAATAAAGAAAAAGCCAAAGCGAATTTCAAAAAAGCCCTTGACATTGAAGAAAACCCGACATCTAGACAAAAATATGAAGAACTAAAATCGGATTAATTAAGTTTTCAAATACTCTAAAACATTAGCCTCAATCCGACTCTGAATATCAGAAACATCTGCTTTTACAAAAGTATCTCCTGTAATATTCTCATAAAGTTCGATATAACGCTCGCTTACTGATTCAATATAATCATCACTCATAATAGGAACGGTTTGCCCCTCTAAGCCTTGGAAATCATTGGCAATTAACCATTGTCTTACAAATTCTTTAGACAATTGTTTTTGCGCCTCTCCTCTATCTTGACGCTCTTGGTAACCTTCCGCATAGAAATAACGTGAAGAATCTGGTGTATGGATCTCATCAATCAATACAATTTGTCCGTCTTTGGTTTTCCCGAATTCGTACTTGGTATCGACTAAAATTAGTCCACGATCTGCTGCGATCTCTGTTCCTCTTTGAAATAGTTTTCTAGTGTAATCTTCAAGAACATTATAATCTTTTTCAGAAACGATGCCTCTTTTCAGAATATCTTCTCGAGAAATATCTTCGTCATGATCGCCCATTTCAGCTTTTGTTGCTGGTGTAATAATTTGTTTCGGGAATTTATCATTTTCTTTCATACCTTCTGGCATCGCTACACCGCAAAGGGTTCGTTTCCCTGCTTTATATTCTCGTGCGGCATGACCAGACATATAACCACGAATCACCATTTCCACTTTAAATGGTTCGCATAAATGCCCAATAGCTACATTTGGATCTGGTGTCGCCACCAACCAATTTGGAACTAAATCTTCAGTCGCTTTCATCATCTTAGTTGCAATCTGATTTAAGATTTGTCCTTTATACGGAATTCCTTTTGGCATCACTACATCAAAGGCACTTAAGCGATCTGTGGCAACCATAACCAATTGTTCATCGTTGATGTTATATACTTCCCTTACTTTTCCTTTATAAACACTTTTCTGATTCGGAAAATTGAAATTAGTGTCTGTTATGGTATTGCTCATGATTTCGTTTATTCATTTATGAGTTAAATTGTTTATTCGTCAAGTCTTTTAACTGAGACTGAGACTGCAAACTATTCCCTATTTTCAATGCTCTTATAAGCCGCAATCACCTTCTTAACCAATTTATGACGAATCACATCTTTATCGTCTAAATAAATCGTACCAATACCTTCCACATTTTTCAACACCAAAAGCGCCTCTTTTAAACCAGATGTTGTACGACGAGGCAAATCCACTTGTCCTGGATCACCTGTAAGTAAAAACTTGGCGTTCTTACCCATCCGAGTTAAAAACATCTTCATTTGGGCATGCGTAGTGTTCTGACCTTCATCCAATATCACAAAAGCATGATCCAATGTACGACCACGCATAAAAGCCAATGGTGCAATTTGTATCACGCCTTTTTCAATATAACTTTCCAATTTTTCGTGTGGAATCATATCACGTAAGGCATCATACAAGGGTTGCATATATGGATCTAATTTTTCTTTTAAATCACCAGGCAAGAACCCTAAATTCTCACCAGCTTCCACGGCAGGACGTGTTAATATAATCCGCTTTACCTCTTTGCTTTTTAACGCTTGTACCGCCAAGGCAACGCCTGTATAGGTTTTACCTGTTCCGGCCGGACCAATGGCAAAAACCATATCGTTTTTACGCATGCTCTCTACCAACTTGCGCTGATTTGCCGTTTGTGCTTTTATCAATTTTCCACCAACGCCATGCACTATAACTTCTCCGCTTTTGGCAGATGTGTTATAATCGTCGCTACTCTGACTTGTTAAAACACGCTCTATTACATTTTCGTCGAGTTTGTTATATTTTGCAAAGTGATTTATCAACATGTTCATTCTGCGGTCAAACTCTTCGAGTAAATCTTCATCGCCATAAGCTTTTATTTTATTGCCTCTCGCGACAATTTTTAATTTTGGGAAATATTGTTTTAGAAGTACAATGTTTGCATTTTGTGCACCGAAGAATTCCTTTGGAGTGATTTCTTCGAGTTCTAGGATAAGTTCGTTCAAAAGCTTGCTTTGTTTAGTTTAAACCAATAAATATTAAAATTCATTTGGTCTGTTAATCTGTTTTCTTTTCTTAATTTTGTGATTCTGTTGTATGACACAAAGCTAATAATTTTACAACCACAAATCTTAAAAAAATATCAACAATCAATCCATGGCGATAATCACTTTAACGACTGATTTTGGAGAAAAAGACCACTTTGCAGGAGCCACAAAAGGAGCGATTTATAGCGAACTTGAGGATATTAGCATTGTAGATATCTCACATTGTGTATCGCCATTTAATATTTCTGAAGCCGCTTATATTATTCAAAATGCCTACAGTAGTTTCCCCAAAGGAACGATTCATTTAATAGGAATTGATTCTGAGTTAAGTCCTGAAAACAAACATATTGCGGTCAAACTAGACGACCATTACTTTATATGCGCCAACAATGGGATTATGAGCATGATATGTACAGAAATCGCACCAGAAAAGATAGTTGAAATTAATATCCACGACAGGGTTGAAACCAATTTTCCTGTTTTGGATATTTTTGTAAAAGTGGCTTGTCATATTGCACGAGGTGGAACTTTGGATGTGATTGGAAAAGTTGTTAACACCATTAAACCAATTAAAAATTTAGTGCCTTTTGTAAATGATGAGCAGAACCAAATTATTGGGAGTGTTATCTATATTGACAATTATGGAAATGTGGTTACTAATATTAAACGTAAGTTTTTTGAAACGGTTCAGAAAGGGAGAGCTTATGAGGTTTTTGCTAGAAACCATATGTTTAAAAAAATCCATAATAAATTTAGTGATATCATAAATTTTGAAATCGAAGAATCCAAACGCGATGTTGAAGGTAAAGGCTTAGTCGTTTTTAACTCTTCCGATTATTTAGAAATAGCAGTGTATAAAAGTAATTGTACCACAGTTGGTGGTGCTTCTACGTTGATGGGTTTGAAAAATATGGATACGGTTACTGTTAATTTTAAGCCCATCCTTTCCCGATAGCTATCGGGATCCAAAAGGGAAGGAAATCCACGATGACGCTAAAAAATATAAATAATGTTCTCACAAGAGTGAGAAAGTCCTTTTCTCTGGAAAGGATTTAGGAAAGGCCTATAATAATATGTTAGTAAGAATTGTAAAAATGAGTTTTGAACCTTCTAAAATAGAAGAATTCTTGGCTAATTTTGAAACGGTTAAAGAAAAGATTCGCAATTTTGAAGGCTGTCAATTTTTAGAATTGTATCGCGACCGGAATAGCACCAATATCTTTTTTACCTATAGTTATTGGGATTCTGAGAATGATTTGAATAATTATAGACATTCTGAATTGTTCAAAAGTGTTTGGGCTAAGACAAAACCATTGTTTAATGGAAAACCAGAAGCCTGGAGTGTAGACAAATTGGCGATTTTAGAATGAATATAGAATCTCGCAAAGGCGCAAAGCAAAATGAATACTGAACACTGAACACTGAACACTGAACACTGAACACTGAACACTGAACACTGAACACTGTATGTCCCTAGTATAGGTTGACCACTTTAAACAAAGTGTAAACTTATGAAAGCAAACATTAAACTATTAAAAAAGAAACGAATTTATTCTGAAGAATTTAAACGACAAATCGTAAAAGATTTTGAATCTGGTCAATTTAGCGTGCCTCAATTGGAAAAATTACACAACATAAGCAATACATCAATTTACAGTTGGATCCATAAATTTTCTACCTTTAACGAAAAAGGTTCAAGAGTTGTAGAGATGAAAAACAGTAGTGCCCAAAAGATGAAAGAACAACAAGCCCGAATAAAAGAGCTTGAAGCCATAGTTGGGCGTAAACAGATAAAGATAGATTATTTGGAGAAGCTAATTGATATTGCAGAAGACGATTTAAGTATAGATATCAAAAAAAATTCCAACACTCCGCAATCAACTGGTTCAGAACACATAAAGAAACACTAAGTTTTAGTATGAACCAGCTTTATAAAACCATAGGCATCAGTAAACAAGCCGTTAACCAGTATGCAAAGCGGCAAGCGGTTTTCGATAGTCGAGTGTCTCAATTAATATTAGAGGCAGATGATCTTCGGGAGGATCATCCTGGTTGTGGAGTAGAAAAGATGTACAATATATTAGATCCGGATTTTATAGGTCGAGACCGTTTTATAGAAACCATGATGGGTCTTGGTTACAGAATTAAAAAGAAAAGGAATTATAAACGCACAACAATAGCAGGTAAAAAGTTTTATCCCAACCTAATAAAAGGTCTAAGGGTAAACGCACCAAACGTGGTATGGCAATCGGACATAACCTATCTGCCGCTCAACGGAAAACACTATTACGCTGTGTTTATAATAGATGTTTATACAAAAAAGATTGTTGGGTTTATCGTATCTGATAACATGAGAGCGCAAGCGAATGTAGAAGCACTTAAAATGGCAATCAAGGAAAATAATGCACCCGAGATCCATAACTCGGACAGGGGAAGCCAATACACTTACAGTAAATACATAGACTTACTGGTAAGCAATGGCACTAAGATAAGTATGTCTTTAAGTGGACTGGACAATGCATATGCAGAACGAATCAATAGAACTATAAAAGAAGAATATTTAGATTATTGGAAACCAGAAACCTTCTTTCAATTAAAAAAATGTGTAGCAAAAGCAGTTAAGAATTATAATGAAAAAAGAACACATAAAAGTTTACCAAAAATGAGCCCAGACAATTTTGAGAAATATTGGTCAACCTTAAAACCAAAAAATAGACCCATAATGACTATTTTTAACAATGAAGTAAATAACTAAAAAACGGTCAACTCTATTCAGGGAAGTACACACTGAACAAAATTATAAATGCTAGCAATACTTAAAAAAGAAATAAACACCTTCTTCGCTTCACCAATTGGCTATTTGGTTATTGGTGTCTTTTTATTACTCAATGGACTATTTCTTTGGGTTTTTAAAGGCGAATTCAATATTTTGGATAATGGACAAGCTAGTTTGTCGTCGTTCTTTTTATTGGCACCATGGATTCTTATTTTTTTAGTTCCAGCAGTTACGATGCGGAGCTTTAGTGATGAAAAAAAACAAGGTACTTTAGAGTTGTTGGTTACCAAACCTATTTCGCATTTTCAGGTTGTATTAGGAAAATATTTTGGCGCTTTCGTATTGATTTTAATGGCTCTGATTCCAACGCTTCTATATGTGTACACCGTTTCTCAATTAGGAAACCCAGAAGGCAATCTCGATATGGGCAGCACCGTTGGCTCCTATTTTGGACTCTTGTTTTTAATTGGAGCTTATACAGCTATTGGCGTGTTCGCCTCTACCCTTTCCGATAATCAAATTGTGGCTTTTATTATTGCTGTTTTTATCTGTTTCTTTTTCTATTTTGGATTTGAAGGTTTATCGAATTATAACATTTTTGATAATCTTGTGTATATGGAAAATCTTGGTATGTCTGCACATTACAACAGTATGAGTCGTGGTGTGATTGATACAAGGGATTTAGTGTATTTTATAAGTATTGCAATAGCGTTTTTGCTATTCACTAAACTGAGAATTCAAAAGCAATAGCATGATTATCACACCATTATTAGTCCTATTTTTAATCATCGTTTTTGTACTGTTATTTTTATTTTTAAATACAGTTGATAAACGAAAATGGCTCTCTGCTTTAATTAGTTTGGTTTTGACCCCTTTTGTGTTTTTCTTTATGTTTTATCCGTTTCTGAATATCATTAGCAGTTATCATCATCAGAAATATTTCGATAGTGAGGCTTGGACGGAAAATCCAGCATTACGTTATGAAATGATTGATAACACCATGGCATCGGATACCTTGATTGGCGCATCAAAAGAAAGCATAGCAGAACTTTTAGGAAATGCAGAATGGCTCTCTTGGGACGAATCAGGAAAAATACACGATGCTGACAAATGGAATTATGGTCTCGGCATTGAACCAGGCGCATTTACAAATAAAAAAGAATGTGTAGAAATCACGTTTCAAAACGGTAAAGTCATCGCTCTAAAACCGTATCAAGAAGAAATAACTTTCGAGAATGAAGAAGAATAAATCTATTTTATATAGCATTGCTATTGTTGTTGCACTCATTATCGTGAATGCGATTTCAAGTTCGGTGTATCAACGGTTCGATCTTACAAAAGATAATCGGTATACACTTTCGGATGCTTCAAAATCATTGGTTAGTGATTTGGATTCGCCTTTAATAATCGATGTGTTTTTGGAAGGGGATTTTCCTTCAGAATTTAGGTTGCTTCAAACTGAAGTCAGACAGATTGTAGATGAGTTTCAATTAAAATCAAATCGAATTGTTGTTAATTATATTGATCCAATTAAAGATGAAAACACACGGCAACAATATATAGAAGAGTTAACAAAACAAGGCTTAGAACCTTATATTAACACCGATAATAGTACTGGAAAAGTAACGCAAGACATCATTTTTCCTTGGGCTTATGCCAGTTATAAAAATGGACGTGTGAAAATTCCACTTTTAAAACGAAGCATCACACAAGGCTTACAAGAGCAGATTAATAATTCGGTGCAATCGTTGGAATATGCTTTTGCAGATGGTTTTAGCAAACTGGTCAATGCTAAAGCAAAAAAGATTGCAATTTTGAAAGGTAATGGGCAGTTAGACGATATTTATATCGCTGACTTTCTTCAAACGATAAGACCTTATTATAGTTTGGCGCAATTCACTTTAGATAGTGTGGCCACCAATCCACAAGGTACGTTAGACAAATTGCAGCATTACGATTTAATTATTTCTGCAAAACCTAATATTCCTTTTTCAGAGAATGAAAAGCTTGTTTTAGATCAATATACCATGTATGGTGGCAAAAGTCTTTGGCTAACAGAATCGGTGGTTATGGACAAAGACAGTTTGTATAATGAAGCAGGTACAGGAGTTTCAATTATGCGCGATTTGAATTTGAACGATTTTTTCTTCAAATACGGTGTTCGCGTGAACCCAACTTTAGTAAAAGACCTCTACTCTGCTCCAATTATGTTGTCGATCGGAGAAGGCAGTCAGGCGCAAATGCAACCGATTCAATGGCAGTATTCGCCTTTGGCGGCATCCAATCCCAATCATCCAATTACCAAAAATCTGAACTTGGTAAAATTTGATTTTGCGAGTCCGATTGATACCTTAAAAAATAGCATCAAAAAATCCATTTTATTGCAAAGTTCGCCAAAATCCAAGTTAGAAGGTGCACCAACCACAATTTCATTAGCGAATGTAACGCAAGCACCAGATGAAACCACATATGATAAAGGCCCTCAAAACTTAGCTGTTCTTTTAGAAGGCAAGTTTAATTCTGTTTATGATAAACGTGTTTTGCCATTTAATGTGACTAATTTTAAGTCTAAAAGTGCTGATACTAAAATGGTCGTGATTTCGGATGGAAACGTAGTTAAAAACGAAGTTATAAAAAACAGACCTTTAGAGTTGGGCTTTGACCAACTCACAGGAAAATCGTTTGGCAACAAGGAATTTTTACTTAATACTGTAAATTACCTTTTGGACGATACAGGACTTATAAACATTAGAGCAAAGGAGATTAGTGTCGCTTTTTTGGATGCCGATAAAGTAAAAGACAGCAAAGGAACTTGGCAATTCATCAATATTGCTTTGCCTCTTATACTATTAGGCTTGTTTGGCTATGTTTTTAATTATCTGAGAAAACGGAAATACGCCTCATAAAATCTCAACTTCACTACTGCGGGACTCCCACTTTCGTGGGAACAATTTGTTAATAAGTTTGTTTTATAAAACCCTTCTATTAAGATATATTTGTAAGACGAACCAAAAAGAATTCAACACATATATTCATCATGAAACATCTAACCCAATGGGTTGGGTTTTATCTTAAAATTCTTAATAAGATGGTTCATGAGACGAATAAAAAACAATTAATATAGAACACATGAAATTTATTGTTTCAAGCACCTATTTATTAAAGCAACTTCAAGTATTGGGAGGCGTTATTAATAACAGCAATACGCTACCAATTTTAGATAATTTCTTATTCGAGCTGAGCCAATCCAAACTAACGATTTCCGCTAGTGATTTAGAAACAACGATGTCTGCTACTATTGATGTTGAGAGTGATTCTGAAGGAAGTATCGCTTTACCTGCACGATTACTTTTGGACACCTTAAAGACTTTTCCTGAGCAACCACTTACTTTTGTAGTTGAAGAAAACAACACGGTTGAAATCAGCTCTAATCATGGTAAATATGCTTTAGCTTATGCTGATGGTGCTGAATTCCCAAATGCAGTTTCTATAGAAGAAGCTAGCAAAACGACCATCATGGGCGATATTTTAGCGACTGCAATTAGTAAAACTATTTTTGCTGCCGGCAATGATGATTTAAGACCTGTTATGAGTGGAGTGTTCTTTCAATTTTCTCAAGATAATTTAACCTTTGTAGCGACTGATGCTCACAAATTAGTAAAATATACCAGAAATGATGTCAGTGCCACGGAAACTGCCGAATTCATTATGCCTAAAAAACCGTTGACACTTTTAAAAGGCATTTTAGCTGGAAGTGATGATGATGTTTTAGTAGAATATAACGAATCGAATGCTAAATTTACGTTTGAAAATTCCGTATTGATTTGCCGTTTGATTGATGGCAAATATCCAAATTACGAAGCGGTAATTCCTAAAGAGAATCCGAATAAATTAGTTATTGACAGAACTCAGTTTTTAAACTCAGTTCGTCGTGTTAGTATTTTCTCTAATAAGACCACACATCAAATCCGTTTAAAAATTGCTGGTGCAGAATTAAATATTTCTGCTGAAGATATCGATTACTCCAACAAAGCCGAAGAACGTTTAACCTGTGATTACCAAGGTGACGATATGCAAATTGGCTTTAACTCACGTTTCTTAACAGAAATGATAAACAATCTAAACTCAGACAATGTTCAGTTAGAAATGAGTTTACCAAATAGAGCAGGAATCCTAACACCAATTGATGGTTTAGATGAAGGCGAACATGTGACTATGTTGGTAATGCCTGTTATGCTCAACAATTAGTAGAGATTTTTGCAAATTATTTCGACATAAAAAGGCTCACCAATTGGTGAGCCTTTTCAATTCCATATCTAAGATACTGAAACAAGTTCAGCACATGCTAACTAATAAAATTAATAGACAATGGATAACTAGGTAATTCTCCATTACCAGCTTTTATAGCGTTAATAATTGGCATTACAAATGCTAAAATTCCAATTAAGATTAAGGTTAGGATTCCTAAACCAAATACGATGATTAACGGAATACTAATTATTGTATATATAAGTATACTCAATTGAAAATTCAATATCGACTTTCCATTGGCATCCATACTTTCAACTTGATCTTTTTGTGTTGCCCAAATAATTAAAGGCACAATGAGTCCGCCAAATCCAGTAAAATACGTTAGTAATTGCGATAAATGCGTAATGACCAATAATTGATTGTCTGTACGTTTAAGTGTGTGATAATTTGATTCCATGATTAATGATTTTACACTTATATGACGCAAATTCATTAAAAATGTTACAAAAAAATTAAACTATTTTTAAAATTACGTAATCTCAATTATATATTTAAATAAAGAGAATTTGAGCAGCTTCTTGATCTGCTCGATTATAAAAATCCCCTATTGTTAAAATACCGTCCAACTCATCGATTAGGTCTTCCTCATTTAAGTGAAACATATCTACGGCAAGTTTACAAGCCCAAAGTTTACAACCAGAATCCGAAAGGATTTCCAAAAATTCACCGATTGGTGGCATATCTAATTTTTCCATTTCCTTTTTCATCATCTTAGTTGCAAGAGCTTCAACACCTGGCAAACCACCAAGCATCGTTGGTATATGCATTGCAGGATTACCCACAGTGGCGACATGCAAATGATCTAGTTTCTTTTTCTGTATGGCTTCTAATCCAAAGAAGGTAAAAAACACCTCAGATTCTATGCCCTCCATTCGTGCGCCATTAGCCATTACAAAGGCTGCATAAACATTTTCTATGGTCGCTTTTGACAAAATAAAAAGCATCTTTTTTACTTTTGTACCCATAATTTCTAGTTTTTTATAGTGTTGATTAGTTTATATACAACTTTTTGGTTTAGGAATACCCGCTATCAATGTTGATTTTTTTAGGGGTCCACCAGGAAATAGATGATAAAATTCTTTAATATTTATAACACCACTTTTCTTAATACCTCTAATAGATAATGGCTCTTCCTTATGATGTTTATCCTGCAGATATTCAACAACTTCCCAGTGTTTTTCCGTCATAACTATATCACATTCATCCGCAATACATTCACAGACTTCACGATCCCACTGTTTAAAATCTATTAAGTAGCCTTCTTCATTAACATCTATTTCTCTTTTGGCAATTATTTTTTTCATCATTTCTAAAATTTATAGGGTTATTTATTATCAGTTTTTATATCGAATATTTTTCCTTTGAAACTCATGTTTCTTCCTACAAATGGAATTGATATACCTCTCAACAACATATTCCAATAGATCCATCTAAATGCTAATTTTCCCCAATGATTAAATATGCTTTCTTTTAATAATTTTAGAGGACCTATTTTTGCAAAGGGAAATGTGCCATGCACTGGTTCTTGTTCGTAATTAAAGTCTATCAATAAGGCTTTATTTTCGCCTGTTTCAATAAAACAATTAGCATGACCATCAAACTCTTGTTTTAATTTAAATCCTTTTGTATATAAAATGATATTATCCGTTAATGTTTCTGCTTGGAAATGCGCTACAGAACCTGCCTTAGAAGCTGGTACATTGGTGGCATCACCTATAACGAAAATATTATCATGTGCCTTGCATTGCAACGTGTGTTTATGTGTTGGTATAAAATTTAAATCATCACCCAATCCTGACCGCTCTATAGCTTCATCTCCCATATTTGTTGGTACAGTTACTAACAAATCAAATGGAATTTCTTTATCGATATAATCAACTATAGCTTTCTTTTTATTATCAACTTCCATTATTGCAAAATCCGTCTCTATCTTTATTTGTTTTTCTTCTAATAAGTAGTTTAGTGCTTTGGTACAGGTTGGCTTTGTAAATGCGCCATCTAAAGGTGTTACATAAGTGATTTCTACCTTATCTCTCATCCCTTTTTTCTTAAAATAAGAATCTGCTAAAAATGCAAATTCTAAAGGTGCAACAGGACATTTTATTGGCATTTCAGTAATGTGCACTACTAATTTTCCACCTTCCCAATCTCTTAATTTATTGCGTAGTGCCAATGCACCTTCATAGGTATAAAAATCAAAAATATCCTTTCTCCATAATGGGCCACGTAAACCATCTGTTTCGTCTGGCGCAATTTTAGACCCTGTTGCTACAATTAGGATATCATAGTCTAAAGTTTCGTCTTCCAATTTAACTTGGTTAGACTCAGGAAATATTCGATCTATTTTTTTCTGAATATAATTGACACCATTGGGTATGAATTTCTTGCCTTCTTTTTTTACCTGATCTTCGGTATAAGTATCAAACGGTAAAAACAAAAAACCTGGTTGATAATAATGGGTTTTATATTGATCTACAATGGTAATTTGCCAATCTTTTTTTGGTAATTTATTGTCCAAATGATTGGCCATCATCGTTCCTGCGGTACCTGCGCCTAATATTAATAGATTTTTCATCTTCTAAATATTTAAGTTTACATTGCTGTAAACGCATTAACTTTCTCTTTATAAAGTTACTTTACTTACCCTAGAATTTACATGATTTTTATCATAATCCTGTGTAGCAAATGTTACAGAAGAAAGCGCTGAAACACCTAATAATGGGAACGTATGGCGAAATGACCATGTGAAGTATTATAAGAAATTAAGGGAAGTTATATCACCACTATTTTAACAGGTTTTGCAATCTCCACCCTCTTTTTTAATCCCTAATTTCACTAAAATTGTTTCTAACAAACACCATTTAGTAAAAGCGGATTGAATTAAATTCAGTCCAATGAATACGGTAAACCACATCCAATTTGGATTGACATATACGGTTAACACAACGCTTAAAAGCACCATAAAACCAACTATAACTCTAAAGTATGTATTTAACATTTTAATTATTTTTTTAAGTTTATATAAATTTTTCAATAGGAACTACAATCGCTCTTACAGGATTGTTAGTTTCTAAATTTGTATTGAATTCTTTTATGAGTTTGAATAAAGCGTCAATATTTTCATCTTCAGTAAAAGAGAAAAACAGTTCAGAATCTGCTCCGCTATTTTCACTAGCAAACCAATTGGAACTTTGTATTACAGATGCAGAAGTTTTAAAGCCCTCAATATCAGACTCACTGAAATTATTGATTTGAGCTTGTTTAAATAATTTGATAACATCCTTTTTGTAGTAATCAACTACTGTTACTATGACTAGTTTCATTATTTTTGGTTTTTATTTTACAACCTGCAAGGTTCGTGTGCTGTACTTGTTTCAGTATCTAACCTTGTAGGTTTGTTTTTTGTTTTTACACCCCTAAAGTCCCCTCAAGGGGACAATCCACCTATTTGAATCCATCAATTGTCCCCTTGAGGGGACTTTAGCGGTATTTTTTTTATATCTGTCAGATTTTATAAACATGACAGGAAAACTTTATTCAGCAAAAGATTATTTATAATTCTTCTTCTCTATCATGTAATACACCAATGGTACTACTAACAAAGTCAACACCGTTGACACAATTGTTCCTCCCATTAATGAAATGGCCAAACCTTGGAAAATTGGGTCAAACAGAATAACAAATGCGCCAATTACAACCGTTCCTGCTGTTAATAAAATAGGTGTTGTTCGCACTGCTCCTGCTTCAATGGCAGCTTGTTTTAGTGGTACACCGTCTGCTGTTCTTAAGTTGATAAAATCAATGAGCAATACTGAGTTTCTTACCATGATTCCTGCTAAAGCAATCATTCCGATAAACGATGTTGCTGTAAAAAATGCTCCCATAAACCAATGTCCTAAAATAATTCCGATTAAGGATAATGGAATCGCAACCATCATTACTACTGGTGCTTTAAAGTTTTGGAACCAGCCGACAATTAAAATATAGATTAAGATGATAGCACCTAAAAAGGCAATTCCTAAATCTCTAAAGACTTCTAAGGTTATTTGCCATTCGCCATCCCATTTTACGGTGTAATCGTCCTCATATTCTGGTTGCCCCAAATACATCTCATTAATTTCATAACCTTGTGGTAGTGGAATCTCTTTCAATTTCTTTTCCATTCCTAAAATCGCATACGCAGGACTCTCTAACTCTCCAGCCATATCTGCCATCACATAAACCACTCGTTTTTGATTTTTGTGATAAATGCTTTTTGCCGCTGTATTTTCAGAAATATTTACCAAATCTGAAATCGGTACCATATTGCCTTGTTTAGATTTTACTTTTAATTGAGAGATATCCGTAATTGTCGATTTTTCCTTTTCATCTAAAGCCAATACGACACCTATTTGGTTAACAGCGTCTTCATCATACAAATTGGTAATAGCTCTATTGGATAAAGCCATATTCATAGTGTAAGCTATTTGCTGTGGTGCAACACCATATAACATTGCCTTTTCTTTGTTAATATCAAACTGATATTCGGTTTGGTCGTCTTCTACCATCCAATCTATATCAACGACATCATCTGTATGCCGCAATATCTCCTGAACATGATTTGCGACTCTAATTTGCTCATCATAGTCAGGTCCGTAAACTTCAGCAACAATAGTTGATAATACTGGTGGTCCTGGTGGTACTTCTACCAATTTAACGTTGGCATTATACTTTGCAGCTATTTCTTGAATATCTGGACGTAATAATTTGGCGATATCATGACTTTGAGCAGAACGGTCTTCTTTTGCTAATAAATTCACCTGAATATCTGCCATATTAGATCCACCACGTAAATCGTAATGTCGTACTAAACCATTAAACGTAATTGGTGCAGATGTTCCAACATAGTTTTGATAATTAACCACTTCTGGTCTGTTAGATAAGTATTGAGAAATCTCCTGAGCAACAACACCTGTTCGTTCTAGAGTTGTACCTTCTGGCATATCAATCACCACCTGAAATTCGTTTTTATTATCAAAAGGCAGCATTTTTACAGCAACCGAATTTGTAAAAAACAGTGCCATTGTTCCCAATAATACCGCAAAGGTCCCTAATAAAAACAACCATCGCTTTCCTTTACTTTCTAAAAGTGGTCGTTCAAACTTATTGTATATTCTGTAAATAAGCGTATCCTCAACGGCCTTTTCAGGCTTGTCTTCTTCTCCTTTCCCGCTTTCGGAACGGGCAGACTTGTCTTTCTCCCTTAGAAAAATATAACCCAAATATGGTGTAATCGTTAAGGCTACAAATAAGGATAAAATCATGGCAATAGACGCTCCAATTGGCATTGGTGCCATATATGGTCCCATTAATCCAGAAACAAAAGCCATTGGTAATACCGAAGCAATTACCGTAAAGGTTGCTAAAATGGTCGGGTTTCCAACTTCGTTAATCGCATACAAAGCCGCTTGTTTAAAAGGCAAGCGTTTCATTTTGAAATGCCTATGCATATTTTCGGCAATAATAATAGAGTCATCGACGACAATACCAGTAACAAATACTAACGCGAATAAGGTGATTCGGTTTAGCGTATAATCCATCATGTAATAACTCAACAACGTTAATGCAAACGTAATTGGTACGGATAAAAACACCACTAAGCCACCTCTCCAACCCATAGCAAGCATCACTACAATGGTTACTGCAATGATAGAGCCAATTAGGTGTAACAACAATTCTGACACTTTATGAGACGCTGTTTCTCCATAGTTTCTTGTGATTTCTACATGAACATCATCAGGAATTAAAGTCGAACGCAAATGGTCAACCTTATCAATAATAACTTCTGCGATTTTCATAGCATCTGCGCCTTTTCTTTTCGCTACAGAAATGGTAACCGCAGGATATTCAGATTTATATTCCGCAGATTTTTCCGCACCTTTTCCAAACCCTAAGCTCACATAGTTTTGTGGTACTTCAGGTCCATCAATAATCTTAGCCACTTGCTTTAAGTAAATCGGTTGATTTTGTTGTACTCCAACGACCAGGTTTTCAACATCTGTAACTGATTCTAAAAATTTCCCAGTATTCACTAAAAATTCAGTATCGTTTTTATCAAAACTTCCAGCACTTAATTGGCTGTTATTTGCTTTAATCATTTCAGAAACTGACAAGAAGTCCAATCCACTGGCTGCCAATTTATCTTTATCTAAAATCACACGTAATTGACGGTCTCTTCCACCTATTTTATGAGTAATAGCAACATCATTTACCTTTTTAATTTCGGCTTCCAATTCTTGAGCTATTTGGTTTAATTGGTAATCGTCATAATTCTCGCTCCACAAGGTTAAACCTAACATAGGCACATCATCAATAGCACGTGTTTTCACTAATGGAAACGTAACTCCAGCTGGCATTTGGTCCATGTGTTTATTAATTTCGTTGTACATTTTTACAAACGAACGCTCAATATCTTCGCCCACATAAAACTGCACGATGACCATGCCTTGCTCTTTCATAGACGTCGAATACACGTATTCCACACCTTTAATATTCGAAATTAATTGCTCTAACGGCTTAATCACTCGCGATTCTACTTCCGTAGGACTTGCTCCAGGATAACCCACAAAAATGTCTGCCATTGGCACGTCAATTTGTGGCTCTTCCTCACGTGGAATTAAAAACGAACTATATACACCAACCACCATAAATACAATCATTAACAACACGGTTAACTTAGATTGCATAAACACTTTGGCAATTTTTCCTGCGATACCTTCTTTCATATCCTATCCCTAACCCTCTCCTAAGGAAAGGGAACTATTACGGGTTCTTTTTTAGTTATTATTTATTTTAAATACCTACCAGGCTTTTGAAACCTCGTGAGAAACTGATGACTGCGACTGTTTACTGAATACTGTTTACTGCACACTGATTTTAGCTCCATTGTAAAGTTTTCCTTCAGCAGAAACGATATAAGCTTCATCTGTATTTAAACCAGATAAAACTTCTACTTGGTCGCCAAACGTTCTACCTAAACGTAACCAACGCAATAAAGCTGTGTTACTCTGACTTACCGTATAAACTCCAGATAATTGACCGTTGGTAACAATCGCTTCACTTGGAATTAAAACCATTTCCGATTTTGCTTTTCTTTCCACAGGAAATTGAACTGTTGTAAACATTCCTGATAAGATGTTAGCCTCTGTTTTGTCTAAATCGATTTTTACTAAATATTGTCCACCTGTATTTTTTGCAGATGTACTTACTTCAGCTACTTTTCCTTTTAAAGTTTGATTAATAGATTTTACTAAAACATCAACCGTAGAACCTCTTTCAATTTCAGAAATTTCAGATTCAGGTACCATTGCCATCACTTCAAAATTTTCTGGTGTCTCCATACTAATTAATGGCTCTCCTGGATTTGCCATATTTCCCGCCTCTACATTTTTACTTGTAATGGTTCCGCTAAATGGTGCCGTAATATTACTATAAGTGAATTGTGCGTTAATTTCGTTTTTCATTTGATTTGCCGATTCCAATCGTGCTTTTGCCATTTCAAAATTAGCCGTCATATCATCCATTTCTTTTTGAGAGGCACTATTCTCAGCAAATAAATTTTTGAAACGATTATAATCTTTTTGTGCATTGTTAAAAGCAGCTGTTGCTTCATTAATTCCTGCATTTACTTGTGCGCGTTTGGCTTGTAAATCAGCATTATTAATAGAAACCAATAATTGACCTTTACGTACTTTGTCTCCAACATTAACATGCACTTTATTAACATAACCCATCATTCTCGTACTTAAATCCGCACTATTCACAGCCTGAATTTTTCCGCTTACAGCCAAAAACGGACTGTTAGTATTGGTTTCCACCTGACTCGTTTTTACTGTAATTGCTGGTGAATTATCTTCAACGGCGTTTTTGTCTTCGCCTCCGCAACTCGTAAATAACAAGGCTAAAGAAAATGCTACTATGGTATATATTTTTTTATTCATTTTATGTCTTTTTTTAGTTAGATTATTAGTCTTTACTCTTGGTTCATTTATCTTGTTTCTCTTTTTATTCTTTTGTTAAAAACTGTAAATATGCTTGTGCGTAATTGTATTCAAAAATGGTTTGGTAATATTCTAATTGCTTTTGTGCGTATTGCGTTTCAGCAATTAACAAATCGGATGTTTTTTCCAATCCTTCCTTAAATCTATTCGTTCTTATTCTTAGTGATTCTTCAGATTGTTCTAAGGCTAATGAATTTAACTTTAGTTTGTTTTCAGCATCAATAAAAGCACGTTTTGCTTTGTTTAATTCTAAATTGCTTTGCGAAACGTATTGTTTGTATTCTAATTTCGATTGTTCATATTCAGCTTTACTTTTTTGCGCTTTTCCAAAACGTTTAGAGCCTTGAAAAATATCCCAACTTAATTGTGCGCCAAATAAATACCCATTGGCATCAGCTTGAAAAATTTGATCATCATACAACTCATAACTACCGAAAGCGTTCAATCGAGGTAAGAATGTCATTTTATCAGCTTTATTCATGGCTTTATAGGCATTGGATGCTAATTCCATCGCTTTAATATCTGATCGGTTTTCTGAAATTGTTTTGTCTTCCATTTCAAAAGTTGAAACCGTTAATTCATCTGTTGGTGTGTAGATCACGTACTTTTCATCATTCATTAAAAATGATAGATAATTAGAGGCATTTTGCACATTACTTTTTGCGGTTTGTAATTGATTTTGAACTTCAGTAACGCGCACTTCAACATTCAACACGTCGGCACGTTGCAAATACCCTTGTTTGAAACTATTATCTGCTAATCTTTTATTGGCATTGGCTGCTTCTAATGCTGTTTCTAAAACATCAACAGCTTTATACGCCAATTGTAATTGCATATAGGCTTTGTCAACTTCAAACGCTAAATAATCTTGAGTGCGTTCGGTCTTTAAAGACATGGCTTCCATTTTAGATTTGGCAGCCTTACGTTGGTACATGCCATCAAAATTGAGTAATGGTTGTTGAATTTCAAACTTTGTTGCGTAATTTTCAATCTGCGAAGGATCGTTTAATAATGCAGGATTGAAATCATTTTGCGTTAAAATCTCCTGGTTCAATTTAGACCCAAACGCCATCAATGGATTTGTAGTTGCTATAGCAGTATGACTTGCTGTGATGTTTGGCAGGAATACCGCATTGGTTTGCCTGTAATCTGCTCTGGCTTGATTGAATTCTTCTTCTGAAATTTTAAGGCTTGTATTTTTCTCAGTAACCTTAGTTTGTACTTCTATTTTAGATATTGGAACAAGTTCTTGTGCTTTCACAACAAATACAAAAGCCAAAAATCCTAATGTTATATAAATATGCTTTTTCATTAATTTTCAATTTATGGTGCAAACTTAGTTGAAAGTTGAAGTGATGTTTGTAACCAATGTTACTTGGCGTTCGTTTTTATGATTAGCTATTCTAATTTCAGGTTTTAGAAATAATGGAATGAGAATTAATAAAGCACATAGGATTGCAAAACCAACTGCTATAATTCTTTTAGTCAATTTCACTTTTATAATTTTTTGATAAACGGCGACAACGACTTTCCAGTGCAAAAGAATATGTAATACCAATAAACCAACCAAAATAAAACTCAATACAAGATGAACCGTTCCCCATTGATGTCTATCTAATCCTAAAAAATAAAGTTCTACGTTTTTTCCATAAACTTCCTTTCGATCCTGACCGGATAAAAGTGTATACTTCATTAGAAAACCAATACCAACAATTGCAGACATAAATAATGTCATGGTTGCATTTAGTATAAAATTCCAGAAGGATTTCCGTTTTGCTTTGACAGACTTTTTCATTGTATAAACACGTTTTTGACTTGTAATTAAAGGTATTTACAATACAAAAATGCTACAATGATATTCATCAGATAATTTATAAGAATAAGCCTAAAAAAACCACAAAAAAAAGAGCGCTTCAGAAATATTTTAATCACGGTTTAATTACATTGTTCTTGATCACCGGTAATAATTAAATCGAATTCTTCTTGAGAAAGAAACTGAGGTGCATAAGTGTTGCCACTATTTTCAATGCCATTAATAAAGCTTCGTAAATGATTTCTAGAACCACACTGTAGGTTTTCAAATACAGCAATTAAATCCTCATTTTCACTAGCATCTAAATATTCTTGTAAATCTTTGATATCTAAATCTTCTATTGTTGCTCCTATTTCCAAAGCACTAGCCACACTAAAAGCGCCATCGATTTCAAATTGATCATATAGATTTTGAAGGTTTTGGTTTTCAAATTCGCCAATGGGCTGTATGGCATATTCGATATTGTTCTGAATCAATAAATTTTCGACTAAATTCATATGTGCTTGCTCACTGTTTTTAATATTGGCAAACTGATTTATAGACCATAAATCATTTAAATAGGTATAAGTATCTCTGGCTAATTTTTCTTCTTCGAGCATAAATAACAAAGCAGCTTTATCATCTTCTAATAGAGTTTGGTTTGTTGGGTCAACATTAAAATCGTCATTATCATCGCTGCAAGAGGAAAAAATGACGACTGAAAAGACTAAAATTAATATAGGTATGACGCGGAACACTACTGGCTTTTTCATTTTCTTAAAATTTAGATTTATTAATAAATTTAGACAATAAATAGAAGACTATCAGTAACTTATGTTACATAAAAAAGGCACTTATAAATACTTATAAATGCCTTTTCACTAACCAACCAAAAACTGACAACCACATCAGTTTACTTTTCTCGAGCCTCCATGTCCTCCAGCAACAACAAGCATTATTTTTATACTCAAATAAATGAACTTGAAAAACTGAATGATCAGATTCATCATTTTAAATCTTTAATATTTTGAAATTAGGTTATTAAACAAGTTTTTGAAATGATATTAATCACTTCAAAATTCCGAATAAACTGATTAAAGACTTACTGTAAAGATGTTTATTTTCAACGAAAGCCATTGTAACTTTTGTTACCAGAACAAGTTAGAAACATAACAAAATTAGTTTTGAATGGCTTATTCATATTACATTTTAAAACAAAACTAAAATCAAGCTGATTTTGGAAGAAAACCCATTATGTATCCTGGCAGAAATTTTTCAGCATTTTTACCATTTAAATTTTAGACCTATTACAAAAAAAGAGGGTAGTTAATTATTGACTACCCTCTTTTCAAATATATAATTAAGTTTTAATTAATACTCTGTGTTATTGTCTTCATTAAGTTTGTTAGACTCTTCCGTGCTTTTACCTTTAGACATAAAATTAATTAGTATGCCTACCAATGTAATACAAACCAATGCGAAAATCACAATCATTACCACGCCATTGGTCCAACTATATAATGCTATTAATGAATTAATCATATTTAGGTTGATTTAGTTTTGATAGGGTAAAATTAAGAACTATAATTTTTTAGAAAGATGACATTTGTCAGTAATTACAAAAATATTCCTATTAATTTTTCTAAATGCCTGAATGATTAGACCATTTTTAAGCATTGTTTATAATATTTATAAGCTCTTCTTTTTGAAGAACGCCAGACTGCCTCCATACTTGTTTGCCATTTTTAAACAACAACATGGTTGGTACTCCTCTTACTTGATATTTTGACGCTAATGCTTGATTTTTATCCACATCTATTTTTATAATAGACACACGTTCACCCAAACTATCCTTCACTTGTTTTAAAATTGGAGCTAACATTTTGCACGGCCCACACCAGTCTGCAAAAAAATCCACTAAAACGGGTTCATCTTGGTTTATTAATTCTGAAAATTTACTCATACCTGACTTAATTTTTATTTATCGAAAGTGATACTCCAAATACCTCTTACTTCATTAACATCATAGCCAATGGCTTTATCCATAGGATATAAACTCCTTATTTTTGCTAATGTAGAATTTTCCAAAGTTTCATTTGGTTTTCCGTGGCATTGAAGACACATGGTATTCGTCGTAATCGGGTAATATACCCTTACGTTATCATCCGTTTCTTTTACGATCGGAGTTGCTTCTTCACTATTTGCCACCACTTTTTTAAAGGTTTTTATATACTCTAATTCTTCTGTATTTGCTTTATTATTCGGGTTTCTCGGCTTATCCGATACACGTTTGATAGTAGCATTATGCACAACAGCCATACTATCGGTTAAAGGATAAGCACGCTCATTACAAAATGCCAAGGCTTCTAAAGTTCCTTTCTTTTGAATCGTTTCCATTAAGTTTTTGCCTAAAACAGCTTTTGTCGTTAGTGCATACTTTAGACCACGTTCTCCATATGGTAAATCCTGCAAATTAGTTTGGGCTTGCTGGTTTTGCATTCTTTTTCCATTACCCATTCTATTTCCTTTTCCCTTTTCTTTCCCATTTCCCATACCTTGACCATTACCTCTCTCTTTATTAAAATGTGCTTCAAACCATTCAGGTTGTTCAATTTCGAAATCGTACATATACTCAGAAATTTGGGCAATGGTTTCCTCAGGAAAGGCTTGTTTCGGCATCACTCCAAATCGTTTTACAGCTCCAAACATTCTCGCGTCTTCTTCATTTGGGTTTTTAATCCATGCTTGCATAGATGCTATAAATTCTTCTTTTGTAGTATTATCATTTTTATAATGCTTTTTAATAGCAATCATAGGAGGACCAATTCTAATATCCTCAGTAGCCGTTGGACTATGACAGATGTAACAATTGGTTTCCATTAACTTTTTTCCTGGATGGTTAGATGCTTTAGAAGATTTATCTACAGAACTATAAGCATCATTGTTTTTTTTGCCGGAATTACAACTCATTAAAATCATCACTAAAACGAGCAATCCTATACCTTTTTTCATCTCAAATATATTTGAATAAAAGTACAACCATTTAGGTTTTTGTTACGTAACTTATGTTACAATCCACAATGGTGAACATCAAAGAAAAACGTATTTTTACTACCAAATATGGATTCACTCACACAAATCGTTTTAGGCGCAGCCGTTGGCGAAGCAGTTTTAGGCAAAAAAGTTGGTAACAAAGCCATTTTATATGGTGCTATTGCTGGTACCATTCCAGATTTGGATGTCTTTGCATCTCATTTTACAGACACCGTTTCGGCTTTGGCGATTCATCGTGGCTTTACGCATTCCATTGTATTTTCTGTACTCTTCGCTCCTATCTTTGGGTGGCTCGTTTCACGCTACGAAACCTATAAGGATTTTAAAGGTTGGTCTTGGCTATTTTTCTGGGCTTTTTTAACACATCCCATTTTAGATGCACACACCACTTGGGGAACACAACTATTTTGGCCTTTGGATTTAAGACTGGCATTTAAAACTATTTTCGTTGTTGACCCCTTATACACATTACCTTTTTTAGTGTGCCTGATTTTGACACTATTTCAAAAACGATCTTCGAAAAAAAGACGATTTTATAATAATTTAGGTCTAACAGTAAGTACTCTATATTTAGGACTGACTTTTATTTTGAAAAACGTTGCTTCATCTCAATTTGAAGACGCATTACTAAATCAAAATATAGCATACAACGAATTGGACACCAGACCTTCGCCGCTTAACACTATTTTATGGAATGCAAATGTGGAAACTAAAAGCGCCTATTTATTAGGCACTTATTCATTTTTTGATAGTAAAGAAATTAGCTTTGAGAGGTATCCTAAAAATCATGAGTTACTGGGAAGTCTCATTGAAAATGAGAACGTAAAACGTATGATTAAAATTTCAGAAGGTTGGTTTACCATAACCAAAACAGACGATAAATTGTACTATAACGATTTACGTTTTGGATTATTGAATTTAGAACCCAATTCCCAAGACTTTGTATTTAAATATGAAATTGAAGTTGATGACTCTGGCCATGTCATATTTACCGAACAAGAAAAAAACCAGCGCGACGGTAAAAAACTGATATCGAGTCTATGGAAACGCCTAAAGGGAAACTGACCAGCTTCAATCTACTTGCCTCTTAACCATTTAAATTCATTCGTTCTTATGACATAGCCAATCCGTATCATGCTTTGGGATTGTTGATAATTCAATAAGCCTTCAGCCTGGCCTACAAACCATTCTAGCATGAGGTATTGGTTGGAAATATTATTGCCAAATGGATTGAAATAAACACGCGTGCGAACAGAGCCTTTTGGGTCTAAGTTTAAGCCTTTTCTAAAGCGTAAATCAAAAAACAGTTTGTCTTTTTTTATGATATGAGACAGGTTAATCTGTCCTAAACCTACATATTCCAGTAAATCCGGATTGCCTTCTTTGTATGTTAAAGGTACCCATACCTTAAATCTACCGATCGTGTTATTAGCGACTTTTGTTGCATATTCCAGGCTTATTCTATTCCAGCTTCTGGAAGCAATACTATCCCTTCCGTTGGATTCGTGTTCAAAAGATAACGTTCCAATACCTTTTAACTTCTTGTCTTTATCATAAAAAGCTTTTCCTACAGCAATAGAAGGATTAAAATTTATATCACTAAACGGAAAGGATTCTTTGTAGATATTCCAGAACGATTTTTGAGTATAGGTTAAAAACAAATAGGTATCCCAAGGCAATTTACTTCGGGTCAATATTTGCTTAAAACTGATTTGATATTTAGCATCTGACGTGCTTCTATTGATGGTTTTATTGGTCGGAACTCCTGTAATAAAATAATTGTCCTTATGAATTGAAAAATAAGGTAGCTTAGCTATAGAATCATTTAATTCTTGTTTGGAATAAGCTTGGGAATTACAGTTTAGGCATATAAAAAAGATAATTATAAAGCCAAACCCTTTAATGAGGCGCTGAGTATCAAAAATTTGTTTCATGTGTTGATTATGAGTCTAATGCATTTCAATTTTCTATTGCAAAAATAAAGACCTGAAAACGAAATGCTTAACGCAAATACCATTGAAAGTATCTTTAAAAGATGAATTAAAAATTATGCGAACTATCAATTTCATAAAATCTCAATGCAAATGAGTTAAAACTATTACAAATAATGCTACCTATGTCCTTCACTAGGCATTTATCTTTAAAAATCAATTTTAAATCAAAATTAGATGTTTTTAATAAAAAGATGATTATTTTAAGATTGATTTTCAAATTAAGGCGTCGCTATTATGGAATTACCTATTATACTGGTTTTCATTATCATCGGAATTAGCATCTTGCTCTTTATTACGGAATTATTTCCTGTAGATAAAATTGCATTTTTCATTATAGTGGCTTTGGTATTATTACAATTAACAACGCCAGAAGAAGCCATTAGTGGTTTTGCCAATTCTGCTACAATTACCATTTTAGCGTTAATGATACTCGCCGTTGGACTTGAGGAAAATGGTGTGATTCAATTGCTTTCCGATGGTATAAAGAAACTGAAGATTTTGCCGCTTATTCTGCTTACGCCTGCATTTATGATTATATCCGCGAGCATTTCGGCATTTATCAGTACAACAGCAGTCGTCATTATTTTTATTAAAATCATCACACAATTATCTGAAAAATACGGTTTCTCATCGTCCCGATTATTAATGCCGATTTCTTTTGCCGGTATTTTAGGAGGTAGCTGCACCTTAATGGGAACGTCTACCAATCTTATCGTGAATTCCATTGCTAAAAAACATGGTGTAGAAGCGTTCAGCTTTTTTGAGTTTTCCGTTTTCGGAATCATATTCTTTGTAATTGGACTTGTAATCATGAGCATCGCTTCAAGGTTTTTACCGAAAAGCAAACAAAGTGACTTAAGAAAAGATTACGATCTTGAATCTTATGTATTCACGATAAAAGTAACTTCCGATTCACCTTTAATCGGTAAAACGTTTGGATCTATTCATTTTTTGGATGATAATGAAACCAAAGTTTTGAAATTAATAAGGGACAAGCAGGTTATCAATGATCCAGGAAAATACATCAAACTAATAGCCAGGGACAATCTGGTGGTTATGAGCAATATAGACAATCTGCAATCCTTAATTAAAAAAAATGGTTTTGTACTCAATGAAAAAAGACAAAACCATCAGAAAGAGAATTATGGCGATGGTATCGAAGAACCAAAAAGCGATATGAGTTATATCGAAGTTCTTATTCTTCCTGGTTCTAATCTTATTGGTAAAACATTAAAAGCTTTACGTCGAATTTCGTTTCAGGGTGCATTTCCTATTGCGATAAAAAAACGAAAAAATCTAAGGAACACAAGAGAACGCTTACTGAGAAAAAATATAAAGGATATTAATCTTAAACCAGGTGATCGCGTCTTACTTGAAATGCAAGAGCATAAAATTTCAGAATTATATGAAATTGAAAATATCGCTATACTAAACGAACATGAATTTAAACCCAATGTTCCAAATTCCAAACGCCTCTTGGCATTACTGATTTTGTTGATTGTGATTACGTTGGCAGCAACGAGTTTGCTAAGTATATTATCGGCTTCCTTAGTAGGCGTTGGCGCTATGCTCCTAACGAATATCATTCAACTAGAAGGTGTTTACCAAAAGGTCAACTGGCAGATTATCTTTTTATTGGCTGGGATGATTCCACTTGGAATTGCGATGACCAATAGCGGAGCCGATACTTGGATATCGAACAATCTGCTAGCTGTTATGGACGGCCAACCACCACTCATCGTATTAGGTTTGCTCTTTGGGATTACCATGATTTTATCTGGAGTCATTTCGAATAATGCCACAGCAATTATCATGGCACCAATCGCAATAGCTATTGCTAGCGGCTTAAGCTTAGATATTAAACCCTTTTTATTGACGGTAATGTTTGGTGCTAATTTTAGTTTTTTCACGCCTGTTGGCTACCAAACCAATACGCTTATTTATGGTACAGGTGCATATAAATTCAAACATTTTTTAATTATAGGTGGTGTTTTATCCTTAACACTTTGGATTGTGGGAACACTACTTTTATCAATGCAATTATAATTATGATAATCCTTATTCAAAATTCTAAAACCCAAGACATCGTTCCAAAACTTATGGATAAATTAAACGGTTGGTGGGAAGCTATTCTTTTAAAGCTTCCTAACGTAGCCATTGCTATTGTCGTAATTATCTGTAGTTTTTTACTCGCACGGTTTTTAGGTAATTTATTACTTAAAATTTTACGTCGACGTATGCAAAATCAATCGGTACGACGGCTTTTGGCAAAAGCCCTCAAGATCATTATTGTATTGGGCGGTTTTTTCATAGCCTTGGGAGTACTGAATTTAGACAAAGCCTTAACCTCGATCCTCGCAGGAGCTGGTGTTGTGGCGTTGGCCATTGGTTTGGCATTGCAGAGCACTTTGTCCAATACGTTTTCGGGCGTTATGCTATCGTTTTTACCACGTCTTCAAATCGGAGACTATGTAGAGACTAATGATCATGGTGGATATATTCATGAAATAAGTATGCGGAATTTAGTATTAAAACGACCAGATGGGCAATTTGTGGTCATGCCAAATTCAAAATTCATTGAAGAACCTTTTATCAATTACTCGTTGATTGATCGCGGAAGAATTACCGTGTCTTGTGGCGTTGCTTATGGTACGGAATTACATAGTGTAAAGAAAATGGTCATGGAAAAAGTAAAGAAAGCATTTCCTCAAAAAGACAACGAAAAGATTGAATTTTATTACACTAAGTTTAATGACAGTTCCATAGATTTTATTCTGAGATTTTGGATTGACTTTGTAAAAAAAGGTCAGATGTATGCCGCTCAGGATAAGGCGATTTTATTGATCAATGACTTATTTAACGAAAACAATATTGAAATCCCATTTCCAATTAGAACGCTTAATGTTTCTGAAGAACAGTTGGGTAATATGAACGCCATATTTAATGAGCGAAAATCGGAATAATAAGGTTTTTACTTAAGTGTTTAGCGATTAATAAAGCTCAACAATTAGATAAAACAAAGCCTAATTGAGTTTAATGAAAAAGGCTAAAATGAAATGATATGCCTTCTTCTTTATTTATGATTTCATTTAAAAAAATGATCATATTTCAACCTAAATAGTTAATTTTATACATATGATTGTCGTTTATATAATAAGTGTAATATTTATCATCACACCGTTTTTACCAGCTACAGGACTTACACATTGGTTTTTCAGGACTGCGGATTTTGTGAGATTACAATCTATAGCAATTGAAATCATCTTATTAATCCTCTTATTTGTTTTTGAAGACCAATACCACTGGTTCCAATATATTTTAATAGCAGGACTTTTGATTGCCATGGTATATCAATTGGCCAAAGTAATACCCTATACCAAATTAGCCAAGCGATTAGATCACTCCAATGAAAGTGATGGCATGGTTTCGATTTTGGCTGTCAATGTTTTACAGACCAATTCCCAATACGATAAATTGATAGCCATTATAAATGAAAACGATCCCGATCTTGTACTTACTATGGAAAGCAATAAAGATTGGGAAAATGCCCTAAGTGCTATTGAAAGAAACTATCCGTTTTCGGTAAAAGTACCTCTAGAAAACCTGTATGGAATGCACCTGTATTCGAAAAATGAACTTAAAAATGTATCCAAGCAATTTCAGGTAGAGGATGATGTCCCTTCTATCTATTTTGATTATGCCATAAACAACGAGGTCGATGTTTTCTTTGGCTGTCTGCATCCAGCACCACCAAGTCCTACCGAGAATGACACGTCTAAAGAACAGGATGCCGAACTTATGCTGACAGGTGCCTACATACGAGATTTGGACAAATCCTGTGTGGTTTGTGGCGATATGAATGATGTGGTATGGAGCAGAACTACCCGTCTATTCAAAAAAATGACTAAAATGATAGATCCACGTGTGGGAAGAGGGCTTTATGCCACATTTCACGCGGACTATAAATTGATGCGCTTTCCCTTGGATCATCTCTTCATAACAAAAGATCTTTACGTAGGTCAAATGCATAGAACCAAACACTTAGGGAGCGACCACTTCGGTGTGTACTATGAAATTTACCACAAAAAAGAACAACAAACCAAAACCAAAGGAAAGTTAAATGGTGAAGAAAAAGAGGATGTAAATGAAAAGATTGAAGAAGGAAAGGAAAAGGCTTCTGAAAATGACAACTGACACCATAAATGTTTAATTGCATCCCATCATATATATGGTATGTAAGTAGAGCGAATTATGTTGAATTCTTCTACTTTCTATTTCAGTAAAATGCGCATATTAGAAAGCGCTTTTTCAAAACGCAATATGTCCTTTTCTAAAACATTCCTGATTTTGGTTTTCATTTCGGTCATTTCGTTGTAGGCAGAAATGATTTTATGCGAACGATATATCACTTTGTTGGCACTTTGGCTCTCTTTTACAAATGGCAAAACAGCTTGTGCCAATAGCTTAATTCGATTTTCCACGTGGACTTCCTCACTTCTATTCTCTAAAGGTAAAGTTTCAGTATCAAAGACATCATCAGATAGTTGTTGATTCAAATCTGTTACCCAATCCGTGTAAATTTTCTTTAATGCCATAGGTTCGCTTTCCGTTGAAAGTGCTGAGAAAAATGTTCTTGATCGGAACAAACGCCATTTGGAATATACATGTTTATTTTCTTGATAGTGCGTTCGAAAATAATTGATTTCCTTAGAAATATAAGCATGATAATTACCAAAAAAATTAGAATCAATCAGCAATTGTTTAAAGTTCGGTAGCTTTTCTTTTTTCGAATTATGGTAATACCTATTTAAGTGTACTAAATTGATTTTGGTTAAGAACTTATCATTTAATGATGCAGAAAGTATAGGATTATAAAAACTATCCAGATCAAGGGAGCGATTGAACTCCTTAAGATCAACTATGGCTTTCTCTATAGATTCTATTAATTCTGGCAAAGACGATTGAAAAAAATCATAAGCATCTTGTGAATTATCTTTCCGCTGTTTTCTATAAATAAAAAACCCTATGAGTACGCCTATAATTGCCAATAGCACAGCAATTCCATCAATCAACATAGACCATTGGTTGGGATCCATATGCCATTCTTCAAAAAACAAATAGTATTTTTCAGAATCTTGATTCATTTACTTAAATTAAGAAATTCTATACGTCATATCATAGTAATATAAACATTGCAAAACGTTTAGCCTCCTACTATTTTTTAAAAAAATTGAGAGTCAGTACTAAATATGCTGCGATGGTTAAACCAAATTATTATAACCCTAAAAATAGTTACTATTTAATTTAAACAAATTCGATTAAATTCTAATCCTCCTCGTCCTCACCCTCGCCAGGAATCATTTCAATGTTGCGCTGCATACGGTCCATAGCATCATGGATTTTCTTCTTGTCGCTATCCTTGAGATCGTTAAGATCTTTTTTCTTAACCAAATTGCCGTTACCATCTGGTTTTAATGTTTCTTCTTTAGTAACCTTATCAAAATTCGAAGATTTATCGTACGGTTGCTGAAAGTCGGCATGTTTCTTTTCGTTGCTCATAATATCTGTTTATAAAGGTTCTGCCCTAAGATAACAGTAAACCCACCGAACATTTGACGCTTTAGGATTTGATTTTGATGCAAATAAAAAGACCTGAATTATTAATCAAGTAAGACAGCCGTTTTAAGTTGTTATATACATATAAAAGGAAAGAATCTCAACCAGCCAAAATATCAACGCTATGGAGTAGATTAATGCGGTAGTTTCTTTCTCAAAACGCCATAAATAAGCGTGCCTATTAATGCACCACATAAAACGACAAATATTGAGATATAGCCTGCTCCAGCAAGAACATACATGGGACCAGGACAAACACCTGCCAATGCCCAACCTAATCCAAATACTATTCCGCCAACTAAATAACGGGTAACACTTTTATTTTTAGGTTCTAAACTCATTTCATCCCCATCAATCGGTTCTATGTTTTTTTTCTTGATGATCTTTACGCCAACAATTCCCAGTAGCACTGCTGAACCCATAAGACCATACATATGGAAAGCCCCAAATTGGAACATTTCATAAATACGAAACCAAGAGGCCGCTTCGGATTTATACATTATAATACCGAACAAAATACCAATAAATAAATACGTTACATATCTCATACTATCCAAAAATTAAAGGGTATAATAAATGAACCATAACTAATCCACCTATAAAAAAACCTATCACAGCTATTAAAGATGGTAGCTGTAAATTACTCAAGCCAGATATACCGTGTCCAGAGGTGCAACCACCTGCATATCGAGCACCAAAACCTACCAAAATACCGCCCAATAAAAGAATGAAAATAGTAAAGGGCTCGCCCAATGCATCCAGCGAAAAAATCTCTGAAGGCAAATACTGTTCACCTGCACTGGTGATGTTATAATCTGCTGCAAGTTGCTGCGCTACTTCAGGATTGATTTCTACAGTAGAATTACTCATATAATATGAAGCGATAAAACCACCTATGGCAGCACCTAATACAACCATTAAATTCCAGCGTTTTGATTTCCAGTCATATTTGAAATAATCTGCCACTTTTTCCGCACCAACGGCTGCACAGGCTGTACGTAAATTAGAAGACATACCAAATTGTTTACCTGCAAACAATAATAAGAACAGGACTAATGCAATTAATGGGCCTCCAACGTACCATGCCCATGGGTCATAAATAAGATTCATAATAGAAGTTTATTAAGTTCTTAACTAATTAAAGTCCTTTACACGCTCGCCCAAGTCATAAACTTTGGAACTTAAGTGTTTTTCAATTATACTACTTCCTGCAGCACTTCTGTAACCACCTGCACAATGTACCACAATAGGTTTGTCGGTCGGAATTTTACCAACATCGTCCCGCAAAGTATTTAAGGGCATTGAAATAGCACTTTCAAATACCTTACCCTCCTCTACCTCACTGTGATTTCGGACATCAATAATGGTGTAATCGTTTGGGTTTTCGTTAAAGTCCTTAATGGCCAAGGCGCTTGTTTCTTTTAGTCTCACATTAGGAAGTGTGACAACCTTTTGAAGTTGGTTTTCGTAACCAATTTTAGCAACACGCTCCAAAATCATGTGCAAATCTTTGGGATGGCTAATAACAATGCTGAACCGTTCTTCAGGTTTAATTATAGCACCCAACCAAGTCTCAAATTTGGCGGTTTCAGACGCTGCTTGCACATTGATACTGCCCTTAAGGTGACCTTTTTTAAATTCGCGCTCTTCACGGACATCTACGATTAGTCCACGTAGGCTGCTACCCATTTTAAACTGCACTTTTGCCGTCGCTTTGCGTAGTATTTCGGCTCCCTTTTTGTTCACATCAACATTGTAACCAAAATACGAAGGAATAAAAGGCTGACTATCAATTAATTCTTTCACAAATTCCTTTTTCGAAGTGGTTTTGAAAGCCCAATTTTGTTTGCGCTCCTCACCTAAAGTACTACTGCTTGCATCACCCATGCTTTTACCGCAAAGCGAACCCGAACCATGCGCAGGATATACAACGGCATCATCGGGTAAGTTCTTGAATTTTGTATGGATGCTGTCAAACATAGCTTCGGCAAGCTCTTGCTGTTTCTGTTCTTTATTGCCACCGTCTTTTCTTAAATCTGGTCGACCAACATCGCCAACAAAAAGGGTATCGCCAGTAAATAGTGCCGTTTTACTGCCCTCTTGTGCCACCACAGTAATACTATCAGGAGAATGCCCAGGAGTATTTAATGCTGTAAAGTTAATATTGCCTAATGGGATAACATCGCCTTCATCAAAGCTGCTGTGTGGATAAATAGCACCCAATTTTTCACTGTTATAAATGGTGGCTCCAGTTTCCTTGTGAATTTGCAAATGTGAGCTAATAAAATCTGCATGAGGATGTGTTTCAATTACCGCAATAATATTAGCGTTATTTGTTTTAGCAAATTCGTAGTAGAATTCTGGATTGCGTTCGGGATCGATGACTATCATTTTGCCTTCACTAATAATAGCATAACTAAAATGGGATAAAGGCTCGTATTCAAATTGTTTGATTTTCATGTTCCTTATTTTTATTTGATTTTATCTCTTTAAAATTAAATAGTATGATCGATATACATTACTTCAATTCATACAGATGCTAATGCAAATAAAAAAATAGGATCTTTAATTGAGTTAAAGAAAGAATTAAACTTAGAAGGCTAAATGACCAATAACGAACGGTTTAGCCATGTAAGTTATATTTGTATTCTTTATTCGATGACTTTGGAAAAATTGTATAGCTAAAGCGCATATTCAAATCAGTTCCAATAAAAACATCACGTATTTATAATCTTAATCATCATTGTGGCTGTATGCTTCGGCCGAATCTGGATTTATAGCGTTTAAATTGAATTTCTTTTTTTCTATTTTAAGATCCATTTCTTAGCCAATTCTTTATCCTTTGAGTCAAAATATTTAACCTCTGAACTTGTAAAAAAGTCAGTAACATTTGCCACAAATTCCTGCCACTTTTTATCACCTACAAAATCCATCTTCCCATAATCGGAAATGTGTGCGCTATCTATTTTAATATCTTCCCAAAATCCTTTTAAGGTATAACCTTTAAAATCTTCCATTTCAAAATAGAAATCCACCTTTTTTCCTTTGTTAATAATATTGTGGATAAGTGGATGCATTTTTTCTAAATCGTTTTTTGAAATTTTACCGCTGATTTTTGCGGAAATCAAATTCTCTTTTTGTGTATTTAATAGCTGTATCATAATTTTTTGTTTTTATAGTTATCAAAATATTCTATATAAAAGCAACGGAAGTCCATCACTTGATGTCAACCTATAAATTTAATTATTAAACCACCAGCGAGCCATGCGTAACAGATAAAGGCAGTATATTTTAAAATGCTTTCCAGCAAAGGACTTTTGGGTGCCATTTCACTCATTGAATGTGCTACATCCTTTCTCTTAAAGAATCCCAAGTAAATCAGATACCCAGAAATTGCAAGGAAGGCCATATTTAAATAGAAGGTATAATCAATTTTAAAATGATCCTTATCTTGAATCTTTACCTGTGAAGGATCTGGTAATATACTTAACAAATCGAAAGAATAATGTAAGGCCAAGGCTGTTCCGATCAATGCCGTAAACAAAAGAAATAAAATAAACAATGACATTTTCCATCCATAGTACTTTGCATTAATCCTAAGTACAGGAAAAACCACTAAATCACTAAAAATGAAAGCCATCACACCAGCAAAACTTACACCTTTGCCAAAAAGCAATGCTGCCAATGGAATATTTCCCATTGAACCGATAAACGTCAAAAAAGCAGCAACTGGTCCAACAAGAATATGTTCCAGAACTTCAAAAAAAGTGAAATCCGTTTTGCCTTGACCACTATTAATAAATAACGTTTGGAAAAATGAATCAGGGACGAAGACTGCTACGATACCGGCAATGGTAAAGCCAACGGTTACATCTTTCCATACCATTTGCCATTCCATCTTATATTTTTTGGCAACTTTTGCCCAGCTACCTTCATGCATTATTTGTTTTTTCCAGTCTTTAGAATTTTCAGATTCATCAGCATCCTGTCCCTCAAGATTTTTTCGAGCTTTATCTATCAGTTTTTTGGGATTTATAATACGAATAAGAATCCAGCAGATGAGAATGAGTAGTAGTCCACCAATATATTCCCCAACGACGAACTGCCAACCTAAAAATATGGATATGATTATACCTAGCTCAATTACTAAATTGGTAGAGGCTAATAAAAAAGCTATGGACGAAACAAAACTTGCCCCTTTTTTAAACAAGGACTTTGTACTCGCTAATGCAGCAAAACTGCAAGAACTGCTTATAAAGCCGAAAAAGGTTCCTAATAGTACACTTTTGGATTCATTTTTCCCCATCGTTTTTTGCATCCGTTTTTCGGTAACAAAAATCTGAATCATACTACTGATGATATAACCCAATATAAAAGCCCAAAGTGCCATCCAGAAAAATCCGGTCGTGGTATAGGCTGCTTCTCCCCATTGTTCTAAAAACCCTTTCATTTTGTTAGATTATTTATTATACTTATCACAAATATCTTATCATCATATTAATTTACTTCAACGTTTTTACAGTTATCTATAAAGTTATATAGCCTGTTCTTCTAACGTTATTTGATGAAAATTTAAGCGTTAGCGACGACAGTTTACAACAAGAAACTTATAAATTAGCATTCGTATTGCCGTAACACGTATCTTTATTGACTCTAATACGTAAACATTTTGTTTATTTATCTTCCCATTTTACAGTTCTGTGTTGAGATAAAACTTTAAATTCTACTTTCAATGAAGATATAATAGAGATGGCCAAAAATCGTCTAAATAGAAAAACCAGAGTCTAAGTTGTAGGAAGCTTCATTTTAGAAATTTAAAGCTAAACTAATAAGTGGTATTTTTAAGATTTTAACCAAGTGCTTCTAAGCTGAGATATACAAAAACTGCAGTGACGCTAAATACAATGTGGGCAAAAATTAAATGAATATAATAATGTGTGTAATTAAACTTTGCGGTAAAATCTATAAGCTTATAAAGAATCATCCAACCTATAACTCCCAAAATCCCTGAGAATATACCCAGCGGAATGCTCAATAAGATTGATTTTTCACAATCAAGCACCCTCCATAAAAGTTCATACAAACCCAAGAAAATAAATCCTATTAGGAAGTGAAAAATCCAACCCAATAATTGAGCAGTACGCAATGATTTTTTTTTCTTATAAGTTTTCTTAATAACTATAGTTAGTAATTTAGGTTCACTAAATAAATTGTTTGTTATGTTTCCCCAAATTATACTAAAGAGTGTCATCATTGACACAGCTACTATTCCAGTAATTATTAAATAGATAAATTCCATATTTATTGTGCTACCTTTGTACATCTTTTAAAAGCCAATCATCAATACCATCATTATCCCGTTTGTGCAGCACGACTAAGTTTCCAGTGGTCTCAAATATTACCGCTTTTATTTCTGAGAGCTTGGTAACATTCGCTTCACGAATTTTAGAGCGTAAATCACCTTCGGTTAATCTTACCGCTTTTAAATTTTCTTTAAGAATATGTTGTCCTTCCATAACTAAAGTGGGCTGATTGTCTATTCGTTTTCTAAACCAACTAAATCTTCGGAAATAGGCTGCTACAAGTTGAAGGATATATACCATCAATAATCCTATTGCCCCTTCAAGAAAACTCACAGTTTCAGACAATATGGTAGTTGCTGTAATTGAACCTACGGCTACGGTCATCGCGAAATCGAAACTCGACATTTTAGAGAAACTTCGCTTTCCGAATAGTCTAGTATAAACAATTATGGCTGTGTAAATGCCAATACTAGACAAAATAATCATTAGTATGGATTGCAAATCCGTATCAAAAACACTAGTGGCTTTTTTTGCAGATTGATTTAAAATTAAGAATGAGTTAATTGTTGCTAATAATGTCATAATGAATTCTTTTTATATTATTCACGATTAAGATTTTCTAAGGCTTGTTCCATATCAATCCCTTCTCCTAAAATATTTAAAAAGCTATCCTCTTTATTTTTGAATAATTCAGGGACTGTTGAAATAGTATAATCTTCAATTCTTAGATGTGTATTCACATCCTTCCAGTCAATAGGTGTTGAAACGCTTGCACCTGGTTTGGGTCTTAAGCTAAATGCAGATACTATAGTCTGCCCTTTTCGGTTCTGCAAATAATCTAGATAAATTTTAGGGCCTCTTTTCTTGACAGAGCGTACCAATGTGGTTAATTCTGGCAGTTGCTCTTGTATATAGTAACACAGTAATTTTGTAAAATCCCGAGCTTCACTGTAAGTATATTTACCGCCTAAAGGAATATAAATATGAATTCCTGAGGCACCTGAAGTTTTACAATACCCTTTTATATCAGCGCTGTCCAACACAACTTTGGCAGCTTGGGCAGTTTCAATAACTTGCTTAAATGTATTTTTTTCTGAAGGGTCTAAATCGATAATGGTATAGTCTGGTTTATCTAATTGATAAATTGTGGAATGCCAAGGATGCAACTCAATACAACCTAAGTTATTCATATAGGTTAATGTAGCCTGATTTTGACATAGCAAATAGTTGATAATACGTTCCGACGATTTTGAATGGATTTTAAACGTATCAATCCAATCAGGTAAATGCTCATTATCCTTTTGGTAGAAAGACTCTCCTTTAATGCCATTGGGATGGCGATGCAGACTTTGAGGTCTATCTTTCAAGTAAGGAAGGATAAAATCGGACATTTTTATATAATAGTCCAATAGATCATATTTGGTCAATTGGGCATCTGGCCAATACACTTTTTCAATATTGGAAATGGGCACATGTATAGCGTCAATTTCTAATGTGGTTTCAGAGTTTGACGGCACTTTTTTGTTCGGTAAAGACTTGTGTTCCTTTGAAATTTGTACCGGAACCGATTTGTCATCGCGCATGTGTAAAAATACAGGATGCCTCATCACACCGCTTGTGGTCCATTCGGCAAATTTTACTTCGCAAATCAGTTTCGGTATCAGCCAATGCGCTTTTCTGCCTTTGAGATGTTTCGCAATTTTAAATACTGGCTTTTCGGTTTGATAAGGCTCAAACTTCTGATGTAATCGCTTTATTTGTTTTGAAGAGAATCCTGAGCCACAAGTACCCACATAAACCAACTCATCATTTTCTATCATTCCCAAAATTAGAGATGCGAATTTGCGAGTACTATTTTTAGATTCGGTATACCCACAAATGATAGTCTCAACGCTTTCTATTTTCTTAAATTTCAACCAATCTGGTGTTCTAATATTTGTATAATATTTAGAATTAGCCTTTTTTGCAATAACCCCTTCCATTCCTAATTTTAAGGCTCTATCATAGACCGTTTTACCCATGCCATCAATATGGTCGCAGTAGGTAATATGATTGGACTCTGGCACTAAGTTTTTAAGCAATTCCTTTCGGTCTAAAAGTGGCAAATCTGTTGTGCTATGACCGTTGAGAAATAATACGTCAAAAACAAAGTAATTAAGATGACCCTTTGTAGTTGTTGGGTCATAATTTTGTAGTGCATTGAATTGTGGAATTCCGTCACTATTTAAAATGACTATTTCACCATCCAGAATAGCGGTATGTTCAATAGATTCCAATTCATCTTGAATAATTTTGAACGAAGCGTTGAGGGATATCCCATTTCTAGAATACAATTCCACCGCTCCGGAATCTACGTTAGCCAAAGCACGGTAGCCATCGTATTTTAATTCGTAAATCCAATTTTTGTCATTAAATATGTCCTTTGCTGGCGAAGCCAACATCGGTTTTACAATGGATTTTAAATTTAATTCAGAAGTACGACTTTTAGTTTGAGGCTGAAAATTAGCAACTACATAGTCTTCTGCATCGTAGCTTAAATTAGTTGCATATGCATCGTCGTGTTTAATTAATAACCATTGATTTTTTCTATTCATCGATGAAGAACGCACCAATGTGAAAATACCTTTTAATTGATTACCTTTTAGAACAAGCTTTAATTTTCCCTCTGCATAATCTGTTGTTAGGTCTTCATTATTATATAAGCTTTCGTACGTGCCTTCATCCCAAATAGTCATTTTGCCAGCACCATAATTTCCTTTTGGAATGACACCTTCAAATGACAAATAAGATACCGGATGATCTTCAGTATGGACCGCAAGCCTTTTATCTTTAGGATTCATGGAAGGTCCTTTGGGTACCGCCCAACTTTTAAGAACACCTTCCATTTCCAAGCGCAAATCGTAATGCAGATGACTTGCGCGATGCCTTTGTATCACAAACCTGTATTTATTTTCAGAATTGTAAACATCTTTCGGTTCTGGCGTGTCCTTAAATGTTCGTTTTTTTCTATAGGCTTCAAGGCTCATGGTTTAAGAAGCTTTCTTTTTCTTTTGTTCCAGACTAGCCTTCAGTTTCGCCATTAAATCTTTTGCAGCGGTTGGTTTCACCTCCACCTTCTCAGATTTAATTTCCTTACCTGTGGTTTTGGCTTCTATAATTTTTAATAACTGCGAATTATAGACATCCTTGTATTTCGTGAAATCAAATTTTTCGGTATAATTTTCAATAAGGGATTCTGCCATTGCTATTTCCTTTTCAGAATTTTTCGTCTTTGGAACTTCTATATTCTTAGGATTTCGTATTTCATCATCAAACCTTATGACGTGAAGTACAATGACATTCTTATAGACACCAACCAGACACAAGTTTTCCTTTTGGCGCATCACAAAAGTTGCTACGCCTAATTTTCCAGTCTTCTTTAACGCATCTCGAAGCAGATTATAGGCTTTACCACCTTCTTTTTGAGGTTCTAAATAATAGGGTTTTTTGAAAAGTACATCAGCAACGTCTGACTCCTTTACAAACTCTTCAATATCAATAGTCTTATTTTTCTTCACGTTTGCCTTCTCAAAATCTTCCTTTTCAAGAATTACATAGCCATCATCTTTTTTATACCCTTTTACAATATCTTTCCACTCCACCTCTTTGCCCGTTTTCTCGTTGATGCGCTTGTAGCGAATACGTTCGCCATCATGACTATCAAGCATATCTAATTCTAGAGCTCTATTCTCTGAAGCGGAATACATTTTTATAGGTATTGATACAAGCCCAAAACTAATAGAGCCATTCCATACTGATCTCATAAGACATTATTTAAGGTTATACTTAACTCGACTATGTAATCTAAAAATAAGATTATGCTGGTACTTTTGAAGCGACCTCCATCCGATCCCAATTTCTATGTTTGGCAATAGCATCTATAAATTCTTTTGGCTTTCCGTTAATAATTATCGCCTTATCATCCTTGTAATCCTTAACAAAGGTTTCATCAATTAAATGTTCACCTTCGTTATCTACGGCAATCGCTTTACAATATTTAAATGTCTCGTTAACAAATACTTTGTACTTGGGTACGTTTAATAATTTGTCAACAGAAGATTGTCCTCCTGGAATATAAATAGCATCAAACAGCACACTTTCGGTTGTCATAATTGCAGCATCTACTTCATGTTTCATATCCTCATCACAGGTAACGGTTCCACCATGAGGTGCCACTAGTTTTACCATCGCATTTTCTTTTTCAAGCGCATTTTTCATCTTCTTAAAGTTCTTCATTGAAAAACCGTCTGCAACCAGTACTGCAACTTGTCTAGTGGCAATACTATCGAATTTGGTATGTGCCTGACTTAGCGCTTTGTCTTTTTCTAAGTAATTTTTGGCCTTTGGTGGTTGCTGCTCTTTTGTATTAGCATCTGCACCAATCGCTTGATTTATGGGTTTATCAATACTTTTAGGAACATCCAGCCCTAAACCTTCACCAACTTTTTTCGCTAACTTTTTATCGATTTGGGATATGACCCAAAGCATCCGTTCTTTAATATGCTTGTGATTGCATTTTCCTAGCTCAAAAGTGTAGGCATCTGCAACATGTTGTTTTTCCCAATCCTCTAAACTTCTATAGAATAGCGCAGGTTGAGAAAAATGATCGTTAAAGCTTTCACTACGGGTTCTTATTTTCTTGGCATCAATACGCTCTTCATAAGAGGTAAAAGCACCTTCTGCCATTTTAGCCAAATGCGGACAGCCACCACCCAAGGAATTAGGGAAATACGCCGTTTGTCCTTTTGGAATATCCATTTGCATATGACCATCTCGTTGATTGTTATGCACTTCGCCGACTGGTCTATTTATTGGGATTTGATGAAAATTTGGACTGCCTAAGCGCGATAATTGCGTATCACGATATGAGAAAAGACGACCTTGTAAAAGCGGGTCGTTTGTAAAATCAATGCCAGGTACAATATGGCCTGGCAAGAATGCGACTTGTTCCGTTTCCGCAAAGAAATTTTCAGGATTGCGGTTAAGGGTCATTTTACCTATGATTTCAACGGGTACCATTTCTTCAGGTATTAATTTAGTGGGATCCAGTAAATCAAATTCAAACTTATGTTCATCTTCTTCAGGTACAACTTGAATGCCCAATTCCCATTCCGGATATTGGCCTGCTTCAATCGCATTCCATAAATCACGTCTGTGAAAATCAGGATCGGCACCATTGATTTTAACCGCTTCATCCCAAGTCACAGAATGAACCCCTAAAACTGGTTTCCAATGAAACTTTACAAAATGTGCTTCGTTGTTATCATTAATTAATCTGAAGGTATGAATACCGAATCCTTCCATCATCCTAAAACTTCTCGGGATAGCACGATCGCTCATAACCCATATCTGATTGTGAAGTGTTTCGGTAGTTCTTGAGATAAAATCGTAGAAGGTATCATGTGCTGATGCTGCTTGTGGAATTTCCTTGTTCGGTTCTGGTTTTACGGAATGAATTAAATCTGGAAATTTCATAGCATCCTGAATAAAGAAAATAGGCATATTGTTTCCCACTAAATCCCATGTGCCTTCTTGTGTATAAAATTTTACGGCAAACCCTCTAACGTCCCGAGCCAAATCTGGTGAACCTTTTGAGCCGGCAACTGTAGAGAAACGAACGAAAACCGGTGTTTTACGATTCGTATCTGTAAAAATACCAGCTTTACTATATTTTTTTATGCTTTTGGTCAACTCAAAATAGCCATGAGCACCACTTCCTCGAGCGTGCACTATACGCTCCGGAATACGCTCGTGATCAAAATGTGTGATTTTTTCCCGTAATAAAAAATCTTCCAAAAGGGTTGAACCACGTTCGCCTGCTTTTAGAGAATTATTCGTGTCATTGACTTTCAATCCTTGGTTGGTAGTCATCACCTTACCATTACTGTCCTTTTCAAATTGTTTTAAATCCGCTTTTTTCTGATTGGATTCTGATTGTTTTTTAGCCATAATGTTAAAATTTTTGAGTTGATTTTCAGTATTTAAATGTAGAGTTAAGTCTAAACTTTTATTAACTCAACCGCATTTATTCCTATCGGAATCCATCTTTTACTTTGTTATTTTCTACACATTTTGTAATTTAAAATTATGAATGAGATCAGTCACATGGATTTTTAAATTTCCCTACTTGCGGCAATGGTTGCCGCTGTCGTCATTGGTATAGAGCGCCAAATAAAAAGTAAAAATGCTGGTTTAAAAACTAACGCCCTTGTGGCCGTGGGTGCTGCTATTTTTGTAAACATATCTTATAGTTTTATAGGTGTAGATAATGTGGACAATAGCAGAATTATAAGTCAGGTCATAGTGGGCGTAGGATTTCTAGGTGCTGGTGTAATTATGAAAAGAAAAGAGCATGTAAGTGGTCTAGCGACTGCTGCCTCCATTTGGTGTAGTGCTGGATTGGGTTGTTTGGCTGCTTTGAAAATGTATGTAGAATTAGCCACTGCAACCGCACTGATTGTATCTATTAATTTGATCTTCGGATTTTTAAATAAATATATATACAAAAAGAAGAATGATTGAGAGTCAAACTATAAATGGATGGTTTCATTAAAGCCCTTGACTCTTACGAATAATGTGTAATAAAAATTTTAAAACATGAGCAAATCGAAACCCAATGACAATAAAAACGGAAACAGGGAAATTCCAGATTCCAGCACTAAAAAGGCAAGAGGCAGCAAAAGTGTACATAGTCCATTAGACAATTCGCAGGAAGATGGATGGAAACCTGATGCCATTGACAAAGGAAACACCGAAGAAGAATAAATTATCTTTGAAGCCAAATTCATATATTTTTTGAATTTGGCTTTTTTTTTGGGCTATGCGCCTATGATTTCACCGCCATTAACATGAATAAATTGTCCCGTAATATAACTGGCATCCTTCGATGCTAAAAACACATATGCTGGCGCCACTTCACTTGGTTGGCCAGCGCGCCCCAAAGGTGTATCCTGACCAAAATCACTCACATCATTAAATGTGGCAGGAATTAAAGGTGTCCAAATCGGTCCAGGTGCTACACCATTTACTCTTATATTTTTATCTGCAATTTGCTTTGCCAATGAACGCGTAAAACTCGTTATAGCGCCTTTTGTACTTGCATAATCTACTAAGTGGCTACTACCTCTATAGGCTGTAACTGAACTAGTATTTATAATACAATCGCCAGAATTTAAGTGTTCTAATGATAGTTTTGCCAAATGAAAATAAGGATAGATATTAGTTTTATAAGTGTCATCAAAATCTTCCATTGAAATAGCTTTAATAGAATCTTTAGGAAACTGAACCGCTGCATTGTTCACAAGAATATTAAGTTTTTTATACTTATCTAGACATTCTTTTACAACCCGCTCACAGTCATTTCCTTTTTTTAAATCTGCTTTTATAATGAGACATGATTGTCCTTCTTTTTCTACTAGTGCTTTCGTCTTTTTAGCATCTTCGGTCTCAGAAAGATAAACAATGGCCACATCTGCGCCTTCGCGTGCAAAATGAACTGCCACACTCCTACCAATGCCACTATCACCACCTGTAATTAGGGCTATTTTATCTTTTAGTTTATCGCTGCCTTTATAATCAGACCGAATGATTTCTGGTTTAGGGTTCATCTTATTTTGTTTTCCTGGCAATTCTTGACTTTGCGTCGGAAATTCTTTTGGTTTACTCATTTTCAACAGTTTTTTTAAATTTTATTTATATCATAGTTTTAAGATTCTTTTTTCTGCCAAGGTAAAGCGAATCATCACCAAAAAATTCGAATTTAAAAATACGCCGCATTGGCATATACCATAATTAAGAGAATTAGGAATTATGACTAAAAGGTGGATTACCAAAGCCGTTACTCAAGCTTTTCTTCATGCTAAGGAAAAATCATATATTAATGAATCCCCTCTAAATAATTTGCTTTGTTATAACTTGCTTGAATCTCAGATTTTTGTTTTAACAGTAATTCTCTTATGGTCGGATTCAGGTCGTAGTTGTTAAGAATATCGTCATAATCGTCAATGGCTTGTTTCTCTCCATTTCTAACTTCCTCTAACATTGATTCATCATCATCCATAGAAAAGAAAGCTTTAGTGTCAATCCAAGCTCTATGCAATGAACCGCTAATACTGCCGTCGTGCTGATTAACCTCCATTCCCTTCTTTCTAAGGGTATTGGTCAAATCATTAACATGCCCACCTCTTTCTCTAGCTTTCTCATTAAAAAACGTCTTCAATCTCGGATTATCAACATGGTCTGCCACCGTTTTAAATCCTTTTTCAGCATCGTAAGCCTTTTCAATTAAGTCATTTAGTTTGTTTTCTGTTTTTTCATCAAATAGTCCCATAGGTTTATATTTTAGTGTCGTAAGAATTTTGATCTCTTTCTGTGATTATTAATTTGTTAGTCTAAAATTATATAAACCACCTAAAGGGTATTAATCGAATTAAATGAGACCTTTGCTCATTTCCTAAAAGTATATCTTATGGCATTTGGTCAATATGTGAAGAAAAGCAGCTGTTTTAATAATAAGTTAAAGCATAGGGCTTTTATTACAACATGCTATCACCTCCTTTGGATTCATAAAATCCTGATGTAAAATGTATGATGTTGTCCTTTTTAAATCTCACTTAGATGAATTATGTTTTCAGCCTTAATGGATCGCTTCAAACTACTTAAAATTCGAGAGGTGTCATAATTATTGACTTGAGCAGTTAAATACCCTAAAATATCGCTTTCGGTGCTAATAGCTTCTGACTTGTCAATAAATCCATAGCCTTGATAAATACCATTAATAGCATAAACAAAAGCGTCTTCATTTTTATGTCGCCCGTTCAGTTTATAAAGCGTTCTCTTCTTTTGGGTCTGAAATAGTTGAAATGCTTTTTTAAATCGCTCGTTATAATTGGCGATGGATTCATCTCCTGAACAGACACAGCCCTTATTCAATTTTGTATATTTAGAACATGGCCCTTTTACGGTTTCTATTCCACAATGCTTTCTGCATAAGTCATGCGTTTCACAGAAATGTTCTAAAGTTTGTTTTACCGAAGCTCTATTGAAATATTGCTCTGGCATCTGATCTATATAATCCTTTCTCGTAATTTTTAATTTCGCAATACCCTTAGCGGTTTGTCCTTGACTTATAATATAAGGTGCAGAAGTATGAATTTGCTGTGTGTTGAATTTAGGTTTTAAATGTTTTATAGCCTTAGATTCTATAAGCTGTGCAACAAAATCATTCCCTGTATAGATGACTTCAATAGCATTGACAAGCGAATAATCTATATTAGAGAGTTTCCCATTTTTAGAAAAATGACTCTGCAAACGTTTCCTAATATTTTTGGCTTTCCCAACATAGATCACTTCATCCAATGCGTTTAAAAAATAATAAACACCAGGTGCTAATTTGTATTCAGATAAGTCCCTAGGGTTTTCCTTCTGTTGCTGAGCATCTTCCTTAGATTCATTATGATTTTGGGATGTGATATAGGCGTGCATTTGCTGCAAGACCAATTCTGCAAAATCCTTACTATACTGCGGTGACTTGTTTTTAGATAAATCAATTTTTAACGGTAATTGGTCATATCCTGGCTTCCGAATTATAATGGGCTTGATTTCAAAATTATAACCAATGGATTTAAACTGGGATTTTAGTAATTTAAATTGAAGTAAATCAAAAAAAACCAATTGATGGCCATAGAACAGTTCTATAAGTTCATCCGCCAAGTCAATAAAAATAGGGGAATTAAGAATTTCTGATGCCTTGAGTTTGGAGCGTTGAAAAATCCGTTTCGGAATTTCAGCTTGAGGATCAATTGTCATAAACCGAATATCATCATCATCTACATCCTTCACTGAAATCCTATAGGGAATTTCCAGCCCTTTTTTCAGCTTTAAAGTTTGAATATAAATAAATTTCATTCGAACAAAAATAAGTAATATTTAAGCCGTTCAAATTATTAGAAATCCAAGGTTAGCTGACAGAATAATAATTAATAATCCCGATATGTATAGTCAAGCAAACACTATACACCAACTTGAAAAAAAAAGCTTAGGAGTCTTTATCAAGATTCAAGATACTTTCGTCATGACCTTTCTGATCATCAGGAATGGACTCAATGAATTCATGTACCTCTAAATTTGCAGTAGGACCATAAGAATTAATAATGGTGCCTTTACAGTCCTCGTCCGTTTCAATAACATAAAGAATGGATTGGTCAGAGGGATTGCTCATACCTTCGTAACGATGTTCAGCAACAATTTTGACTTGCTCAGGCGAAAATTTCGATTTTTCCTGTGAAGCTATTAGTTTGCCGTTTTCTACGCGAAAATTCTCTGTATAACCCTTTTTTTCATAAAGTTCTAAATAATCTAATTCGTGTTTTGCGTTTGGATCGCTATAATCTGGTTGTTTCATAATTAAAATATTTTGTTGTTGATTTCGAAGATAGCGTATAACCTTCAAATTAATTTTCTCATATAGAATAAAAACTAACTCGAATGCAAATAATAGGTATTAAAATACTAAATTTTATGGGGACTTATTTGAAATAAAGCAGAAGCATAGATATATTTTAAAATTAAACTATCTTCGCAACCTATAAAGGATAAGATTTGCTTTAACACGGTCATTTTGCCTTAATTAATCATATTTATGTATCAACTAACGTACCGTTCAAAAGCGATATCTACTCTAGAAATTGAAGATTTAGACAACATTCTTGTTAGAGCCAATGAAGTCAATAAAATCAACGATATTACAGGATGCCTTATTTTTCTTAATGGCGCCTTCGTGCAAATTTTAGAAGGTGGACAGAAAGAAGTGAATACTGTTTTTGAAAAAATTAAGCTCGATTCTCGCCACCATTCTGTGGAGTTACTATGGGAAAATCAATATGACAAAAGGCATTTTTCAGACTGGAATATGACCTACTACAGACCAAACGAATCAGCACATACAGAATATGTGAATAACCTTTTGTTGCTGTCTCAATTTTCAGAAAAATTTTCTGGAACCTTATTAAGGTTTTGGACTTCAGTTGGTAAACTTTTAAACGATGATCCTAATAAAACTCCAGAATATATATTTTAATTCGTTTTAAATATAGAAATCCAATCACAACTAGATAAAGTTGGGTTGTAGCAATTTTTTTTGTGCGCTTAATTGGTGGGTAATGAAATCAATGACAGGAAAGACTATTTGAAAATCAACAACCGAATGCCACAGCTTTCCTTAAGAAACCGTAGATACATAAGGCTATATTTAATGTTCAAACCGCGAGCTGTTAAGCATATATTTCAATAGATGTTCTGGCTTGTTCTCTCTTGTTAGAAAATTGAGCTTATGTTGTAAGTCAAACAGTTCTTTTTCCATATACCGGATTTTATCGTTGTGCCTGTTGTTGAGTTTTACGCGTTTAATAATATCTATTTGATTTTCTAGGACAATAATATTAAGCATCCGTTGATACTCGTTAACGTTGATATCTGGAGTACCGTTCTCTCTTAAAACTTTAGAAAAATATCTCGTGAATTGCATACTACAAAATTAGTAGCTATTCGTTTTTGTCCTTGCTAAACATTGTAGTTTTATTAAAGAAAAATTGCTTCCCTAACTCCAATTTGAAAATAAAAACTAACCGCATCAAGCAGCTACTGTAATACAACAGTAATTTTTTTAAAACTATTGCTACAGTACGAATTGATTTTGATACCGCAAGAAAAATGCATCGTCTATCTTAGCTCAGAAGTTTAAAAAAAGTCAATTAGTCAGCTTACAAGTAGGTGATCCACAATAGATTTTATAATTTCGATTAACTCTATATTCTAAATTATGAAAATTGTCATTTTAGACGGCTATACCTTAAATCCTGGAGATCTGGATTGGGACGCCTTCAAAAGCTTAGGCGACTTAACGGTTTTTGACCGTACCGAACACGATACTAAAAAAATAATCGAAGCTATTGGTGATGCCGAAATTGTATTGACCAACAAAACCCCAATTTCAGAAGCGATTTTACAGAAAGCACCAAAATTAAAATATATAGGCTTGCTCGCCACAGGATACAATAATGTGGATATCGACACTGCCCAAGAATTAGATATTATAGTGACCAATATCCCAACCTACGGCACAACCGCAGTGGCACAATTTACCATGGCTTTACTTTTAGAAATGTGCCATCATGTAGGCGAACACAATAGCGCAGTACAACGTGGCGGATGGCGTAACCGTAAGGACTTTTCATTTTGGAACTATCCTTTGATTGAATTAGAGGGCAAAACGATGGGAATCATTGGTTTTGGAAGTATAGGACGCGCCACCGCTAAGTTGGCTGAGGCCTTTGGAATGAAAATTATAACGACCCCAAGCAGTAATAAACCCGAAACGGAAACGGCTATAAAAGTGGTTGATATGGATACACTCCTAAAACAGTCTGATGTGGTAAGTTTGCATTTACCGTTAACAGATGACACCGAAGGTTTAATCAATAAAACCACAATCGCTAAAATGAAAAACAGCGCCATGCTTATTAATACAGCACGTGGCGGATTAATTGTAGAAAAGGATCTCAAAGACGCTTTAAACTCAGGTCAATTGGCGTATGCCGCTGTAGACGTGGTGTCAACCGAACCCATTACCGAAGACAATCCACTTTTAAAAGCAAAAAATTGTATCATCACACCACATATCGCATGGGCACCAAAAGCCTCTAGAACACGACTGATGACTACGGCCATCGAAAATCTTAAAGCATTTCTAAACGACCAACCGGTTAATGTTGTAAAGCCTTAAGTATTGATTTTTTTGAATGCTTTTTTGAAATTAAAATTTTTAACAACAAGCTATAGCGTAGTCACTGCATATTTAAAACAGTCTTAAAATGAGCTTATAGCAAAACTATAAAAGCAAATAAGCTTAACGTGGTAAATATAGAATGAAAAACAGCACTAATTTCTAGTTACAGAAAGTCAAATAGTAAGATTTATAACTCTTAAACACCAGACATTACAAATTCAGAACAATTATTATTTAGATTCATAAAATCACAACACTACACTTAACAACATTACATAAAATCAATAGGGTTATATAAGTCTTTTGTCCTCTAAAGACGTTTTCAATTGATTATGATTGTCCCAAAATCTATCGTTAATTTTTTGAATAACGGCCTCATAATCTGGGTGACTTTTCAAGGATTTCATTAAGGGATCTTCTTCAAGAAATAACAATATCCAATATTGATAATTAGTTTTAGTCGCAAACAGTTTTAACTGCTCTATAGCAAGATCGGGTTTTTCATCGTGCAAATACTTTATGGCCAAACTAGCGGGTTGGTAAATAGATTGATCATTTTCACAATATTCAGCATAGGCTTTATAATAGTCTTCAGCTTTGTCATGGAAGCCCATTTTATCGTATACCAATCCAATTTTTAAATTTTCTTGTGGATACATATTCAGCCCATTTTTTTTCTTGATTTTTTCAAACTTATTATAGTAGTAAAAGGCACTATCATATTTTTCCTGAAAATAATAGAACTTTGCTACTTCTTGCATAATATCCAATCGTGTGGTATCTTTTTTCCATTCCTTCAGTAAAGCTTCTGTCGTCTTTTCCATATTTTGATGCTGTGTGTATTGTATAAACACGTTTAAAAAAGGCACGTAATAATTCTGAGGGTTATGATCTAAAGCTAATTTTATATACTTCTGTGCTTCCTCTGTAAAACCATTTTGAACAAAGGCATTACTTAAGGCCAAATACATATAACTTTTGCTTATGGAATCATTCGCTTCAATATCAAGTTGTAAACCTTTTAAGGCATATTCCAAATATTTACCTGTATCAGGAATGGCTCGTGAATACAAATCGGCAAGTATTTGAACCACAGAAGACGCATTGGGATTATAGTCTAAGGCTTTTTCTAAATGAGGGATAGCTAAGCGAAACTCATTTATATTGATGTAGTAAAGGGCTTTAGCGATAAGACTTTCGGCAGATTTAGAATCATATAGCAACGCTTTATCTGCATTGTTATTTATAATATCTGTATACCGTTTCTCCGCTTGATTTAGGTCCAAATAATAGTATGATATCGCAATCTGAGCATACGCGAGTGCAAATTGAGGGTCCTCTTCTATCGCTTTTTCAAATAACGAAATAGCAGTTTCCAAGCCCGCTTTAGTCGCTTCTTGAATTTGCTCGAGCCCTTTTAAATAATAATCATAGGCCAATACGTTTTCTGTAGGTTTTTTATTTATTTGTTGTAATTCAGCTGGTGTCACGGTCACTTTTATAGCCTCCGCAATTTTTTTGGCAACCCTATTTTGCACGGAGAAAATGTCTTCCGTTTTATGGTTGTACTGTTCTGCCCAAATTGGTGTATCGTTTGAAGCATCAATCAATTGGATATTCAACAAAACCTGATCACCTGAGCGTTGCCCACTGCCCTCAATCAAATAATTGACCTTGAGTTCTTCTGCGATTTCTGAGATGGTCTTATCGGTATCTCTATATTTTTCGACGGATGTTCTACTGATAACTTGGAGATCTTCTATCTTTTGTAAATTGTTTAGTGTCGACTCCATAAGTCCGTTCACAAAATACAGGTTATCAGCATCACTACTCATATTCTTAAACGGTAATACAGCTATTGATGTCTTAAAATCAGCATCTTCTTTATCAGTATGAAGTGTTTCTTTAGGAAAAAACAAGAATACCGCTAAGACTAAAACCAAGAGAATTCCCAGTATGAGATGAACTCGGTACTGGTGGAAACCCCCTTTTTTGGTAACTTCAATAGCTTCTGTGTCCTGATTATCTTCTGGTTCTAGTTCAACATGCTCACCAAGTTTTTTTCTAGCTTCACCTGGCGAATACCCATAATAGTCTCTAAAGCATTTGATGAAATAGGAATTATTACTAAAACCCACCTGATAAGCAATTTCAGAAACCGTAAATTCCGTTTCTTTTAACAATGTCATCCCTTTTTGAAGCCGAACTTCACGAATAAATTGACTAGCACTACCTTGTGTCTGTTTCTTAATCTTCCGCAACAAGTTTGATCGGCTCATATTCATGAGCTCCGCCAATTCTGAAACCCCAAATTGCTCATTAGAGATATGCTCTAAAACAAGGGCTTCAGCTTGCTCAATAAATTTTCCTTGATATGAGATGTTAGACATGATGTTTCGTACTGTATCAAATTTAGAGATTTTTATTTAGTATATGAAAAAATTGTTAGTACGTATATTTTCAATTTCCCGAAGGGAAAAGAATTCGTGTTAATAATTTCGTTTCGAATACATTGTTGGGAGTTTATGATAAAGCATTACTTATTAATCACTATATATTTAGCCACAAATACACGAATTCACTCGTTTTCTATATTATAAAAAAATTGACTATCTATTACACAAATGAAACAGACCTTAGGTCTGTTCCTAAGATTTATAGACCTTCATTAATCGCAAATATAAGATTCGTGTATTCGTGGCAAAAAAATCAATTACTTCTATTTTTGTCATTTACTAAAAAATTTTTATTTAAACACTATACTGCTTAAAGTTCAAAGTTAGTTAGTAAAAAACAGTTGCTTGCGTCATAATTTATACTTCTGCGTCATAGTTTTCAACCGCTCATCAAACTTGACACAATAGGCTTCATGCGGATTATCAGTCAATTAGGTTAGTGTCGCATCTTTGTAAAACAAAAATCAAGTTATTAATCATTAAAAATTTAAATTATGAAAACACTTAAAAACACTTCACTTAGAATGACCATTCAGACGGTAGTCTTGACGCTTTTATTAACAAGTTCATGCGCACAATCTAACAAAGAAATAAGTTCAAATGATTCGGCTAAAACAACCAAAACAGTTGACAAACCGAGTATAGATATTCATGGCGCTGTCCTTACAGGGAATTTGGAAGCCGTTAAGCAACATATTGAAGCTGGGACAGATATTAATCAAAAAGAACCAATGTCTGGCTCTACACCTTTAATGTCAGCAGCCACATTTAACCAACCTGAAATCGCTAAAGTACTGATCAATGCCAATGCAGATTTGTCTATAAAAAATAATGATGGCGGAACGGCTTTACACACTGCAGCATTTTTTGGACGAATCGAAATTGTACAATTACTTATTGATGCCAAAGCAGATAAAACTGTACGTAATAATTATGGAGCTACAGCAAGAGAAACAGCAATGGTAGATTTTGCTCAAATGAAACCTATCTATGAAATGCTAATTCAACAATTAAAACCAATGGGATTTACATTAGATCTTAATGAATTACAAAAAGCACTTCCTGTTGTAGCAATGATGCTTCAATAAACATAAAACAAGATGACAACAGAAAGAAGATACGATATTGATTGGCTCAGAGTCATTGCTATAGGTTTATTACTGATATATCATATAGCCATTATATTTCAACCTTGGGCTATGTTTATAGGGTTTATAAGAAGTGAAGACGCTTTAGAAGGACTTTGGAAACCAATGACGATGCTCAATGTTTGGCGGATACCATTACTCTTTTTTGTATCGGGAATGGGACTGTATTTTGCCATGAAAAAAAGAAATTGGAAGCAACTATTAATAGAGCGCGGTAAACGAATTCTCTTACCCTTTGTGTTCGGAATTTTGGCTATTACGCCATTACATTTTTTAGTTTTTCAGCAATACTATAATATGCCATTGAGTTATTTTCCGCATATGGGACATCTCTGGTTTTTAGGAAATATTTTTTTCTATGTCGTAGTGTTGTCACCAGTTTTTTTCTACTTGAAGACTAATGAAAATGGAAAATTTAGGAAAGCCATTTCAAAAGTCATGACCTATGCTATAGGCCCATTATTGATCTCTGGATTTTTTATGTTAGAAATAGGTGCTGTTAAACCACAACTCTTTGAACTATACGCTCAAACCTGGCATGGATTTTTTATAGGGTTGCTTGCTTTCTTTTTTGGATTTTTGTTTGTGTATAGCGGTAACGTATTTTGGCAAACCGTTTCAAAGTGGAAATGGTTGTATATCGGTTTGGCAACCATTCTCTTCGTGATTCGTTTCACAGGGTTTGAGTCTTTATCAAATATGTATATCACCACCATAGAATCTAATGCTTGGATATTAGGTTTATTCGGCATAGGATATCGTTACCTTAATAAACCAAGTGCCTTACTCAGCTATTTGAGTGCAGCTGTTTATCCTGTTTATATTCTTCACATGTTTGTATTATTTGCAGGTGCATTGTTCATCCTGCCATTGAATCTTCATCCTTTGCTAGCGTTTATAGGAATTACAGTATTCACTTTTATAGTCTGTTTTCTAATTTATGAATTCATCCTAAAAAGAATAGCCATCTTAAGACCTTTATTTGGGTTGAAATGGAAATTTAAAAGCGTCGTAAAGCCAAAATTTGAAAAGATTTGAGTCATATCCAAAACGTTGTGTTTCAATTTAACAAACCACTAAGCCATGATTAAATTATTTAGAAAAATTAGACGAGAAATGCTGATTAAAAACCCACCTGCCCTACAGGAAGGTAAGTTCGCCAACTATATCGCTTATGCAGCAGGAGAAATTATTCTAGTTATTGTCGGAATCCTTATTGCGTTGGCAATCAACGAACATTCAAATAATGAGAAGAAATTAGAATTGCGGAATTCATACATAATTCAGTTACATGATGAAGCCGATCGCAACCTAAACAAGCTCACTATTTTGGATAATGAGGCAGCTACAATGCTCAAAGAGTTAGATACCGTATTCAAAATTTTATTGTATAAAGATTATGATAACCCGAGATTATCTACAAAATCATTCTATTTAATTATGTCTAAGAAGTTTTATCCAGTTATGATAACCTATGAAAATTTAAAATTCTCTGGTGATTTAAAATTATTTGACGATTTAAGTTTACGTAATGCTATCTCTGAAACCTACGAAACCTTTAACCCTATTGAGAAACTTGAATCTTCTGAACAACAGGCCATTGAGGCCTATTATGAAAATTTTTTGATGCGTAACGTAAAATTTAGGGATATGGGCATTTCTTCAGACACTTACGAAAAAGACATTTATTTCGAAAATATGGTTTTAACTAGGATGACTACAATTGCACAAAATCGAGCGGCTTACAGTAATGCCATTGCATCATTAAAAAACCTGAGAAACACTTATGCTGACTTACAAAATACAAATGAATAACTCAGAAAAGTTTGATATCGAGTAGTAAACATCAATTTAAACAATCAAAAAACAAACAATTATGAAATTGATTAAAAGCAAAAAAGGAATTAGACTTGCAATAGGCATAGTTTCAGGTGTATCAGTAGGCTTATTAACCTCAAACATAGCTTTGTGGCTTCCTATTGGAATTGCCATTGGTGCCGCGTTAGAATACTCAAAAAAATCTTAATGCAACAACTGAGATTACAAAATAAATCATCAATCAAAAAACGAAGAATTTGAAAAATTAAAAATCCCAGTATTGTCTTCAAATAGTTATAAGGTTACACCAGTAGATGCCATCTTAAATCAAAATGCGATACGAAATGCTCAAATTAAATAAAATAACAAAAACTATAAAGTTGTACAGTTAGAAAACTTAGATCATTTTTTTTAAGAGTGCGAAACAGCAAAGATTGATGAATATCAAATAGATAGAGCAAACGTTTTCCTCAATAGCATTAAAAGAAATATCAAGTTGGTTTTAGAGCCTCTTAATTGATGCATAAAGCACAATAGTTAAAGTTTTATCTAGAGATTTGCTAATAGGTAGTTTTACCTGTTCATAAAATTGCTCAAACTTGTTTTTTTATATTCTGTACACGAGTTAATTGACTTATATTTATCTTTTATTTTAAGGATCTAAGAGTTTGATTGACCAGAAATCTATAGCAGTACTGCCATTCGTCAATATGAGTAATGATATTGAAAACGAATCTTTCTGTGATGGTATTGCAGAAGAAATAATTAATGCCTTATCAAAAATAAAAGGATTAAAGGTGATTGCAAGACGGTCTTCGTTTGCATTTAAAAATAAAAACATTGATGTTCGACATATTGGTAATCAATTAGGTGTGGCTACTGTTTTAGAAGGAAGCGTTAGAAAATCAAACAATAGCATTCGCATAACAGGGCAATTGATAGATACAAAATACGGTACGCAATATTGGTCTAAAAAATTCGATAGAGAATTAATAGATATCTTCGAATTGGAAGATGTAGTGAGTCTTGCCATAGCAGATGAAGTCCGAAACAATTTTGGGCATTTTGAAGTGCAGGACCATTTAATTAAACAACCTACAAATAATGTCGAGGCTTATCAATTATTTTTAAAAGGGCGTTCATTGCAATTAAAATGGACACCAGAAAGTCTAAATGAAGCAATATCATACTATAATCAAGCGATTAACTTAGATAAAAATTACGCTAAAGCTTATTATGCCAATTTACAATGCTATGGGTTATTGGCCGTTTGGGGTTATATGCCTTACCAAGAAGCTATGGATTTAGCTGTTGGCAATCTATTAATAGCCAAAGAAATAGAAACAGCACTACCCGAATATCCACTCTCTTTTGTAGGAAAGTTTCTTTGGGGTGAATGGGATTTTAAAAATGCATATATACATATAGAAAAAGCTTTAGATATTAATCCTAATTATATTGATGGATTAGAAGCTATGACAGAGCTTTCTATAGCACTTGGATTTTTTGATAAGGCTTTAACGTATGCAAACAGATTATTAGAAGTAGATCCGCTATCCGCAAATAACCATTACACATTAGCTAGCATTTACTACTACCAACGAAAGTTTGATAAAGCATTAGAAAATGTAAACTACGCTCTAACACTTAATACTGAATTAGCATTAGCACATCATTTGAAATGTTTCTGTTTAATATGGCTAAACAGAAGTCAACAGTTTCAATATTGTATTCAGGATACTACTTTAAAAGAGGAGAAAAATCTATTATTTCAACTTATCAACAATAAGGATGTTGAAGTTCCGGAACAAATGATTACAAAATGGGTACAATCTCAAAACGAAGAAACGATGCCAGTTCCCTATGATGTGTTTATTTTAAGCAATTCAAGTTCTATAGACCAAGGGTTTACACGCTTAAAGGAAATGATTGAGCAAAGACGTGGACAAGTTATAAACTATAGGCAAGAACCTTTTTTACAACCCTTACATAATATCAAAGAATTTTCAGAGCTACACAAGTCTAATTTGTCCATTGAAGACGTTGATTGCCATCAAACAGACGAAGAAAAATCATCACCAATCATTTTAGATGCTCAACAAATAGAAACGCTAAAAGAGGAATTAGGTTCTTATTTTAAAGAGGACGAACCTTTCTTAAATCCACAATTAAGTTTAAAATTCGTGGCTGATGTGTTTGAATTAAATACCAATAAAATATCCTACGTAATCAATAAAGCTTTTCATCTTAATTTCAATGACTTTGTGAATTCGTATCGCTTAAATCATTTTAAATCCATAGCTATAGACCCAAAAAACTCGCATTTAACTATTCTTGGCTTAGCTTATGACAGTGGTTTCAATTCTAAAAGCGTATTTAACACCTATTTCAAAAAAATAGAGGGCATTACACCTAGTAAATGGGTAAAATCTAATACTAAATAGCGAAGAGTTATAGGTCTTTTACCTCAGTTTAAAACACGCTAAATTAATTTTTAGACGCTTTCCCTTTTCTTAATGTTTAGATTTGAAAATTATTTTATTCTTATACACCACTAGAGTTAGCCTAACAAATTTAAAATTCAAACAGTTTTCATTTTAATACTTGAATTCGTCCGAAATTATAATCTCGGACGTTTACAGTCTTCTTATACCTCAAATTTGCACCATCAAAAAAATTTACAATTATGAAATCAATTAAAATGAAAACAATCAAAAAACAAATTGTATTAAGAATGGCTTGTGTAGCCTTTGCCTTAGTATCCAGTGTAACATATGCACAAAACACAAATTCAGAAACAACAACACATCGAGATGGCTTTATTATAGAATTTGTAGTAGGTGGCGGTCTAATCAGTATAGAAGATAGTGAAGGTATTCAAACATTCGACAAATCTCAAGGAACCTTTGTTTTTCCAGATTTAAAGTTGGGCTATATGTTAAATGAAAGACTCGCTATTACTGCTGCTATGCCAGGAAATATTTACGAATTTCAGGATAATGATAGAAATTTTGGAGGTTTTATCCCATCGCTACAATATTGGGTAAAAGATCGTTGGTGGATTCATGGTGGAATTGGTTTAGCAATAGATTCGCCTGCACTATATGATATTAAAGACGACATAAATGACGATTGGAACTTTGGTTGTGCTGTTATGGCAAGCACAGGTTACGAAATTTACAAAAAGAAAAACTTTGCACTTAATGTGCAGTCAAAATTAGTGCTTGGTAGTGTGTCTTTAGACGGAGACGCACACAGAGATGCAGTACTCTTTAATGTAGGATTAGGCTTTAGCTGGTTTTAAGGTTGAATTTACAAATTTATTTAAATCTAAAATTATTATGAAAAAAACTTTAATTACTTTGACTTTGTGCGGACTAACATTAATCGCCAAATCTCAAAACACAAGTGTAGAAAAATCAATATTCGGATTACAAACTGGAGTTTTAGGAATCTGGGCATATAATGAAGCAAAACTATCAAATACCATAGCACTGAGAACAGAACTTGGTTTTGATTTTGGTGTTTGGGAATCTACTTTTTACGATGATTATGATTCCCCATTTTTGCTAACACCTGTAATCGTTGTGGAGCCAAGACTCTATTACAACCTAAAAAAACGCTCAGAGAACTTAAAACCAATTGATGGAAATAGCGGTAATTTTATTGCTTTAAAAATGGGTTATCACCCAGAATTGGCTCTGTTCAATACTGACGATGCTCCTGTGGTAAGTGATTTTTCCATTATACCCACTCTTGGAATTAGGCGACATATAGGCAAACATTTTAATTTTGAAGCAGGACTTGGCGCAGGATTTAGTTACACATATGCTAAACGCGCTGGTTATTCAAAGAACAAAAGTGAAATGGAATTAAATATGCACTTGCGAATAGGGTATAAATTATAGCATAAACAAAAACAAGTCTCTGTGTTGACATAAATGTCATAAAGATGTCACAAGCTCAGCACAAGTGTCGTTAAGGTTTGTATTTAATTTTGAACAATAATCATTCAATACAAACTAATGAAAATTAAGTTTAGTTAAATGAACAATCATAATCAATAGCCAAAATGCTAAATCAAAAAACAGAAAACCAAATTAAACTTGTTAAACCCTGTAATAAATTGGTTAACTGCCTTTTAAATGATCTACAAAATATTAAACGGTATAAATTTGTCTATTCATATAAATTTTAATCATCATGAAAAAAGTATTTATTTTTAGTTTATTTATTGGAATATTAGGAACAAATTACGGCCAAGATTTTACGCGACAGGCTGATAGTTTAAAAAATAAAGAATTGCTGATGCCTGCATTACAAGAATAATATGCAGCCTTATAACAAAAACCCTCAACAGAAATACATTATGGGATAGCTTCAACCTACGCTCTTTTACGGACTGATCAAGCTCAGAACTCTGCATCTGTTCATTTAATACCTGCGCTTAAAATGATGGTACTTTAAAATCTCCTTATGACCCAACATTTTTAAGTAAGTGTAATATTTCCAAATTTATGACACTATCCATTAGAAACAGAAAGAGCTAAAATTTAATTTAGAATAATAACATCAATCAAAACAATCAAAAAACGAACAATTATGACATCAATTAAAATGAAAACAATCAAAAAACAAATCTTATCAAGAATGGCTTGTGTAGCCTTTGCCTTAGTATCTAGTGTAACATATGCACAAAACACAAATTCCGAAATAACAACACAAAGAGAAGGTTTTATTGTAGAATTTGTAGTAGGTGGCGGTCTAATCAGTATAGAAGATAGTGCAGGTATTCAAACATTCGACAAATCTCAAGGAACGTTTGTTTTTCCAGATTTAAAGTTGGGCTATATGTTAAATGAAAGACTCGCTATTACTGCTGCTATGCCAGGAAATATTTATGAATTTCAGGATAATGATAGAAATTTTGGAGGGTTCATTCCATCGCTACAATATTGGGTCAAAGAGCGTTGGTGGATACATGGTGGAATTGGTTTAGCAATAGATTCGCCCGCACTATATGATATTAAAGACGACGTAAATGACGATTGGGACTTTGGTTGTGCTGTTATGGCAAGCACAGGTTACGAGATTTACAAAAAGAAAAATTTCGCGCTCAATATTCAATCCAAATTAGTTTTGGGCAGTGTGTCTTTAGATGGAAATGCAGATAGAGATGCCTTAATCTTTAATGTAGGCTTAGGGTTTAGCTGGTTATAAGGTTGAATATCACTAAAAATAATGATTGATAAATATATTATTTAGTTGGCAATAATTAGTAACAATGTTTAATTTAAGACTACTAACTAGTAATTGGTCCTAAATAAAAAAAAATGAACACCAAAATATTAATGACCTCAAGTGCCTTATTTTTGGCCTTTATTGGAATCCTTCTTTCTTTTTTACCAAATGAAATGGTGGAATATCTAAATGTCGAGCCAAATATTATTACTACACTCTTTTTGAAAATAATGAGTGCATTATACCTGGGTTTTGGAATTTTAAATTGGATGGCTAAAGGAACGTTAATTGGAGGGATTTATAATAGACCTATTGCAATTGGAAATCTAATGCATTTTGGGGTTGGAGCAATTGCACTAGTTAAAATTGCTTCTAAAATTCAATCACATTCAGAAATTGTCATTTCTCTCACAGCAGTGTATGTGATTTTTGCAATACTTTTTGTCTATGTCTTTAGAACTAATCCGACAAAAACACAAAAGTAAAATAACCCTGACAATAAATTGGAGAAATTAATAAAATAATTGGATTTGTTCTGTTTTACAAATACGAACCTTTAATAGTTCTATTTGTATCAACTTTGTAGTAAAAAATTTTAATTATGAAAGCAATAGAATGTCTAAAGTATGGCGATGTAGAAAATCTGGTGCTCAGTAATGTTAGAAAACCAATACCAAAATCTAATGAAGTACTTATAAAAATATGTGCTACTTCAGTAACTACAAGTGATGTTCTTATTCGGAGAATGAATGAACCCATGATTCCCAAATTTATACTTCAACTCATATTTGGTTTTGGAAAGCCAAGAAATCCAATTCTAGGAATGGTTTCATCAGGTGTTATAGAGGAAAAAGGCAAGGAAGTTACATCTTTTAATTTAGGAGATGAAGTTTTCGCATATGGTTCCATCTCACCTACCAAACGCCGTTTTGGTTCTTATGCAGAATATATTTGTTTACCAGAAGATTGGAATCTTACATTAAAACCTGTAAATCTTAGTTTTGCGGAAGCTGCAGCGATTCCTTATGGTGGTTTGCTTGCTTCTCATTTATTAAAAAAGACGAGTATAAACAAAGGCGACAATGTTTTAATTTATGGAGCGTCAGGAAGTATAGGCACAATGGTCATTCAATTGGCGAAGCATTTGGGTGCTCATGTCACTAGTGTTTGTAGTGGTAGAAACTTCGATTTAGTAAAATCTTTAGGTAGTGATGAGCTGATTGACTACACCTTAGAAAATGCTGAAAAACAATTAGAAATATATAAATATGTGATTGATGCTGTAGGCCATTCGAAATCATCGATACTAAAAGAAAAGAGCAAAAAAGCATTGACTTCGAATGGCAAATATATATCCATCGATCATGGGACGCCATCAACGCCAAAAGAAGCTTTTTCTAATTTAAAAAGGTTAGCAGAACAAGAGAAACTTAGACCTGTTATTGATAGAGTATATTCTTTAGAAGAAATGGCCGAAGCTCATAGATATGTTGAGAAGGGTCATAAAAGAGGAAATGTGGTGATCACTATTTAGCTGGTTATGGATTTTATCAACTTATAAATAAATAAATTAGCTGCTGAATGGTCAGGTCAGTAAACGAACAAAAAATGTTTTTTAAATCACAACTACTACTTATTTTTAACTGATATAATCCGTTGTTTAAATTTATACAAATGAAAATAGTAAAACGAATTTTAAAAATTGTCTTCGCTCTCATCGGCTTGCTTGTGCTAGTAGGAATCATTACACTTTGGATTGATTCATCAGGCACAAATTATCTCGAGATTAATAAGAATGAATCAATATCTAGTAATTCTTATCTCATTAAGAACGTCAATGTGATTCCAATGAATCAGGACACTGTTTTAGTTGGTAAAATGGTGTACATAAAAGAAGGAATTATCGAAAAGATTGCAAACACTATTGAAGTCGAAGGCATCGAAATTATTGACGGAGACGATAAGTATCTCACCCCAGGACTTATCGATATGCACGTGCATGTGTGGGACAGATATGAACTCGGGCTTTACCTATCAAATGGTGTAACAGCCGTTCGAAATCTTTGGGGCATGCCGATGCATTTAAGAATTAAAGAAGATGTAATGGAAGAAAATATTTTTTCACCAGCGTTTTTTACAACAGGACCAAAACTAACAGGCTCAGAATTCATTGGTGATGACAACTTAAATCTAAATACTCCGAGTGAAGCTAAAGACAAGGTGATTTCATATAAAGACAGAGGTTACGATTTCATTAAAACCTATTATGGATTGGATAAAGCAGTTTTTGATGCAGTGATTGAACAAGCCAAAATTTCTGAAATGGATATCGTTGCTCACCCTTCTCAAAAAGTACCATTTTCATATCATTTGAATTCACAGATCAAATCCATTGAACATGCCGAAGAAATTGTACAGCAACCTTTGCAGTTTGATTTAGATTCCATTAAGCTTCAATCTGTTGTTGATTCTATTTCAGAGTTTAAACACACAAGGTATTCCCCTACCCTTGTTGTATTCAACAATATCTATCAAATGATGATGAATGATTCAATTTTAGATTCAGATCCATTGAATTATATGAATCCACTCATTAAAATGGACGATAGCAAAAAACAATTCGATCGGTGGTATAATGCCAAGAAAGAGGATCCTACAACTGTTGAAAGGATTAAAAGTCAGCATGACTTCCATGTAACTATTGTTAAAAAACTTCATGAAGCAGGAGTCCCTATAATTTGTGGAACTGATGCAGGAATTGGCGTTACGCTTCCAGGGTTTTCAATTCATAAAGAACTGGCCTTTTACAAAGAAGCTGGCCTTTCCAATTACGAAGTTTTGAAAACCGCTACTGTAAATGCTTCCCAAACGCACGCAATGATGAACCAACTTGGAACTATTGAAGAAGGCAAGATGGCCAACTTGTTATTAGTGGATAAAAACCCACTTGTTTCATTGTCTGCACTTAAAAATCCCACCTATGTTTTTGTAAAGGGCCGAAAATTAAATAGAGCGGCTTTAGATTCTTTTAATGAAAAAGCAAAAAATCGAAAGAATTTAATGGCTACTGCGCTTAGGTATTTGGAAAACTTAATCATTGAAAAATAAACTACTGCTGAAAATGTATATGAAATCAGAAAAATTAAAATAAGAATTAATAGAAAGGCTTATTTGCATCATAATTTATATAACTTCGTCATAATTTCCAATCTATCATCAAACTTTATACTTAAGGCTACATAAGGGTTTAGAAACGCATTGCTTCTTGATAGATCTTTGTAGAAGCAAAAAAAGTGTGCCATTAACGATAAAAATTAAAGTGTAATAAATCCCACTAACCGCTCATCATAATATTTTAAATACATCAATCATAATCATCAATCAAAAAAACGAACAGTATATGTTTTTCAAATCAAAAGAAGGAAAAGAAAAAATCTTATCCCTGTACAATCAAAAGTTAAATGATCTGAATATCGACTATTCAGAAGAATCGGTAGAAACAAAATTTGGAGCTACAAATGTTATTATTACGGGCAACACAAAAAACCCACCTCTACTCCTTATCCATGGCACTGGAGGGTGCGCACCTCTAATTTTAGAATCGTTCCCCAATTTATCTTCAAAATATTGTGTTTATGCAATTGACGTACTTGCCCAACCTAATAAAAGTGCTGAAAATAGATTTGATATGAAGTCCCTAGAGTATGGAGAATGGTTAACAGAAGTTATAATTTTACTAGGGTTAAACGATGTTACTTTAGTAGGGTTTTCATTTGGAGGCCTTATTTCGCTAAAGACTTTAGAACTTAACGAAAGACTCATAAAACACGTTTATTTAATAGCGCCAGTTTACATCGTAAATGGTAACCCTCTTGTAGGATTGTTTAAGATGTTTATTCCTTTAAAGAAATTCATAAAAACGAATAATGATAACTATCTAAAAAAAGTCATTAAAGCTCTTTTTAGTGAGGCTGATGATTTTGCCATCCAATTCATGGGGACTACTTTTCAAAATTGCAATATGGATTTTTCTCCTTTGCCAATTATCTCTAAGCAGTCAGCAAAATATATAACAACTCCAATTACCATTATAGCAGCAGAAAAAGACATCATGTTTCCAGGCAGAAAAATGATAAAACGAGCTAAACGAATTTTTCCATCACTACATGACATCGTCTTGCTAGAAGATTCAAAACATGTTCCGAGTGATAAAAATTTTAAAACAATAGAGGATTTAATAATAGGTAAAAACAAAATAAAATGATCACAGAGATTAAATCCTTAAAATTCCCCAAACCAAAGATAATTTCAATAAATGGAATTGAGTTAGAAGTATTTGAAGCAGGTAAAGAAAATATGGGCAATCCAATTGTTCTTTGTCATGGCTTTCCCGAACATGCTTTTTCATGGCGTTATCAAATCCCAGCGCTTGCTGAAGCTGGTTATCATGTCATTGTTCCAAATCAAAGAGGCTATGGTAATTCATCTTGCCCTAAAGAAGTAACAGCATATAATATAACAAATTTAACAGGTGATATGGTGGCTTTACTTGACTATTACAATTACAAAGATGCTGTTTTTGTGGGTCATGATTGGGGTGCAAATGTAGTTTGGAACCTTGCACTCTTACATCCAAAACGTGTCAATAAAATTATAAATCTTGCATTACCTTATCAAGAACGCGGTGAAAAACCATGGATTGAATTTATGGAAGCGTTTTTTGGAGACGATTTCTATTTTGTTCATTTTAATAAACACCCAGGAGTTGCAGATGCTGTATTAGAGAACCATACAGAAAATTTTCTTCGTAATTTATTTCGTAAGAATGTACCTCTTGCACCACCAGAACCAGGCATGTTAATGATGAACCTTGCAAAAGCAGAAAAGCCTTTTGGTGAGCCTATTATGAACGACGTTGAGTTGTCTGTATTTGTAACGGCCTTTAAAAATTCTGGGTTTAATGGCGCTATAAATTGGTATAGAAACCTCGACCGAAACTGGCACATATTAGCAGATATAGACTCAATCATCAAACAGCCTACTCTTATGATCTATGGCAACCTAGATATGATTCCAAAATTTGAAAGGCTACAGAGTTTTGTTCCGAATTTAGATGTGATTAGTTTAGATTGTGGCCATCACATTCAACAGGAATTAGCGCAAGAAACAAATGAATCGATTTTAAAATGGTTGGCAAAATTTAATGGTTAAAAAAGAAATGGAAACAAGATTAGTAATTTATAGAGAGGGAGCAGAATTTGTTGAAGACTATAGACAAGCTAAATTTTGAATCCATTTAACAATTAATAATAAAAATAATAGAATGACCAAAGGATTAAAAATAGTATTGACAATAGTACTCATAACTGTCTTTCAAGAAATATCGGCACAATCAAAGTTGAATCAATCGAGTGAATTTCAAACTGAAATTATTGATACCGTATATTCAGAGACATTGAAAGAAAATCGTGAGTTTTGGGTTAAACTCCCTAAGAATTATAACCCAAATGATAATGTAAAATATCCTGTTGTTTATTTGTTAGATGGATTTTCTCTGAAAAAAAATTTAGAAGCAGTTTATGACAATTATTGGGGACATTATTTGCCTCATATGATTCTAATTGGAATTTCTAACAAAACTGACAGAATACGGGACTTGACTACTTCACAGATTAAAATGAGGCGTGGGCAGGCAATGAATGCAGCTACTGGTGGTGCTGAAAACTTTAGCCACTTTATTGAAAAAGAACTAATCCCATACATTGACAATAAATATCCAACCACGGCCTATCGTACCTTAATTGGGCATTCTTATGCCGGTTTGTTTACGGTAAATATGTTGGTTAATCATAAGCATCTCTTTCAAAACTATATAGCCATAGATCCAAGTTTGGATTGGGACGACCAAAAATTATTGAAGGAGGCAAAAGAAAAGCTGAGTTCAGAAAGTTATAAAGGTAAATCTCTTTATGTGTCTTTAGCAGCAGAACAGCTACACATGTGGGATGAAGAAATAACCATGGAGAATATTATGGACGACGCTTCAGAATTCACTTTGTTTGCACGTTCAATCGTTGACTTTTCAACTTTTGCGACCTCTCAAAAACAGAGTGGATTAAATTTCTCATGGAAGGTGTACAATGAAGATTTACATGGTACTGTTCCGCTCCCAACGATGAGAGATGGATTGATTTTTCTTTTTAAATGGTACCAGTTTAAATCTCCGCAAAAATATAATAATCCTGAAACGACAGTAGAAGAATTGGTTAAGCTATTGGAAAAACAAGAAGAAATCTATTCAACGCATTTCGGTTATCCCTTCCCTCCAATGATTGAGGAAATGTTTAGTGGCTATGGCTATATGAATTTAGAAATGGGGCAACCTGAAAAAGCATTTACGTTTTTCAAATCTAATATTGATTATTACCCCAACAGCGCAAGTGCCTATAATTCAATGGCAGACTATTATGAAGCTCAAAATGATATTACTAATGCCGTTAAATATGTAACTAAAGCTTTTGAAATAAGTGGTGACGATCTCTACAAGAAAAAAATCGAGGAACTTAAAAGAAAATAACAAAATCTAATTTTATATGATTAGTGGTAGATTATAGGTCTTAAAGGAAACTACCAAGCAATCTGCCACTTAACATAAAATTTATCGTTAGCACTTATTTGAGAAAAAAAAATGAAACGATTATTAAAATTCATAGATAAGAATATTTCGGGCAAAAGGGTTTTAGGACTTTTTATTTTGACCAATCTTGTTTACACTTTTATGCTGACTGTCACCATTCCCAAAACAATGGAATTCTCTAACGGTATGAAATTATTGGATATGATGCCCACAGGATATGATTTGAATTATGTAAGCGAATTATTCACTTCGCTTGGAGAAAATGGACGTTTGACGTATCTGACCAATCAAATACCTGTGGATATGATTTACCCACTGCTATTTGGACTTTCTTACTGTCTGCTCTTGGGTTATTTCTTGAAAAAATTGAACAAATTAAATTCCGCATATAGTTATCTCTGCGTAATACCGATAATTTCTGGAATTGCAGATTATTTGGAAAATATCGGAATCATCACAATGCTTAAAAACTATCCCGAATTGAAAGAGACTGCAGTGCATACAACTAATATATTTTCAGTTATAAAGAGCATTTCAACAAGTATATTTTTTATTGCATTGATAGTAGTCTTAATAACACTTGGAATTAAAGTATTAAACAGAAAAAAAAGTGCTAACACCGTATAAAATTAATTGCTTGTTTTAGCCAATTTACGAAAGTCCTCGATGACTTTCTATCTGTGATTTATTTGTTAAATCAGGTGCTTAAACACGCAACGAATATTATACATAACCGTTACCAAACATATAAAGCAAACTATGAAAAATTTAACATTTGTAATTTTATATATTCTTCTTTCAGGAGTTCAAACCACATTTGGACAGAATGAAACAGATATTATAGTAGGAAGTAAGTTCGTTATTAAATCTAATATTTTAGATGAAGAAAGAACCTGTTTAATAAGTCTTCCTGATTCATACAATAATTCATCTGAAGTTGATAAAAAATATCCAGTTATCATATTATTGGATGGATATACTCATTTTAAAACAGCATCTGGAATAGTACATTTTATGAGTTCTAATAGGAATCGAAACAATTTAATGCCTGAAAGTATTATTATAGCCATAGAGAATGTTGACCGAGAACGAGATTTTACAGTTACAAAAATTAAGACCAAACGACCGAATAATATGGGAGGTGGAAGAAATTTTTTGAATTTCATTGAGAAAGAACTAGTGCCTTATGTTGATAAAAAGTATAAGACAGAGCCGTTTAGAACTCTTGTTGGGCACTCTTTAGGAGGACTACTTACACTAAATTCCTATATGGATGAAAACAGCGTATTCAATGCTTACATTTCTATAGACCCAAGTATTTGGTGGAATGAGGAGATGATGAAAAACAAAGTTGATTCTATTTCCTCAATATCATTAGATAAAAAACTTTATATCGCTACTGCCAATCAAGGAGAGGCTAATTACGAAAGGAATAAACAAAGACACGACTCTCTCTATACTTTAATAACAAAGAAATCGAATAAACCTCTAAATATCGAAATAGAATATTTTGAAAAAGAAAACCATCGCTCTGTACCATTAGTAGCTTTATACGAAGGGTTAAAATATATTAATCAAGAGGAATGATTTCGAAGCTAGTAATATCAACAAATACGTTTGGCAACACCGTATATAATTTATTGCTGGCTTTTTGCCTACTTGCGAAAGTTCTTGCGGACTTTCTTGGTCGGTAATTAGTTGCTTAAAACACGCTACAAACCATATACAATCACGTTGTGTGCCATTAGGGCAAAACTGTAACAATTAATATTTTAAAGAGTCCGAATTGGTATAAAATAATAAAAATAAATCATCTATGATTGCAAATACAGAACAGAAAAATTTAATTAAGACCGCTAGAATAACTGGCTTATGGTATTTAATGATGGCTATTACAGGAACTCTAGGGTTTATGGTCTTTCATTCTCAAATATTTGTGTCTGGTAATCCTGAACAAACGCTAACAAATTTAGTAGAATTAGAATCTACAGCAAGAATTAGGTTGCTATTAGAATTTGGTATAGTAATTTCTCAGGCTCTTACCGCAGTTTGGTTTTTCAAATTATTTAAAGATAATTATGAATGGGAAGCTTGGACTCTAGGTATATGGGGAATGGTAAATGCTTTAGCTATTATGATAAGTGCAATTTCAATGGCCTCAGCAATAGGCATTGTAAATTCTGATATAAGTGCTATGGAAAATAAAGTTTTACTAATTCAGGTTTTTCAACATATAATTTCTAATGCCTGGGGTATTGGTGGTCTTTTCTTTGGACTTTGGCTGTTTCCTATGGGATACATAGTTATCAAATCTAAAAGAATGCCCATCTGGTTGGGAAGAGTTATTGTTTTAGGTGGTATTGGCTATGTATTAAGTACCTTAATCCACTATGCAGGCATTGATTTTAGCTTCAATGAATATCTTACGCTACCGGCAACCATTGGTGAATTTTGGATGATAGGTTATTTACTAATTTTTGGCATAAGACCTAGCTATAAGTAAAATTAAACAAAAAATGTTAAATAAAAGTTTTGAAAAAGCAAAAGAGCAAAGCAAATTATTAGAAAATGATTTGTATAAGAATCCTCATAAGTATCGCGTATTAACGGGAGATAGACCTACAGGTAATTTGCATCTTGGACACTATTTTGGCTCAATTATAAACCGATTAAAATTACAAAGCTTAGGAATTGAGACTTATATTTTAATTGCAGATTATCAAGTGTTGACAGATAGAAATGTTTTTAATGAAATTTCAAAATTCACCTATGAACTAACTTTGGACTATTTAGCCTGTGGATTAGACCCTGAAAATTATAAAACTCATATTTTTCCACATAGTCATATTCCTGAACTAAATCAACTAACTATTCCATTTCTGACATTAGTTTCCAGTTCAGAATTAAACAAAAATCCAACTGTTAAAGAAGAAATTACTGCTTCAGGACTGAGTAATATTAATGCAGGAATGTATATCTATCCAGTTCACCAAGCTGCTGACATTTTGTTTTGTAAGAGTAATGTGGTCCCTGTTGGAAAGGATCAATTACCTCATATAGAATTAACTCGGAAAATCGCAAAGCGCTTTAATACCAAATTAAATAAGAATATTTTTACAGAACCAGTTGCACTTTTTACTGATACCCCTACTATTCTTGGGTTAGACGGTATTCAAAAAATGAGTAAAAGTCGCAACAATTCAATTATGATAAAGTCAACCGCTGATGAAACAGTAAAACTAATAAAATCTGCCAAAACTGATTCAAGTCGTTACATATCTTACGACCCCGAAAACAGACCAGAGGTTTCCAACTTACTTAAGTTAGCTTCCTTATGTTCAGATATAAGTCCAACAGATATAGCTGATAAAATTGGCGACCAAGGTGCAGGAAAACTTAAACAGCTAACAGCAGAAGCTATAAACACATATTTTGAGTCTATTCGAAAAAAAAGAATAGAGCTTGAAAAAAATAAAGACTATGTCAGAGATATTTTGCTTAAAGGTATAAGCAAAGCGAGAGAAACCGCTATTGAAACTTTAAGTGAAGTCACTGAAGCAATGAATATGAAGATATAATGGCACTACCCACAATTTAATAACAAATAACTTATGAAATTTTGATAGTAAAAAAATTAGAGAATACAACATTTGATATAATCGTTGATTGTTTTTTAAGGTCTTTCGAGAATTACTATGTTAAAGTTCCAACTGACAAAAATTATTATAAAGAGAGATGGAAAATATCAAAAGTTGATTATGCTCTTTCTTATGGAATGTTTGATGGAGATAAATTAGTTGGATTTATAATTAACGCCATAGATAAACGTAATGGAGAAAAAATAGCCTTTAATACCGGAACAGGTGTACTTCCAGAATATAGAGGAAGAAGAATAGTTAAATCGATTTACGATTTTGCTATACTAGATTTAAAAATAAATGGAGTTACAAAATGTTCATTAGAGGTAATCATTGAAAATACTAAAGCAATAAAATCTTATCAAAGAATTGGATTCGAAATTTGTAAAACATTTAATTGCTTCAGTGGAGAAATTAAATTAATCTCAAATGCTAAAATTGAGATGAATAAAGTTGACTATAATACTTTTGATTGGGGAAAATTACCTAATCAAAATTTATATTCTTGGGATTTTAACTTAGAAGTAATTAAAAACGGAGATTACGATTACTATCAAATTACAAAGGATAATTTTCTTGAGTCTTTTTTTGTTGTAAACCCCAAAAATGAATATTTAGCACAATTTGAGATTTTAAAAGAAAGTGATGACTGTTGGAATAGATTATTTAAAGGGATAAAAGAAGTATCAAACTCAATAAAAATAATAAATGTTGATACAAGATTAAACGAGAAAATAAATTTCATCAATTCAATTGGATTATCGAATACTGTTAATCAATATGAAATGGAAATGAATATATAAACTGTAGCCAACACCCTGCATAATTAATGGCTATTTAGAGGCTACTTACGAAAATCCTCACAGATTTTATATTCAGTTTTTATTTGCTAAATTAAGTGCTTAAACACGCCACTAATCATACACGAAAACCGTTGCCATTAATTAAAAACTGCAACAGTTTAATTAATTTATAGTCTTTCAATAAAATTTCAAAAATGAATAGAATAAAAACTCTAAAATTTCAAAAATGAATACAATAAAAACTCTCTTTTTTCTAATATCAATAATCTTTTTCACAAACTGTCAAAACAAAAACAATCCGACGGTAAAGTATTTGTCTGAAACAACAATAAACCAAATAGACACATTGATGAAAGTGTCATTTGATCGTGGATTATTCAACGGGAATATCCTTATTGCAAAAGACAATAACATTATATATCAAAATGAATTTGGATATTCAGATGCCTCTAGATCAAAAAAACTTAGTAGAAACTCAATATTTAACATTGGTTCTATAGCAAAAGAATTCAACGCTGTTGCGATAATGATTTTAAAAGAAAGAGGGTTACTTAATTTGGATGATAAAATCTCAAATTTTGAATTGCAATTACCAGAATGGTCAAATACCATTAGAATTAGGCATCTACTTCAATATACTAGTGGACTGCCAAGAATCAACTGGAACAATATTAAAAATGACAACGATATCTATAACGAATTAAAAAATATTAAACATCTAAGTTTTAAACCTGGCACAGATTACTTGTACAGTAACAATAATGTTTTTCTACAAAGAAGAATTGTTGAACAAGTATCTGGAATGAGTTTTAATGATTTCATTAAAAAAAACCTACTTATTCCTGGTGGTATGACAAATACTATTATTGACGCGGATACTCAAAACCCTGAATTAGTAACCGCATTTAATAATGCTTTTGTAAATGATAGAGCAATGGATATTGAATTCTCTGGATGGGTAAACCCTACTGCAAATGATATGTATAAATGGATAATCAACTTACATTCAGGACAGTTTATATCTGATAAATCGTTAATTACTTTATTTGATTCGCATTCTAAGGAGAGTTCTTCTGCTTTAGGAATTGGTGTCATTGAGAATGACACTTTGCTAATTCATCAACATCATGGATCATCTTTCAATTATGAATCTTTTATCCATTATAATGTGAAAGAAGATTTATCAATCGTTTTAATGACAAATAATAAAAACCGTAAGCTTCGAGAAATAACTGATGCAGTCGAAAATATTTTAAAAGGCAATTCCTTTTCAATACCACAGAAGTCTATTTATTTCGCAATTAGAGAAAAATGTTATGATAATGCTAATGAGGGAATTCAGTTATATAAAAACTTAAAAAAGCAAAATTTTTCTGAATTTAATTTTTCGGATGAAAATGAATTAAATCAACTTGGCTATGATTTGATTAAGAAAGGTCAAATAGAAGAGGCTATTAGCATTTTTACATTACTTATCTCAGAATTCCCAAATTCATCAAATGCATTTGATAGTATGGGCGAAAGTTATTTCTTAAATGACCAATTTGAATTATCAAAAATAAGCTATCAAAAATCTTTAGAACTCAATCCTGAAAATACAAATGCAGAAGAAATGATAAACAGAATTGAAAAAATAAATGTAAAAACAAACTAATGGCAACAAAGATGGATATAAAAAAAAGAGTAATCCTCTGCTGAGACTATAATGATGAGAGACAATATTTAAGTCATAAATTCTCTTGTCTTCAATTAGTATTTTTTTTGCAATTAATCCAAGCCTTAAATATTTCATAGCTTAAATTCTTAAAATTAATAACAAACGCTTATCGCTTCTTATTCGCGCTCATGTATTTCTTTTTTCTATTTTTAAAGAAAATACGTTGCTTTGTTATTCATATGAGTTTAAGTTATATCAAGAAAATATCAAAAACCCGTTTGTATTGGCTTTGCCAATTGATGGGCTGGTGCTTGGTGTCAACTTATTGGGCATACACCGTATATACCAGAGATAATTATGGAATTTTATATACATTTTTAAATTATGTTTTAGATGTGGCAATTGGAATTTTCTTAACACATGTGTATAGAATATATGCATTAAAAGCTAACTGGAGTCAATTGCCAATTAAAAAGTTACTTATTCGTGTTATTCCAAGTATCCTTTTGTTAGCGCTTCTATACGTGTTAATAAACAACTTAAAATGGTATACGTATTGGACTTTTATTGCAGGCGAGGATAAAAATTTCTTTGAAGCCATCATGTACTGGGATCCAATTTTACTTACAGGACTTAGACTAATGTCTATTTGGATATTGGCCTATCACTTGTATCATTACTATCAAAAAGAAGTGGTTACGGCAAGAGAGAATGCGCAACTTTCCTTAATCGCAAAACAAGCCCAGTTAGATAATTTATCAGCGCAATTAAATCCACATTTCTTATTCAATTCTTTAAATTCTATTAAATCATTAGTCATCGAAAACCCTAACGTTGCCAGAAGAGCTATTGATTTATTATCAGATTTATTGCGGTCATCCTTATATGAAAAAGACAAAGATCTAATTAACATTGAAAATGAATTGGCTTTAGTTTATGATTACATTGAATTAGAAAAGCTGCGTTATGAAGAACGACTGCAACTCAAAACGAATATTGATGAAAGCCTTATTAATTATAAGATTCCCACCTTAAGTATTCAGTTGTTAATCGAAAACGCCATTAAACATGGCATCGATTTAAAAGTTGATGGTGGCGTTATTAACTTAAAAATTAAAAAGAAGGATAGTCATATTCATATTACGGTTGAGAATCCTGGTGTACTTAATGAAAACAAAAGTGGTGGCTTAGGTTTAGAAAACTTAAAAAAACGCTTAGAAATTCAATATAAAGGTCAAGCTAATTTGAGTTTAACAGCGACTGAAAGTAATCAGGTCTGCGCAGAACTAATAATTCCAATGCATATAAACGATGAAAAGATTTAAAACCATAATCATTGATGATGAACGTTTAGCAAGAGAAGAAGTAAAACGTGCATTAGAAAAACATAAAGAGTTTGAAATTATAGGCGAAGCCAGTCATGTAGATGAAGCCATAACTTTAATTGAAGACTTACAACCAGACCTGTTGTTTTTAGATATTCATATGCCTGGGAAATCTGGGTTTGATTTACTGGAAGAACTAACAAATGTGCCTGACGTTGTTTTTACAACGGCCTATGATCAATATGCTGTAAAAGCGTTTGAGATGAACGCTTTAGACTATTTGGTAAAGCCTTTAAGAGATGAACGTTTTTCTAAAACTATTGAAAAGGTAAAGGAAGAATTGTCGCATAGGGTAAAATTAGAGCCTATCACCTTACCGATGCATCAAAAGATATTTATAAAAGATGGTGAAAAATGCCATTTTATTCCACTAACAGATATTTATTTTATTGAATCATTAGAAAATTATGCACGACTTTATTTTGGTTCGGATAAAGCAATGATAAAGCGTTCTTTAAATTTATTAGCAGAAAAATTAGACCCTAAAGTCTTTTTCCGTGTGAATCGTAGTCAAATGATTAACATACATTACATCAAAGAGATTCACCCCTACTTCAATAATAAATTACAAATTATATTAACTACTGGTGAAAAAGTAGAAGTGTCTAGCAGGCAGTCCGTTAAGTTTAAAAACTGGAATAGTTTATAAAGAGAAAATCGCTAAGCTTTCTAACGTTCATTGACATTTATTTACGCTCATGTACTTTTGCTTTTTTGATAGAATTAGATGCCTTTACTTTGTACTATTATTAATTTAAAAGTCTTATTATGAAGTATTTAAAAGTAGTATTTGAAATAGTAAAAATCGTATATCTAGTGCTGATTTCAGTGTTAATATCTTGTAATGAAAATACAGTTTCAGTAGCAGAACAACCAACCTTAACCGATTATAGTGTTGGAGAACAATGGACTTGGAAATATAAAGGCGTAACCACTGAAGGCGAAGTACGTTCAGAAGGCGAAGACAAAAGGGAAATAGTTAATATGGATGGTGACTTAGGTATGGTCATTGCAAAAGACACGATTCCAGTTTCAGACATTGTAAAGCCAGAAGAAAGCGAAACACCAAGATATAAATGGCCTTTAGAAGTCGGTAAAACATGGCGATATGAAAAAAACTGGACAAGTCAAGATGGTACCACAGGAACACAAAGTCAAGATGCAAAAGTGTTATCCTACAAAGAAGAAACAGTAGACGCTGGAACCTTTATGGCTTATACCATAGAATACAAGGGAACGGTTTCTAATTCTAGAGGATACAACGCACAAACTGATGAAGTTTGGTTGTATGCACCAGAACTAAAAAACTTTATTAAAATGACGCAAACTCAAGACGGCTTTTTGTACAATGAAGAGTTAATCCAGTACATAGACCCAAATAGGAAATAGTTAGTTTTTTATCAATTTTCAAACGTAAAACAATGAAAAAATTAGTCCTGATATTATTTTTATTCGCAATTAGCGTTACTTCTTTTGCACAAGAATTGCCATTTAAAAAGGTGAAACTATCAGATTCAGTAGCGCTTGAAAACCAAATGCAGCAATTAGCAAGACAATGTGACATTCAAAATTTATCAGCAATAGACCAGTTTAAGTTCCAGGTAATAAGAGGTGAATATAAAAACGCATTAACTTCAATAAAAAAAAGAATAGCAGAAACACCAAGAGATCAACGACAGTATTTAGATGTATACGTGCATTATGTAGAGGCAAAGCTTTATAAGAATTTTAAAGATGCGTTTAAAAACTCTTACAGAAAATACGTAAAGAATTCTGATGACATACAAGTTATTAATTTAAACAAATTCCTTATAGTTAGAGACCCAACTGATTATTACGTTAGTAATTTTAATACCACGTATACTAGTATTGAATCTGAAAAGATATCCCAGGCTACTGCTATAGATGTAGTAAAAAAGTACTTTTTAAAAACAGTCTTTTCAGAAACTAGAGCAATATACTTTAGTGAAATTAAACAAGATCATAAACGTAGATATGTCATAAATGATAGTATCGTCATTCCTATGAAAGATGGTGCCGAAGTTTCAATTGTAGTAGTTCAACAAAAGGGGAATTCAACAACTAAAAAATCAGCCATATTAGTGTCTTCCATTTACGCAGGAACCAATGAAGCTGCCGCTATGTTATCAGCATCAAAAGGCTATATAGGCGTTATTACCAATACAAGAGGAAAGAGATTGAGTCATAGCGACATCAAACCTCTTGAATATGAGCATACTGATGTTTATGAAGTCATTGATTGGATTAGTAAGCAATCCTGGTCCAATCAAAAGGTAGCCATGTTTGGAGGTAGTTACAATGGTTTTACACAATGGGCTTCTATGAAACACAAGGTGCATCCTGCTTTAAAAACCATTGTGCCCATGGTGGCTATTGCACCAGGAATTGATTACCCGATGGAGAATAATATACTGCATAATTACTCATATTCCTGGAATTTTTATGTAACCAATAACAAATTTTTAGATTTTGAAGCTTCAAATGATTTTAAGCGTTGGAATACATTAAAAAACACCTGGTACAAAACAGGAGTAGCATTTAACAAGTTAGATAGTTTAGATGGACAGACAAATACATTATGGAATACGTATATGCAACATACTAGTTATGATGAGTATTGGAAGAACATGATTCCATATAAGCAAGAGTTTGCAAAAATTGACATTCCTGTTTTAACCATTACTGGTTATTATGATGACTCACAACGAGGCGCCATGTATTATTACAATCAACATCATGAATATGCTAAAAATCCAAATCATTATTTGTTAGTTGGGCCTTATGACCATTGGACTGCACAAACGAAACCTGAAGAAAGTCTAAGAAATTACAAATTAGACAAAGCGGCTTTAATAAACATTGAAGAAAATGTTATTTATCAATGGTTTGATTACATTTTAAACGGAAAAGCAAAACCGAGTATTTTAAAAGATAAAGTCAACTTTCAGGTAATGGATACAAATACTTGGATGCACAAACCAAGTTTAAGCGCTATGACAAATGATACTTTACAGTTTTATTTAAGTGCTGATAAAACCAACGATTTTTATGCTTTAAAACCGAAAGCAAATAATTCAGAGATTCAAATGTCTATTGATTTTAAGGATCGAAAAAGTATGACTAACACAGACTATTATCCTTGGCCATTAAAAAAGGAGAATATCAATTTAAAAGATGGTTTAATTTTTAAATCTGAACCTTTAAAAGAAGATGTAATCATTAACGGTTCTTTTTTCGGGAATCTTGAATTTTCAATAAATAAAAAAGATGTTGATTATTCTGTAATCGTATATGAATTGACACCAGAAGGGAACTATTTTCATTTAAGTTATTATATTGGAAGAGGGAGCTATGCTAAAGATCGAGAACAAAGAAATTTATTGATGCCGAATCAAAAGACGCGAGTGTCTTTCGACAATTCGAAACTAATCAGTAAAAAATTAGAAAAAGGGAGTCGCATTGTAGTGGTGGTTAATGTCAATAAAAACAATAATGCTCAAATTAATTATGGTACAGGAAAGGATGTGAATAAAGAAAGTATTAAAGATGCTGAAGTACCATTAGACATAACTTTTACAGGACAAAGTAGCATTTCCCTACCAATATATAAATATAGCCAAACGAAGCTTGATTAAATTGATACCTTAATAGCTCTCAAAAGAGGTTTTTTTATAATTTTTCTAATTACCCTGTAATAATTCTTAATTTAAGACACTAATCAACAAAAACAGCACTATTGAGTAGCGATTTTTATAAATCATCCATTTTACCTTTTGCTGGAATAATTATCAAATTATGTCGAGCGTATACTAACTCGCAAGAAGATTTTGAAGATTATTACCAAGAAGTGTGTTTACAAATCTGGAGAAGTAAAGACAATTTCCGTGAAGAATCGCAATGGAGTACTTGGGTATATCGTATTTCATTAAACGTTTGTTTAACCTTACTCAAGAAAAAGAAAAATAATGTTCAGCATTTTGTGTCTGATTCTATAACTGTTGAAGAAACCGAAGACAATTACGCGTTTTCAGACGAATCTCTAAATTTATTATATGATGCCATAAGAAAACTATCGGAAATAGATAGAGCCGTTATCATGCTTTATTTGGAAGAAAAATCGCAAAAGGAAATCGCTGAAATTATAGGAACGAACCCAAATAATATTGGTGTACGTGTTAAAAGAATTAAAACTAGATTAAAAAAATTATTAGATGGAAAAATCAATTGAAAACATTTGGAAAGAAGGTTTTCTCAAGAGCGACGCACTAGTAGCACCAAAAATAAACAATCTTTACAACCAAAAATCAATTCATATCATTGATAAATTTAAAAGAATGTTTAAAATAAATTTGATTGCCATTGTGGCATTCTCGTTTGCTTTTTTAGTCGTCTCTTTCATTATAGGAATTCCAATAACAGGTATCATATTTTTTGTTACTCTTTCAGTTCTTGTTTTTATTAATAAGAGGTTATTAAACGATTTAGAGAAAATCGATATAGGTATAAGCAGTTATCAATACTTAAAAGCATTTAACCAATGGATAAACAAACAGGTATCCATCAACAAGAGATTTTCAAGGTTTTTGTATCCAATTATATTCATGTCATTGGTTTTAGGCTTTTGGTTTAAAGATGCCGAAGGCATGCCTTTGGGTGAAAGACTTGTAGATGAAATACTTGTTGGTTTTCCAGACACCTATTTAATATTTGGAATCCCACTCATCGGAATTGTTATCGTGGCATTCATCTTGGTTTTGCTATTCCTTGTTGGAGGTCGAATTTATAAATGGGATTTAAACATTGTTTATGGAAGACTATTCAAAAAACTAGAAGAACTGATGACAGACATAGAAAGCTTAAGAAGTTAAACAATTGATAATAAGGTGTTTTGTTGTGGTTTTTTAAAATAAATAAATTTTAGGTGTAATATTTTTTGATTTGGGCCACTAACCAAGAAAACAGTAAAAATTATGACACTATTAAATGCAATTAACTTTTTTGAAAGTTTAAAAACTGAATCCTCTAAAAAATCTGAAATCAAGATTTATACACAATTTATTGATATTCTTAAAAAATTAGAAAATAGAGCATTCACCAATGATGACATTCAATCTATAGAAATAGAACTGGATAGCTTAAAACTAAACTCAAATCCAGACAACAGAAAACAATTCTTTAAAAACGCACTGAGTAAATTTGAGACCTATTTAAAGGACACCTTTTCTTTGACTTCCCAAGGATACTATACAAACCTGAGTGTAACTTTAGGAATGTTATTCGGAGTTGTAGCTGGAATTCTAATAGGTGAGCGTTTTGAAAGGTCTTTAGGGATTTCCTTTGGCATTTGTATGGGACTATTTATTGGCGCATTTATAGGTCGCCGTAAGGACGCTCAAGCTAAAGAAGCTGGACACATGCTCTAATGTAAATCTAACTAAATCCCTCTTCAAATATCTTCGATTACTAAATTAGTAATACTATTTTTTAATACCACAAGGCTAACGAAAATTTGGTCTAGACATCATCAATCAAAATTTAACGGACATGAAAACAATAACAATTACCATACTTTTAATTTTACTCGCCATTACTACTGCACGTTCTCAAGATATTTCAGGACATTGGAACGGAACAACCAAAAGAGGCGATAAAGAAATCACCTTTGTTTTTAATATAAAACCAGAAAACGCTACGTATTCAACTTCTATGGATATTCCCACGTTTAGAATTGCTGGAATCAAACCATCAGCTACAACTTTTACAAATGGAAAGCTAATTATTGATGGCTCTAATGTTGGAATGAACTATACAGGAGTTTTTAATACTGAAGCACAACAATTTGAAGGCACTTACAAGGAAGGTGGCATAGAAATGGTCCTAAACTTAAAAAAAGGAACTATAAAAATAGAAGACTCTAGACGGCCGCAGGAACCTGTAAAACCCTACCCTTATTATGAAGAAGAAGTCGTTTTTAAAAATAATGAAGCGAACATATCATTAGCAGGTACTTTAACCTTACCCCATAAAAACGGAAAATTTCCAGTAGTTATTTTAATCAGTGGAAGTGGTCCACAAGACAGAGATGAAAGTTTTATGGGACACAAACCGTTTTTAGTGTTGTCAGATTATTTAACAAGACAAGGCATTGGTGTATTGCGTTTTGATGATCGTGGAGTTGGAGAATCTACAGGAAATTTTGGTAACGCAACCACGGAAGATTTTTCTAAAGACGTTTTAAGTGCCATCGCATACTTAAAAACTAGAAACGATGTAGATTTTAAAAATATAGGTTTGATGGGTCATAGTGAAGGTGGTATTATCGCTCCTTTAGCGGCTAATAACTCTAAAGATGTTGCTTTTATGGTGTTATTAGCTTCTACCGGAATTTCGGGAACAGAACTATCTGTAATGCAATCTAAAACATTGAGAGAATTTCCTGTCAAAGATGAGTTGGCTTATGAAAAAAACACCAGAAAAGCGATTGCAATTGTAACCTCTAATAAGGGCAAAACAGAAATTCAAAAAGAATTAACTAAACATTATAATGATTTTTTAAGACCCATTTTAACATCATTAAACGTACCAGAAAAGAATATCAATGCATTTATAGAAAGCCAACTTAAAACAAGTTTACAACCTTGGTCACGCTATTTTTTACAATACAACCCTGCTGATGAAATTGAAAAATTACAAATCCCAGTGTTGTCATTAAATGGCAGTAAAGACACGCAAGTAAATGCAAAAATTAATCAAGAAGCTATAAGGCAAGCACTAATCAAAGGCAAGAATAAAGATTATAAAATAGTAGAATTGGAAAACTTAAACCACTTCTTTCAGGAGTGTGAAACTGGAAAGATGGATGAATATAGAAAAATAGAACAAACATTTTCCCCAACAGCATTGAACGAAATAAAAAAATGGGTAAGAGAACATCTGAAATAAGATATAAAATACTTGTAGTAATCTCGTGAATAATTCATTACTAGTACTCACCTACTCATGAAAATCCTCACGAATTTTCAGACTAGATTATATATTGATATGGCAATAGCAATTTATTTCAATAACTGATTAATATTTGTTTTATATAGTTTACCAACAGGTACAACATGATCGCCAATATAAATTCTATTACCTTCTACTCTAGCGATGTGCTTTTTTGCAACGGCAAATGATTTATGAACTTGTATGAAATCATTATCAGAAAGCAATTGGATGGTATCCGAAATCTTTTCACGAATGCTTATCGTATTAGTACTCGTAACAACTTTGGTATAATTACCTGAGGCTTCGACAAATAGAATATCATCTAAATCTACCTGAATATGGCTATTATTTTGCTTTAAAAAAATATGTTGTCCTTCAGGCTTTATAGTCTCTTTACTTTCTTTTCTTATTCCACTAGTATTAGAAGAGGTTACTTTATTAATGGCTCTTAAAAAGCGTTCAAAACCAAACGGTTTTAACAAGTAGTCTACAACGTTTAATTCGTAGCCTTCAATGGCAAATTCACTATAGGCAGTCGTTACAATAACTTTTGGTGGAGATGATAAGGTTTTTAAAAATTGAAATCCTTTTAATTTGGGCATGTTCAAATCTAAAAAAATGAGATCTATCTCATGTTTGCTTAAGTAGTCAATAGCTTCTATAGCATCATAACAATTGGCTTTGAATTCTAAATTTGGTAACATATCACAATAGCCTTTTATAATATCGTGTGCAATATGTTCGTCGTCTATAATGATATATGTCATCATAAGCCATTAATATTTAATGTAGCGGTATAAATGGTATCTGTTTTAGATAGTGTTAACGTATGGTTTTTTGGGTATACCAGTTCTAATCGCCGTTTTAGGTTTTTTAATCCAATTCCTGTTTCAGGATTATCCTGTGTTTCATCAAAATTATTTTCTATTTCAAAGGTCACTTCATTATTGTGCGCTACTAAATTAATATGAACATAAGCATGTTCTCTTAAATTTTCAACACCATGTTTAAAGGCATTTTCTAAAAGAATAATAAACAGGAGCGGCATTAGTTCATAATCAGTGTCGTTTGTTTCAATGTTGAATTGAATATCAATCGCTTTATGATAACGCATTTTATGAAGTTCGATATAATTCTCGAGATAGGTAATTTCTTCAGACAGCAAAACCGTGTCTTTTTCGCCATCATAAATACTATAACGCATCATATCAGAAAGCTTTAAGATGAGCTCTTGAGCTTTTTTAGAATCTTTATCAACTAAACCATATAAGTTATTAAGCATATTAAAAAAGAAATGTGGATTCACTTGACTTTTTAAATGCATTAATTCTGTTTTTGCTTTTTCATTCTTTAATCGGATAAGTGATTTGATTTGTTTAAATAGCCAATGTGCAATGGTAATAAACACAAGGATAAAGTACAATGCAATAAATTCTACAAACCCTTCTAATTTGCCAAAAGTATCATTAAAAACGACAATAACTACACCTATAATTATGAGTGCTATATTATAAAAGCGCTTTATAAGTTTCCTTTTTCTATCGGTTATTTTAAAATTCATATTTCAATATTAATTAAATAAAACACGGCTTACAAATAAGTTGACAAACAGTGTGTAATCAGTGACAAACAATCATAAATGTGTTTTGAGCTGTCTTTATAACTACATATCATGAGTTTATCACTAATACATGTGTTTGTGTCACTAACGCTTTTTAATGGCTGAAAACGCTTATAAGTTTGTCTCAATCAATCAAAAAACGAACAGTATGGAACTTAGAATTGACAATCTATCAAAGACGTATTCAAACGGGATTAAAGCTTTGCAAAACATTTCATTAGACATACCAAAAGGGATGTTTGGTCTATTGGGACCTAATGGTGCAGGCAAGTCTACGTTAATGCGAACTATTGCAACACTGCAAGAAGCCGATTCTGGTTCCATTGTTCTTGGAGACATCGATGTATTGAAACAAAAAAATGAATTGCGGCAGGTATTAGGGTATTTGCCTCAACAATTTGGCTTGTATCCAAAGATATCTGCCGAAGTATTACTCAATCATTTTGCAGTGCTTAAAGGCATCACTCATAAAAATGAACGTAAAGAATTAGTGAAAGCGCTTTTGTATAAAACCAATTTATACGACGTACGACAACAAAATCTTAAAGGGTTTTCTGGTGGGATGAAGCAACGTTTTGGCATTGCACAAGCGTTGCTTAATAATCCGAAATTACTTATTGTAGATGAACCAACAGCAGGATTGGATCCTGTAGAACGCAATCGGTTTTACAATGTGTTAAGTGAGCTCGGAGAACATACCGTGGTCATTTTATCGACACACATTGTTGACGATGTCAAAGAACTCTGCACAAATATGGCCATTATTAATCAAGGTCAAGTATGCTTACAAGGTAAACCGATGCAAATACTAGAAGGCCTAAAAGACAAAGTCTATAAAAAAACAATCGAAAAATCAGAATTACCCATTTACAAGGAAAATTATCAGGTCATCAGTGAACGATTATTTCTTGGTAAACCAACCATTCATATCGTGAGTGACACGAATCCAGGAGACGGCTTTTCGCTTATTAATGCCGAATTAGAGGATGTCTATTTCTCGGAAATATTCAATAATACTAACCTTAAATCTAATTAGTTATGTGGTATACTATTTTTAAGTTCGAAATACAATACCGAATTAAACGACTGGACACCTATGTATTCTTCCTTTTTCTATTTCTATTTTCAATTGTTGGTGTTGACTTTATTTTTCAAGGTTCAGACATGGGGTTGATGAAAAATAATTCACCCATAGTGATTGCAAAAACTATGGGAGCCATTACCGGTATATTTATGATTTTAGCGTCAATGATTATGGGCGTTTCCGTACTAAGGGATTTTGAATACAATATAGAATCATTGCTGTTTTCTGCACCAATCAACAAAAGAGATTATTTACTAGGTCGATTTTTAGGATCGTTTGCAGTTTTGCTATTTGCATTTACAGGTATTTTATTTGGCATGATGCTAAGCGAATTTATGCCATGGCATAATCCAGAAGATCTATTAGGGTTTAATGCCATTGTTTATATAAAGACATTTTTAGTGGTAACGCTGCCAACGTTATTTTTTGGAGCTTCGTTATTTTTTGTTACAGGTGCTTTAAGCAGAAACCTGGTGGTAGTCTATACACAGGGTATTATTTTATTTGTGGTTTTTATGCTAACCAAAGCTATCACAAATCAATTTAGGCAAGCCATTCTAGATCCATTTTCGCTAACAACAACCACTTTTGCTACAAAGTCTTGGTCAGCGTTAGAAAAAAGTACCCAAGAGCTTCCTTTTGTTGGAGCATTGCTGTATAACAAACTATTTTGGATGTCTCTAGGAATACTGGCACTAATCTATGGGTATAAAAAATTCAATTTTAATGTTGTTAAAGAAAAGCAATCAAAGAGAAAGCAAGTTGAAAAATTAGTTGGTAAAAGCACTAGTGTTTTTAGTGATATAGAAATTCCTGAAGCTACAAAGCAATATGGATTACTTTCAAAATGGAATCAATTAAAACAATTTTCTTGGTTTTACTTTATCAGTATTTGCAAGCAAGCATCATTTTGGGGAATTGTTATTTGTGGGATGATTATCATTCTCATTAATTCCGTAAATCTTGGAACTGTATATGGTGTGGATAGCTATCCAGCAACCTATTTTATTGTTGAAGAACTCAAAGAAACATCTATTTATTTCTTCATAATAATTTTAGTGTTTTATTCAGGTGAATTGGTATGGAAAGAGCGAGGTGCTAAATTAGATTTGATCTATGACGCAACACCAATGTCTAGTTTTATAAAACTAATGGGTAAATACATTGGATTAAACGTAGTGTATGTAGTATTAATGCTCGCACTAATTGGTTCAGGAATTCTATTTCAAACATTAAGTGGGTATTACAAATATGAATTCCAAGTCTATTTTTATGGTTTCTTCTTAGAGATTTTACCGTTTTTAGCACTGTATACATGCATTGCATTTTTTATTCAATCTGTGGTAAACCATAAGTTTGTAGGCATAATGTTGGTGATTATATTTTTTATAGCCAATGTTGCTTTAGGTTTATTCGGGTTTGATCACGATTTATATTTTTTTGGAGGAAGCGCTTTAGGTACGTATTCTGATATGAATGGTTATGGTCATTTTTTAAAACCCTATCTGTTAATTAAATTGTATTGGTTTCTCTTAGGAATACTATTACTAATTATTGGGTCTTTAGTAAACGTAAGAGGTACTGAAACCAATTTAATGCAACGCATAAGAGCTAGCAAAAACAGATTGAGCAAGCCGCTTTTTAAAGTTGGTTCTATGGTCTTTTTAGTATTTATACTAGTGGGAAGTTTAATCTTTTACAATACGAATATTTTAAACACCTATTGGACCAATACTAAAGCAACTGAATTTAGAGTTGCTTATGAAAAAGAACTCAAACAGTTTGAATATATACCACAGCCCAAAATAGTAGATGTGAATTTAAAAGTGGAATTGTATCCTTCATCAAGAGATTATACTGCGGAAGGGTATTATATATTAAAAAACACCAACGCGCAACCCATTAATGAGATTCATATTCAGAAACTAATTGAAGAGAATATCACATTAGATGCTGTCACTTTTGATGGAGGCGCAACAGAAAATAATACATACGCTACTTATGATTATACCATCTATCAGTTGCATAGCCCTTTGAATCCTGAAGATTCAATTAAAATGAACTTTAAGCAATCATTCACTACGAATGGATTTGAAGCAGGTAATTCAAATGCTAATATTGTTGAAAATGGAACATTTTTTAACAATAAAGACTTTCCAACAATAGGTTACAACAAAAAATATGAGCTAAGTGATAGGGATGAACGTTCAGAATATAATTTACCTGAAAGAATCAATAGAGCTAATAGAAATGACCCTAAAGAATTAGTTAATGCAAGATCTGGTAGTGATTCTGATGGTATTAATTTTGAAATGATTATAGGAACAGACATTGGCCAAACAGCATTAGTTCCTGGGAATTTATTGAAAGAATGGACAGAAAATAATCGTAATTATTTTCATTATAAAATGGAAATTCCAATGATTGATTTTTACTCAATTGTTTCAGCAAAATATGACATAAAAAAAGACCAATGGATTTCAAAATCTGATGCTATTTCGAAACAAGTAGATTTAGAAATTTACTATCATAAAGGTCATGAGTATAACATAGATAGAATGATGATGGCTATGAAAGCGTCATTGGATTACTATAGCACAAATTTCAGTCCGTATCAATATGAACAATTGCGTATTATGGAATTTCCACGTTATGCGCAATTCGCACAATCATTTCCAGGCACTGTTCCATTCTCAGAATCTATAGGTTTTGTTTTAGATATTGATGATGAAACCGATGTAGATATGGCATTTTATGTAACTGCACACGAAATTGCCCACCAATGGTTTGCTATGCAAGTAGAAGCCGCAAATGTAAAAGGGCAATACTTTATTTTGGAAACACTTTCTCAATATGCTGCCATGATGGTTCTACAAGCGCACTATCCAAAAGAAAAGGTTCAGCAATTTTTAGAGTTGCAATTAGAGAAATACGAGGAAGGCAAACTCAGAGAATCTGGAGTAGAACCGACTTTAGCTTTAGTAGATAATCAAGACTATATTTATTATGCTAAAGGTGCCATTAACATGTGCAAACTTCAGGAAACTATTGGAGAAGCAAAGGTAAATGCTGCTTTAAAGCGATTTCTTGAAGATTGGAATACCGCTAATGGTAAGTTAAAAACTAAAACAAAAAGGTACGCAACGAGTAAAGACTTACTTAATTATTTTAAAGAAGTTACACCAGGCAATCAACAGCACATCATCAAGGAACTTTTTGAATCTGTAGGTGAATTAGAAATTAATTAACATGAGCGTAATTTTATCCAGAAATTAAGACAACTCATCCATTATCCTTGCGCCAATTCAATTTAGGAGTAACTTCTATCAAGAATAATCAAAATTAATACTTAATTTTTTTTAGTAATACTTTTGACTTATCTAATAAAATCTATCACCATTATTATTTGAAATAGCTTTCTTTTATGACTTTATTGTTGATTCTATTGTAACATTTTAATTGAATGGTCGTCTTACAACTATAACAACATTAATCAATTAACAACTAAAATCAAAAATCATGACAGCATCAAACGCTAATCAATTCAAAGGAACTTTAAACAAAACAAAAAGCAATTTTTGGAACAGTAAAAGGCGTTATAGATAGTTAGCGCTTCTTGAATTAAAAAAATCATCAATCAATTAAATCAAAAATCAATGAAAACAATTAAAACATTAGTGTTAGTTACGCTAATATCATTTAGCACTCACATATCTGCATTCACAGCAAATTCTTCTGACGACATACAATCCGTATCAAAACAAATCCAGAGGTTTCTTAATATAGACTCAGAATTGCGAATTTATGATGAAACCATTGTTACGGTAAAATTCAAATTAAATGCGAATAACGAAATTATTATAATCTCGGATGATTCGGGTAATCATGACATTACAAAATTCATTAGAACAAGTTTGAATCTAAAAGAACTTACTATGGATAAGGATAGTAACAACAAGATTTACTATGTTCCTGTTCGGTTTTTACCAACTGTAGATTAGCTATAACTTTAATTACGGTAAAAACCTCAAATAAAATAAAAGACGTTACATTTAAATAACGTCTTTTTTTGTGTTATTTATTTCCCGATACAAAAATTAGCAAAAATATTACCCAACAAATCATCATTGGTAATTTCACCAGTGATTTCCCCAAAGTGATATAGAGCCTGTTTAATATCTATAGCTAACAAATCGCCAGATAAATCGGTTTCCAGTCCGTATTGCACCTTCTGTATCTCCTCAAAAGCTTTCAACAGTGCATCATAGTGACGGGAATTGGTAACTATGGTTTCATTATTACGTAAAGCGCCTGTATTAATTAAATTGAGCAGTTTATTAGTTAATTGCTCGACGCCAAAACCAGTTTTAGCAGAAATAGGAATCAGATTTTCAGTGTGTGACCCAAGGCTTGTAGTCAGTTCTGCTAAATCTGAATCCGTAATTTGGTCTATTTTATTTAAGATCACCAACAACTGCTTTTGCGGAAACTTATTCTTTATTTTTTCTATTTCAATTTTAAAAGATTCAACCGCACTACTGCCAACTGCCAACTGCGGACTGCCAACTAAAAGTAAGACGACTTGCGCTTGCTCAATCTTTTCAAATGTTTTTTTAATCCCAATACTCTCCACCACATCTTTAGTGTCACGAATACCTGCAGTATCAATAAACCGAAACCCAATACCACCAATCGATATTTCATCTTCAATCGTATCTCTTGTGGTGCCTGCAATTTCAGATACTATCGCCCTGTCTTCATTTAGTAAAGCATTCAATAAGGTTGATTTTCCAACATTAGGCTCGCCGACAATGGCTACAGGAATACCGTTTTTTATCACGTTTCCTACCGAAAAGGAATCAATCAAACGTTTCAAAACAAAATTGATGCGTTCAATCAATTGTTTAAATTGTGTGCGGTCGGCAAATTCCACATCTTCCTCTGCAAAGTCGAGCTCCAGTTCAATCAAAGAAGCAAAGTTGAGCAGTTCTTCGCGTAGCTTGGCAATTTCAGAAGAAAAACCGCCACGCATCTGTTGCATCGCAATTTGATGGGATGCTTCATTATCACTACTTATTAAATCGGCTACAGCTTCCGCCTGACTCAAATCTAGTTTTCCATTTAAAAATGCACGAAGTGTAAACTCACCCGCTGATGCCATTCGACAGCCATTTCTTAAAAACAATTGAATAATTTCTTGTTGGATATAAGACGAACCATGACATGAGATCTCTACCACATTTTCCCCTGTATAAGAATTTGGATCTTTAAATACAGACACTAAAACCTCATCTATAGTTCGGCTTCCATCAACAATATGACCTAAGTGAATGGTATGGGTCGCCTGTTGTGCTAAATCCTTATTGGAAACCGATTTAAAACATTTTGAAGCTATAGAGATCGCTTCTTGTCCTGATAAGCGGATAACCGCAATGGCGCCACTTCCAGAGGGCGTCGCCAAAGCTACAATAGTATCGTTATGCATCTTCAATTATTTGTTGCAAAAGTATTGTAAATTATGGGATTCTTTAAATATTATAATACGCAACTTGAAGAGATTCATTTTATATATTTGCTTTTAAAGCTTTGTTTTTATATTTGTAACACTCTAAATTCAGAATACTATTACCAAGTTAATTATGAAAAAACTAGTCATTTACACAATCGTAAGTCTTTTATTTTTTAGTTGTAAACAAGAACCAAAACGCACCAATTATATTATCAATGGTACGGCCAAGGGTGTTTATAATGGTGTAAGGGTACATTTAAATGAAACAGATGAAAAAGGAAGGGATAAGGCGGTTGATACCAAAATGGTGGTGAACGAGCAGTTTACGTTTGAAGGCAAAATGGACACGCCAACCTTATATCACATTACGGTAAACAGTGTTCCCGGAAAACTACCCATAATGGTAGAAAACAGCGCAATAAATGTTGAGATCAATAAAGCGAAAATATCAGAGTCGAAAATAACAGGTTCTAAATCCCAAAATATATATGAAACCTATCAAAACGGCTTAAAGGATATAGAAAAAGAAATAGCACAACTTAATTCTGAAATGCGAAGAGCAAGGTCTCAAAGGGATATGGCAAAACAAGAAGTACTGACCAAACAAATCGAGGCCATAAAAAATAAAAAAACAGAATTTACCGTTGATTATATAAATGAGCACAACGATGATTTTTTTAGTTTATATCTTATTCAAGACGCATTAAAAGACCCTAATTTAGATGTCGAAAAATATAGGGCAGCCTTCAATAATTTAGATGCAACATTAAAATCATCCAAAGTTGGCGCAGAAATTAAACTAAGATTAGATAACCTCTACAACATCCAAATGAAAACAGCCAATTTGGAAGTTGGGAAAGTAGCGCCTAATTTTAAAGCACCTACACCAGATGACAAAATGGTCTCGCTTAATGACCTTTTGGGAAAAGTCACCATTATCGATTTTTGGGCAGCTTGGTGTGGCCCTTGCCGAAGGGAAAACCCAAATGTGGTTAAAGTATACAATGAATTTCATGACCAAGGATTAGAAATAATCGGTGTGTCCTTAGATGGTTCACGTGGACAAAAAGATCCAAAAAAAGCATGGTTGGATGCGGTTGAAAAAGATCAACTTAAATGGACTCAGGTGTCTTATTTAAAATATTTCAATGATCCAGTGGCGCAACTTTATAATATTAAGTCCATTCCAGCAACCTACATTCTTGACAAAGACGGAAAAATCGTTGCCAAAAATCTTCGAGGAAACGCTCTAAGACAAAAAGTAGAAGAATTGTTAAAAAACTAAATTATCAATACCTTTAATTCAACTTTCCCGTTTTATGTAAAACAAAAAGTATAATAATCGGTATGGCCAACAAACCTATATACAATAAGTCAGTTCTAAATAAACTTGGCATTAATATTAAAGTAATAACATAACCTCCAATAGCACCACCAAAATGCGCATCGTGACCAATATTGCCAATTCTTTTTTTCATGCCATAAATGGAGTACAATAAATAGCCAATACCAAACACATAGCCTGGAATTGGAATGGGTACAAAGAACATATACAAACTCATGCCAGGATTTAGGAGGATTGCCGAGTATAGAACTCCTGTTACGGCACCACTCGCGCCAATAGCACTGTACCAATAGTCGTTTTTATGAAAATAAAGTGAAAGCAAATTCCCAAATATCAAACTAGCGAAATAAATAATGAGAAAATTAAAAGAGCCAAGCGGCCTGATTACGGCCTCTGCGAAAAAGTATAGGGTAAACATATTAAACAAAAAATGGGTAATATCCGCATGAAGAAATCCAGAACTTAACATTCTAATTTGCTCGCCTCGTCTTATGCTACCAACATTAAACTTATACTTTTCAAAAAAACTGCGATCATTAAATCCCTTAAATGATAGGATTCCGTTGGCTGCGATAATTACAATCGTGACTATGCTTATTCCCAAATTGTCCATAAAATCTAAATCTTATAAATCAAATATATATATTTGTGCTTAAATGCAATCATACTTTAATGCAACTTATTGCTTATATCTTAGTTTACCCTATTCTTTGGCTAATTTCAATCTTACCGTTTAGATTACTTTATGGCCTTTCTGATATCGTTTGTTTTTTTATTTTCAGAGTTTTTGGTTATAGAAAATCGGTTGTAAAAGAGAACCTTAGATTAGTTTTTCCTGATAAACCTGAACACGAAATTGCTACAATTACCAAACAATTCTATCATCACTTTTGTGACATGATGGTGGAAGCCATTAAATCCTTGACGATTTCTGAAGCGCAAATAAAAAAGCGGTTTAAGTTTACCAATGTTGAATTACTCAATGATTTAGAAGCCAAGAATAGAAGTATTATTTTAATGAGTGGGCATTACGGCAGTTGGGAATGGATTTTTATTTTACAGACCTACTTAAAACACAAAGGTTTTGCTGTTTACAAACGCTTAAACAATAAATATTTTGACAAACTGGTAAAACGCCTCAGGGCCAAATATAATTCACATCTTATTACGACTAAAGAAACCTTTAATGTTCTGCTAAAAAGTAAACGAAAAGGTGAATTAACCATTAACGGTTTTGTATCTGACCAAACGCCAAAAGCGCATAAAGCATTCCACTGGAACGAATTTATGGGCATCAAAGTACCTATGTATACAGGTGCTGAAATATTGGCAAAAAAATTGGATATGGCTGTGGTGTTTTTTAGTGTGAAACGTCTAAAACGCGGTTATTACGAAACCTCCTTTAAGACCATTTCAGAACATCCAAAAGAATTTGAAGATTACGAAATTACAGATATATTTTTCAAACTACTGGAAGAACAGATTATAGAAGCACCTCAGTATTATCTTTGGACACATAGACGCTGGAAGCATAGAGACAAGGTGCCACCCGAATTCCTTTGAACACAAATTCCTTTGAAAAAAGGAATCTTTTGAGGTGGATTAAAAAATTGTTTTAATGTTTACAACTGAAAATTTACAGCAAAATTCTAACGATATCTTACCTGTGCTGCTTCAAGATAATATTAAAAACTTCTATTGATATGAAGCTCCGCTGGAGTTTTAAAATGGAAGTAAATAAATTGCACAACCCTCGCAATACACATCTAATAAAGTGAAAACCCAGCGAATCACAGGAGATTCTTTTTACATCTCAAACCAAACATCCACATCTAATTCAGACCCTTCGCTTTCAATTAGCGATTTATGAATAAACTCATTATTAGACTTGGAATAGTCATAATCTTTAGACCATGTTTTATGATTTTTGGATAATTCAACAATACTGTCACAAACAAATTTTATTTCAGCATTTGTGGTTGTTGGATGAATAGACATACGAATCCAACCTGGCTTACGCACTAACTCTCCGATGGAAATTTCATTCGTTAATTCATGAGACATTTGCTGATCTACATGCAACAAAAAATGCCCGTAAGTACCCGCACAACTGCAACCACCACGTGTTTGAATCCCGAATTTATCATTCAACAGTTTCACAGCAAGATTAAAATGCAAGTCGTCGATATAAAAAGAAATCACACCTAACCGATCTTTATGCTGACCTGCGAGAATATTTATGTTAGGAATATTTCCAAGTTTCTCAAAGATGATCGCTACAAGTTCATGTTCCCGCTTCAGCATATTAGCCACTCCCATTTGTTCTTTTAAACGAATAGACAAAGCTGTTTTTATAGTTTGAAGAAATCCTGGTGTACCACCATCTTCTCGATCTTCAATATTATCAATATATTTGTGTTCGCCCCAAGGATTCGTCCAACTTACCGTACCGCCTCCTGGACAATCTGGCACCATATTTTTATACAATTTCTTATTGAAAACCAAAACACCAGAAGAGCCAGGTCCACCCAAAAACTTATGAGGCGAAAAGAATATGGCATCTAATTGAGCATCTTTATCAATTGGATGCATATCAATAGCTACGTAAGGTGCAGAACAGGCAAAATCCACAAAACAAACCCCTCCATGTTTATGCATCAATTTAGCAACCTCATGATGTGGAATCTGAATTCCTGTAACATTAGAACCGTCTATTATAGATGCAATTTTAATGGTACAATCTTTATATTGATGCAATAAAGTCTCTAAATTCTTCAGGCAAAATAAACCCTCTTCATTAGGCGGCACTACCTCAACTTTTGCCATAGTTTCTAGCCAGGTAGTTTGGTTAGAATGATGTTCCATATGTGAAATAAAAACTACAGGTCGCATTTCATCTGGAACCTTAGTAAAGGCTTTTAAATTCTCAGGAATTTTTAAGCCTAAAATACGTTGGAATTTATTGACCACTCCTGTCATTCCATTACCTGAAACGATAAGGATATCGTCGTCATTGGCATTGACATGGTCTTTAATAATATGCCTTGCTTTATGGTAAGCTTTGGTCATAGCCGTACCAGAAACAGTTGTTTCCGTATGTGTGTTCGCTACAAACGGTCCAAAATCATTCGTCAGTTTTTCTTCAATAGGTCGATATAAACGACCAGAAGCAGTCCAATCCGTATAGATGATTTTTTGTTCGCCATAAGGCGACACAAAGGATTGTTCTTGACCAATAATATGCTTTCTGAACTGATTGAAATAGGTTTCTAAATCAGTTACCATATCTTGCCTTTTAGTTTCAGAAATCAAAGTCATAACATTATTATTTTCAGATCCCATTATAAAAAAGGAATCAATTCGAAATTCAAAACTCATTTCCCCTAAGGGTTCATGAGTTCTAGATTTCATTTAAAGATACTAAATATTAGCAATAGCCTTAATTTCTGCAATAAAACGATCTGCCAAAGTATCGGCAGCGTCTTGCGAAGGTGCTTCAGTATAGATTCTAATGATCGGCTCGGTATTGCTCTTACGTAGATGCACCCAACTATCTGCAAAATCAATTTTTACACCATCGATGGTCGTTAATTTTTCATGACTATAATTGGATTCCATGGTTTTCAGAATACCATCGACATCTAATCCAGGTGTCAATTGAATTTTCTTCTTACTCATATAATAATTAGGATATGTGGCCCTAAGTTCGCTTACCTTCATTTGTTTTTCAGCCAATAAGCTTAAGAACAGCGCAACGCCAACCAAAGCATCACGACCATAATGTGATTCTGGATAAATTATACCACCATTTCCTTCACCTCCAATGACGACCTTGTTTTTTTTCATTAAAGCTACCACGTTTACTTCGCCCACAGCACTAGCTTCATACGTTCCTCCATGTTTTTCGGTAATATCTCTAAGTGCGCGCGTAGAACTCATATTACTAACGGTATTTCCAGGGTTTTTGCTCAACACGTAATCTGCACAAGCAACCAAAGTGTATTCTTCGCCAAACATTTCGCCGGTTTCATCCATAAATGCCAAACGATCAACATCTGGATCAACTACAATTCCGAAATCAGCATGCTCCTTTACAACCGCTTTTGCCAAATCGCCTAAATGTTCTTTTAAAGGTTCTGGATTATGAGGAAAATGACCCGTTGGATCACAATATAATTTTACAGGCTCCACACCTAAACGTTCTAACAATAAAGGAATAGCGATTCCTCCTGTAGAATTCACACCATCGACAACCACTGTAAAATTTGCTTTTTCAATGGCCTTTTTATTGACTAATGGTAATGCTAAAACTTCAACAATATGTAAATCAATATAGGCATCGTTGATGGTTATTTTCCCCAAGTCATCAACTTCTGCAAAATTCATTGTATTGGAATCCGCAATCTCCAATATTTTCTGTCCTTCTTCACCATTTAAAAACTCACCTTTAGCATTTAATAGCTTTAAGGCGTTCCATTGTTTTGGATTATGGCTTGCCGTTAAAATAATACCACCATCGGCATGTTCCATTGGCACCGCAACCTCAACCGTTGGTGTTGTGGATAAGCCTAAATCAATCACGTGAATCCCTAAACCAACTAAAGTATTCATGACCAAATTCTGAATCATCTCTCCAGAAATTCTAGCATCACGCCCAACAACGACTCTATAGTTGTCTTTATTACGCTGTTGCTTTAACCATGTACCATAAGCGGCTGCGAATTTAACGGCATCTATTGGTGTTAGGTTTTCATCTACTGGTCCGCCAATAGTGCCACGAATTCCTGAAATTGATTTTATTAATGTCATAAATTTTTGATTTTCAGCAAATATAAATAGATATACCGTTTTATACTAGAAGTGGTTTAAACTTTTAGAATTGAAGCGGAAATTAATCATTTTGTGGATAGTTGAAGGTATTTTTTGCTTGCATAGCATCACTAAGGAAAGAAAAAACGACAAAAAATATTTCCAAAAGGACATTTTTTTTTGAGCCCGTTAAAAAAGCTTAAACCACTTCTTTAATTTATTATCAATTTTAGCTATTAAGTCCAAATACATGACAAAAATAAAAGCAATTGATTTTTTGCCACGAATACACGAATCTTATATTTGCGATAAATGAAAGTCTATAAATCTTTGGAACAGACCTTAGGTCTGTATCATTTGTGAAATAGATAGTCAATTATTTTATTTGATATTATAGAAAACCTGTAAATTCGTGTATTCGTGGCAAAATTTATAGAGATTAAAAATTAAGGCCTTATAATAAACTCCCAAACAATGCATTAGAAATGAATTTATTAACACAAATTCTTGTCCCATCGGGAAATTGAATATATACGTACTGACAATTTTTATTATGTACTAAACTATTATGTGATCATGAATTTGTAATTTCGACCGATGAATTTCTTGGCTCATATTTACCTTTCTGGAGACAACGAACTCATTACCATAGGAAACTTTGTTGGTGATGGAGTTAGGGGGAATAAATACAAATTGTATCCTGTTGAAATTCAAATAGGCATTAAACTGCATCGCCATATTGATACCTTTACGGATGCACATCCTATTTTTAGACGATGTACCAAAAGATTGCATAAAGGTTATAGTCATTACAGTGGTGTGATTGTAGATATATTTTACGATCATTTTTTGGCTAAAAACTGGAAGAACTATTCAGATATTCCACTAGATATTTACATCGCAGACTTTTATAAAAGCTTAATAAACAACATGGCTATTCTTCCACCACGTTTTCAAAAATTGACTCCAATTATGATTGAAGGGAATTGGTTAATCAGTTATGCAACGGTTGAAGGTATTCAGTTGGTTCTGAATGGTATGAACCGCAGAACAAAAGGGCGTTCTAAAATGAACGAAGCTACTAAGGAACTTAGAACACATTATGATGCTTTTGAAAAAGATTTTACTGATTTTTTTGAAGAATTAATGGTTTTCAGTGCTGAAAAACGAATAGAGATAGAACGAGATTTTAAGTTCTAAGGTTTTTATTGGAATATGAAATAAAAATTATAGAACGCTCTGTTATCTTTGAATAATAAATGATTCCTGAATTTCTCAAAAAACAATCGATACCGATAATGACAAAGAAACCATTTAAATTTAAAAAAGCATTAAAAATAATTGGAAGCGTTATCATCTTCTTTACTTTACCGACAGTCCTACTCTTTGGGTTTATGTATTTAAAATTCGATGAAGACTTACCAACGGGACAACAAGGCGCCAATGCCGATCAACTAGCAAACAAAATGCTCGAAGCTTTGGATGAGGAGGCCTATCTCAATACCGATTATTTGGAATGGACGTTTAAGGGCAGACACCACTATAAATGGTATAAATCGGACAAAACGTGTGAAGTCTACTGGGATCATTTAACCGTTATTCTAGATCTGGAAAATCGAAATAATTCAAAAGTCTTTGTAGCCGAACAAGAATACAATGGCGCAGAAAAGCAAGATTATATCCGTAAAGCTGAAAGCTATTTTAACAACGATTCCTTTTGGTTAGTGGCACCTTACAAAGTGTTTGATCCAGGTGTAGAACGTCGATTGGTAAAAACCGAATCGAATAAAGAGGCGCTTTTGGTCACCTATACTTCCGGAGGAACAACACCAGGAGATTCTTATTTATGGCATTTAGATGCCAATGGAAAACCTAAAAGCTTTCAAATGTGGGTTCATATTCTACCTATTGAGGGTTTAGAAGCCACATGGGAAAACTGGATAACTACCGAAAGTGGAGCCCAGTTGCCTACGTTCCATAAGTTTTTGGTGTTTGGTTTGGAGATCAGTGAGGTTAAGGGTTTGAGATTATAAATTATCCCATTTTTTGAAGTTAACTTGTAATCTTTACACTTTTCACTTTTCACTTTTCACCACCAACATAGGACTGTCATCTGTGAACTATTTACGCCGCTGCCCTACAAACTGTTGACTCTTCAGCTTGAACAACACATTAAAACTCGTTAAACTGCCATAACTTCTTGTAATATATTGTTGAAGGTCTATCTTTTCCTGCTCTTCCAGATTACTGGAATTTATCTTTTGCTCCATAACACGTAAGCGATCGCGAACCATAGTGATTTTATGAAAGAATTTATCAATCGGCAACTCTGTGGATTTTAAGTTAGTGTCTCCTGGTTGTATAATGAGTTTTCCGCCCTTCCATTTATCTGCTATACTAATGACTTCGGAAACATCGGACCATTTTTTTAGTATGGACTTTAAACTGCGTTCTACTTCATAAAAACTGATGGTATCCACTTCGTCTTCGGCGGCTTCAATAACTTCAAATTCCGAATCCAGATCTATGGTTTCCAATCCGTTTTCTATAAATGTGACCCAATAGTGTTTTGACGTGACGTTGGTAACCACTCCTTTTCCGTATTCGTTATGGTTGATTCTTGATCCTATGCCTGGTAATTTCATCTTTCTGTAAAATTAATTTGATTAAATAATAGAACTAAAATTCGTAAAATTAAAATTTTAAATATCAATGCTTTTCGCATTTGTTAAGGTATCTCTAAAGTTCTTGTAAAACCACTTAAATTTAAATATTATTGCATTATTACTAATTTAAACAACTATAATTATGAAAAAACTACTTTTTACCCTATTTTTTTTCGGATACTGTTTTATGGTTAGTGCACAAAGTGAACCAAAAGTTGGTGATGAACTTATAATTAAAGCACCTCTGTCACAATCATATCACTATATCAAATTTCCAAAACCCAACATTTTAATAAAACGAGGTACAGTGACCCGTTATAAAAGTGTCTATGGAAATGAGGTGGTCATTAATGATGTTATGACCAAAGCTAATGGCGACGTCCATGTGGAACTAAAGAAAAAAGACGGCAGCAAGTTTTTTGGTTTTTTGAGTAAAGTAAAAGCCAACTATACTAAAGCCATTGAAGCTGAAGAAATGATTACAGCTCCTTAAATCTTATATAAATACTACACAGATAAAGTGCTTTGGTAATTCCAGAGCACTTTTTTTATACCAATTATTTTGAGGGATAAAGGGTATTACTCCCTAAACGTCAATTTACTAATCCTACCCTTACCTGCTGCATAAGCCACAGAATCATTTAAAAACCGAATGGTATAATAACCTTCATCGCTTAAATGCTTCCATGAATCTCCTGCATCATTACTATAATCAATACCTTTAAATCCAATAACAACTAGCTCTTTTCCGTCACTATTTGGAACATACTGGATACAGCTTCGATAACCAGGACCTTTTCCATTAGCCACAACTTGCCAAGTTTTTCCAGCGTCATTGGTTCTTATTTTGTTGTTCAATGTATCGTTTGGTTTGGTATAATCGCCACCAATGGCGAATCCGTTTTTTTCATCATAAAAATCCATGGAATAAATACCCGTCGTTTCTTTGCCTTGAATAATTGGTGTGTCGTAAACGTCCCAGATTTTACCTTTATCTGGTGAGTATAGTATTCTACTTGCTTTTCCACCTGTGGCTACCCAAGTATGGTCTCCAATTATAGCAATATTAGTGTCACTTGCTGCAAAGGCAGCTTCGCCTGCTTTCGCTTTTGGTAAATCGTCACAAGATATTTTTGTCCAAGAGTCTCCACCATCTCTGGTTATGATAACACTCATACAATCGTTTGTTGGATCTCCGATGGCGATGCCTTCTTGATCGTTCCAGAAGTCCATAGAATCATAGAAGGCTTTTGGGTTTGCTTCATAGTAAACCAATGAACCATCTTGAAATAGTTTAGCTGGATTTCCAATTGATAGGGTAAAAGTATAATCACCTTGAAAAGCTATTGCTCTAAAATTGCTTGGTATTAATGAATCCTCTGTTGACAACCAATAATTCCCCTCTTCAAAATCTTGCATATAAGACAAAACACTTCTTAGAATTTTACCTGAAGATGTAGCCGCTACAACTCTTCCTTCGTTTATTTCCAAAGCTCTTACATTCAACAAAGAATCTTGCAGCAACGTTTCAATTTCTACTTTCGTAAAATTTCTAGATTTTACTAATTCATCATGTTTACAAGAATATAATCCTACTAACAACAGAACAAATATTAAAACACGCATACTCCTAATTTTTCCTAAAAATAACAAAGCTTTATAATTTGAAAGTTAATTAGCCCAACAATTAAACAAATGTGTACCTTTGCACGTCCTTTTTTGCAGAACTATTCAACAGCAAAAGAAGACTGAAAAATTCAATACCGATTATGAGATTACACAGAAACTTATGCTTTGCCGTAATAGATGGTTTACACCTTATTTTTAATGAAGGGGAATATGCCGATAAAGTGATTCAACAATTACTAAAACGAGATAAACGTTGGGGAAGTCGCGATAGAGGTTTCGTAGCAGAAACGGTTTACACTATTGTGCGCTACCAAAGACTATATGCTGAAATCGCAGATGTAAAAGCACCATACCACAGAGACAACCTTTGGCGAATGTTTGCTGTTTGGGCCACGCTAAAAGGCATTAAATTACCAGACTGGAAATACTTTACAGACACACCTACCCGAAAAATAAAGGGCCGATTTGACGAACTATCCAAAATCAGAAAATACAAAGAATCCATTCCTGATTGGATGGATGAATTGGGTGTTGCTGAGTTAGGCGAAGCAGAATGGACCAAAGAAATAGCCATGCAAAACGAGCAAGCTGATGTTATTCTTAGAGTCAACACACTTAAAACCAATAAAAATGATTTACAACTCAAACTACAATCCGAGGATATAGAAACCGAGTTTTTACCAAATCATCCTTATGCCTTAAAGTTAACGGAACGTGCAAACGTATTTGTGACTGAAGCTTTTAAAGAGGGTTGGTTCGAAGTTCAAGATGCGTCTTCCCAATTAGTAGCTGATTATTTAGACGTGAAACCTGGTATGAAGGTTGTGGATGTTTGTGCAGGTGCAGGTGGAAAATCCTTGCATTTAGCGGCTTTGATGGAAAACAAAGGCCAGGTTATCTCTATGGATATTTACGAAAGTAAACTGAAAAAATTAAAGGTTAGAGCTCGTAGAAATGGGGTTCACAATATTGAGATGAAAGTCATAGATTCTACAAAACCGATTAAAAAATTACATGGCAAAGCTGACCGTTTATTAATTGATGCGCCATGTTCTGGGTTAGGTGTATTACGACGAAATCCGGATGCGAAATGGAAACTACAACCAGAGTTTATAGAAAGTATCAAACAAACGCAATTGGAAGTTTTAGAACAATATTCTAAAATGGTAAAGTCTGGCGGTAAAATGGTTTATGCCACCTGTTCTGTTTTACCTTCCGAAAATCAAAAACAAGTTGACAAATTTTTAACATCTGAAGCCGGAAAAGATTTTACTTTTGTCAAAGACAAAAAAGTATTGGCCTACAAATCTGGCTTTGATGGATTTTACATGGCACTTTTAGAAAAAAAATAACCCAAATAACAATTGAACGATTTTAAATATGAAGCATCTTTACCTATTATTTATTTTTATTACTAGCATTGGTTTTGCGCAAATTCCTACAAACTATTACGACAGTGCAAATGGCTTATCAGGTTTTGCCTTAAAAACCCAATTAAAAACCATTATTTCTAATGGACATATTGATCAAGGTTACGGTAGCTTATATGATGGTTACGTAACTACACATACCGATAATATTGCCGAAAGTGGTTACGAAAATGATGGTACTATACTATTGTATTATACGGAAAACCCAAACGGAACAGATCCTTACACGTTTAATCATGGCTCTAACCAATGTGGAAATTATAACGCAGAAGGTGTATGTTACAATCGTGAGCATACCATTCCGCAATCGTCTTTTGGAAGTGCCTCTCCAATGCAAAACGACATACATCATGTAGTTCCTAGCGATGGTTTTGCGAATGGACAAAGAGGTAGTTTACCTTTTGGAACTGTTGGTTCTGCAAGCTGGACTTCTTTAAACGGTTCTAAACGTGGCAA